>JBAZOC010000010.1:0-29540 GCA_041648915.1 Candidatus Omnitrophota bacterium
GGGTAAATTACTCACGTGTTCCTCACCAGTCTGCCGCTATATCTCCTATCATCCGCACATCTGCCTTGCGGCTTCAATGCTTCAAACAAAAGTATCGCTCGACTTGCATGCCTAATCTACGCCGCCAGCGTTCACTCTGAGCCAGGATCAAACTCTCCGAAATAAATTTCAAAGAATTATATATGATGGCTCTAGTGATTTATTTAATCTTACCTCATAAAAATTGACCCGAATAACCCCCGCTTGAGGATTATTCTGGCCTCGCTTGGCTATTCAATTATCAAAAGAGCAGATAAAAAAAATACGCTCCGACACGAAGTCGGAGCGTCAAAATTTACACTGCCACGACGCCCATCTCGTCGGTTAACTAACTACCTGAATTTATCAAAACCTCTATTTGTCTTTTTCATAGACCCCTTAATTAGAGGGAATACTAAGTTTACAACAATTTAGTGTTTTGTCAAGTATTTTTTATTATTTTTATCAGAACAAAACTACATATATTTATTAAGGTTAATAAAAGGGTCCCCTCTTATCTCTTTCTCTATTCCTCTACCGGGCTTCTTGGCTCTTTTTCCAACAGATCTACGCGTTCCTTAAGCTGCTGTATAGAGGATTCCAGGCTCTCGATTTTATTCTGCTGGCTCTTTACCTTAGCGTATAAGGCCTTTACCCCTGCCAGCGAAACTCCGGCAGTATCTAAGGTCGCCAGATGATTCTCCGCATCTCCCGTTTCAAATATGCGGTAAAAGTCTTCCGCCACCGGCCCAATATGAGTAATTGATTTTCCTTCGGACTTGAAATTCCAGCGGGTAATGTCCAGCTGATTAATTTTATTCAACAGGTCATCCGGGTCAAGCTGGATAAAATTTTCTTTTAATTTACGGCTGGATGAACCGATCCAGGTACCTGAGGCATTCCAAAGGGATACATTAGACGCAACATTACTATACGAAGCACCTGTCCCAGAATACCAGTGCGCGCCATCTGTTTCGCCAATCACAAATAAACTCGAACCTGAAGCCTGACGGTATTGCCATGTGCCATTTTCGTAATACGTACCGGCTGACAAAAAAACAAGCCCATTGTATGGCAAAATACTAAAAGCCGTAGTCCCGCCAAGAAATACTCCGGCATTATAAGGAGAACCAGCAGATTGAACGACAAATTTACTCACTGGCGCTGTGGTCCCGATACCGACGTAGCGCTCTTTTGTTAGGGTCATTACCACCTGGTTTGAGGCTGATGGAGCCGCGCTATTATTATCCCCCACAGCAACATCAAAATTTCCCCAAGCTGTCATATCATCATTACCAATCCTCCAAAATCTACTGTTTGCAACTCCAGTATTTCCCTGAAAACTGATTCTCTTGCTATTTGCCAAATGTAATAAAGCTCTGGAGTCAGTTATCGCTGTCGTCCCTATCCCGACATTACCTTCAACTACCAGATCCGCCAGGTAGTCAATCTCTCCTCCGTCTCCGTCTGATTCTTCCCAGGTATAGTCAGCGTTATCAATGTAGTTATCCCCTATGGCTATACGCTTAGCGCGCATTTCCCGGTATACTCCGTAAGGCGAAGGATAGTAGGTGGTGATGGTCAGGGTATCTTCAGCCAGGACGCTACAGGGAGAGATAAAGAAAAAGAGAAGAAAAATTACGCAAAGAATATGCAGCTTCTTGAAATTAAACATGGCGTACCTCCTTATAGCCTATCTGCCACTCTTAAAAAAGCCTCTACAACCTTAGGATCAAACTGTGTCCCGCTATGTTTTTTAATTTCCTCTATAGCCGCTTCTTTGGTCAGGGGAATTTTCCGGTAAGAACGCGCCGAACGCATCGCCTCATAAGCATCGGCAAGATGAATAATCCGCGCGCCTATGGGGATATCTTCTCCTTTGCCGCCTACGGGATAGCCTGTGCCGTTATAATGCTCATGGTGCTGCCTGACTAGCTCAATTACCTCATTTAAGAAAGTTAGGGGCTCTAAGATCTGGACGGCGATTTGCGGATGCCGGCGGATCTGCTTCCACTCCTCATCCGTCAAAGCTGATGTCTTACCTAATATACAGTCCTCCACGCCTATCTTACCCAAATCATGCAGTTCGCAGGCCTGGCGGATGGTCTCAACCTCTTTAGCCGAAAGCCCCATTTCTGAAGCGATAATCACGGCGAACTTAGCCACATTCTCAGAGTGGCTGTGGGTATAATGGTCCCGCGCGTCAATTGCCTGGGCTAAAACTTTGATCGTGCGCATATAAGTAGAACGCAAATCTTCGTAAAGCCGGGTGAGGTTCTTGGTAGAGTCCTCTATTCTTTTGGCTAACAGGGTATTCTGTTTTTCCAGCGCGAAATTACTCTCTTTCAGCCCCTGGCTAAGCCTGCGGTTAGCTGACATGAGCGTATGCATATCTATGCCTTTTTTAACCAGGAAAAATAATTTTTCAAGGTTGATGGGTTTGGAGATAACATCATAAACCCCCAGGCTAAACAGGTATTCCAGCACCTCCTGCTTATACTCATTCAGCAGCGCAATAATCACGCAGTCCGGGTCAGCAGCTTTAAGCTCCCGGATCAATTCCAGGGGGTTGGAATCCGGCAGGTGCGCTCTGGTAATAACTATATCAAATCCATTATCTTTAAAGGCAGCCAGCCCCTTTTGGACAGTCGGCTCAATAGCTACAAAATAGCCCCCTTCAACCATTAATTTTTCGATTAAATACCTGGATAACTCATTGTCATCGCAGATGAATAAAATTTTGTTGTTTCCCGGCATTATTTCTCCTTGTCAGGCCGCTTAAATTATACCGCTGAGTTTATTTTATGGCAATGGTTTTATCAAATTCGGCAATTAACGCGCCTTTAGCCACTCCCGTATCAATAAAATCCCAAGGGAGGATATCCCCCGTATCTTTTTGGCTCATATAAAACCGCGGCTCTATTTTCAAGCTATTGAAAGCAGCAAGCCATTTATCAAAATTAAAATAATTGCTCCAGGCATCAAACTTCGCCCCGCTTTTAAAAACGGAGTAAATAACTTCGGACAATCTCCTGTCTCCCCGCGAGAGAACTCCCTCCAAGATACTCATCGCGCGGTTATGGAAACTTAAATTAAGCCGCCGGTATTTTTTGGCCTTCTCCCTGAGATACTCCTGCTTGCTCTTTATCTCCTCTAAATCCGGCATCGCAAACCACTGTAATGCGGTATGCGGCTTAGGGATCAAGGTATTAATGCTGACATTTACCGACGCTGCAGGTTTACCGGTAGTTTTTCTTAATTCCGAAACCCGCCGGGAAAAATCAATAAGCGCATCCAAGTCATCCTCTTTCTCGCTCGGCAGGCCGATCATAAAATAAAGTTTTACATGCTGATAGCCGGCTGAATACGCTTGTTCAAGCGACTTAAAAAATTCTGCGCTGTTAAAATCCTTGGCTAACATATCGCGCAACCTCTCGCTTCCTGCCTCAGGGGCAAAGGTAAGCCCGGTTTTTTTGACTTTGGCAATCAAAGAAGAGGCATCGCCCACTAATGACTTGGCTTTGACCGAAGGCAGAGACAGGCTCACTGCTTTGGTATCAAATAAACCCATAAGCCCTTTGAGTATTTTTTCTATTTGGGGGTGGTCACTCACTGAAAGCCCGCCTAAGGAGATTTCTTCGTAGCCTGTGTTGTGGTAAAGCTCTTCAGCCAGGGCCAAGACGTTCTCGGTTCCCCTGAGCCTAAGCGGAAAATATTGCTGCCGCGCCTGGCAAAAACGGCAGCGGTTAGGGCAGCCGCGCATAATCTCTAAAGAAAGGCGGTCATGGATTATCTGAACATACGGCAGGAGCCAATCTTTAGGGTAATAAGCTGAGTTCAGGTCTTTTACGAAACGTTTTTTAACTTTAGCCGGGACAGAACTGAATTTTGGCTGAAATTTCTCGATCTTGCCCTGGCTGTCATAGGAAATCTCATAAAGTGAAGGGACATAAACCCCTTCAATCTGCGTAAACTTAAGTAATAATTCTTCTTTACTGAGCTTGCCTGCCTTATATTCATCTTTATGTTTACGGTAAAGGTCAATTATCTCTAAGGCCGCTTCCTCCGCCTCTCCGATAAAGAAAAGATCAAAGAAGGCGTGCAGGGGTTCGGGATTAAGCGTGCAGGGGCCTCCGCCGATTACCAGAGGCTGGCGGTAATCGCGCTCAGCCGACTTTAAGGGGATATTCCCAAGCTCCAGGATATTCAGGACATTGGTATAATCTAGTTCTGAACCCAAAGAAAAACCCGCCAAATCAAATTCATTGAGCTTTCGGCGCGAATCCAGAGAAAGGATCTGGCGGTTTTCCCGGCGTAACGCATCCTCCATATCCTGCTGGGGAGAAAAAAACCTTTCGCAAACTACATCCGGAATATTGTTCAACAGCCCGTAAATAATCCGCAGGCCCAGGTTACTCATTCCCACTTCGTACAAATCCGCAAAAGCAATTGCAAACCTGATATTGGCGGCTGTAAAATCTTTTTTTACGCTGTTAATCTCCTGGCCCATGTATTGGCTGGGCTTGTTGACCTTTAATAACAAATCTTCATACATATTTAAAATACCGCCCTGGTCTTGTCAATATTAGCCAAAATGCCTAGCGCGATAAAAGTAATAAATATAGACGAGCCTCCATAGCTCATTAAAGGCAGCGGTATCCCCACTACCGGAGCCAGCCCCAGGTTCATCGCTATATTAATCGCTATCTGAATGGATAGCATCAAGGTTATACCGAAGGCTAATAACTTCCCGAAGGAATCCTGGGTCCGTTGCGCGATTAAAAACCCCTGGCGGATTAAAAGAAAATATAAAAATAATAACACGGCCCCGCCTAAAAAACCCCACTCTTCGCAAAAAGTAGCGAAAATAAAATCGGTATGCGCTTCAGGAAGAAAATGCAGCTGGCTCTGCGTACCGGCCAGCCAGCCTTTTCCGAATAATCCGCCTGAACCAATAGCTATTTTGGATTGGATTACCGTATAGCCGGCCCCCAACGGGTCAATATTCGGATTTAAAAAAACCAACAGCCTGTCTTTCTGGTAGTCGCGTAAAAAATGCCACATAAAGGGGAGCGGCAGAATGATACCTGCCACTAAGGTAATGATGTACTTTAACCTTACCCGGGTCAGATAGAGCATCGAGATAAATAAAAGTAAAAGGAGTACTCCGCTGCCTAAATCCGGCTGTTCAATAATCAGGCTCAGAGGGAGCGCGGTAAAAAAGAAGGGTAAAATTACTGCGCTGAATATTCCGAATTTAGAACAGGATAAATCAATATCATCGCTGGACTTACGGCTAAAATAGCGGGCCAGGAATATGGCCATCGCTAACTTAGCCAATTCCGAGGGTTGGAAATTAAACCAGCCTAGCCTTAGCCAACGCTGAGCGCCGAGGCGGACTGTCCCGAGGAGAAAAACCAGTAATAAGAAAAACAGGGCGGCGATATATAAAAAATAGGTCCAGTCCCAGAAACGGCGGTAACTCATATTAGAAACAATGGAAAAAAGCAGCAGGCCAAAAATTATCCAGAGTATTTGGCGCTGGAAAACAGTCTGCCAGGGCTTGCCCTCCTTCTGGTAGGTACTGCTATAGATGGACAATACGCCCAGCGAGCAGATTAAAAGCGCTATGATCAGTATGATAAAAAAAGAATTTCTCATGCTATATGAGCCCCTGGTTAAGCATCTCCTGGATGATCTGTTTAGTTACTACGCACGCTACATGCCCTGAGCTGCCGCGTTCCAAGAAAACGCAAATCACGAATTTCGGATTTTTCAGCGGGAAGAAGCCGGCGAACCAACCGTGGGATTGCCCGGGCGGCGCCTGGGCAGTGCCAGTCTTTCCGGCGATATTCACCGCTAAACCGGATAATACGCTGGCTGTGCCTGTCGGGGCATTAACTACCTTTTCCAGCCCTTCTCTAATATGTTCAACAGTCGCCTTTTTTAAATTCAGCTTTTCCAATTTTCTCTGGTAAGCCGATATATCGCGGCCGTCTATGGTTTTGACAATATAAGGCCTGACTAAAAACCCGTCATTTGCGAAAACCGCCGTCATCCGCGCGATCTGCAGAGGAGTAGCCAGCACTTCCCCCTGGCCTATGCTTAAATTAGCCGTATCGCCGTCAAACCAGTTCTTAAATTTATTGATCTTCCTCCAGAGCGGCGAAGGGATAAACCCCGGGACCTCATAGGGCAGTTCAAAAGAAGTTGTCCTGGAAAAACCGAATTTAAGCGCATAGTCATGCAGGACTTGCGGCCCTACCAGCAATCCGGTCTTATAGAAAAAAACATCGCAGGAGTGCGTAATGGCTTCCAGTAAATTTTGCTGCCCGTGAGTGCTCCAACACTTAAATTGCCGCCTGCCCACAAGCGTAGCGCCCTGGCAAAGAAAAGACGTGTTCAGGTTAATTTTCTTGTTTTCTAAAGCCGCGGCCGCCACCACAAGTTTAAATACCGAACCCGGAGGGTAGGCGCCGCTGATTGCCCGGTTCATTAAAGGAGAGTTTGAATTATTAAAAAGCCCGGAGATTGCGGAGTTATTTTTTTCCGCGAACACCGAAGGGCTAAACCCGGGAGCACTAGCCATGGCAAAAATCTCTCCCGTATACGGGTCCATAATAACTACGCTTCCTTTTCGCCCGGAGAGATAATCCTCGGCTATCTTCTGGATCTTAATGTCCAGGGTAAGCTGGATATCTTTACCGTTAAGCGGAGGCCTGAACCCCAAAGTACGGATAAATTTCCCCCGGTGGTCTACTTCAAAAGAAGTCCCTCCCTCTTCCTGACGCAGGTAATAATCATACTTCTCTTCTACCCCGCCAAAACCAACGATGTCTTTAGTTTTATAACCGTAATCCTCAAGCTTAGTCAGGCGCCAGCGGTCAATTTCACCGACATAGCCCAAAATATGGCAGGCAAGTTTTGCGTACGGATAGTGCCTCACCGGATTAGGCTGCACTATGATTGCCGGCAGGTCTACCTTAAGCTCATCTAAGGCGATAGCTTCTTTTATGCTGATACTCCTGGCGAGCATTACCGGCAAGGATGAAGAAATATAATTATTTTTAAAGGCATTTTTTAGATCTTTTACGCTCTTATGGAGTATGCGCGAGGCGCTGGAGATTATCTTTTCCTCCTGGGGCTGGTCCTGGGGCAAAATCATAAAATCATAAGAAAGTTTGCTAGCGGCAATAACCCCGCCTTGGCGGTCAATTATCCTGCCCCGGCTGCCGTCCTGGCCGATTAACCTGACGCAATTTTTATTGCCCAGGTCACGATAGGCTCTGCCGTGGATAACTTCCAGGTTAAGTAAGCCAAAAATAAGCAGCAAAAACATACCGGTTACCAGCCAAGTAACAACCCTAATTCTCATAATATCCTGACTTTAATTATTCTTAGCATTAATGGTAAGACTAATGCCGTATACAACCCTCCCCAGAAAACCGTGCGCAAGAATATGCCCGGTGGAATAAAGCTTCCGGAGTAAACCAGCACCAGCCCATGAATAGCATTATGCAGCAACGCAATTATAAAAACCAGGAGCGTGCGGCTCAGGTTATCCTCCAGGGATACCTTGCGGGTTATTTTTACGATTAAAAAACTCCAAAGTGAAAATAATAATATATCCAGGCCGAACGCGGACAGAATAAAGGCATCTTTAAATACGCCTAGCGCCAGGCTGAAGATAATTGCCCGGCGCGCTGGCAGAAAAAAACTGGCCAGGATAGCGCTGATCAGGAAAAGATCGGGTTGAACCCCAAAAACCTTAAAATAATGCAGGAAGGTTAATTGGAATAACCCCAGGGCTAAGGCGATAACCGCTAAAGTTGAAAGCTTCATGGAACAATAACCAGGACTTCTTCGATATTGGAGAGGTCAACTGCCGGTTTAATGACGGCGAACCGGCTTAAGCCGGAAAAATCCTTGCCGATATCCACTACTTTTCCGATAAGCAAACCCTTAGGGTAAGTAGCATTCAATCCGGAGCTGATTATGGTATCCCCTAGTTTTATATCCGCGTCTTCAGGTAAATATTTCATCATCAGATTAGCCCCCAGTGTCCCGCAGACCAGGCCTTCCTGGCGCGAGCGCTGGACTAAACTGGAAACTCCCAGGTTCGGATCATTCAACAGCATTACTTTAGCCGTTGAATCGGTAGCTTCAACTATCCGGCCGGCTAGTCCTAAGCATGTGGCTACTGCCAGGCCTTTCTGTATCCCTTGGGAACTTCCTTTATCGATAACCAGGCCTGACGACCAATTATCCGCGGGCCGGATAATTACCCTGGCGGCAATAACTCTGAATGCGGACTTTTGCTTAAAAGAAAGGTTTTCTTTAAGGCGTGTATTTTCCAGATAGGTTTCATTCCAAGCGTTAAGTTTATACCGTAAAAGCTCATTCTCTTTTTTCAGCCTTGCGTTTGTAACGAGATTATGGTGATAAAAAACTATTCCGCCGAGTTCACGCTGTAAAAAAGCAACCAGGCTAAACGGCGGGCGGGAAACAGCCAATACCGGAATCCTTAAGATTATTATGGAAATAGACAGGAAGATAAGCAGAGCAACAACTAGGAAAGGAATTAACTTTTTGTCTTTAAGGTTAAACACATTTCATTCTTATTACCAAGACGTCAGGCATTTAATTCGGGTTTTATGGAAACGGTAACTTTTTTCAGATATTTAATTTCATTAAGCACTTTGCCTGTGCCGTTGGCTACCGCCGTAACCGGATCATCAGCGATATGTACAGGTAACCCCGTTTCTTCCGAAATAAGCTTATCTAATCCCTTGAGCAATGATCCGCCGCCGGCCATCACAATACCGTGTTCAATCAGATCCGCGGCTAACTCGGGAGGCGTACGCTCAAGAGAAATCTTGGCTACTTCCAGGATCGCCCGCAGGGGTTCCTGTAAGGACTCTCTGATTTCTTCTGAAGTTACGGTGACGGTCTTGGGTAAACCGGCAATCAAATCCCTGCCCTTGACCTCCAAGCTCATCTCTTCCTCTAAAGGGTAAGCTGAACCGATCTTTATTTTTATATCTTCGGAAGTGCGTTCTCCGACCATTAAATTATAAGTTTTTTTAAGATATTCAACGATAGCATCATTCATCTCGTCTCCGCCGATACGGATAGATTTGGAAAAAACGATCCCCGCCAGCGAAATCACCGCGATTTCAGTGGTGCCGCCGCCGACATCTATAATCATATTGCCTACAGGTTCCTGGATAGGCAGGCCTACCCCGATAGCTGCGGCAACCGGTTCTTCAATTAAGAATACATCTCTTGCGCCTGCCCGCTCTGCTGATTCCTTAACCGCCCTGCGCTCCACTTCGGTAATCCCGGAAGGTATGGCAATGACAATGCGCGGCCTTATTTGAAAACGGCGATGCCGGACTTTCCTGATGAAATGCCTAAGCATCGCTTCAGTCACCTCAAAATTAGTAATTACGCCATCCCGCATCGGCCTGATAGCGACAATATTCCCCGGGGTACGGCCTAACATGCGCTTGGCTTCTTCTCCTACAGCCAGGACATGGCTGGTGCCGCGCTCCACCGCTACGACTGAAGGTTCACAGAGAACTACACCTTCGCCCTTGACATAAACAAGTGTCGTGGCTGTGCCTAAGTCAATACCTATATCGTTAGAGGCTAAATCTAGTATATAATTAACGGCTTTTTGGAATATCTGCAGAATTTTACCCATTTTACTCTCCCTCAACTCTCTTTAAGACAGGCTTTTAACACTTAAGAGGGATTTTAACAGAGATTAAACTATATGTCAAATAAAAAGTTAAGTATATTATAGCAACTGAATTGGCTTCAAACAAGGCAACACCCGTCTCTATCGGATGAGGGTATACCGCCTTCAGCAGGAAGGCAGACGCGTAAGGTTATACTAAGTTAAGCTATTTAAGGTTGCGAGGAAATCCGGAAAGGATTTATTGATACAAGATAGGTCATCAATGCGGGTTTTGCCGCAGGCAGCCAGGCCCGCGATAACCATACTCATGGCTGTGCGATGGTCGCCAAAACTACTGACCCTGGCGCCATAAAGAGTTTCCACTCCTTTAATAATAATATTCTCGTTTTTACCTGTTTTATTTATCCTTATATTCGCTCCCATCTGGATCAGATTGACCAGCATGGATTTAATCCGGTCGGTTTCCTTAACCCGTAATTCGCCCACCCCGCTAAAAACAGATTCTCCCCTGGCAAAACAGGCAGCAACCATTAAAACCGGAAGCTCATCAATCAAAGAAGGAACCTCTTTGCTCCCTATCTTTATTCCCCGCAGGCAGCTGCTCTTGACCAAAATATCACCCGCCGGCTCATTGCCTTGAACCTTTAATTTTGATGCCTGTATTTTGATCTCCGCACCCATTCTTTTTAAAGCTCTAAGAATGCCGGCCCGGCTAGGGTTAAGACTGACATTTTTAATACGAATATTTGAACCCGGGATAATGCTCGCGGCCACTATAAAAAATGCCGCTGAAGATATGTCTCCCGGCACAGAGAGGGTTCCCGGAGAAGTTAATCTTTTTGCGCCATTAATAGTAACGGCATTACCTTGCACTTTTAAATCCGCCTTAAATAGTTTAAGCATGCGCTCGGTATGGTCTCTTGTTCTGACCGGTGCAATTACTCTGGTTTTTCCTTTAGCGAGTAGCCCGGCTAAGAGAATAGCGCTTTTTACTTGCGCCGAGGCAACCGGCAACTTATAAGTTATGCCGGTTAAATCACCGCCCTGAATGATTACCGGCGGATATTCCTCTTTGCCTATTTTCTTAGCCCTGATTAGCGCAGCCATTAAACGCAACGGCCGGATGGCCCGGAGCATCGGCCGGCGGGAGAGCGAAGCGCCTGCACAAAGTTTTACTTTAAAGCCCTGGCCGGCTAATATCCCGAGTAATAACCTGAAAGTCGTCCCTGATTCCTTTATAAATATGGGGGATTTAGGGGCCTGCAAACCTCTAAGCCCCCGGCCAAAAACAACCGCTTGCGCAGAGGCCCGGTTTAATTTTATTTTTATCCCCAGCTTCCTAAGAGTATTAATTGTCGCCAGGCAGTCTGTGTTTAAAGGAATATTTTTAAGAGTGGTTTTGGCTTGCGCCAGAGCGCTTAAGATTATTGCACGGTGGGCTATGGATTTGTCGCCGGGTAAGAATACTTCACCCTTCATTTAGACTTCTTGACAACCCTATCGCCTTCTTTGACCTTATTTTTTACATCCCCTGATACAAAACCTGCGGCGGACATAACATCCTGCACTTTTTCTATTTTGACATCGCCAAGATAAGTATTGCCGTGGTAGACCGAGAATAATTCCCCGGCGGCCAGGCCGTCTTTAGAACCCAAATTTATTACTACAAAGTTATATTCTTTATTTAAAACTAAGACTTTACCTTCCAGGGCTTGCGCTGTGCCGGAAACTCCCGCAGCTTGCGGCTGGGCAGCTTCACCTGCTTTTTCATCCTGAAGGCTGGGCTGGCCTGAATCCGGGCTGACTACGATCTTGCCCAGTTCCACGTCGGAATCTGAACCAAGATTTTTAAGTTTTGATTCTAACTTTACTCTTTCGGAATCAATTTTCTTCAGTTCACCTTTCATATTCCTCATATCGTCCTGAGCCGCATTCAGCTTTTTCTCCAGGTCCAGCCTTAATTTCTTTTGCTGCTCAAGGTCATCCTGCATCTGGCTTAACCTGGCCAGGGCCTCTTCCTTGGCTGTCTTTTCATCCTGCAGCTGGCTGGTTAAAACAGTAACCTGGGCAGAGGCATCTTTAAGTTTTGTTTCAAAACCAGCCAGGTTCCTCTGGGCTTCGTTTAACTTAGCCTCAGCTATCTTCTGTTTAGTACTAAGCTCGGCTACTTTATTGGTGAGCTCGATATTTTTGACATGTTCTTTCTGAAAAAGAGAAAAACCTACGGCGGCGAGAGCCAAAGAAACCACGAGCATTATAATTAAAACCAGACCCTTGGCTTTAAACTCCATTATTCCTCCTTTTAAGCGTAAAAGTTGACCCCACATTGGTTTCAATATAGCAATAACATTTGCAAAAATCAAGTCTTATTTTTATTCAGCACGTCCAGAAATTCCTGCGGTAAAGAAGAATGGAATTCTACGAATTTTCCCGTAGCCGGATGAATAAAGCCTAACGTTTGCGCATGAAGCGCCAGGCGGACAAACTCATCGCTCTTCCCATATTTTTTATCCCCTAAGATAGGATGCCCGATAAAGGCTAAATGCACCCTTAGCTGGTGGGTCCTTCCGGTAAACGGCTCTAACTGCAATAGGCTCAAGGCGCCAACCCGCTTTAATGTGCGGTAATAGGTTTTGGCATAGCGGGCATTAGCGGAAAAATTTACCGCCATACTCTCTCTTTTAAACGCATGCCTGGCAATAGGCGCCTCAATGACATTTTCATCAAATTCCATCCTCCCCTTAACGATAGCCGTATATTTACGCTGGATAGAGTGCACGGCGAATTGACGGCTGAGCTCCAAGTGGCTGGAATTATTTTTCGCGATAACCATCACCCCGGAGGTATCTTTATCCAGGCGGTGCACGATACCCGGCCTTTGCGGGTTTATGTCCGAAAGCTCCTTAAAGCGGGCCAATAAGGCGTTAACCAATGTGTGTTCGTAATTACCAGGCGCAGGATGCACGACCAGGCCGATAGGCTTATTGATAATCGCCAGGTCCTTATCTTCATAAATAATCTCTAGGGGGATCTTTTCGGCCTTCAGGCCGGACTTGACCTTATCCGCAACAATAATCTTGATTTTATCTTCCGTCCGGACTTTATAATGTGCCTTTACCCCGGGTAGATCCTTGACGATTATTTTTTTCTTTAAGATCAAATCCTGGATAGCTGTGCGGGATAACCCCAGCTTATTCTCTATAGAGAAAGCGCTGATCAATAAATCCAGGCGCATTCCCTTTTGCTCTTTGGATACCTTGAGCCCGTATTCGCGCATAAGGCCTAACCTTTTTTTGCTTTAATGAAGAATAGCCCCGTTGCCCCGGCCAGGAAAACAGCCAGGCTGATAAGCTGGAATAAAGTTAATCCAAACAGTATAGTCGGGCTATCCCCGCGCCAGAACTCAATAAAAAATCTTTTCACGGAATATAGCAAGAGATAGGCAAACAATATCTGGCCGTCTTTGTGCGGATATTTTTGCAGAAACTTTAGAGCAATAAATATAAAAACCAAAAGCAGGGCAGAATATAGCTGCGTCGGTATTAATATCGCCCCCTGGGCAGGTGAATATAGCCCATAGACGGACTCTTTGCCGAAACAGCAGCCGTTAAGAAAACACCCCAGCCTCCCGATCGCCTGGCCTAAAGCGACAAAGGGCACCAATAAGTCCGCAATCTTTAATACGGGAAGCTGCTTAAGCTTCAGATAGAAAATCGCCGAAGCCATCCCGCAAACCAGCCCTCCGAACCAGGCCAACCCCCCTTTTTGCAGCATAACCATTTCCAGGGGATGATGCAAATAATAATCCCAATTATAAGATATATAAAAAATACGGGCGCCGATAATCCCGCAAATAAGAATAACGAAATTCAGGTTAAAAATAATATCCGGGTGGATTCCCTTTTTTTTTGCCTCGGAGGCGGCCAACCAGGTGCAAACCATAAAAGCGATAACCAGCATAAGGCCATAGGAATAAATTGTGCACGGCCCGATTTTACAGATGACAGGATGCATATTTTTACTTTTTCTTCAATATGGCCCAACCTAATAATACCGCGCCGACAGTTATGGAACTGTCCGCGACATTAAAGACCGGCCAGATGTAGAAATTCAAGAAATCAATCACATAGCCCAGGCGCAGGCGGTCAATAAGATTTCCTATCGCACCCGCCAGAATAAGGCTTAAAGAAACAACGTAATATTTGTTATGCCGGTTATCCTTTAGTCCTAAATAAATTAAGACGATGGCCGTAATAGAGGTGATGATAAATAAATAAACCTGATTCCTGAACAACCCGAAAGCCGCTCCCCGGTTATGCACAAGGGTAAGGCCGAAAACCCCTTCGATTAAAGGGATTGTTTGATTAAACTGCAGGGTTCCGGAAATGAGGGCTTTACTGAGCTGGTCTAACAGAAGGATGACAAATACGATGATAACGGAGGCCATAAACCCGGGAGTTACTTACCTTTTCTCCCTTTTCTCCTTGCATTTAACGCATAGCCGAGCCTGTGGCACTGCCCTGAGCCTGACCTTGGTAATGAGTTGTTTACAATCCTCGCATATCCCGAATGTCCCGTCTTCTATTCTCTTTAAGGCATCGTCCAGCTCATATAATGACTGCCGGTCATTAGAAGCCAGGCCTAAAGAAAATTCACGGTCATAGTTATCGGTCGCCACATCCGCCATATGGTAGGTATAACCCGATATATCTCCCGAGGCGTCTTTCTGGGATTTTTTCAGCGTGTCATCGGATATATGTTTTATCTCATCGCTAATTTCTTCTTTTCTCTTGGCGATCAGTTTCTTGAATTCAGTCAGGTCTTTTTTGTTAAACTTCTTTTTCAATTTTCCTCCTGGTCCCCAATGGCTTTTTCGCACTTGGCGCAAAGCAAAGGATGTTTTGCGGATTTACCCGTGGTTAAAGTATAATTCCAGCAGCGCACGCATTTCAAGCCTTCAGCCTTACGGACGGAAATTCCCACATCCGGTAACGCTTTGCTTTTTAAACCTTCCGGCTCGCTTTTTTCAACCCTGACCAGCGATACCTTGAATATCTCAGCGAGCTCGCTTTTCAAACTTTCTAAGAAATTATAACGGATTTGGTCTTTTGTCAATAGATTTATTTGCGCATCAAACGAACTGCCTATTTCTCCGAGGCTGCGTTTTTCTTCCAGCATCTTGGCTACCTCGGGGATCAAGCCGATAATCTGCTCTAACTCCGCATCTCCTGTTTCTATCTGGCGGGGCCAGGCCAAAAGATGCACGCTTTTTACCGCGTAATCTTTTTTTTGTTTAGGCATTTGGTGCCAGATATCTTCGGAGGTAAAGACTAACAACGGAGCCATTATCCTGACCAGGCAATTTAGTATATCATACATAACTGTCTGGGCCGACCTTCTCTCGGTTGAATTAGCGGCATAAGTATAGAGCCGGCCCTTGGCCATATCCAGGTAATACATAGATAACCCCTCGTTGCAAAAATCATAAATTTCTTTATAGGCCTTATGGAATTGAAAATCTTCATAGGCCCGGGTTACTTCTCCCCGTGTAAGCGCAAGCCTCCGCAAAATCCATTTATCAATTTTCGTCAGTTCTTCAGCTTTGACTCTATTTTTATCGGGATCAAAATCGTATAAATTACTTAAGATAAACCTGGCTGTATTCCTAATCTTGCGGTAGGCCTCGGAGAGGCGCGTCAATATCTCTTTAGAGATCCGGATATCTTCATTATAGTCGCTAGAAGCTACCCAGAGCCGTAAAATATCCGCTCCGTAATCCTTGATAATATCAAAAGGAGAAATAACATTACCCAGCGACTTGGACATTTTTTTGCCTTCGCCGTCAACGACAAAACCGTGAGTGAGCACATTCTTAAACGGCGGTTGGTTATCTACGCAGACAGACGGGATCAATGAAGACTGGAACCATCCCCGGTGCTGGTCTGAACCTTCCAGGTATAAAGCGGCAGGGAACCCGAGTTCTTTTCTTTTCTTTAATACTGCCTGGCTGCTGACCCCGGAATCAAACCAGACATCCAGGATATCTGTGCCTTTGGCTAAATTAGCGCTCTGGCAATGCGGGCAAACAAGGCCTTTAGGCATAAAATCTTTTAAATCCCGGATAAACCAGGAATCCGAGCCTTCTTTGGCCACGAATTTTATAAAATTATCAATCAATTCCGGATGTAAAAATTCCTCCTGGCAGTCATTGCAAACGACTGCCGGTATAGGCACCCCCCAATAGCGCTGGCGGGATAAACACCAGTCCGGCCTGAGCTCAACCATCCCCAGGATCCTCTCCATCCCGCTCGACGGGATCCAGCGCACATCCTTCTGGATTATCGCAATAAGCTTATCTCTTAAACCTTTATGTTCAAGATTCAAAAACCATTGCCTGGTTGCCCGGAAAATTATCGGCTGCTTACAGCGCCAGCAATGCGGATAGGAATGCCGGATCTCAGAATTAAAAAGCAGGGCGCCCAACTGATCCAACTTTTCCAGAATTAATTTATTCGCGGCCAGGCAGTTTAACCCCGTGAATTCTCCAACAGAAGAATCAAAATTACCTTTGTTATCCACCGGCATGATAATATCCAATTTATATTTTATGCCGGTAAGATAATCTTCATTACCGTGGCCCGGGGCAGTATGCACCAAGCCTGTCCCTTCCTCGCCGGAAACATAATCGGCCAGTACCACCTTGCCTGTCCTTTTAATAAAAGGATGCTCGTAGTTAAGCCCTTCTATGTCTTTGCCCTTAAATTCCTTGATTACTTTAAAATCAGGAATAGCCATCTGGCTAAGGGCCCGCTCTAATAAAGCCTTGGCAATAATCAAATTTCCTTTAGCGGTAGCCACGCAGCAGTAAACAAAATCCGGGTGCACGGCCACGGCCACGTTGGCTAACAGCGTCCAGGGAGTCGTAGTCCAGATAACCAGAAAAGAACCGGATAAATCCTGGCTGCCGGTAATTTTAAATTTAACGTAGATTGACGGAGAGGCATGTTCTTCATATTCTACCTCTGCTTCAGCCAGGGCAGTCTCGCATCTAAAACACCAGTTAACCGGTTTTAAGCCCCGGTACACATAACCGGATTTAACCAGGGCATTAAAAACGCCAAGAATGCTCTCTTCATAATCCGGAGCTAAAGTCAAATACGGATTCTCCCAATCTCCGAAAACTCCCAGCCGCTTAAATTGTTCTTTTTGTTTATCCACAAATTTTAAGGCGTAGGCGTAGGCTTTTTTTCTAAATTCAACCCGGGAGATCTGGCTCTTGTTGATCTTCAGTTCTTTAAAAAGCTGGTGCTCGATGGGCAAGCCGTGGCAATCCCAGCCCGGCACATACGCGGAATCAGATCCGGCCATAGTTTTATACTTGACCACGATATCTTTTAAGGTTTTATTCAGGACATGGCCCAGATGGATG
The DNA here is from genome assembly GCA_041648915.1 of Candidatus Omnitrophota bacterium. GTDB lineage: Bacteria > Omnitrophota > Gorgyraeia > Gygaellales > Profunditerraquicolaceae > UBA6233. The sequence continues at coordinate 17,151 of JBAZOC010000010.1, forward strand.
TCGCCGTTAGCATAGGGCGGGCCGTCATGCAGGACGTATTTGGCCGAGCCATTTGCTTTTTCGCGGATCAGGCGGTAAATATCTCCGGATTGCCAGATTTCCAAAAATAACGGCTCCCTCCTGGGAAGGTCCGCTTTCATGGCAAATTTTGTCTGCGGTAAGTTTAAAGTGGATTTGTAATCCATATTATTTTTTCAGGTATTTTCCGATGATGATCCCGAGGTCTTTTTTAGTTTTAGCCGGGATAAACCTCTTATCCGTGACGATCGCGTATTTAAGCGACCCCGGGCACCCGCAGGAACAACCGCCGGGGATATTCTTGATCACGGAGCTTAAAATTTTCTTGGAGTTTTCGATATTCTTATTCAAATTACCGATGATCATTTCTATGGTAACGGACTCATGAGCGGGGTGCCAACAGTCATAATCCGTAACCGCTGCCAGCGTGGCATAACACATCTCTGCTTCCCGCGCAAGCTTGGCTTCGGCAAAATTAGTCATGCCGATAACATCCATGCCCCAGCTGCGGTAAAGATTGGATTCGGCTAAAGTGGAAAATGCCGGGCCCTCCATGTTGATATAGGTCCCTTTAGGATGGATATGCATATTCAGCGACTTTCCCGTAGCGTAGATCAGCTTGCTTAAACAGGAACAGACCGGATGCGAAAATTCAATATGCGCCACTATTCCCCTGGTGAAAAAAGACATCTCCCGGGCGTAATTTGTCCGGTCCACAAACTGGTCCACGACTACAAAATCCAAAGGCTTGAGTTCTTCTTTCAGGGAACCGCAGGCGCTTACCGAGATAATTTTTTCTACGCCTAGCTTTTTCATCCCGAAGATATTCGCCCGGTAGTTTATCTGGCTCGGCGGTAGGCGATGGCCGATATCGTGCCGCGGGACAAAAACTACTTCTTTACCTTCCAATTCACCGAGAATAAACTTTCCAGAAGGCCGGCCAAAAGGCGTATTGACCAAAACCTCTTTTACCTTTTTTATCCCTTCTATCTTATATAACCCGCTTCCGCCAATAACCCCGATCTTAGGCATATTTATAATCTCCTGGCTAAATCCTGCGCCCTTTTTAGCGCGGCCTGCGCTGCTTCTTCCCAGGAGCCACCCCGGGTTAAAATTTCTAAAGCTGCTTCGGTAGTACCGCCTTTGGAAGTAACCTGTTTTCTCAATTCCGGAGCCGGTAATTTTGTTTTATGCAATAAGCTGATCGCGGCATTCGTCGTGTTAGCCGCTAGGAACGCCGCATCTTCCGTAGAAAAACCCAGACCCTGCGCTGCCTTCTCCAACCTGCGCATCATATCGTGCCTGGCATGTTCGGGAATGTTTTCGGGATCCCATGTGTTGTTCTCTATAAAATAAAATACATAGGCCGGCCCGCTCCCGGAGATCGCCGTTGCTGCGTTCATCATCGCTTCATCTATGGTCCTGACTGCGCCAAGATAATAGAATAATTCCTGGGCCAACTCTAAATCGTCATCCGTAGCTAAAGCGCCTTTACATAAACAAGTAACGGATTCAGCCACCTTTGCCCCGATATTCGGCATTACACGGATAACCCTTACTTTCCCGAGGAGTTTTTCAATACGGCTCGTACTTATGCCGGCAGCGATAGAAATAATCAATTTATTTTCGGTTGAACCTCTAATATCTTTTAGGATATGGTTAAAGTCCTGCGGCTTGACTGCCAGGATAATCACCTCAACCTGAACCGCCAGATCCCGGATATCTTTAGCCGCCTTGATTCCGTCAAGGTTAGCCAGCTTGCTTTTTTCTTTATCAAAAACAAAAACTTCATATTCGTCTTTCTGCGCAGCCAGCCTGCGGGCAATTACCGAACCCATATTGCCAAAACCAATAATACCGATTTTTTTAAGCAGATTAACTTTCAAAGATAGCCCTCCCGATTCTGATCATATCGCTTCCCTCTTCTATCGCCGCTTCAAAATCATCCGTCATGCCCATAGATAGAATCAGCCTGCTGTCGATCTGATCCCGCAAATTCCTCAATATCCTGAAATATGCCCGGGCTTCTTGCGGATCTTTTACAATCGGCGCAATAGCCATTAAGCCCTTTATCTTGATATTCTTAAAAGCAGAAACCTCGCTTATGACTCCCGGGGTTTCTTCGGGCTTTAACCCGGATTTTGCCGCTTCAGGAGAAATCTTGACTTCCAGGAGTATCTCTTGAATTTTATTTATTTTTAGCGCTTCCTTATTAATTACCTGTGCCAGGCGCAGGCTATCCACAGATTGAATCAAATCAAAAATTTTAACTGCCTCCCCCACCTTATTCGTCTGCAGATGCCCAACCATATGCCAGCGCACCGCTACCTCGCTATATTTTAAAAGAGCTTCCTGAACCCTGTTTTCACCGAATTCAGTTATTCCAGCTAAAGCCACGGCTTTTATTTCTTCAATGCCTCTCTGCTTACTTACCGCAATGAGCCTTACCGCGGCTGGCTCGCGCCCTGACCTTAGGCAGGCGGATATAATACGTTTCCTAACCTCAAGGATATTCTCTTTAATCATACGGATAAAATATTATACACCAGAAAAATTGGAGGTCAATTGATTTTGCCGGATGAGGTAATTTAGTTGATTTAAGGATATTTTACTGTAAAATAATAAAGATGAACAGCACTGAACTGGAATTTACCTATGCGTATAAATATAGCTAAGTCCGCGGGTTTTTGTTTCGGAGTCAAAAGGGCCCTGGGGATTGCTTCTAAAATCACCAAAGCATCCGGGAACGTTTATATGCTCGGGGATATCGTGCATAATGAAGATGTGTCCGGGAGAATAGAAAAATCCGGGATTAAAAAAATCAACCGGCTAAAAAAAGTAAGCTCTGGCATCCTCTTGATTCGGGCGCATGGCGCCTCACTAGGCGCGCTTAGAAAAGCTTCCCGGCTCGGTTACCATATTATTGATGCCACCTGCCCTATGGTCAAGGAAATACATAAAATAGTTAAGGATATGCATAAAAAAGGCTATAAGATTATCGTTATAGGCGACAAGGACCACGATGAGGTTCAGGGTATAGTCGGACAGCTAAAAGAAAAAACGCTGGTCATAGACAATCTCAAGCATATCCCTTTAGCTAAAATCAGGAAGCTTAAACGGGCCTGCGTGGTTGCGCAGTCCACGCAAAACTCCCAAAACGTATTAAAAATCGTAGGTCTCCTGAAGAGCTATGTTCCCGATTTAAAATTCTTTAATACTATCTGCAGGCCGACCAGGACCAAGCAGGAAGAAATAAGGAGTATGCCGTTAAAAAATGACCTCATGATTATTATCGGCTCCAAAAACAGCGCCAATACTAAAAGGCTTTACGAAATATCCCGCTTGTTGAATAAAAAGACCTGGTGGGTAAACTCCCGAAAAGAAATAAAACCTAACTGGCTTAAAGGAGCGCAGAGTGTAGGGATAACCGCAGGCGCATCTACTCCCGAAGATACCATCAAGGATATAGTTAAATATATCCGCTCAATACACAATTAATCACGCAGGGCTTATATTAACGGCGTTTTATGATTCTTTCCGCCTCACGCCAATCGTCCGCAGAGGTATTCGCGGGCTTGCCTTTTTTCTCCCAGATCTTTTTGGCCAAGGCCGCTATTTTTTTCTCTGTCTCTGCCTTATTCTCTTCGACCAGACGGTTATACAACCGGGCGATAAGATAACCCAGGATTCCCGCATATATAAAACCCCAGACCGCCGCGATTATACTGCCGAGAATAGTAGGCCGATAGCCGATATAAACCATCGTCATCATCTTGCCCCAGGAATTGCCCCAGAAATACAGTGTATCCAGGAGCCCAAGCAAAAAAGTAAGGCCGCCCCAGACAAACCCTAATGCTAAACCAAAAGCCTTAACATCCAATTTAAGCATACCCTCCTCCTTTTTTACTTTAAATAAAAAAACCTCCGCACGATAATGAAAATTAAGCCTGTTTCAACACAAAATTTTTCCAGGCATTTTCCAACTCCTGGAGGCTATTAAAATTATAGGTCCTTAACAAGGCTTTCCTCCAATCCTGATCATCACGTAAGGAACGGCTAAAATCCCAGAACTTCTCCCTTCCCTGGCTACGGATAAGAAAAATAACCAAAGACGCGGCTTCTGAATAAAATAGCGAAGGATCGGCCGCGCCTGCGGAGTTGAGAGCGGAAAACTCTTCCAGCTTAATGTATTTATCTTCACTAATGGACTTCCTGGCCAGGCGCATATATAAGCCCAGGCTGGATTTTTCCTGCGAACAGGCAACTCCTTCCTCAATCCAGAGAGGCAATACTACCTTATTCCCTATAAATTCGCGGAATATTATGTGGGTCAGCTCATGCGGGAGTATAGTGCTAAAAAAATCCTCTTGGCCGACAAAACTTTTGATTTCCCTGTTTCCTATCGAAACCACCCCTGCCGTCCAGGAGGCACGTTGGGTTGCCTGATGAAAGCTTTCCGCATCTTTATAGAGATAGATCCTGGCCCGGTTATCCCAGTTCCAGAAATCAAACCGGCGATAGCCAAAATCATCCACGATACTGTTGTAATAATCTTCCGCCCTATAGATGAGCTTATCCGTAAAGCCGGATGGGGCATCCTGATAATAAATAATAAAATGCTGGGATTTTTGGATTTGCCAACCGGAAGGTGCTGCTTGGGCGCGGAGAGGAACAAGTAAAAAAATAAAAATCAAAAGGAAACTTATATTACGCACTTACTTTAGTGCGAGCCAGTTATTTTCTCTTGGCATCGCTTTCATTAAATTTCTTAATTAATTTTATAAATTCCTGGTCAACGGTAATTCCCAAGGCCTCTGCTTTGAGTAGATCATGGAGGCACTTGGAATATTCATGCTTGTAGAAATAAGCCATGCCCCGGTTATAATAGGCGCCGGCATAATTAGGGTTATCCTTAAGCGCGTCGCTGAATATCGCAATAATATTATCCAAGTCCTTCTGTTCGGCTTCTGTCACTGTCTTCTGCCCCGCCTTCCCCGCCAGCCGGGTATCGTCGGAAACTGTAACGCACCCTATTAATCCCAAACACAACAGAACAATGATTTTTTTCATAGTTCCTCCCCCTTTTGATTATACCACTCTAGGGATAATCCGGAAGCCTAATTAATACAACCTGAAGAAGTAGAAAAGCTTTCGGTATTAAAATCGGTGCTGGTTAAAGTATATACACAACTGCCGCTTTTAGCCGTAGCGGTAATAGTAGCTAACCTGGAGCCGGCGGCGCCGCTGGCCACAACACCATAAGACCAATTCTGTGTATTTAACATAAGCCTAAGCAGGGCATTGCATCCTGTTGCGCCGGCGCAGTTTCCCGGCGTAGAACAACTGCAATCCAGATAATCAGCATATTCGGTATAGTATATTTTTTCTTCCCCGGCAATAAGCTGAAGATTGGCAATAGCCTCTCTCTGCTCGGTCTTGGCTTTTGCCTTAATAAAGTTAGGGATCGCTATCAAGGCAAGTATGCTCAGGGTAACAACTACTAACACAAGCTCTATAATCGTAAATCCTTTGCTCTTTCCCATTTGTTTTATTTTAGCATGCCTAAACCAGTCTTTCAAGCCTTATCCTGCTTCAGGGCCAGCGAAAATACTGCCACATAGGCTCAAGGGGCTTATAGAACTGCTGTAATATGCTCAAGGCTTCCTTAACGTGGAATTCGCCCAGGTTTAAGCTGTTGTCCGTGATAGGCTCGGTAATCTCTATTATGCTCCTGAGCTTTCCGTTAATAATGACCCCCAACAATCCATGGATATGCTTATGGGAATAATCTTTTAACCTGGTTGCCGGATAAATTTTAAAATATATTTTAATGCCCAGAGTCCCCCGTGCCCCCATTAGAGGACGGTAAAAAACATCCAGCGCGACAATATCCTTCAGGTTAAACTCGCTATCGGAGGCAACATAATAAACCTGCCCGCAGAGGGCCGGGCTATTGAGTTTCATCGGAACAAACCCTTTCTGCGGCTCCAGCTTTACCTGCCGGATCTCCAGCGAAAGGTTACCCCATTGGGCATCTTTATATGCCTGCTCGATGATCTTCTTCGAAGAGATAGCTTTATCAACCTGCCCGGCAAAGCCGCTGTTGGCCGCAAGGAACAGGATAACCAGGGATAACAAAGGTTTTTTAAAAAAATAATTTTCCATTTTATGCTCTCCTTTCTCATTTGTATTCTACTTTAAATAAACCCATATGCAACATAAATTATCGCGCCTCTTTAAGCCGATTGACTTATTTTCACAGAATATAGTATAATACTATTAAAGGAGGCCCTTCTGGATTACCTGGGCGAGCTGGAAAATAAAACTATATATATCATCCGCGAGGCGTATAGCCGTTTTAGAAATACCGCCTTACTCTGGTCAATGGGCAAAGACTCCACTACTCTGCTCTGGATTACCCGGAAGGCGTTTTTCGGGCAGATCCCCTTCCCGGTCATTCATATTGATACAGGCTTCAAATTCCAGGAAATTTATGCCTTTAGAGACAGGTACACCCAAGAATGGGGGCTGGACCTTGTCATCAGCCATAACGCGGCGGCATTCCGGGCAGGCGTACATCCTGAAAAGGGAAAATTCCGCTGTTGCCATGCCTTAAAGACTGAGGCCCTGAAGAACTGTATCGCCAGTTATAAATTTAAGGCCCTGCTGCTGGCTATTCGAAGAGATGAGCATGGTATCCGGGCTAAAGAAAGGTATTTTTCTCCGCGCGATAATGGATTCAAATGGAACTACCAAAAACAGCCTGTAGAGCTATGGGACCTCTACCAAGCCAAGCTTAATTCGGAGGAACATTTCAGGATCCATCCCCTGCTTCATTGGACAGAACTGGATACCTGGAAATATATTCAGCGGGAAAAAATCCCCGTTGTCCCTCTCTATTTTGCGAAGAACGGCCTAAGGTACAGAAGTATAGGCTGCCAGGCTTGTTGTTCTCCTGTTAATTCCCGGGCGGATACAATCCGGAAAATCATAAGCGAGCTGGAAAACACAGACATAGCGGAAAGAAGCGGCCGCGCCCAAGATAAAGAAGATGCTTATACAATGCAAAAATTAAGATCTCTGGGATATATGTGATGGAAAAACGTTACTTCAGGCTTGTGCTCTCCGGACATATTGACCACGGAAAATCCACGCTGCTCGGAAGATTACTCTTTGAAACAAACTCCCTGCCTAAGCAAAAAATTAGCGAAATCAAAACTGCTTCCCGGGCCTTGGGTAGAGATATGGATTTTGCTTTTTTAACCGACCAGTTGAAAGAAGAACGGGAAAACCAGATGACTTTAGATACAGCCCAGGCCTTCTTCAGGAGCCGCGCAAGGAACTATGCTATTATTGATGCCCCGGGGCATGTGGAGCTTATCAAAAATATGATTACCGGGGCTTCCCAGGCTCAAGCCGCCATCCTGGTTATCGCTCTGCCCGAAGGGATGCAGGAACAAACTTTGCGCCATGCCTCGCTCATCGGCTTATTAGGGATAAAGCAGCTCATCGTTATCTTGAATAAAATGGACCTCGCCGATTATAAAAAACAGCCCTTTAAAGAAGCCCGGGGCAAAATTCTGGATTTTTTGGCTGGCCTGAATATAAAACCTGCGGCGGTAATCCCCGTCTGCGCCAGAAATGGCGCTAATCTGTCCCGGAAGTCGTCTTTAATGCGCTGGTATAAAGGCCCTTGCCTGCTTCGGGCCCTTAATTCCCTGCGCCTAAAAAAACCCGGGAATAAAAAACCTTTAAGATTTCCCGTGCAAGACATTTATGAAATCAACGGAGAAAGAATAGTTGCCGGTAAGGTGGCCTCGGGAGTACTTAGGTGCGGCCAAAGAATTTTACTCCTGCCTGCTCTCCTGGAAGCAAGGATAAGCGCGATTAAAATTTTTGGGGAATCCCCGAAAAAAGCAGAAGCCGGAAAAAACATCGGGATTATTTTGAATAAACCGCTCCCGGTTAAAAGAGGGGACATTCTAGCGGATAAAGCCTTCGGGATACGCTTAAGCGATCGCTTTACAGGAGAGGTCTTTTGGTGGTCCCAGGAACCGTTGCGCATTAACGAGCGGATCGCTTTGAGGTGCGCCAGTCAACAAGTCCACTGCGTTATAGAAAAAATTGAAAAAAGGATTGATTCTTCCTCCCTGAAAATTATAGAAAAAGATGCCGCCGGTCTCGGAATAAACGAAATAGGTATAGTAGTAATCAAAACCGAAACGCCGATTGCCGTAGAGAAGTTTGATTTTATAGAAGATCTGGGAAGATTTATCCTGGAACGTAATTTTAACCCGGAAGGCGCGGGGATAATCACTTAAAAACAAATTATTAAAAGAGCGGCTCTCCGTCAAAATCGCAGGCTTTGATCTCCGTATCTTTATAGCCAATAATTTTCAAAACTGTAGGCGTAATATCATATATAGAAGGTTTTTCCCTGTAAATCTTGCGGTTGGAAAAAATCACTCCCGGAACAAGGCCCGGGTCAAAGAGATGGTCGCCTGACCATTTTTTAAGATTATCCTCTAGCAGTTCCTGCGGTACGCCTCCTATCGCCGTCTGCCATGAGGCGCGGTACCCCTTATTAAAGCCCACATAAAGATCCGGAGTATCTTCCAGGTGTTGACCCCAAAAAATTTCCTCTCTCTTATACACCTTATGGATAACCGCTTGGTGGTATTTTTCATCCACCCACCCGCTTAATTTCCGGGCGATCTCTTCTTTTAAATCCTCTGTTTCTCTACCGGACCCCACGATACCTAAGCTTTCCCTCCCCTGCTGATTTAGGTAGATTGCGCCGAAGCCTAGCGCGTAAGCCCTGGTCCTGGACCAATCAATATCCGCCAATAATTCATCTCCGGAAGCGGCAGAGTTATCTTTTAATACTAAATAGCCGTTGGCCCTAAGCCAGCTGTTTAAATGCACCGCTCTTGTAAATGCGCCAAATCCATGGTCGGATAAAACAAGCAATATGTCATCCTTGTCCAGCTTGTCTAAAACATTGCCCAACACCCTATCCAGGGCCTCATACGATTGTTCAATGGCCTCCTTATAAGGATGCTCCCGGTCAAGATAACGCCAGAACATATGCTGGATAATATCCGCGTATTCAAAATAACAGAATAAAACCCCTTTTTCAAGACGGCTTAATTCTAAATCCAGCATGTCTTCTTTTTCTTTTTGAATTTCTTCTGCCTGCTGCAGGAAGGCTCCTTCCGGAAGGCGGCCTGCGTTCACCGCCCAGGTATCCATAGGCATACCCTGGGTATAGTAAAGCCCTAGCTGGCGAGCCAGGTCCTTACTGTAATTTTCCGGATAGGCTATCCGGAACAACGGGTGCCTGGGGTCAAAATTAATCGGGGTAATATAAAGCTTAAACTCCGGCTCCGTTGCTAAAAGATATAACTTGCATATGCCGCGGGCCTGGCTGAAAAACCCCAGGTTAAAAACCACTTCCTGCCAATCGCTCCATTGTCCGGCCCTCAACTCAAACCTCTTCTTCCGGTACTCAATAATCACGGAATCTTTGCCTTTGAGGATGGCTTTAAAAGGGGCCTGGGTATACTCGGCCTGGCCGGACAGCCCGGCTTTCCGCGGCCCGATAAAATTCATGGATATTACCGGCGAATTTTTAACCTGAAAGACTTTTCCGCCGGTAAACTTATCCTCATCTAGGGTTTCCGAAGTATAAAAAGTAAATGTCCCTTCGGTGCCTAAAATGTCCGGCACCCCCATTCCAGAAAGCATCCGCCCGTATATTTTATCCGGAGGGTAAGTTACCGGGCAGCTGATGATACTGGTAGGCACGCAGGCCTCAGAGGTATATTGCCAGAAACATTTTCCCTTTAACACCCTTCGCGGCTGGCCTTTTTCCATTTTAGAAAGAATAAGGTCAAGCTGATAGGTTTTAGGATCCCGGATAATAAAATCAAAAACCCCGTTTTTACCCGGGTTCCTCCCCGTAGCAAAACCCGCCCAGGCAACCGGCGATTGCGCAGGGTTAGTTGTCGCAAGGCGCTTATAAGACCCCTGGGTTTTTAGCCGCGAAAAATTTACGAGTTTACCCTTCTGCAGCATGGACTCCATAATTTCCGGGCTCAACGCGTCAAACCCTAAAATAACCACTCTGTGCTTAAACCTGGATATATGCCTGCTCATAATGGCTCCTTTAATGGTTAACCCGCAAACCAGTAAAACCAATATAGTTAATATGACTCCCTTTTTATGCCGTTTGAAAAAATTAAATATTTTTTTAAAAAAGAATAAAAACGCCCCCAAAATCCCGGCGATGCCGGCAAGCGCTAAATTACCAAGGCTAAAAAAAGTAAAACCGCTCCCCGGGTCGATATACCCTAAAAATAATAGCATTTTCATTATGATGATTATACCACTTCTGCTGGAAAACGGTAGAGGATTTGGGGCAGGCGGTTAATTCAGCTGCGCGTTATTTGTTCCGGACAGAAATCAGGCTTAAAATATCATCTTTTCCTACGTTTACCCTGATGGTAACTGCTAACGTGCTGTCCGGTTGATTCAGAAAATCCAGAATTCTGGCGTTACTTGCACTATCAAATTCCATATAGTCATCTGCCAGAAAAATGCCGTACCCGCTGCTAACTGCCTCCGGCTCCAGGGCATCAGCTTTCTCATAGGTATTAATAAAACCTTCCAGATTATCCATATTTTTACTTGCGTTTTGCACATCAATTATAACGCCATTTATCGTAACCGAGTCATCTATCTCTGCAGGCTGTGCAAAAGCTAAAGACGCTACAAAGCATAAAAATAACCCCGCCACTAAAATTTTTTTCATACTTCCCTCCTTATCTCTTTCTGCATTCCTGGAATAACTTATTCTAATTTTACCAAATACAGCCTGAGGTTGCAAGAGGAAAAATTTATAGGCCTATGGGGAAAAACCCAGAAATATTACAGATAATTCTCTTCCTCTATGTCCCTTTCTTTTTTGATTAAAAAGGCGAACATCATCAATAAGCTGGTAGCGATAATCACAAAAAGTATCTCCCCTTTCCCGAAAACATTGAGCGTAAGGCTGGCAGGTATGCTGTAGAACAGGAGTATGGTGACCAAGCCCCTGGGGGCAATGAACAGTTCAGGAAAGAGATGGACCTTGGTGAAGAATCTGAGATAAAACAAGCGTATAAACAACAATATCGATACCACGGCAGCTCCTATAATTATGACCCATGGATTCAGCATGCAGGAGAGTTCTATCGAATAGCCGAAAAGGACAAAAAAGAAAGTCCTTATTATGAAGGTTGACTCCATGACTATCAGCTTGAATTTGCCTATTTCGGATTCGGTCTCCTCTATGTCCACGAACCACTTCAATATACCGGATTTGAAGATGCGGAAATTAGCCATAAAAAGGCCCAGGCAGAGTATCAAGAGCAGCGAAGACAAATGCAGCAGTTTTCCCGCTGAATAGGCTAGAATAAGGCTTGAAAGGATAATGTAGGACTTGGCGACCGCTTTTATCTTACTGATAAAAAGCACCAGCAGGAGCGAAAATATTCCCGAGACTATAATAATCAATATAAATTTCAGCAGTGTGTCCGCAGCCAGCATTGCCCCGGATACGCGCGTATTTATGGCGATATTAAAAAGGATGATCCCCAGGATATCCGAAAATATGGATTCGTATATTATGAATTCCTTCTTATGTTGGGCCAGATGGGCGGCAGTAGGCACGGCGATTGCGCTGCTTATTACCGCCAGCGGGATAGCATTGACAAACGCAATCTTAAGCCCTACTTGCAGCATATAGCTAAAGAAAAAAGTTATGGAAGAGACAGATAATATAAGTATGAATAATGCTGAAGCAAAGGCTTTTTTAACTACCGGTGCGTTATTGCGGTCAATTTTTAACGACAGAGTCCCCTCAAGGACTATAAATATCAATCCTATTATGCCGAGTAAAGGGATTAATTTTTCTATGCTGTATATCCCCAGATGAAAATAAATGCTTATGTGCTTGATTAAAATGCCTAAACCCAGCAGCAGGAGAACGGAAGGGATTTTTAGTAATTTGGAGATGACATCAAAGACGTGAGAAAGCAGAATGATCAGGCTTAAGATAATCAGTATGATGTAATTATTTAATTCTATTGTAATCATTTCGTTTAGGGGATTGCAGGCGCTTTTGTTTACTTGACCTGATTATAGCCTACTGCATGCGCAAAACAAGATTTATTTATAACTTGATGCCGGAGAAAATCGAAACAAAAACGCCCAGGCACTGTCTTGGGCGTTTAAGATTGGCTCCCCCTCGAGGACTCGAACCTCGGACAAAGAGATTAACAGTCTCCTGCTCTACCAACTGAGCTAAGGGGGAATAATTTATTTAGTGTG
>JBAZOC010000011.1:0-29028 GCA_041648915.1 Candidatus Omnitrophota bacterium
AGATTGAGAATAAGTTTGATTTTCTCTTTAAGCAGTTAGACGCCGTGAATAACCGGGAATTGACGGATAAATATGTGCTTTTAAGGCGCGTAATTGTCAGGAAGCATAAAGCCGGAAAAGAAGTTGTCCATGACGGAGAAGGCGCCGATTAAAAAAGCGAGGATAAATATGCGTTCGGATAAAATCAAGAAAGGCTTAGAGAGAGTACCGCACCGCGCACTTTTGCATGCTACGGGATTGTCCAGGAAGGATCTGCATAGGCCGTTTATCGGGCTGGCTACGTCTTTTACCGACCTTATCCCCGGCCATATCGGTATGCATGATTTGGAACGTTTTATTGAACGGGGTATCTGTTACGGCCAGGGCGTGCCCTTTTTATTCGGAGTGCCGGGGATTTGTGACGGTATTGCCATGGGCCATTTAGGGATGTGTTATCCTTTGGCCTTGCGCGAGATTGTTGCCGATACTATTGAAACAGTTTGTAACGCCCATCAATTAGACGGGATTATCTGTTTGACGAACTGCGATAAGATCACTCCCGGCATGCTCATGGGAGTGGCACGTTTGAATATTCCAGCAATTGTCGTAACTGCCGGGCCGATGTTATCCGGACGTTATAACCAGCGTAAATTAGCTTTTGTGCACGATACTTATGAAGGGATGGCCCGGGCAAAAAAAGGGGAGATCTCTGCGGAAGAATTATCCTGTTTAGAAATGGAGGCTTGTCCAGGCGCTGGTTCCTGCCAGGGCCTGTATACGGCTAATACCATGGCTTGCCTAACCGAAGCAATGGGCATGTCTTTACCCGGCAGCGGTACTGCCTTGGCCGTATCCGCAAAGAAACGCAGGCTTGCCCAAAGCTCCGGCGAGCGTATCGTGGAATTAGTGAAAAAAGGTATTAAACCCCGCGATATTATTACTAAAAAATCTTTGGAAAACGCTATCCTGGTGGATATGGCTTTGGGCGGCTCAAGCAATACTGTTTTACACCTGATGGCGATTGCCCATGAAGCGGGGATCGAGCTGGATTTAAAAACTTTTGATAAAATCAGTAAAACTACGCCGCACATTACCAGCCTGGAGCCGGCAGGGACGCATTTTATGGAAGACCTGGAATATGCCGGAGGTATCCCTGCGGTCTTAAAGAGATTAAAGCCGAAGCTGAATAATATTTTGAATGTTAGCGGTGAAAAAACTTTTGCTATTGCCGATAAGGCCAAAATATCCGATGAAGACGTAATCCGGCCATTAAATAAAGCTTATCATAAGCAGGGCGGCATTGCGGTGCTCTATGGGAATATTGCGCCCAACGGCGCCGTAGTTAAACAATCCGGGGTGAGTGAAAAAATAATGAAGTTTACCGGAAAGTGCCGCGTATTTAACCGCGAAGAAGAGGCGCTGCAGGCGATTATGAATAATAAGATTAAGAAAGGCGATTGTGTGGTGATTCGCTATGAGGGCCCGGCAGGCGGCCCGGGAATGCGTGAGATGCTCGCTCCGACTGCCGCGATTGTCGGACTGGGCCTGGCGGATTCAGTAGCGTTGATTACCGACGGCCGTTTTTCCGGCGGGACAAAAGGCCCGTGCATCGGGCACATTTCGCCCGAGGCCTCAAGCGCCGGCCCGCTTGCGATTTTAAAAGACGCAGATATAATTACTATTGATATTCCAAATAGAAAAATAGAGGCCAGGTTAAGTAAAGAAGAAATCAAGAAAAGATTCAAGAACTGGAAACCCGTAGCGCCGAAGATTAAGACGGGTTATCTATCCAGGTACTCAAGGTTAGTCAGTTCGGCGGATAAAGGAGCAATACTAAAGTGAAGGGTTCACGCATACTTTTGGAGTCTTTGAAGCGCGAAGGAGTAGAGGTGATGTTTGGCTATCCCGGCGGACAGGTCCTGCCTATTTTTGATAGCCTTTATGATTCCGATATCAAATTTGTCCTTACGCGCCATGAACAGGGAGCAGCGCATGCTGCCGACGGCTATGCCCGGGCAACCGGCAAAGCCGGGGTGTGCCTGGCTACTTCAGGGCCGGGCGCAACGAATCTGGTTACCGGTATTGCCAACGCCTATATGGATTCCATACCCATGGTGGCGATTACCGGGCAGGTCAAGAGTTTCTTAATCGGTAACGACGCTTTTCAGGAAGCTGATGTTACCGGCATTACCCGTCCGATCACTAAACATAATTATTTAGTTAAAGATATTAAGGACTTGGCTCGTATAATCCGGGAAGCTTTTTATATTGCTTCTACCGGCAGGCCGGGGCCGGTGTTAATCGATATCCCGTCGGATATTCAGTTAATGGATGCGGAATTTATCTGGCCACAGGACGTACAGATCCGTAGTTATAACCCGAATCTTTTTGGCCATCCAGGCCAGATTAAAAAAGCCGCTAAGCTTATCGCAGCTGCCAAAAAACCGATTATCTATGCCGGAGGCGGAGTGATTACTTCCGGAGCGCATAAAGAATTAAAGATGCTGGCGGAAAAAATCAATGCACCTTTAACCTGGACCCTCATGGGTATAGGGGCATTTGCGTCAACGCATGAGCTTGCCTTAGGTATGCTGGGTATGCACGGGACTGCCTATGCGAACCATGCGATTATGGAGAGTGATTTAATTATCACGGTGGGCGCGCGTTTTGATGACCGGGTGACCGGCAGGTTGGATGCTTTTGCGCCTTATGCAAAAATCATCCATATTGATATTGACCCGTCTTCGATCAGCAAGAATGTAAACGTGCATATCCCGATAGTAGGGGATGCCAAAAATATTTTGATTGAACTCTTAAAAGAAATCAAGAAGACTCCTGATACGGGCGATTGGCTGAAAACCGTAGAGGGCTGGAAGAAAAAGTATCCTTTAAACTATAAAGACGACGGCAGGCTTAAGCCGCAGTTTGTCATTGAGCAACTTTATGAGGCAACTGAAGGAGAAGCGATTATTACTACCGAGGTCGGGCAGAACCAGATGTGGGCGGCACAATGGTATAAATACAGCGCGCCGCGCACCTTTATTTCTTCCGGCGGTTTAGGAACAATGGGCTTTGGGTTACCGGCGGCAATAGGTGCAAAGGTGGGCTGTCCGGAAAGGGTAGTTTTTGATATTGCCGGCGACGGGTCGATCCAGATGAATATCCAGGAATTAATGACTTGTACAGCCAATAAAATAAACGTGAAGGTCGCTATTTTAAATAACGGTTATTTGGGAATGGTGCGCCAGTGGCAGGAGCTTTTTTACAAGAAGCGTTATTCGCAGGTTGGCATAACCAGTCCCGACTTTGTAAAGTTAGCGGAGAGTTACGGTTGCCTGGGGATCCTAGTAACTAAGAAAGAAGAGGTACGTCCGGCGTTAGAAAAGGCGATTAATACAGATAATACGGTGTTGATTGATTTTCGCGTTGAGCCTGAAGAGAACGTATTCCCTATGGTGCCGGCAGGTCAGGCGATCAACCAGTTTATCGGCGGGTTAGCTTAAAATGAAACATACTATTTCACTCTTGGTAGAAAATAAGTTCGGCGTTTTAGCGCGCATCGCCGGCCTCTTTAGCGCGCGCGGCTATAATATCGCTTCTCTGGCGGTTTCCGAGACACTTGACCCGAAGGTTTCTTATATGACTATCGTGGTGGAGGCCAAGGATGAGAAAATCTTAGAGCAGGTCAAGAAACAGCTGAACAAACTTATTGATGTTATAACCGTAACGGATTTTACCAAGAAGGAACATGTTACCCGCGAGCTTATTCTAGCCAAAGTAAACTTTTCGGCGAAGGATAGGAATAAATTAGAGAACATTTTTAATAAATACGTGGGCAAGATTGTGCAGCATAAAGGGGATGTCGCGATTATTGAAGCGGTAGGGGATCAGGAGCAGATAAAGGCGCTGCTGGAAGAATTGGATAAATTCGGAGTGAAAGAATTGATCCGGACAGGAAAATTAGCAATCAGCAATTAGAAAGGGAGGAAGTGTTAAAATGGCCAAGATTTATTATGATCAGGATGCGGATTTAAACCTTCTTAAAAATAAAACAATTGCGATTATCGGTTACGGTATCCAGGGCCGCGGCCAATCGCTTTGTTTAAGGGATTCCGGGATGCATGTGGTGGTTTCGGAGATGTCCGGCACCCCTAATTACGAGCAGGCTAAGGCTGACGGTTTTACTCCGGTTGACGCAGCTGAAGCAGCGAAAGCCGCCGATATCATCCAGATTTTAACCCAGGACCATGTGCAGGCTAAAGTCTATAAAGAAGCGATCAAACCTAACTTAAAAAAAGGCAAGGCGCTCTGTTTTTCACACGGTTTTAATATCCGTTTTAAACAGATTAAACCACCGAAGAATGTGGATGTGTTTATGGTCGCGCCTAAGGGCCCGGGAGCCTTAGTAAGAAAAATGTATGAAGAGGGTAAAGGCGTACCCTCCTTAATCGCTATTTATCAAGATGCGACCGGCCAGGCAAAAAGTTTGGCGTTAGCTTACGCTAAAGCCATCAAGGCGACTTGCGCCGGCGTGATTGAAACGACTTTTGAAGAAGAGACCGAGACCGACCTTTTTGGCGAGCAGGCAGTACTTTGCGGGGGAGTTTCCGAGTTAATCAAGGCGGGTTTTGATACTCTGCTTGAAGCTGGGTATCAGCCGGAGATCGCTTATTTTGAAGTTTTACACGAGCTAAAGTTGATCACGGACCTGATCCAGGAAAGGGGGATTTCCGGGATGCGCCGGGGCGTTTCCAACACCGCCTGCTACGGAGATTTGAGCCGCGGGCCGCGGATTATCACGCAAAAAACGCGTAAAGAGATGAAGAAGATCTTAAAAGAAATAAAAACCGGAAAATTCGCCCGCGAATGGATTAAAGAAAATGAACTTGGCCGGCCGAATTTCAATAAGCTGTTATCCGAGGGAGATAACCATTTGATTGAGAAAGTGGGCAAAGAGTTAAGGGAAATGATGCCCTGGATGAAGAAATAGTGGAAAAGATAATTATATTTGATACGACATTAAGGGATGGAGAACAGGCCCCGGGCGCGTCAATGAACAGCTTTCAGAAGCTGGAAGTAGCAGCTCAACTTGAAAAGCTGGGAGTGGATATTATTGAGGCGGGATTCCCGGTTGCCTCGCCTGGTGATTTTGCGGCGGTAAGCGCTATTGCCAAATTAATCAAGAAGGCAGGAGTTTGCGGCTTGGCCCGCTGTATTTATAAAGACATTGAATATGCCGGCAGAGCGGTAAAAAAAGCCAGGCATCCGCGCATCCACCTATTTTTAGCTACCTCCAGGATACACCTAAAGTATAAATTTAAGAAAGCCGAAGATGAAATAGCCTCGATTGCCAGAGGTTCTATCCGGCAAGCCAGGAAGTTCTGCCGGGATATTGAATTTTCTCCGGAAGACGCTACTCGTACCGAAAAAGATTTTCTCTACCGTATGATTGAGCTGGCGATTGATGAAGGTTGCCGTACGATCAATATTCCGGATACCGTAGGCTACAGCTATCCGCAAGAGGTATATTCATTGATTACCGATATCCGGAACAATGTCTCTAATATCGACAAGGCAATCCTGGCCATCCATTGCCATAATGACTTGGGGTTAGCTACAGCTAATTCGCTTTCTGCGGTTTTAGCCGGAGTGCGCCAGGTGCATTGCACGGTTAACGGGATCGGCGAGCGCGCGGGAAATGCCTCATTGGAGGAAGTGGTAATGGCGATGAAGACCCGCAGGGATGTCTTCGGCGATTTTTATACGGATATTCATACCAAAGAAATATCCCGCACCTCGCGCCTGGTGAGCAAGCTTACTGATTTTATTGTGCCTCCCAACAAGGCCATTGTCGGCGCGAATGCCTTTGCCCATGAATCCGGAATCCATCAGGACGCGGTTTTGAAAAAGAGGATTACCTATGAGATTATGGATCCGCACGATGTCGGCATCGCCGAGAGCCAGCTGATTCTCGGTAAGCACTCCGGCCGGCACGCTTTCCGGGAGAGGCTTAAGTCACTGGGTTTTCGGCTTAATGAAGAACAGTTAAATAAAGCGTTTGTCCGCTTTAAAGAAGTCGCGGATAAAAAGAAAGCTATCTTTGACGATGACCTCCGGGCTATCGTTGAAGACGAAATCCGCCTGGCTAAGCCGCTTTGGCAACTAAACAGCTTTGAAGTAACTTCCGGGACCAAGATTAAGCCGGAAGCGACAGTGGTTTTGATTAAAAGATCAAAAAACCTGCCTGCCGGCAAGCAGGGGATATCCGGAATTTCCTCGGGAGACGGACCGGTGGATGCCTGTTTTAAGGCCATAGATAAAATTACCGGCTACAAGGCAAAATTAGAAGATTTCCGCCTGGAAGCGGTTACTTCCGGTAAAGACGCCCTGGGCAGAGCGAGCCTTAAGCTGAAAATAAAAAATTCCATTATCAGCGGGCGCGGGGCGAGCACGGATATTATTGAAGCTGCCGTACGGGCATACCTGGATGCCGTAAATAAATTAAAAATCAAATGAATAAAAGCCGAGCCTACGGTTTAATCGGTAATCCGCTCAAGCATAGCCTTTCGCCATTAATGCATAACGCCGCATTAACCCGCCTGAAAATAAAAGCCAGATATAAATTATTTCCCTTGGAGGAGAAAGAACTCCCGGCTTTTTTAGCTGACCTTAAAAATAGAAATATCCGCGGGTTGAATATTACTATTCCCTATAAAGAAAAAATCCTCCGGCTTATAGATGCTCATCAGACCAGCGCAGTCAGGGTAATCGGGGCAGCCAATACCCTGGTCATAGATAAAAAAGGCAAGCCGAAATTATTTAATACCGATTATCTGGGTTTTATCCGGCAGATGAAAGAATTAAAAGTAAAGCCTAAGCGGGCCGCTATTATCGGGGCGGGAGGCGCTTGCCGGGCTATCTGTTTTGCTCTCTGGAAAATGAAGGCGCAAGAAGTAGTTATTTACGATATTGATAAATTCCGTTCTTTAAGCCTGATGAAAAATTTTAATCAGGTGTTTACGCATACTCAAGTTTTAGCCGCAGGAAGCATGGAAGGGTTAAACCTGAAAGATAAGGACCTTTTAGTCAATGCCTCGCCGGTAGGGATGAAAAAAGAGGATCCTCTTTTAGTGAACCCGGCGATGCTGCATCCCGGATTATTCATCTACGATTTAATTTATAATCCCCAAGAGACAAGACTATTAAGGCTGGCTAGGGAGAGTAATCTTTCTTATACCAACGGGTTAGGCATGCTTCTTTATCAGGGGGTAGAGGCGCTGGATCTGTGGCTAGCGCCTAAAAAAGCGCCCGTGGAAGTAATGCGCAGCGTACTAGAAAAAGCCTGCCTGTCTACCGACAGGTAGACCTGACGGCAGGCAGGGAGCGAGGAGAAAAATGATCGGGAATATCATCGTATTTATTTTCGGGTCTGTCATGGGAAGTTTTCTGAATGTCTGTATCCACCGCATGCCTAAATCCGAATCGGTCGTCTGGCCGCGTTCGCATTGCCCTAAGTGCGCTAAGCGTATCCCGGGCTACGACAATATACCGTTTATAAGCTTTATCCTCCTAAAAGGCAGGTGCCGTTTTTGTAAAGAAAAGATATCCCTGCGCTATCCCCTCGTCGAGCTAATCACCGGGCTCCTCTTTTTGGCTTTCTTTATGCGCTATGGCTTAAGTTATAACTTTTTCTTTTATGTAGTCCTGGCATCCGCGTTGATTATCGCTACGTTCATTGATATAAAGCACAGGATCATTCCGGATGAGATCTCTATCGGCGGACTGATTATCGGGTTTATCTTAAGCTCTGTCCGGGGCGTAAATTTGAATCCGCTCTCTTTTAGTTTTAAGCCGATGTTGAGTTCATTTTTTGGCATCTTTATCGGAGCGGGCATAATTTATCTGACCGGCTGGTTATTTGACCTGGTTTATTTTAAGCTGCTGAAAAACCCTCCCATAAACGGGGAGACCGAATCTATGGGCATAGGGGATGTAAAACTCTTAGCCATGATCGGAGCGTTTTTAGGCGTGCCGCGGACAGTGCTTACTTTTTTCATTGCGCCTTTTTTTGGCGCAGTCATCGGGATCATCACGCTGATCACCAAAAAAGATCACACTATCCCTTACGGCCCGTTTTTATCTTTGGCAGCGTTGATTTCCATATTCTGGTGGGAGAAGATATTACGCTTTTTAATTCCTTAAATAAACCTTAAGAGCATATGCCGCAATCCACCCAGCTACAATCTTTTCTGGCCAGGAAAAGAGCGGGAGTCCTCGCCCCCTTATTCTCCGTATATTCAAAAAAAAGTTTTGGAGCCGCAGATTTAGCCGATCTCAAAACACTGATTGATTGGGCGCTGAAGACGGATAATTCTGTAATCCAGCTTTTGCCGATGAATGATATGCCGGGGATCTTTTGTCCCTATGATGCCTTAAGCGGTTTTGCCTTAGAGCCGCTCTATATTTCGCTCTTAGCTTTACCCCTGCCTAAAGATAAATCCCTGAAAAGACAGATTGAAAATGTGCGTAAGAACCTCTCCCCAAATAAGGGTTGGGTGGATTACGCCTTGAAGAAAGAAAAACTGCGCCTTTGCCGGGAGATTTTTCTTTTTAATCCTCCGGATGATCTGCGGGACTTTCAGCGTTTTAAAAGTGAAAATGCCTATTGGCTGGCGGATTTTTCTTTGTTTAAAGCGCTGAAGCAGGAATTTCAGGATGCCGCCTGGTATGACTGGCCGGATGAGTTTAAAAAGCGCGATGAGGATGCTTTAGAAAGATTCCGTCAAGAGCACGTTGAGGAGATCAATTTCCAGGAGTGGCTGCAGTGGCAGCTTTATGAACAATTTAAACAGGCCAGGAATTACGCGCGGAGAAAGAAAGTTTTCTTAAAGGGCGATTTGCCGATTCTGGTTTCGCGGGATTCCAGCGATGTCTGGCAGCACCAGGAGTTCTTTAAATTAGAGTTTGCCGCTGGAGCGCCGCCGGATATGTATTGCGCCAAGGGGCAGCGTTGGGGCATGCCTACCTATAACTGGGAAAAGATCGCGGCTGACGGCTACCGGTATTTAAAAGAAAAGTTAAAATACGCCGAAAATTTTTACGATATTATCAGGGTTGACCATGTAGTCGGGTTATTCCGCATCTGGAGCATTCCTTATAATGAACCGTTGAAAAATCAGGGTTTAAACGGTTTTTTTGACCCTCTTAATGAAGCTGAATGGGAGCTGCATGGCCGCAGGATTTTAGAAGTTATGCTGGATTCCACAGGAATGTTTTTATGCGCCGAGGATTTAGGGGTTATTCCGGAAGTATGTCCGAAGATTTTAAAGGAATTAAAGATACCGGGTAATGACGTCCAGCGCTGGGTTAAGGACTGGAAGTTCCAGCACGATTTTCTTGAAGCCTCCGCATACCGCGCTCTCTCCGTTACTATGCTTTCTACGCACGATACGACTAACTGGCCGGCCTGGTGGGAGAATGAAGCCGGGACCGTGGATGGGGATCTATTCCAGCGCAAGTGCGCTGAGGCAGGAATTGATTTTAGCGCTGTCAAGCCGTGGTTATTTGATTCCATCCGCTCTAAGCATGCCAGGTTACGCTGGAAAGAGGGGATTGATTCAGTAGATAAGTTGATCAAGGAATTTTCTTCGCCGGGGTCTGTTCCCCAGGAAAGATTACAGGCCTTGATCGGTTTATATCAGGATACCTACGGAGAAAAGGAGAAGCTTTGGAAGCAGTTGGGCTTATCCGGGGCAATGCGCGAGGACTGCGACAAGGAGATATTCAGCGCGGTCTTAAAAGCAAATTTACAGGCAAATTCTTTATTCTGCATTAATACGCTGGTTGACCTTTTGTATCTGGATGATTTATGGCAGGGTGATCCTTATCAATACCGGACTAACACTCCCGGCACAATCAGCCCTAAGAACTGGTCACTCAAAATCCCGCTCTCGCTGGAAGATTTAATGAAGCATCCGGTCACTAAAGAAATACGCAAGCTCGTCGCTGATTCTGAAAGAACATAATTCTTAGCGTCTGGTTTGTCTTGTTCCTCGCAGGAACGCGTGATTTTCCCCGGCGAGGAAAATCACGCTCGGCTACTCGGCTTCGCTCGTCCCAAAACTCTATTATTACGGGGACACCCTGCCCGCTCAGCCTGCGTACGTCCTGCTCCGGAACAATCCAACCCATCCGCTAGAGTATGTCTGTGGATATTAGTGCCGAAAATTTTCTAATGTGCGCTCCCAACACCCTTCGGCAAAATATCAATATTCAACCAACACAGAAACATTGGGTTAATTAACATGCAGAAATACAAGGACATAGAGGCCTTCTATAGGATAGAATGGAAGAAGTTATTACGTAAATTCTATCTAATTAAAAGAATGTCTTCTTATGAAATAGCAGAAAAGATACAGGATGATATGGGGATGAACTATACATATCGGGCAGTTGAGTTATGGCTTGAGAAATTTGGTTTTATAAGAACGCATGCAGAGGCCTTAAAGAATAGTCTCTTAATGGGGAGAAAGGATTATTCAAATAGGAAAATTGATTATGAAGTGAGATTTGTTGATTATGCCGCGAGAGATAAAAAAAGAGGCTATCTTTGGGCTATAGGCTTAAAAAAGCTTTTAACTAATAAAGGAGATACTTTGAGTTTAGCAAGAGCATTGGGTTCAGAGAATATAGATATTTCTGATTGGAAAAATTTAAGACATAGAGTATCTCCAGAATATCAGGAAAAAATTTGTGCATATTTTGGATTCAATAAATTGCAGATATTTTCTGAAAATAAAGTTTTCGATATACCTAAAATTTATTTTGGTTCTGGTATTAATAAGAAATATAAGCTTAGGGAGCAAGGGTATAGATATGCTACAAATCTCAAAAAAATAATATATGGAAAGCATCTTTCAATAAACGATTTAGC
Organism: Candidatus Omnitrophota bacterium; assembly: GCA_041648915.1. GTDB lineage: Bacteria > Omnitrophota > Gorgyraeia > Gygaellales > Profunditerraquicolaceae > UBA6233. The sequence continues at coordinate 10,913 of JBAZOC010000011.1, forward strand.
AGATAAATTAGGGAAACCTTATACTTCTGTTTCTAGATGGATTTCGGGGAAGCATTTAGTCGCACCTACTGAGCAAGCCAGAATAGAAAATATTTTACGAGTTTCAGCAGACCAAATTTTTAGTTAACAAATGTTAAGTAGTAAAAAGATATTTTAGATGCAAGTTGATATATAGCGGATGGGTTGGATTGGTCCGGAGCAGGACGTACGCAGGCCGAGCGGGCAACCTTGCCCGCTAAAAACATCCCGGCAGAGCGAAGCCGAGTAGCCGAGCGTGATTTTCCACGCTGGGGAAAATCACGCGTTCCTGCGAGGAACAAGACAAGCCAGCCGCGATAAGAAAATTAAGGAAAATATAATGGGAGTATTACAGGGGCCGGAATTCTATATCTCAAAGCGAATTGGCAGAGCGATCATGGATTATAAGATGCTCTCCGAAGGCGATAAGATTGCCGTGGCGGTTTCAGGCGGCAAGGACAGCCTGAGTTTGTTGCGTATTCTTCATGACCGCCGGAAATTCGTGCCGATAAAATACAGCCTGGTAGCAGTGCATATTGATTTGGGGTACCCTAAGTCCATCGCTAAGAAGCTGGAGAAATATTTGCAACAGGAAGGCCTGGAATACCATATTGAAAAAGTAGATACCCTGCGTAAAACCAAGAATAAGGATATAAATTGTTTCTGGTGTTCCTGGAACAGAAGAAAAGCGCTTTTTGAAGTGGCTAACCGGCTTGACTGCACTAAAGTTGCCCTGGGTCACCATCTGGATGATATTGTTGAGACGATTTTATTGAATTTGTTCTTCCAGGGCGAGATTTCAGCGATGAGCCCGAAACAAGAGTTGTTTAAGGGTAAGATCACCCTGATTCGGCCACTGGCTTATGTAGAAGAATATATGATCAAGCGTTTTGCCAAAGAAGAGAAGATTCCACACACTACCTGCGCTTGCCCGCATTCAATTACTTCTAACCGCACCAAAATGGGTAAGATTATCCAGGAGCTAAAAAGGACCTGCCCGGAGATAAAAAAGAATATTTTCAGGAGCGTAAAAAGAATAAAAAAAGATTATTTGCTTTAAGACCAGTAAGAGAAGTGCTATAATAAAAATATGATCTGGATTATCGGTTTAGCCTTTTTAGCCTTATCCGTGGTTATCATTATGCTGGTGCTAAAGATTTCGTCGCAGGTGAACGAGCGGCTTAATCAGATGAACCAGTCTCTTCAGGAGGCCAATAAAGTCATCGGCGCGAACCTGGGCAATGCCACGAGCGTATTCGGCAATGTCAAAGAACAATTGGGCAGGCTGCAAGAGACTAATAAGCAGATTGTGGATATCAGCAAGGATATTTCCAGCCTCCAGGAACTCCTGCGCGCGCCCAAGTTCCGCGGGGCAATGGGCGAAATGCTCCTGACGAATTTATTATCGCAAGTCTTGCCTAAAGACCATTATTTAACGCAACACCGTTTTAAATCCGGAGAAGCGGTGGATGCGGTGATTAAGCTTGGCGAGCGCCTGGTGCCGGTAGATGCCAAATTCAGCCTGGAAAATTTTCAGAAGATGCTTGAGGCCCAGGACGAACAGCTCAAAGTTTCCTTGCGCAAAAAATTCATCCAGGATGTAAAGAACAGGATTGACGAAATTTCTTCTAAATATATCCTGCCGCAGGAGAATACCTATGACTTTGCGCTGATGTATATCCCGGCGGAGAATGTCTATTACGAAGTGATTATCAAGGAGGATATTTTCTCTTACAGCATGTCCAAGAAAGTGATTCCGGTTTCTCCGAATACCTTTTACGCCTATCTGGAGGTAATCTGCCTGGGCTTAAAAGGCCTCAAAGTTGAAGAAAACGCCAAGAATATCCTCAAGTCTTTAAGCGCCCTGGGGATTGAAATAGACAGGTTCAAGGAAGAATTTAACGTGCTCGGCAGCCACCTGAATAATGCCAGCACTAAATATACGGATTCGCAAAAGCGCCTGGAAAAGGTCAGCGATAAACTGATCCATATCCAGGATACCAGGCAGATCGGCATAAAGTAATTCTTTAGCTAATGATTTTTAATCTCCGGGTTATTCCTAAGGCCAGCAGGAATCTGGTTAAAGAAGAGGGTAAAGGGTTTAAGGTCTACTTGACCAAGCCCGCGCAGGACGGCCAGGCCAATGAACAGCTCATAGAGCTATTATCCGAACATCTGAAAACCAAAAAATATAAAATAAAAATAATCCAGGGACATAAATCCAGGAATAAACTTGTTGCAATTAGCCCCTAAAATACTTAATCCGCTGGAGAGTTTAAAGGATTCCCGGCTGGAAAGCGCTTTTAGCTGCCGCGCTCACGGGAATATGTCTTTATCCTATGGTAACACAGAAGGTGCCTTAGTTAACCGGGAAAACTTCTTAAGCCGCCTGGATATAGATTATCGGGATTTAGTCTGCGCTCAACAGCAGCACGGGAATAATGTCCGGTATGTTAACATGGAAAATAAGGGCCGGGGAGCGCTGGACTATGCAACAGCCATAGCGGATACCGACGGTTTTGCTACCGACGTTAAAGGTCTGCCTTTAGCTATATTCACCGCGGATTGTTTATCTATATTCCTTTATGATCCGCACCGGCCCGCCATCGGCTTACTCCACGCGGGCTGGCGCAGTTCCAAGGAAAATATTGCTCTCTGTGCGGTGGAATTAATGCGCAGCAGATTTCAGGCTAAAGCCAGTGAATTACGGGTAGGTTTTGGCCCGCGCATAGGAGGTTGCTGTTATGCGGTATCCGCGGAATTTAAGAATTATTTTTCTACGGGATTAACTGAAAAAGCCGGCCGTTTATACCTGGATTTGGCTGCGGTAAATAAAAAGCAGCTAGTTGGTGCAGGCGTGCGGGAAGAAAATATATTGGATAGCCATTATTGCACCTGTTGCGCTAATACCGATTTTTTCTCCTTTCGCAAGGAAGGCCGGGCCAGCGCCAGGATGCTTTCGGTAGCGATGTTAAGATGATCTTCCAGCCAGTATATAAGCTCGGGTTTATTCTGCATACCTATAACACTACCCTGGAGGCAGTTAAAAATTCCCTGGCTGAATTCGGGGAGAGTTTGGAAATTTCCGAGGTTTTAGGCCCTGCGCAAAAGGGTAATAATTTTAAAATCCACCTTAATACGCAGGACCCCACGCTTGTTTTTGATGTCTGTTCGCAATTCGGCAGGATCAGGTCGATCAAAGTTGAAGAGGAAGGGAGGCGGTCATGAAAGGCGCGCTTATTATTTATTATTCCCGCGGCGGCAATACTAAAAAAATGGCCGAGCTTATCGCCGATGGGATAAGAAAAGAAAAAGTGGAGGCGCTGGTTAAAGATATTAAGGATGTTGGCGCGGAGGACTTATTAAAATACGACGGCCTGGTTATCGGTTCGCCTACTTATTACGGCTCGATGTCTGCGGAGATCAAGAAGCTTTTTGACGATTCAGTCAAGTTTCACGGGAAATTAGACGGTAAGGCCGGCGCGGCATTTTCTTCCAGCCGCAATGTCGCCGGAGGCAATGAAACCGCTATCCTGGATATCTTGCATGCCATGCTCATACATGGTATGATTATCCAGGGCGATTGGCAGGGCGATCATTACGGGCCGGCAGCCATAGACGCTCCGGATGAACGCTCAACTAAAGAATGCCTAAGGATGGGCTCCCGGTTTGCCCAACTGCTTAAAAAATGCATAGCATAGTATTGATAACCGCGGCAAATAAAAAAGAAGCGGAGATAATCGCAAAAAAGCTTATTCAGGATAAACTGGCAGCTTGTGTCAGTATCGTAAGCGGTATAAAATCTCTTTTTTGGTGGCAAGGCAAGGTTGACCGGGCCAAAGAAACGCTGCTCATCGTAAAATCCCGGAAGGAAAAATTTACCAAGATCGTAAAGTCAGTTAAGGCCAGGCATAGCTATACAGTTCCGGAGATAATCGCTATACCTATAGCCAGCGGTTTTAAGCCATACCTGCAATGGATCGATGAATCTCTCAGGTAGCCCTATGGATTATATTTTTGCTTTTGGCGGCGGAGTACTGGTAAGCCTGACGCCTTGCGTTTACGCGCTTATTCCCGTGACTGTATTTTATATCAGCGCTAATAGCGGCAGATCGAAAATAAAAAGTTTTACTTTAAGCCTGATTTTTGTCACGGGTTTAGCCGTTACTTATTCCATATTAGGCCTGATTGCTTCGCTGGGCGGGATACTTTTTGGTAAAATAAGCAATCATCCGCTTACGCTTATCGCGGTAGGCCTGATCATTATCCTGTTTGCGGTCTCCATGTGGTTAGATTTATTTAATTTTGCCTGGCCGGGGCTGCGGGTTAATACTAAGAAAAAAGGTTATTTTCCCACTTTCTTGCTGGGCCTGAGTTCCGGGTTAGTCGCCTCGCCCTGCCTTACTCCGGCGTTAGCTTCGATTCTGGCTTATTTAGCGGCTAAAAAAAATATTCTCTACGGAATGAGCCTTTTAATGGCCTTTGCTTACGGGATGGGCATAATTTTAATCCTTGCCGGCACTTTCAGCAGTATATTGATCAACCTGCCTAAATCGGGTAAATGGATGGTTTACGTTAAGAAAACCGGAGCGCTGCTGCTTTTATTTATCGGCTTCTATTTTATTTACAACGGGATAAGGAGATTTTAAAATGAAGAAATATTCCGGTTTTTTAGTTGCCTTAATTGCTTTTTTTTGCTTTACCTGCGGCACTTACGCTGCCCAAGGATATACAGCCGCTGATTTAAAAAAAGCGCCGGATTTTCAATTATTCGACTTAAAAGCTAAGGAAGTTTCCTTAAGTGATTATAAGGATAAACAAGCAGTAGTTTTGTTTTTTTGGACGACCTGGTGCCCTTATTGCCGGGCAGAGTTAAAAAGATTGAACGCCGAATGCGCGGGCCTGGCAAAAGCATCCGTAGCGGTCTTAGCCATAAATGTAGGAGAGCCTAAATATAAAGTAGAGAGTTTTGTGCAGAGCCACAATTTATTAGGTTTTACGGTGCTTTTGGATAGAGACAGCCTGGCTGCGGAAACCTATGACCTTTTAGGAGTCCCGGCTTATTTTGTGATAGACAGCTCCGGCCGGATAGTTTCTATGGGGAATCGCTTCCCCGGGGATATTCTGAAAGAATTAGCCGGTAAACATTCAAAGTAGATGAATAAAAAAATAGTTGGACTGCTCGGGTCCCGCGCATTTGTCAGCGTGGCTATTTGCTGCACCCTAAAAAGAGAGAAAATATGCGCATAACCCGGGGATTAGCAACGGGAACAGGCAGCCTTCCGCATTTAGATGCGGAGGAGGCATTGGACCTCGTCTTTAAATATGTGCCGAATGCCCCTTTCTGGCCGCAGCTTCCCAAAAGGGATTTTCGCGAAGGGATGGTCGTGCAATTCAGCGAGAACCTGCCCTGCCTTAAGATAAAAGAAAAGAGCCTGGTTTTTGAGCCTCAAGAGAAAGAAAAGGAGCTGGAGATTTTCTACGAGAAAATCATCAGCGATGACCTGGAGTATTTCAAAATAAGCGCTGAGTTTGCCGCAGGTTTACACAGATTCTCTGAGAGGCTGAATAACGCGGATCTAAAGCATGTAGATTTCATTAAAGTCCAGGTTACCGGGCCGTTTACTTTCCTGGCTAGCGTAAAAGATGAAAACGGCCGTTTACTTTTATACGACCCAGTTTTTAAACAGGCCGCGATCAAGGCCCTGGCGATGAAGCTGCGCTGGCAGATTAACTTATTCAGGAAATTCGCTAAGCCGATCATCGCTTTTATCGACGAGCCGTACCTGGGCACTTTAGGTTCGGCCTATACTCCGGTGAGCAGGGAGGATGTCCTGGGGGTTTTGAGCGAATTTGCGGAGAATATCAAGGAAAACGATGTCTTACTGGGCGTGCATTGCTGCGGCAACACGGATTGGTCGGTATTTACGGATTTACCCTGTATCGGCCTGATTAATTTCGATGCCTTTAGCTTCCAGGAGAAATTCGTCCTCTATAGCCAGGGCCTGAAAGGTTTTCTGGAAAGAGGAGGAGTGATTTGTTGGGGGATTGTGCCCACGCAAGAGTTTAGCGCCAAGGAGAATGCGCAGCTTTTAACCGGTAAGCTACGCCAGGGTATTGCTAGCCTGTTGAAAAAAGGCATCGCCGAGAAATTATTGCTAGAGCGCTTGATGATTTCGCCTGCCTGCGGGCTGGGGACGTTTAATCCGCAGAAAGCCGAGCAGATCCTTAATCTCCTTAGCGAAACCTCTGCTTTTATCCGGGAGAATCCCCGCCTGACCGGCAGGCAGGTTTAAAAAATAAATTATTTGACAAAATACCGGAAAGGTTATATTATACTTAGACATTTTTACCGGGAGCTTGAATAGATGAAGGAAATAAGAATCCATGCCCGCGCAGGCCAGGGCGCAATCACTACCGCAGCATTATTAGGCTATGCCTACTTTTTGAAAGGCTTATGCCCTTATGCCTTTCCCAGTTTTGGCGCTGCCCGTATGGGCGCTCCGATGAACGCATTTGTGCGCGTGGACTCTAAGCCGGTGCGTTTACGCAGCCAGATATACGAGCCGGATTACGTCATTATCGTAGACCATACCATTATGCGTGGCTATAACTGTTTCTCCGGGCTTAAAGAAGACGGAGTTGCCATTATTAACGGCAAGGAGGGGCAGGTTCAGGTTCCTAAAGTTAAGCCTAAGCAAAAAGTTTTTTTAGTTCCGGCCAATGATATCGCCTTAAAATATATAGGGAGGCCGTTAGGGAATACCACTCTCTTAGGTGCTTTTTGCGCGGCTACCGCAGAGCTGGCCCTGGAGGATTTGATCGCGGCTATCAAGCATAGATTTAGCGCTAAGCTTCAGGAAGGAAATATTCAGGCGGCCAGGGAAGGTTTTGATTTAGTAAAGAATAAAATTAAGGGGTAAGTTATGTTTGGTCCATTGATTTGCAAACCGGGTTCCAGTAAAAGCAATAAGACCGGGCCCTGGCGTACCGAAAGCCGGCCAAAGTTCTTAAAGAAAGACTGCATTGCCTGCAATATGTGCGTGCTGGTCTGCCCGGAGTCCTGTATCAGCGGCCAAGGCAAGAATACTTATGATTTTGATCCAGATTACTGCAAAGGCTGCGGCAATTGCGCAGCAATTTGCCCCAAGAAAGATATTGCAATGGTTAAAGAAAAGGGAGAGGAATGAAAGAATTATTAGAAGGCTCAAAGGCGGTAGCCGAAGTTGTCCGGCTTTGTAAGCCTGGAGTAGTTTCTGCTTATCCGATCACTCCCCAGACGCATATAGTGGAAGAATTGGCCCAGATAGTTGCCGACGGCCGCTTGGATGCCCAGTTCGTCAATGTGGAGAGCGAACATTCCGCAGCTTCGGTAGTTTTAGGCGCCGTAGCCGCAGGCGTGCGTGCCTACACAGCTACCAGTTCACAAGGCCTGTTTTATATGGCGGAAGTGCTGTATAATATCGCCGGTATGCGTTTGCCTGTAATTATGACTACCGCTGCCCGTTCAATCTCTGCCCCGATAAATATCTGGAACGACCATCAGGACGTAGTTTCCTTACGCGATTCCGGCTGGATCCAGTTTCACGCCGAAGATATACAGGAAGTGGTGGACCTGCATTTAATCGCTTACAGGTTAGGCGAAGATAAATCTATAATGCTTCCGGTAATGGTCTGTATGGACGGTTTTATTCTCACTCACGGCCTGGAAACCGTGGATATACCTTCGCCGGAGCAGGTAGATAAATTTCTTCCCTCCTATAAAGCTCCTTATAAATTAGACGTTGAGAATCCGCTGACCTTAGGCCCACTGGTCGACCCGGAATATTATATGGAGGCCAGGTACGCTTTGAACAAAACACACGAAGAAGCCCTGGCTTTGATTCCTAAACTGACCGCGGAGTTCGCCAAGATATTCGGCAGGACTTACAATGGCCTGGTGGAAGGTTACCAGTTAAAAGATGCTGAAAAGGTGATTGTAGCGATGGGTTCGGTTTGCGGGACAATTAAGGAAGTCATTGATGAATTAAGGGCCAAGGACAAGAAAGTCGGCTTACTTAAAATTACATCTTTAAGGCCGTTTCCGGCTAGCGCCATTTATGACGCATTAAAGAATACGCCTAAGTTAGCGGTTATTGACCGGGCTTTATCTTTAGGGTCCTTTACCCCGTTATCCGCGGAGGTCAAAGCGCTATTCTTTGGCAAGCCTAAGCAGCCCAAGAATATAAGCAGTTTTGTAGTGGGTATGGGCGGACGTGACATTACTAAAGATTCCATTAAGGAGATTTTTCGCCTGATGAACGGCAAGGATAAGCAGGCGGAGTTTATCGATTTAAAGCCAGAATTGCTTAAGGAGTCCTATGACTAATCACTTTTGGTCATTAGAAATCCCGAGCGACCGAAGGGAGTCGAGGGATGAGTAAGACCTTATTTGCTCCGGGCCATACTGCCTGCGCAGGCTGCGGCCAGTCTATGGCAGCACGGCTGGTGCTGGATGCGGCCGGGCCAAATACTATTATCGTAAATAATACCGGATGCCTGGAAGTTTTTTCAACCAAGTACCCTGAATCCTGCTGGGAGGTTCCTTTTATCCACTCGCTTTTTGAGAATGCGGCAGCAGTTGCTTCGGGAGTTGAGTCTGCGGTAAAATATTTAGGCAAGGCCGATAGCATAAATGTGATTGCCCAGGGAGGAGACGGCGGTACCGCCGATATAGGTTTACAGGCCTTATCGGGGATGCTTGAGCGCGGGCATAATATTCTGTATGTTTGCTATGATAACGAAGCGTATATGAATACTGGGGTGCAAAGAAGCGGGCTTACTCCTTTTGATACCAATACTACGACTAGCCCGGCGGGTAGCGTTTCTATCGGAAACCTGCGGCCCAAAAAACCTATGCCTGAAATTGCCAATGCCCACGGTATTCCTTATGTAGCTGTAGCTTCCAGCGGTTTTGGCCAGGACTTACAAAGAAAGGTAAAAAAGGCCCTTTCCCTAAAAGGGCCGAAATATATTCAGGTGCATGTACCTTGCCCCTTAGGCTGGAGGCATGAAACTAATATGACCATACAAGTCGCTAAGACAGCCGTGGAAACAGGTCTTTATCCTTTAATAGAGTATGAAAACGGCGTTTTAAGTAATCGCCGGCAGATCACGCCTAAGCCGGTTGAAGAATATTTAAAGCTGCAAGGCAGGTTTAAGCACCTGTTGAATAAGCCGGAAGAGATTAAAAAAATCCAGGCAATAGCGGATAATAATATAAAGAAATACGGATTAAAGGCCGAAGTTCAACCGGCTTAAGGAGAAAAGGAGGTAGGAATGGGAAAACAGGCAAGGGCGATTGTGGAGTTAAGCTTAAAAGACCTGGTTAAGGATTTGAACAAGGCCTATTGCGACGAATGGTTAGCTTTTTATCTTTATTGGTATATGGCCCAGATTGTTTCCGGTAAGGCTTATGAGGATACGAAGGAGATGTTAGAGAAGATAGCTAAAGATGAATTAGAGCATGCTGGGGAACTAGCGGATTTGATCACGAAATTAGGTGACCAGCCTATCGCTAACCCGATGGATCTGGAAAAGAACGCGAATAACCCGTACCTTATGCCTCCGAAGAATACCGCGGATATTAATAGGATTATTCGTATCGTCGCCGAAGCAGAGGCAGACGCGATTGAAGTTTATAACAAGCTCGCCAAGAAAACATTCGGTAAGGACAATGTTACCTATCAGTTAGTTACGCATATCCTGGCGGAAGAAGTTAACCACGAAGAGATGTTTGAAAACCTGTTAGAAAGGTAAAAGGAGAGAAGCTATGGCTAAAGTTTCAATTGATGCTTCTACATGTGTAGGGTGTGGTTTATGCGAGCAGTCCTGTCCGGAGGTTTTTGAAGTACAGGGCGACGGAATTGCCCATGTAAAAAGTCAGAATTGCGGAAGTTGCAATTTACAGGAAATAGCTGATTCCTGCCCGGTTAATTGCATTAAAGTAAGTTAGTTTTTAAAAATATAAGGGACGCTTCTATTTTTAGAAGCGTCCCTTTTTTATTGCGCTTTTTTATTTAACTCAATAATAAAATCCCGGAATTTTTCTTCCTTTCCTTGGTCATCAAGGTTTAAGGAACCGGTAACTTGCTGATAAAGCTTATTCAGGGTAAGGTTTGCGCGCATCTGTTCTTCAAATTCGCGCGCCTTAAGCCGGAAAACGTACTGGAGCGTTTGGTTATATAGCTTATTGTCAAACCTGCCTTTATACTGGAAATAAGGGAGGTTTTCGATCGTCTGAATAACTTCCTTATCGCTGGTTTTAATCCCGCGTTTTTTGGCTTCGTATAGCAAGATAAGCCGCTCCCAGGCTTGGGCTTCCAGGTTTAGGTTTTTAGCTACCTCCGGGAACTTGTCTCCGTATTGCATGATTGCGGCGGTGGTTACGGCGCTGACGGAATCCCTAAATTCCAAATTTGATACTGCCTGGCCGAAGATTTTACCCAGCGGCCGGTTTTCTTGGTGGCTACAGGATGCTCCGCCAAAACCCCAGAGGGCAAAGGCCGGTATAATAATTAAGGCTAATCCTATCCAAATCTTCTTGGCTGTCTTTTTATGGCGTAAAATTTTAAGCATGGCTTCTCCTTTTAATTTTAGGATTATTATAATCTAAACTCATGATATTGCAACCATAAATTGCCCTATTTTGTAAGGTAAAAAACTTGACAAAACCCGTTTAATATGTTATATTTTTAAAGTTAATTGAAGCTGAATAAATTCCCGGTTATTGGAGAATAGCCGGGAAAATGCCACGTAATAAAATAAATCAAGCCGAACTGAGAAGGGTCAGTCCGGCTTTCTTTTTTGTAGATATTAAAGGGATTTAATAAAGTATTTAGTAATCATATTAAATAGGAGGATGTAAAAATGTGGCGTAAAGTCTCTGCTGTCTTAGTCTCCCTGTGTTTAGTCTTCCAACAGCTTTCTTTTGCCAGCGTAGCAACAGAGCTTAATCTGGCCGGGCATTTAAGTAAGATGTCCAGTGCCTTTACGCCTGAAAGGTTTCGGCCGGTGCACATCCGGTTTTTTTCTTATGATGCCCTGAATGATAATATTAAGGTAATGCTGGATAAGGGCGATGTCAAAAACCTTAAAGAGAGCCAGATTAGTGCCTCGACTCAGGAATTATTAAATTATTTTTTAGTAGGAGTAAATCTTCCTAACGATAAGTTCTGGGTAAATCTACGCCCGGATTCCGAAGATGGTATTATAGATGATTACTTGGCTAGGACTGACGTAGGCAAGGTTATGCTGGAAGCAGACTTGCAGTTAAAGAAAGATACCGCGCAATTTACTTCACCGCAAACTCCCGAAGGCAGGGAATATTGGAGTAAGCTTTACCAGAAAGCCGAAGAACTCTACGGTTATCAGGAGGTCAGTATTCCTACTTTGACCCGTCCCTGGATAGTCCCCAATGAAATAATTGTTCGTGAGTCCAAAGAGAGCGCTTATATCTATAAAGCCACCTTAAAAGTAATGTTGGAGCAGGACTTCCTGAAGGATTCAAGCGTTTATAATTTTAAAGATGCGCGCTCTAAGGCCCTGAATGAATATTCTTCTCAATTAATCCGTGAACTTATCCTACCTAAATTAACTAAAGAAGTTAATCTCTCTCAGCGTTACGCTGCTTTAAGGCAGGTATATTACTCTCTGGTCCTTGCGCGTTGGTTTAAATCCAGGTTTAACGGCCAAGCCGGTAAATATGCTTCGCGCATTGACAGGAAAGACCTTAGCGGTTTGCTTTCAGCGACAGCCTGGTCCAAGTCCTCGTATTTTGAGGCTTACAAGAAGTCCTTCGCCCAAGGCGAGTATAATATCAAGGAAACAGTGCGTACTCCGACAGGGCAGGTAATCCGTGCATATTTCTCCGGCGGTATGGATTTTGCGACTTTGACCATCAACGGGGCCAAGACCACCAGCAGCCCTATGACCACCGCCCTGATGAAAGCCGGATTGGTTGCTCCGGGTATGCCTGAATCAACAAGCAGCCCTGTATCTATACAGGTAAGGCGGGTTAGCGATTTAAAGGATGTAGTGGCAGCTCAGGGGATTGATACAGGGATATGTGTTGTTGACTGGAATATTCCACGTAAGGACCTGGCTAAGAATAAAACTGACCGCATTGATCAGTCTGTCGAGGCCATAAAAAGCGCGTTTAACGATATTAATCTGCAATATCTTTTTGTGTTGACTCATTTAGGCCGGCCGGCAGACGAGAAAGATGCCCAAAAGAGATTTGATGATTTTAATCTGAAGCCAACTGTAGATAAGGCTAGGGGAATTTTAGCTAAAAATGGCCTTAATGATGTTGAGATTGTGTTGCTTCCTTATGATTTATCCGAAGCCCGGGGAGTAATTCGTGGATATAAAGCAAAATCAAACGGCAAGCGGGTTATGTTCGTTTTGGATAATATCAGGCTTTACCCCGAAGAACAACTTAAGGTGGATAAAAAAGCCGGTGATAAGGAGAAGGCTGCTGTCTTGGCTCTAAGGAAGGCCTTTGAAGAGAAGATTATAGGATTAACAGATAGGACTGTTGAAAAATTAGTTTATCTTTCTGAGGCATTTGATAAAGCGCATCGCGGGGAAGAGGCATCAATGGAGTTAGCCTGGCTAATCCCGGAACAGAATCGCGCGGCAGGTCCTCAACTTGCCAAAGATATACAGGCGGTCATTGATTTTCAAGTCCAGGTCAGTAAAGGTGTAAGTTTCATGGCTGGCGGCGCAAAGTTTGATAAGTATAAGAATTTTGGCGACTTGGCAGAGTCAATAGCCCAGTCAGGCGGCAAACTGATGATAGTTGGGGCGCAGGCCAATCCCTACCTTAAAGCTCAGGGAAAAGAGATAGGCAGGTCTTTATTGCCTAAAGAAAAAGAGCAAAAGGACGTGGACAACGGCATAGAAAAGATTAAAAAATCCGGGGTAGAAATAATCCTGCCTAAGGATTTTGTGGTTGCGGGAAAAGGTTCTTCAGTAGCTTTGGAGGAGTTAAGCCTGGAGGACGTTCAGATAGATATAGGTGACCAGGCGATAGAAGAAATAACCGATTATATCAACTCACTTAAGAAGGGCGACGGGCTTATACTGAACGGTGGGGCCGGGATCTTTGATAAGAGTGAAGAAGAAGGTGGTTCCAGGAAAGGGACTATTGCTATTGTAGCCGCGGCCAATGAAGCGGCAGAGCGGGGCGTGGCTGTGTTTTTTGCCGGTGGCGATATGAATAATGCGGTGAATACGGCAGTAGATAAAATGAGAAAGGTTGATCCTCATTGGCAATTGAGTCCGAATGTCCGGTCTTCCACCGGCGGAGGCGCTTTGCTGACAGCATTAGCTAAGGGCGTAACCAGCCTGCCTCCTGTGCGGGCTATCCTTAAAATGGATACAGGCGAGTCTCTTTATATGTTCCACGGTTCTATTAAGAACACTTTCCCTGGGGGGATGATTTTGCCTACTTTTAGCACTCTTTCCGAAGATACATCTATAGGCGGGAACGACGCCAATAGGCAGGCAGCCCTGGATTTATTCAAAGAGAAAGGTATTTATGTAGCAGTATCAGATGGCCCATTTGCGGATAGATCAAAATTATTCTATGATTATGTCATTGTCCCGGTAGTTGTTTTGGAGGAAAATCTTCCGGCTGATTTTAAGGAAAAATTAGTTTCTGCCAAGGATGAGAAGGCAGTGACTGCCCTTGTCCAGGGATATTTAAGAGAGTATTTAAGCAATGATGGGGTAAATATTACTGAAAAGCAGGAGCGTTCGCACAAACTTGATATTGGTAAATTAGGCGTTTTATCTGTAGATATGCCTTCCTTAATTGCCGTGAAGACCAGCAGCAACGATCTTTTTGTTCATATCCCGGTCTGGCTAAAACGCGATCATACGGCGGTTGAAGATCTTAATGCTAAGATTATCACTGAACTTGCAGAGCAAAAACCAATCTTAGCCCGGGCCTTAAAAACTCCTTTATCCTGGCCTAAGGAAATGCCGGATCTTTCTACTCCTCAGGCCTCGCTTAACGTTTTAGCTAAATACGCGCCGTTATTCTTTGCCGAATTTTCGCAAAGTGATACTTCTCATAGCGGCCTTTTAACTAAAACAGTCAATAATATTCAACCGCAGGTTCTTATTGATGGCCAGGGCATTAAATATGATGCCCGACTAGGTGTTTTTACCTCTATTAAGGACCAGGATGCAAAGGTCCCGGGTTTTGGCAAGAATCTGGAGCGCTTTTTATCCGATATCAACAATATTCAACAACTATCTTTCTTGTTATATCTTTTAGCAACTCCGGGGATCGATAAGGTTAATCAGTCCGGGATCGTCCTGGAGAACAAACAGATGCAGGATGCCATAATCAGTTTTTATAGCCGTACCTACAGGCATCTTCTTAGGATGGCTCAGGATGATTTTAACGATATCCGGGTATTTGAACCTTTAAGGGCAGAGATCGGTAGCTACGTACAGAAATTAAATAAGGCTGTGCGCAATAATGATGCTCTAGAGCTGAACGGCGCGACAGCTGAGACAGTGATTAAACATCTTGAGTCTAAGGGAGTTATGCTTTCTCAATCGGAAAAAGATAATCTTGATAAGGTGTATGCCCGCTATGCTGATTCTTCCAGGGTGTTTGCTTATGATATATTGCAGATTGCCGGCATATTAAGCGAAAACAATTTTGTTGCCGGTTTTAGAAATCTTAAAGTTGATGCCGAGAAGACAGTCTTACCGTCTCAGAAGCCGTATGAGGCGTATGACGGGACAGGCCGTATCGGAAGACTTGCTTTAGCTTTGCGTCTGGCCGGGGATGTTAATGCCCAGGAAGCAGGATATACGGGTAGATATTTAGTCCGTACCCGGTCGCTCAAAGGCAGTACGCAGGAAGAAAAGTTCTCTACTGCTTTATCATCTGCCCGGGATATGTTCGGTGATTCGGTTATCCGGGAATCCGGGCTAGAGATCATGACCAAAGAGGGCAAATTACTCCCTATGGCTGATCTTATCGCGGATAAGCGTATCTCTTTTGAAACGAACCGGGAAGTTTTATCTGTCCAGCTTGATTTTCAAACTAAGGCTTTAGTTCCCAGTGCTTATTCGGTAAGTATACTTTTAGATAATCAAAAAATCGGCGTGGTCTATTTTGCGGATGTCAACCAATTTAACTCAGGGATTAAAGAAGAGCTTCAAAAAGAAGGGAACAGTCTGGTGAATATCCCCCGTCCGACTATTGTGTACGAAGACGGAAAACAGTATTATTTCGGATTATTAACTGACGCTACTCCCGGTGGCGTAGAAATGGGGGATCAGGCTTTGATCAAAAGCGGTGAAAAACTATCCGGGCCTACTGTTTGGGAGCTGGCAGCTAAAGATAACCTGGAATATACTAATGAAAAGTTAGGAGATGCGGCTGAAGAATTACTGCGCTTAAGGGAGATCTTGGGCCAGATTGAAAATGCCCGCCTGCCTAAAGACCAGGAGCAGCTATTTATATACATAAAAGCCCAGATTGCTAAGAAGCTCCTTCTTTCTATGGGCGGCGGTATTCATTTTATGGGCAGGTATTTGCAGAAGCTTCCTTTTGTAAAGCCTAGCGGAGCGATGTATTTTACTCCTACATCATGTTCTACTAATGGCGCCAGCTATGTTACTATGGCCTTATCCACCCTCTTTGGAGGTTTTGGGAACAGGCCGCTTACTATCCTGGGGACTACTTTTCATATGTATACTTCAGGCAGTGATGCTAAAGGAGTATTTGGGCATTTTAATCCCAAATCAACCGGGGCAGCTAAAGGAGTTAAGCAGCATTTGGCGGTTACCGCTTTATTTACCGCTTTACGTACTCCTACTGCATATAAAGACGGAACAGTAGATGTTGTGGGAGGTTCGCTATTTGATTTTCTGGTGCAGCTTCCTGAGAATGTTTCCGAGGACCTAGTGCGCAGCTATCTTGCCAGGGTCGGTTTGGAGTTCCCGGAAGTATTAAGGATATTTAATGAAACTGATAAAGTCAATTCCCGCTACCGTTGGCAGGATACTATTGCGGGCTTACGCACCGGTTCTATTGTTTATGACGATTATATCCAGCAGGTATTGGGGAATATTTATCGTATGCCGGTTGGCTATGATAATGAAATGAGTTATTCGTTCAAGATGGCTGAGTTTATAGCTCAACTTTTATTGATTAGGAACCGCCAGGAAGATACCCGCATATTAGCACAGATAGCTCCTTTGGCGAATACTGAAGGAGAATCAGCAAGCTCGCCGGTAGAGGGGATTGCCGCAGTTTTGGCCAGAGGAAGAATAGCAGAACTCGAAAAAGATATAGCTGGCCGTTATGCGGAGATTAAGGCAATTAACGCAAACACGCACGCTAACGATAGAGAGATTCAGGATTTTAGGAATAAACTTGGGATGCCTTTTTCAACATTATCCACAATAATAAGAGAACTGCAGGAGAAAAATTTAAGAAATAGTGAAGCAGTTTTGCGCATTCTGGATGATATCCGTGGCATGGCGAATGAATTGGCTAGGCTACAGAAAGAACCAGCTGCTAGCTCAGCGATTGCGGATAACGCTAAGAAGGGCGGAATTGATTTCAGGCCTGCGGCGACGGTAATTAATTACCAGCCAATGGGTAATTTTAGCAGGCTAAACCCAAAGCTTCCGGTTTTAAGCAAGGCGGAGCTGGCTGCTCTCGATATTGATCAAGAGCTTTCCGGAATGGAGAGGCTCGTGAATAATCAGGTGGTCCCTTCCGGGGAGAGGATTAAGGAAGTTTTGGCCGCCTGTTCGCAAAAAGGGATATTTGGAGCTAATAAGGAGCGCCTGATGGTATTACTGGTAAGGATCGGAATAGTGGAAGAGACCCAGTGCTGCCTGCAGGAAGCAAGCAACGAATATAAAGAAGCGCTGGTGCTGGCGGATTCTTTAGCTTAAGAGCTCAGTAAAGGCTAAAGGGGACGCTTCTATTTTCCTCTACGAATCTCAAGATTAAAAAATAGAAGCGCCCCCCTTTTATTTTTTCTTTACAAAGGCGGATTAAGCCGTTATAATAAATGACCGTGTTAAAAAGAACGGTCAAATTGAGGAGAGGCTGGGTTATCAACCCTCGCACGCGGGTGAAATCGAGCAAAAAAGTTTATTCCCGCCAGAAAGCCAAGCGGGAAGTAAAGAGGATAATCAATGGAAAAGAATAAGCTTTTAAAATTAGGCTTACCTAAGGGCAGCCTGCAGGAATCTACCTTTAAAATGTTCCGCAAGGCCGGGTTTAATGTCAGTCTGCCTAACGAGCGCTCATATTTTCCGTCGGTAAACGACGTTGAAATAAAACCTGTACTGCTACGCGCCCAGGAGATGTCCCGCTATGTCCAGGATGGCGCGCTGGATTGCGGAATTACCGGCAATGACTGGGTATTAGAAAACGGCTCAAGCGTAATCCGGGTTACGGATTTGGCCTATGCCAAACAGAGCTTAAATAAAGTGAGATGGGTTTTGGCTGTGCCTCTTGATTCAGGGATAAAGAGAATTAAAGATTTAGAAGGTAAGCGCGTGGCTACCGAACTGGTCAATGTTACCAAGGATTACTTTAAGAAGAATAAGGTCAAGGTAGAAGTGGAATTCAGCTGGGGCGCGACCGAAGTCAAGGTAAGCGCAGGATTAGTAGATGCTATAGTAGAGCTGACTGAAACCGGCTCAAGCCTGAAAGCCAATAAATTAGCTGAAATCGCTACGCTCTGCGCATCCACTACGCAGTTTATCGCTAATGAAAAATCTTACGCGGATAAATGGAAAAAGGCAAAAATGGAGCAAATCGCTCTTCTCTTAAAAGGTGCGATTGCCGCCGAAGAAAAAGTCGGGCTTAAAATGAATGTCCGGAAGGAAAATTTAAAGAAGGTCCTCTCCAGGCTTCCGGCTTTAAAAAAACCCACTATTTCTGGATTATCCGACGATGGATGGTTTGCCATTGAGACCATTATAGATGAGAGGGTAGTGCGGGTATTGATCCCGGCGTTAAAGAATGCCGGAGCTCAAGGAATAATTGAGTATCCGTTGAATAA
>JBAZOC010000012.1:0-28402 GCA_041648915.1 Candidatus Omnitrophota bacterium
AGAATATCAGGTATTTTTATAACCATAAGGAAAATACGCATGTATATATTAAAGCCATGGATACTACCCTGGATAACCCAGAAGACGAAGAGAGGTTTTACCGGCTTTTTGGAGATATTTGCGATACCCTGGCCATCGAGCATACTGTCCCTATTTATCCGGGCGTGGATTATGAAAAAGTTTTAGGGAGCAAAGACCTGCCGGTTACGCAGTTCGGCCTGCCGGTTTCAGAGGTCAAGATCTGCCCGCAGCCGTTTTTCACCCTGCAGCTCAATCCGGACGGGAAGGTGGTCCCTTGTTTTTCTCTCGCCTATCCGGAGATTATCGGCGATTGTAACAATCAGCCTATAGATGAAATATGGAAGGGGAAGCAGTTTAATAAATTCAGGCGCAGAATGCTGGAAGGGGCGGAGCATGTATGCGCAATTTGCGCGAAATGCAATATAATTAAATACAGGATGTCCCCGGAAGATGTTTTAAATGATTCCGCGGAGCAGCTGAAGAAGTATTTTGGACAAGAATAGAGGCCTAGCCGGACATAAAATGCGAGCCAAAGAAATACCGCAAGTTCATCAGGAAAGATTGGCGTTATGGGAGCATATACCCCTGGTTACGCCCTGGGTAATCTATATTGAACCGTCAGGATACTGTAACCTTAAATGCCAGTTCTGCCCCTGCGGGATAAGCAGAGAGAAATTAAAGAAAGATTTTATGCCTTTCAAAATATTTAAAAAAATAATAGATGATTTATCGGGATTCCCTGATAAGGTTAAATTGTTGCGTATTTGCGGAAACGGGGAGCCGCTAATGAATAAAGATATCATTCCGCTCTTAGAGTACGCACAGAAAAAGGAAGTTGCCGAAAAAATAGAGATGCTTACTAACGGTATCCTGCTTACGAATGAATTAATAGACCGGCTGCCGCAAAATTTAAACAGAATAATAGTTTCCATTGAAGGACTGGGCCCGGAAGATTATGAGCGCATCTGCGGGGTACGCATAGACTTTGCAAGTTTGTTAGGCAAGCTGGACGCCTTATATGCCCGCCGGGGCAACTGTAAGATCCATATTAAGATTCATCATAAAGCTGTTTCTTCTGAAAAAGAGAAAGACATTTTTTTTAATTTATTCAGCCACCGCTGTAACGAAATTTATGTTGAGAAATTAGTCCCTATGTGGCCCCAGCTTGATTCGGTTCATTTTACCAATGAATTTAGATGGCTAGAAGCAGGCGCGGTCCATAAGCGGCGCGTCTGTGTCCAGATATTTAAGGGGATGCAGGTGCAGGCTAATGGCGAAGTTGTGCCTTGTTGTGTGGATTGGGATAGGATCAATGTGTTAGGAGATGTCCAGAGTGACTCCATTCCTGATATCTGGAATGGCGCAAGGTTAAGGCATTTACAAATGGAACACTTATCCGGAAATAAACCCAAGCTCAAGCCCTGCAAAGATTGCACCATGAACGATTATTGCGAATTTGACAATATTGACTTGCATATGCAGGAATGCAAGCAGCGTTTACGCGAAAAGATTAATATTGAAAAAATATGAAAAAGCCAATAGTCGCCATATTAGGTGCTTCTTCCCACATCGCTAAGGGATTAATCAATAATTTCCTTGAAGAGAAAGGGTCTAGCTTGCATCTTTTTACGAGATCGCCTGGCAAAGTCCGCAGTTTCCTTGGCGCTCTGGGGAAGGCAGGCAGGCGGGATTGCCTCATTCATAGTGGTTACAGTGGTTTTAAAAAATACCCCTATGACGCCATAATCAACTGTGTGGGGGTGGGGACGCTGAATAAATTAAAAGGGGATTATACTAAATATTTTACGGTTACCGAGGAATACGATAACCTGGTTATTAATTACCTGCGCAATAGCTACCCCGGTGCCCTTTATATTAGCTTTAGCAGCGGGGTGGTTTATGGCAGGGAGTGTGCGGCTCCTGCGCAGGAGAATACCCTCAACGGTATTCGGGTAAACCATATCCTTCCCGGAGATTATTATGCTATTGCCAGGCTTAATGCGGAAGCGAAGCACAGGTCCTTAAAAGATTTAAAAATTATCGACCTCAGGTTATTTTCTTATTTCAGCAGGTTCATTGATTTAACCGACGGTTATTTTATTTCCGAAATAATCAATTGTATTTTGCATAATAAGGCGCTTCTAACCGATAACGTTAACATTATCCGGGATTACGTCCACCCAAAGGACCTTTTTTCCATAGTCAGAAAATGCATGGCTACCGGAAAGATGAATAAGGCGTTTGATGTAACCAGCTCCCGGCCTGCCGGGAAAAAGGAAATCCTTGAATTCTTCTCATTAAAATATGGCTTGGCGCACAAAATAGGCCGGTCATTAAGCCATCTTAGCGCGACCGGCCAAAAAAATATTTACTATTCAAGATATAGAAATGCAGCCAGTATCGGCTATAAACCGGTATTTAGTTCTATGGATACGATTAAAGAGGAAGCAAAGTATATTTTAGGCTCAGAAAAAGTGTAAGGTTAGAATCTATGGATAGAGCTAGGCAATTGAGGCGCGATATACTTAAAAGAGTAAGGGCGTATTATATCCTGGATAAAGCAAATAAAAAATTCATCCCGGGGGAATCGTTTATTTTTTACTCCGGCCGGGTCTATGACGAAAAAGAAATGGTTAATCTGGTGGATGCTTCCCTGGATTTCTGGCTGACTGCCGGAAGATATGCCCGGAAATTTGAAAAAAATTTAGCGGATTTTTTAGGAGTTAAGCATTGCCTGCTGGTTAATTCCGGGTCTTCAGCGAATTTATTGGCTGTTACAGCTCTTACTTCGCCGCTTTTAGGAAAAAGGCGCGTAAAGCCGGGAGATGAGGTAATTACTACTGCCTGCGGTTTCCCGACCACCCTGAATCCGATAATTCAGAATAATTTAGTCCCTGTTTTTATTGATGTTGAGCTGGGTAATTATAATATAGACACGGAAAAATTAGAAAAGGCGGTCGGTAAAAAAACCAAGGCGATCTTTACGCCGCATACCCTGGGTAATCCGATAGATATAGATAAGGTAAAAAAGATTGTTGAAAAATATAACTTATTTTGGTTGGAAGACAACTGTGATAGCCTTGGATCCAAATACAGGGGAAAATATACCGGGGCATTCGGCGATATCTCTACCTGTAGCTTTTATCCGCCGCACCATATTACTATGGGCGAGGGGGGAGCGGTTTTGACTAATGATCCGCTGTTAAAAAGAATAATAATGTCTTTCCGGGATTGGGGAAGAGATTGTTGGTGCGCGCCGGGAAAAGATGATACCTGCGGAAAAAGATTCAGCCAGAAATTCGGCCATTTACCGTTTGGCTATGACCATAAATACGTATATTCACACATAGGTTACAATTTAAAAGTTACTGATATGCAGGCAGCTATAGGCTGCGCTCAATTGGAGAAGCTGCCCGGTTTTATTGCAGCCAGGAAAAGTAATTTTAAATTCCTCTCTAAGATTTTTAAAAAATACGAGGATTATTTTATACTCCCGCGTGATGAGGAATATTCTGAGCCAAGCTGGTTTGGTTTTCCGCTCCTGGTAAAAGTTACGGCGCCCTTTTCCAGGGCGGATATCGTTAGTTACCTGGAGGATAAAAAAATAGCTACGCGGATGTTATTTGGGGGAAATTTGCTCAAGCAGCCGGCTTATAAGAATATAAAGCATCGGGTTTCCGGGGGTTTAAAAAATACGGATTTAGCTATGCAGAATCTTTTTTGGCTCGGGGTTTACCCCGGGCTTAGCAGGCCCAGGTTAGCCTATATGGAAGAAACTATTGTCAACTTCTTTAAGGGTAAAGAATGAAACTTACTATTCTTATCGGGTGTTTCAATGAAAAACCGACTATCCTTAAAGCGATTGAGCAGGCTAAAGCGATAAATATCGATAAGGAAATAATTGTTATAGATAACTGTTCGACTGACGGGACAAAAGAGATTTTAGAAACGCTAAAAGATGATAAAACCTTAAAAATAATCTTTCATCCTAAAAATATGGGAGCGGGGTATTCAGCCTGCGAAGGGATACGCCTTGCCCGGGGGGATAATTTCTATGGCCCGGGTTCTGATTTGGAGTATAAGATGGAAGATGTCTACCGGATGCTAGGCAAGATGGAAAGCGAAAATCTGGACGCTGTTTTTGGTTCCAGGCTTTTAGAGAGGAAAGAGGTTTCAAGGTGCGAGCTGATTAAGGAAAGGCCCTACTGGCTGGGGACTCTCATCGCGACATTTTTGGTAAACTTGCTCTACCATAAAAATTTTACGGATGTTATAGCCGTCAAGTTAGTCAAAACAGATATATTGAAGAATTTAGCTTGCCAGGCTAAAAACCAGGCTTTTGAATTTGAGCTGGTGAGCAGGCTTTGTCAACGGGGATATAAAATAGGAGAAACTCCTGTTTGGTATAAGCCGCGGACACATAAAGAAGGAAAAACAATAAAGGCCTTGGATATGCTCCCGGCGCTCTGGGCAATCTTGAGGGTAAAATTTTTTCGGTGATTTTTAGGTGAATAAAGAGAAAACCTTAATTATTATCCCCACTTTTAACGAAGCCGAGAATATTCCCGCCTTATATGCCAGGATCAGGCAATATGCCCCGGATAAAGATATCCTTTTTGTAGATGATCGTTCGGCAGACTCTTCCCAGGGAATCATTGAAGGAATAATCCGGGGAGATAAAAATGTCCACATTTTAAAACGCCTGCAGAAAGAGGGTATTGCTAGAGCCTATATTTCCGGATTTTTCTGGGGCCTAGCAAGAGGCTATAACTGGTTTCAGCAGATGGATGCTGATCTTTCCCATGATGCGGCTTACCTGGAAGAAGTTGAGAAGCTCAAAGGCGAAAACCAGGCTATCGTAGCTTCCCGCCACTTAGAAAAGGGCGGAGTTGAGAAACGGAATTTCTTCAGGAGGATGGTAACTTTTTTGGCCTGCCGGTACTTAAAGTTTATTTTACAATGCCCGGTACGTGATTTGACCGGAGGCTTTAACTGCTGGCACAGGGATATAATTTCAAGCTTAAACCTAAACGGATTCGTTTCGCGGGGTTTTCTTTTTCAGGCCGAGCTAAAGTTTATGGCATATAAAAAAGGGTTTAAAATCGCTGAATTTCCTTATGTATTTAAGGAAAGGCAAAAAGGGCGCTCAAAGATTGATTACCGGATTATTTTTGAAGGCCTGGTTATGCCGATTGTTATTTATTTCAGGGAGCTGACTTAATGAAAATTGCCCTCGTTTATCCGCCATCACAGGAGTTAAATCTTAAAGGTTATCCTTTGGGCCTGGCATATTTATCGTCTTCCCTGAAAAGGAAATACGCGGTTGATATATATGACTATAACGGCAAAGAATTTGGGAAAAGTTTACATGCATTTTTTAATTCAATCAAGGGAAGCAAGCCGGATATAGTAGGAATTTCTTTTAATTCTTTTAATCGCTGGGGCGCGTATAAGATCATCAAGAAAATCAAAAAAATAAATAAAAATATAATCGTTGTTTTGGGAGGAGTACATCCTTCAACGCTCTGCTCCCAGATTTTCCAATATTTTTTTGAGTCTATCGATTCCATCATTCAATCAGAGAGTGAAGGCCCGCTTTACAGGTTATGCAATGTTTTAGAGCTCAAAGAGGATTACCGGGGGATAAGCGGTTTAGCTTATAAAGACAGCGCTAAAAGTTTTAAGGTTAATGCTGTTACCGAGAAAGCGGCCAACCTCGATGACCTGCCTATGCCGGATTATTCTTATGCAGCCAGCAGGATCGAAAAGAGCAAAGTAGCCTACCTGATCACCTCCCGTGGCTGCCCGGTAAACTGTTCTTTTTGCTCGACTTCTTCTTTCTGGGGGCAGAATATCAGGGTGAACTCTCCGGAGAGGGTAGGAGCAGAAGTGGATTATGTCAAAAGCCTGGGTTCTAAAAGGATCTTTTTCCATGACGATACTTTTAACCTGGGTATTGACAGGACACTCAAACTGGCAGAGGTATTAAAAGGGAAAAATATAGAATATGCAGTTTCCTGCCGGGTCAAGCCGGTTAATGAAGAGATGGTCGCTGCTTTAGTTGAATCCGGATGCCGGCATATCACTTGGGGCGTAGAGAGCTTAGCGGATAAAATATTGGGGTCAATTGACAAAAAAATCACTAAAGAAGAAGTAAAGAGGGCTTTTGACATCTGCGCTAAGTATACGGATAGGTTAAGCACCGGCGCCTTTTTTTGTGTGGGAGCTCCCGGTGAGACAGAAGGAACAGTTAATGAAACAGTAGATTATTTAAACAAAAACATTAGATCCTCGCATGGCCCAGGCGCCTCTATGCTTTATATCCTGCCGGGAACAAAGATTTACAATGACCTGGTTAGGAAAGGTGAATTTGACGAAAGAATCTGGGTAAAGTCAGATTCAGTTTATTATTATACCCGGGAGAATAATCTTAGGGCCTTGAATAGATGGCGCAAGAGGATCAACCACAGCGGAATCAGGCTAGCCTATCAAGGTAAATATTTCTGGGATTATGCTTTACCGCCGCAAGACGAGAAAAGAAGCGGGTTAAAAAGAGCATTCCAGAAGAACCTGAGGAAAATAGTCAGATTTGCCAATATGCTGCGCAACCGGTATTAGAATATACTTACGCTTGATAGAAAGGCTTGCCTTGGCGGTACTTATTCTACCGAGATTGTTCTTTAGGCAAAAGAGTTGGAGGCCCAGCGGTTAGAAATAATGGTTTTGTCGATCATTATCCCAGCCCATAATGAGGAGGAGAGCATTGTAGATGTAATAACCGGGATAGAATCATCTCTGGAAATCCCTCATGAACTGATTGTAGTTAATGATCATTCTGCGGACAGGACTGCGGAATTAGTCAGAGTATTGGCTAAAAAATATCCGGCTATTCAGCTAGTCAGTAATCCGGGCAAGAAAGGTTTTGCGGAAGCAGTTAAATCCGGGCTAAGCCAGGCGCATAATGAATTAATCGTGTTTATAATGGCGGATTCCTGCGATGACACACAGAGCATTAAGGCAATGCTCAAGAAGATTGGCGAAGGTTACGACGTTGTTTGCGGCTCGCGCTATATAAAAGGCGGCGCCAGGATAGGGGGCTCGAGAGTAAAAGGTTTCTTTTCTTTTCTTGCCGGCATATCTATGTTTCATCTAACCGGGATACCTACTCATGATGTTGTAAATACATTTAAAATGTACAGAAAATCCGTATTAGATTCAATTGAGATGCGGGCGGCTAGTTTTGAAATTTCAATGGAGCTTTCCTTAAGGGCTTATTACGCCGGTTTTAAAGTAACCGAGGTCCCGACAGTATGGAAGGAAAGGAAAAAGGGTAAATCCAGTTTTAACCTGCTTAAGTTATTCCCTAAATATTTAAGATTTTATTTGTGGGCCATAGCGAGGAGATGGGAATTAAATAAGCAGAGAAGGGGAAAAGGGTGAAAATTTTAGTTACCGGCGGATGCGGTTTTATCGGGTCGCACTTAGTGGACAGGCTTGTTTCTGATGGCCATAAGGTAAGAGTTTATGATATTCTTGAACCTCAGGTACATGGGGCTAAGAAGCCGGCTTATTTGAACAAAGGAGCCGAGTACATCTACGCGGATATGCACAATAAGGAAAAGCTTAAAAAAGCCATTAAGGGTGTAGAGTTTATTTTCCACGAAGCTTCCCGGGTCGGCGTAGGGCAGTCAATGTATGAAATAGAGAAGTTTGTCGGGCATAATTCTTACGGGACAGCCGTGCTTTTGGATCTGCTGGTCAATACAAAAAACAAAGTTAAAAAGATAGTGGTGGCCTCGAGCATGTGTATCTATGGAGAAGGCGCTTATCGCTGCGTGTCCTGCGGGGTAGTTTACCCGCAGTTACGTAAGGAGGAGCAGTTAAAGCAAAAGAGATGGAAGATGCAGTGTCCCCAATGCGCTAGGGTTGTAAGCCCTATACCTACTCCTGAAGATAAATCCCTTTTTCCGGCATCTATCTACGCTATGACCAAGCGCTGCCAGGAAGAGATGTGCCTTGGAATAGGCAATGTTTATAAAATTCCGGTAGTGGCCTTACGCTATTTTAATGTTTATGGCCCAAGACAGTCCCTGAATAATCCCTATACCGGAGTTTGCGCTATATTTTTATCCCGGATAAAAAATAACCGGCCTCCCTTAATATTTGAAGACGGCAGGCAATCCAGGGATTTTATTCATGTAAGCGATATAGTAGAGGCGAATATGCTCGCCTTGAAAGAAAAAAAAGCCGATTATAAATTTTTTAATGTCGGCACAGGGATTCCGCATTCCATCCTTGAGGTAGCGCAAAAGTTAACCCGGCTCTGCGGAAAAAAGTTTGCCCCGGAACTCTTAAATAGGTTCAGAGCGGGTGATATAAGGCATTGTTATGCGGAGATCAGCACAATAAAGTCAGAGCTGGGCTTTGCGCCAAAGGTAAGCCTCGCTAAAGGGTTAAGAGAGCTTATGGAATGGTCGGAGAGCCAGGAAGCCCTGGATTTGACCCGCTTGGCTCAAGGGGAACTTAGGAGAAAGGGGCTTAGTCAATGAAAGAGAGGCTTATAGTTTTCTGTAACAGAGTAATTTACTGGTCTATTATCGCGGTTCCTTTTGTGATCAGTTTTTCTTCGGCCGCCGTAGATACCTTTATCGGTTTTATGGTTTTTGCTTTTGTCTTAAAGAAAATCATCAGCCGCGATTTGACCCTTGCGCCAACGCCGATTAACCTGCCCTTTGCCCTGATTATCGGCGTAGCTCTTTTATCGTTTATAAATTCAGTAGATCTGCGCGCCAGCCTCCAGGGTATCGTAAAGCTTTTAAAATACGGTTTTCTTATTGTTATTATTGCAGGAGAAATCCGGGACAGGAAGCACTTTACCAGGATAATCTGGGCTATTTTTATCGGTTTGTTGCTGGCTTCATTGGATGGCCTTCACCAATTCATATTCGGAGTGGATTTTTTCAGACATCGGCCTTATGATTCGGTTATCGGGTTAATCCGCCTGAATGCCGCATTCCCGAACACTAATATTTTTGCCGGTTACCTTGCACTGGTTTTACCATTTTCTATACCATTATTGTTTTATTACTTAAAAGGCAAAAAAAGATGCGTTCTTTTAGTTATTGCCCTATTGGGTGCTTTCTGCCTTGTTTTTACTTTCTGCAGGAGTGCTCTTGGCGGGGTATGGCTGGCTATTTTATTGATGGGTATAATTAAAAAGGATAAAGCAGTTATCTTCTTTACTGTTTTAGCTTTACTTATGGTCCCCCTTTTAGCGCCGGGCACGATAAAGGATTGGGCTAAGACAACCCATTCCTGGGGAGAATTCTTATTAAATAAAGAAAGACCGGTTATTTATGAGACTTCTTTTAACATGATCAAACATCATCCGTTTATAGGAGTCGGCGTAAATACTTATGTGTTAAATTACCAGAAATATAAGCTGCACGATACCTCTCTGGCTACCGCCAATTCCCGATGGTACGCGCATAACAGCTTTTTACAGATGGCTTGTGAAATCGGAATTACAGGCGTGGCTATTTTTATCTGGCTGCTCTTTTTGCTTTTTAGCCGCTGGAGGAAATTTTACCGGAGCACTAAAGATGATTTCTTGGCGCTTTGCGGGTTAGGTATAGTTATGGGCCTGGCGGCTTTTCTTGTCCATGGCCTCACCGGGACTAACCTTTATTACCCTAAGATCGCGGTATTATTCTGGTTCCAGGCCGGTTTACTCATGGGGATTCTATGCCGACGCTTATCTCAGTAATCATTCCGGTATATAACGAAGCCGCTACCGTAAGCCAGGTTTTGGAATTGGTGAACGCGGTAGATATTGATAAGGAGATTATCGTTGTTGACGACGGCTCCAATGATGGAACAGCGAATAAGCTAGGCAGCCTGGATTACTCCCGGTTTAGCCATATAAAAGTCATACACCATTCCAGTAATATGGGCAAGGGCGCGGCTGTCCTCACCGGACTTGCCCATGCTAGCGGTGAATTCGTCGTAATCCAGGACGCAGATTTAGAGTATAATCCCCAGGAGTATATCCCGCTGGTAAATTACGCCAGGGCTAATAACCAGGCGGTTGTCTACGGCTCAAGGTTTTTAGGCGGCCGGTGCTCGATGTCCCGGATGCAATATTTGGCCAATAGGCTGCTTACTTTCGCGGTTAATTTCCTTTTTTTTGCCTCCTTAACCGATATGGAGACGTGTTTTAAATTAGTCAAAAGGGAGGTTTTAGCGGATTTAAAATTAAAAGCGCGGAAGTTTGAGTTTGAATCGGAGGTTACCATTAAGCTGCTGAAAAAAGGGTATAGGATCAAGGAGATGCCGGTTTCCTATACAAGGCGTTCGTATCCCGGAGGCAAGAAGGTTAAATGGAGCGACGGGGTATATAGTTTGTACACTATTCTTAAACTAAGGCTCTTTAGTTTATGAAAAACAGAAAGAGTAAGTATTTTATTATTATTGCCTGCGCCGTAGCAATCAAGCTTCTATTATTGGCTTTTTTAGCCGCGCATGCTCCGCAAAACAGGTTTCAGAATGATTCGCGCGATTACCTGGAAACCGCGCAGGTATTATCCTCACGGGGGGAATTTGCCAGGGTTGATAGCGACGGCTCGCTAAGGTATGAATTATACCGGACGCCGGGCTATCCTGTATTCCTAGCGTTTTTGCAAGGGTGGATGAAAGTCCCGCTTAACGGCGTTTTGCTCTTGCAAGTCTTCCTGGCCATATTCACTGCCTGGATTACTTACCGGGCCGCTCTCCAGATTGATTGCCGGATCGCTTTCTTAAGCGCGGCGATTGTTTTATATGACCCTCCGGTTTCCATCTTTTCCTTGATCATCTTAAGCGAGACATTATTTTTGTTTTTAATGTCATTATTTATGCTTAATTTTGTCCTATACCTAAAGCATATTAAAGCCGGCTGGGTTATATTATCCGCTGTAACGCTGGCTGCAGCTACCTATGTGCGGCCGATAAGCTATTATCTCGGTGCGGCAGTAGCTCTTTTTATTATCTACGCGAATATCCGCGGCAATATTAAACGGGCCTTTATCCACGCGTTGATTTTTTTGATTATTGTTTATGGGTCCCTCGGCGCTTGGCAGGCAAGGAATTATCAGCAGTTCGGAGAGAAAACATTTTGCAGTATGATTAAGGGCAATTGCGATAATCAGGGGTTAGCCGGCAGTTACCTAAGACACAAGAATTCTATTGCTAAAGGTATGGGGCCGATTCACTATTATACTAGCGCTACCTCGCGTTGTTTTATGTCGTTGATGACCCGGCCGGGCCCTTTTAAATATTTCAATTCAGCCGCCTTATCTGCCGCAGGGAGGGTATTAGCCTATCTTTGGCTAGGTTTTTGGGTGGTAGGATTTTTTGCCGGGATCAGGCAGGCAAGGCGCAATATCTACTACCAGTTTATGCTTTTTATCTGCCTGTATTTTATTGCCGCTTCAATCGCAGGCGTCTCCTGGCTAGTGGGAGAAAGGTTCAGGATACCAATGGTGCCGTATATAGCGATTATTTCCGCGGCTGGCTGGGCAGCTTTAAGACGTTTTGTAAAATGAAAGCTATCAAAAAGATCTTAGCTGTGCGTAGTGACAGGTTCGGTGAGTTTTTACTCAATATCCCGGCATTGCGGGCGCTAAAAGATACTTATCCAGATGCCAGGCTTACCCTGGCGGTAGCTCCAGGCGTCCGTAAATTAGCGGAATGCGTTGAATGTGCCGATAGGGTGGTAACATGGGATGATGATTTTAAGAAAAACTTAAGAAAGCAGCATTTTGACGCCGGCATTATTTTAAACCCAACAAAAGAAGCGCATTGGCTGGCATTCTTTGCCGGGATTCCTGTGCGCGTTGGTTATGGTAGGAAGTGGGGGATTTTATTAAATTGCAGGATGCCGGATAATAAAAGTTTAGGCTTAAAACATGAAGTAGAGTATAATTTAGATTTAGTAGGCTTAATTGGCGCGAAAACAACCAATAAGTCTATTTCTTTAGGGAGGTTGCCTGCGGATATTAATCCTGAATACGCCGGAGCGGTGGCTATCCATCCTTTTACGAGCGATAAGGCAAAAGAATGGCCGATTGAGAGGTTTAAGGAACTGGCTCAGTGTATTGCGGGAGAACTAAGGTCAAGAGTCTTGGTAGTTGGGGCAGGAGGGGTAGGCAAGGAAAAGTTTGATAATTTAGGAGACGGCATAATAAATCTAATTAATAAGACCTCTTTAGTGGAACTGGCTCAAATACTAAAACAATGCCGGCTGCTTATTTCCTGCGACAGCGGGCCGATGCACCTGGCTGCGGCAGCGGGGACGCCGGTTTTAGCGTTGTTCAGGAATGATCTACCGGGTAAGACCGCTAAGCGCTGGGGCCCATGGGGCAAAGGGCATATAGTGATAGAAAAACCCTGCTTATCGGATATTATCATTGAAGAAATACTTGACAAGGTGTAAAATATCAGGTATAGTTAATTAGCATTAATGTTAACTAACTATACTCAAATGAACTACTTAAAAATTAAGAAGATAGGAAAACCGTATTTTGGATATGAGGATATTTCAAGGGCCCTTGGGATATCCCGCGAGTCGGCCCGTGTAGCAGCAACAAGGCTGGTTAAAAGCGGCGTACTTGTCAGGGCCAAAAGGAATATCTACGTATTAAGCGAGAGATGGGATTCTCTGTCGATAGAAGAAAGCTTTATCCTGGCTAACCTGCTGCAGGTTCCTTCATATATATCACTTATGACAGCTCTAAGCTATTATGAAGTTACTACCCAGCTACAGCGCGATTTTGTGGAGTCAGTTGGGCACTACAGGACAAAGCTTGTAGAAATCAATAAAAGGATTTTCAATTACAGCAAAATAAATAAAAAATTATATTTTGGCTTCTTAAAGAACAGGGGGTTTTTTATTGCCAGCCCCGAAAAGGCGTTCCTTGACGCCTGCTATCTTACATCCTTGAAAAAGTATAATTTTGATCTTACTTCCATTAATCCCGGTAAATTAAACTTCGTTAAAGTTAGGGCGATGGCAAAAGTTTACCCGGCCCCCGTGAGAAAACTACTGGTGAAATATGGATATATTAAAAAGGCATGAGATATTTGAGATAGAAATCCTTGAAAAGCTGAAAAACGGCGATTTCTTAAGGCCGCTTGTTTTTACCGGCGGTACAATGCTTCGGCTTTGCTATGAACTGAACCGTTACTCAACGGACCTTGATTTTTGGTTCGTTAAGAAGGTTAAGCAGAAGGATTATTTTAACGAGATTAAGGGTTATTTAGGCTCAGCATATGAAATTACCGATGCCCAGATTAAGTTTAATACTTTATTGTTTGAAGTGCGCAGCCCTAATTTCCCTAAAAGGCTCAAAATTGAAATCAGGAAAAGACTTAGGGAATGCGATTTTCAGGAAAGGATAGCTTTTTCAAAATACAGTACTTCTCAGGTTATTTTAAAAGCGGCTACCCTCCAAGAAGCAATGAAGAATAAAATCAAAGCGGCCCTGAATAGAAAAGATATCAGGGATTTCTTTGATATTGAATTTCTGCTAAGGCAGGGAATTATCCTGGATTGCGGCAAAAAAGATTTATTAGCTTTAAAGGCTGTTATCGCGGGGTTTAAGGAAAGGGATTATAAGGTAACCTTGGGTTCATTATTAGATGTTGATGCGCGGAAATATTACATAACGAATAAATTTGATTATATTTTTAAAAAAACAGGATAAATAGGCGGATATGAATTACGCGGTAATTTTAGCCGGTGGAGTAGGGAGCAGGTTTTGGCCGTTTTCGCGCGAGCTTGAGCCAAAGCAGTTTATGCGCCTGATCGGCCAGGAGAGCCTTTTAGAGTCAACTATCCAGCGTTTAAAGGGCCTTGTCGAGCCGGCGCGCACCTTCGTCATTACCAATAATATTTATTTTTATGAGGTCAAGGCCCAGGTCGCTAAATTCGGCATCCCGGATAGGAATATAATTTTAGAGCCGCAGGGCAAAAATACCGCTCCGGCTATCGGCTTGTGCGCGAAGCTAATCAGCCGGCTGGATAAAGAGGCGGTTTTAGTGGTTTTGCCGTCGGATCATTACATCAAAAACGTCCCGAATTTCAGAAGAGCGATTAAGGGCGCGCTTGCGGTAGCAAAAGAAAATCTCCTGGTGACCATCGGGATTAAGCCGGATAAGCCTTCCACGGCTTATGGGTATATAGCAATAAAAGATAAGCAGGCACCGGCCCGGCTAAAGGCAGGGCAAGGCGGAAAATGTTATTTAGTAAGTAAATTCCTGGAAAAACCAAGCTTAAATAAGGCAAAAAAGTATTTTAAAGATAAAAATTATTACTGGAATAGCGGGATGTTCGTTTGGAAAGCGGGTATATTTTTAGAGGAATTGCGGAAATATTTGCCGGAATTATCCGGGCAGTTAAATTCTATCCGGTCAATTCAAGATGTTGAAAAAATATGGCCGAAAATCAAATCTATCTCCGTTGATTATGGCATAATGGAGCATTCCAAGAGGATTACGTTAATTCCGGCAAACTTTTTCTGGACGGATTTAGGAAGTTGGGACGCTTTAGCGGAAATATTCCCCAAAGATAAGCAAGGCAATGTAGTAAACGCCGATGCCTTAAACCTGGATAGCCGGGGGGTATGCGTGTTTTCCAGGAGTAACCGGCTGGTCTCCACAATCGGGGTCAATAATCTGGTTATCGCGGATACCCCGGATGCCTTGTTAGTTTGCGCCAGGGCCAAGGCCCAGGAGGTAAAGCAGCTGGTAGAGTGTTTAAAAAAACTTAAGCGTAAAGAGCGCCAGGCGCATTTGACTCAAGCGCGGCCCTGGGGTTCGTTTACGGTTTTACAGGAAGGGGCAGGTTTTAAAATCAAGGTCATTGAGATCTCCGCGCGTAAACGCTTAAGCCTCCAGCGGCACAAGAACCGCGCTGAGCATTGGGTAGTTATTTCAGGAGTGGCTAAGGTTACCAGCGGTACGCAGGTTTCTCTGGTGCGCAGTAATGAGAGTATCTATATATCAAAAGGCAAAAAACACCGTTTGGAAAATATCTTAAACCAGCCGCTGAAGATCGTGGAAGTGCAAACCGGAAATTACCTTGGTGAAGACGATATAGAAAGATTTGCAGATGACTTTAAAAAAGAATGCCGGCCAGCCCTCTAAAAGAATACTAATCATCAATCCTTTCGGTATCGGAGATGTCTTGTTCACTACTCCGCTGCTCAGGGCTTTAAAAGAAGGAAACCCGGATTGTTTTATCGGGTATTGGTGTAATCGCAGGGTCCGGCCTTTATTGCAGGCAAACCCCCGGATCAACCAGTTTTTTGATCTAGCGCGGGGCGATCTTAAAAAAATATACCAGGGATCATTTTTCAAGGGGCTGCGGGAAACTTTAAAACTTGGGCGGGAAATAAAAAAAGGCAACTTTAATATTTGTTTTGATTTTTCCCTGGATTATCGCTATAGTTTCTTAGCGAAAATCATAGGTATACCTAGAAGAATCGGTTTTAATTATAAAAATAGGGGCAGGTTTCTTACGGATAAGGTAGCTATAGCCGGCTACAACGACAAGCACGCGGTAGAGTATTACCTGGATTTATTGCGTTTTTTAAAATTAGAAGTCCAAGATAAGTCTTTAGAGCTATGCCTGCCCGCAGGCGCAGAAGTAGAGGCGCGGGATATCCTTGCTTCCCGGGGTATCCAGGTTAATGATAAGCTAGTCGGTATTGCTCCCGGGGCCGGTGGGAGCTGGGGAAAAGACGCTGCCTATAAGCACTGGCCGGCATTAAAATTCGCGCAGGTTGCCGATAAACTGGCCAATGAATTCAAGGCAAAAATAATAATTCTGGGCGATGAAACCGAGCAGCCGATCTCCGAAACAATCATTAAGGCTATGCTCCATAAGCCGGTAGATCTGACCGGTAGAGTTAAGTTAGAGCTGCTTCCGGCAGTAATTAAGAATCTTGATCTTTTAATATCTAATGATGGCGGCCCGATGCATATAGCTTCTGCCTTGGGGGTAAAGAGTGTTTCTGTTTTTGGCCCGGTGAGCGAACTGGTTTACGGGCCCTACCCTGAACACAGAAACCATCTGGTTTTAAAATGGGATCTGGAATGCCGGCCATGTTATAGGAATTTCAGGCTGCCCCTTTGCCGCAAAGATAAGGAATGCTTGAGGGCGGTTAAGGTGGAAGATGTGTTTACGGCAGCTAAGGCGTTATTAAATTAAGAGGGATCGTATGAAAATACCGGCTTTGGACTTAAAAAAACAAATAGCCCCCTTGAGGGAGGAATTGGATTCGGCAATAAAAGAAGTAATTGACCAGGCCAGTTTTATCCTGGGAGAGCATGTGGAGAAGTTTGAAAAGCATATTTGCGAATATTGCCGGGTGAAGTATGCGCTAGGCGTATCTAACGGAACAGACGCGCTTACTTTGTCTTTATTAGCGCTGGGGATTAAAAGCGGGGACGGAGTAATTTGCCCGGCGTTTACTTACTATGCGACCGCGGGGGCTGTGGCGAGCCTGGGGGCCCGTCCGGTTTTCGTGGATATTGATCGGGATACCTATAATATTTCTGTTGCGGGTGTTGAGAAAAGCTTACTTAAGAAAAATAAACTTAACATAAAAGCGGTTATCCCGGTGCATCTTTACGGCCAATGCGCGGATATGGATGGAATAATGAAGCTAGCGCGCAAATATAAATTAAGGGTAGTAGAAGATGCTGCCCAGGCCTTTGGCGCAGAGTTCCGGGGTAAGAAAGCCGGCACCCTAGGAGATTGCGGGGCAGTCAGTTTCTATCCTGGAAAAAATTTGGGGGCATTCGGAGACGCCGGAGCCATCCTTACCAATAATAAGGCTTTAGCTGAAAAGCTGTTAATTTGGCGTAACCAGGGGAATGAGGATAAATATTACCATTCAGTTTTAGGCCGCAATAACCGCCTGGACGCGCTGCAGGCGGTTGTCTTGAATGTCAAGTTAAAGTATCTGGATGAGTGGAACCGCAAAAGGCAGGCGGTGGCCCGGTACTATAATGAAAAGCTGGCGGGCCTGGCGCTAAAGACCCCGTTTGTCCCTGGCTATACTACGCATATTTATCATCAGTATACACTGAGGACATTTAAATCCAATAAGAAATGCATGGACTATTTGCAGGGCAAGGGAATTGATTCACGCGTATTCTATCCGCTGCCGCTGCATTTACAAAAATGTTTTAAGTATTTAGGGTACAAAAGAGGGGATTTTCCGGAAGCCGAGCAAGCGGCAAAGCAGGCCTTTACTTTGCCTGTTTATCCGGACTTAACCCGGGAAGAACAAGATTATATTATTCAGTCAGTCAGAGAAGGAGAATATTAATGGGTAAAATCAATTTAACGGTAGTGACCCTGACCAAAAACAGCGAAGCGATTATTGAGGATTGTTTAAGGAGCGTCTCTGATTGGGCGGGAGAAATAGTGGTGGTTGATGACTTAAGTTCGGATAAGACGCTGGAGATCGTTAAAAAATATACGGATAGAGTTTATATTAAAAAATGGGAAAGGGAGGGCAGCCACAGGAATTATGCGTATGCTCTGGCTAAATTCGATTATATTTTAAGCCTTGATTCTGATGAACGGGTCACGCCGGAATTAAGGGATGAAATCATCAAGATATTCCAGGAAGGACCGAAATTTGCCGGTTATAATATACCGCATAGGAATTTTATCGGCGGTTATTGGATTAAATACGGAGGCTGGTATCCTAATGCCAAGCTTAAGATGTACGCTAAAAAAGAATTTCATTATGAGGAAGAGGCAGAGTATCACCCCAGAGCTTTTTTAAACGGCCCGACCCATACTTTAAAGTCAGATATAATTCATTACGCTTACCGGGATTTCCGGAACCTCTTTTCCAAGCTTAACCACCAGACCGATTTTGAGGCCAGGAAATGGCTCAGGGACAAGCGCAAGATGAGTTTCGGGCTGGCTATGGTCAAGGCGATCTCGCGGTATATTAAGTTCTATTACGTAAAGAAGGGCAGAAAAGACGGGTTTATCGGGTTTATGATGGCCCTTGCTTCCAGCGCTTATCAGTTAATGACCTACGCGAAATACTGGGAGATGAAAAACAAAAAGGATTAACGTGCCGCAAAAAGCAATATTTTTAGACAGGGATGGAGTGATCAATAGGTACCCGGGGGATAAGCTCTACGTTACTTCGTTAAAGAAGTTTTATTTTTTACCCGGGGCAAAAGAGGCAATCGCTCAATTAACCCGGGCAGGCTTTAAGATATTTATTGCTTCTAACCAGGCAGGAGTAGGCAGGGGGATATATGCTCGCCGGACGCTGGAGGCGATTACCCGCAAGATGCTTTTAGAAATAGAAAAAGGGGGGGGAAAGATCAGTAAGGTATATTATTGCCTGCACCGCAGAGACGCGGGCTGTTCCTGCCGTAAACCCAGGCCCGGCCTGCTTAAGAAAGCTGCCCAGGAATTTAAATTTAATTTAAAAAATTCCTGTTTTGTAGGCGATACGCTCCGGGATGTGCTTACTGCCAGGGCTGCCGGATGTAAATCCGTCCTGGTCCTTTGCGGCAAAGAAAAACTGGCAAATAGAAAGAATTGGGAAGCGTCTCCGGATTTTGTGTTCCAAAACCTCAAGGCAGCCGCAAGTTTCCTTATTCAAAATCAGGGACGGTTCTCAACTCAATCTGAAAGTGTCCCCAGATAGGGGACGTTTTTGCTTTGGCTTGAGAACCGTCCCTAACTAAAAGAAGATGAAATTACTGATCACTTACGCTTCGGCCGGGGCAGGGCATCGCCGGGTAGCCGAAGCAATATATAATTATTTTAAAGAGCAGCGGCCGGAAGTCAGCCTGGAGATGGTGGATATACTGGCTAAAACCAATGCTTTATTCAGGTTTAGTTACGCCAAGGGCTATTCTTTCCTTGTACACTACGCGGTTAAACTCTGGCATTTTTCCTTTTGGCTTACGGAATTAAGGGTTTTGAGGCCGTTGACCCGCTTTCTCGCTTCTCTGGCCAACCGGAGCAATACCCAGGGTTTTGCCGCCTATTTAATCCGCCAGAATCCCGATTACATTATTTCCACGCATTTCCTGCCTTCGGAGGTAGCCGCGCATTTAAAAATAAAGAAAAAAATAAACCCTAGGCTGGTTACTATAATTACTGATTTTGGCGTGCATCCGTTTTGGATCAGCCGGGGCACGGATTTTTATATCGTTGCTTCGGATTTTACCAAAGATAGGCTTATCGCCGAAGGCATAGCGCGGGAAAAGATAAAAGTATTCGGCCTGCCTTCTGATGCAAAATTCCTGCGGGAGTTTGACCGGGCTAGCCTGGCCGGTAAACTCGGGATCAGGCCGGATAAGTTTACGGTCTTGCTTATGACCGGCTCGCTGGGCATCGGGCCGCTGGAAGAACTTGCCGCGCTGCTCTGCCGGGATGTGCAGGTCTTGGTTGTCTGCGCCGCTAATAAAAAGTTATACGCTAGGCTGAATAAAAGAAACCTGCCTAATGTCAAAGTCTTCGGCTTTGTGAATAATACGGAAGAATTGATGGGGGCTTGCGATATCATTGTAACTAAGCCCGGGGGCTCGACCATCGCCGAGGTACTCAATATGGAGTTAGTCCCGATATTCATTTCGGTTATTCCCGGCCAGGAAGAGG
Source organism: Candidatus Omnitrophota bacterium (assembly GCA_041648915.1). GTDB lineage: Bacteria > Omnitrophota > Gorgyraeia > Gygaellales > Profunditerraquicolaceae > UBA6233. The sequence goes on from JBAZOC010000012.1 coordinate 19,709, forward strand.
GTAATGTGGAGGCGCTGAAAGAGTTTGGCCTAAGTTTAACCCCGAAGACAGTGGATGCGATCAAAGGGATGATCCTGGGCTTTAAAAATAATCCTGAAAAGCTGCGGGAGATGCAATTAAGGATCCAAAAGATAAAAAAACCTTATAGCTGCCAGGAGTTAGCCGGTGTTATACGCTAAAATAGTCGTGGGCCTGCCGGTCAGCGGCACGTTTGATTATATTGTGCCGGAGCCTCTAAAAAAAATGATCAAACCCGGTGCGAGGGTCTGGATTAATTTCGGGGCCCGGCGCATTGTTGGCTTTGTAGTGGCCCTGGCTAAAAAGAGCCAGGTTAAGGGCCTCAAACCCATCTTAGAGCTTATCGATAAGCATCCGTTATTGGATAAAAAAATTCTTTTGCTTACCGGAAAGATCGCACATTATTATTGCTGTTCCTGGGGGGAAGCAATTGAGACAGCCCTGCCTGAGGCTTTAAGGAAAGGGAAAAAGATTGATTGAAGTAATCCATGATTTGGACGGCCGGCTGCGCTGGGACAGCTATTTTTTAGAGGTAAGGAATGCTTTACATAATAAAGCTTCGGTAATAATTCTCTTACCGGATATCCCGGATGCTTTAAAAGCGCGCGATCTGCTGAATAAACAGTTAGGGATAGCGGCCCAGCTTCTTTACCGCAAGCAGCCTAACGAGCTGGAGGAATGGTTAAAAATAAAATCCACGGAGCCTAAGGTTATCGTAGGCACGCGTTCAGCTGTCTTTGCCCCGTTAGTCAATTTAGGCCTGATGATTATTGACGAAGAAGAGAACTCTGCCTATAAGCAGGACCAGGTGCCGCATTATCATGCCCGGCAAGCAGCTATTCTCCGTTCTAAGCTGGAGGGTTTTAAACTTATCCTGGGAAGCAGGGCTCCGTCGTTAGAGAGTTTTTACCTGGGCAGGGCCAAGGGTTCCCGCTATACGCTTATCCCCAGAAAGAAAGAATATCCCGAAGTTAAGGTTATTGATACCCGGCACCTGTCTTTTGCGGAAAACAGGAATAAGGCTATCCTCTCAAAATTACTAGAGGACGCACTCTATGCTGTATTAAACGCCAAAGGCAAGGCCCTTCTGTTCCTGAACCGCAAGGGTTTTGCTACTTCTGCGGCCTGCCATAATTGCGGAAAGCTCCTTAAGTGCCCGCGCTGCAACCTAAGCCTGGTTTATCATTATAAAGAAGATATTTTAAGCTGTCATTATTGTAATTTTAAGATGCCGCCGCCGAAAATCTGCCCGCAGTGTAACGCCGGGTATATTAAGTTTTTCGGCACGGGGACAGAAAAGATTGAAAGCGAGCTTTCCAGGATCTTCCCGCAGGCGCGGATCAAAATACTTGATGATCAGGATCTAAGCGCGGAGAATACGGATATAGCCATAGCTACAAGCGGCGTGATTAAACGGGTGGAGCTGGATTTCGACCTGATTGGTGTCCTGGGCATAGATAATACCTTAAATCGCGTGGATTTCCGGGCTGCGGAAAAGGCCTTTGGGTTATTAGCCGGGCTTATGGCTCTTACGCCTAAAAGATTTTTAATCCAGACCGGTTTTCCCGCGCACCATTGTTTTCAGGCGTTATTAAAAAAAGATGTTAATTTTTTCTATAGCGAGGAATTGCGGCAGAGAAGACAGCTGGCTTTTTCTCCCTACAGGCATTTGGCTGCCATAAGGCTGCGGGGAAAGAAGGAAGAGCGGGTTCAGGAAACCGCCGGGCTGCTTTTTAATAAATTGAAGGAAGCCGTTCCGGGCAAGGCAGTAGAAGTTATTTCCGCTAATCCGTCTAACCCGCCTAAACTGCGCGGGAATTTTTACTGGCAGGTTCTGCTGCGCTCTAAAAATGCGCTGAGCATCAGCGCATTTTTAAAAAATAGCTTAAAGGATTTCCGGCATTCAGGTATAATAGTGACGGTAGATGTAGATCCTGTTTAGAGCCGGATAGGTATAGCTAAAGATAGAGGTAAAGTGAAAATTATATTTTTTGGCAGTGCACATTTTGCGGTTCCTGCGCTGGAAGCTTTGTTAAAAAGCCCTTACCAAGTCTGCTGTGTGGTGACGCAGCCGGATAAAAAAAAGGGCCGCTACCTGCGCCTTGGGGTGACAGATGTAAAGAGCGTTGCGCAAAAAGCAGGATTACGTATTTTTCAGCCTAAGGATATAAACACCCCGGAATCCGTAAAGTATATTGCTGAATTCAACCCGGATTTGCTGGTCGTAGTAGCCTACGGACAAATATTAGCTCAAGGGGTATTGGCCCTGCCGAAGATTTTTGCGCTGAATATCCATGCTTCGCTCCTGCCGCAATACCGGGGAGCGGCTCCGATAAATTGGGCGATAATCCGCGGAGAAAAGACTACCGGTATAACCGTCATCCAGCTGACCGGAAAAATGGATGCCGGGCCGATGCTTTTGCGAAAAGAGATAGCTATTGGTGGGTCCGATGACTCGCTAATCCTGGAAGATAAATTACGTTTGCTCGGCGCGGATTTATTATTAGAGGCAGTTAAGGAAATTAAAGAAAAAACTTATACCTTAACTGCGCAGGATGAGGAAAAAGTAACCCTGGCGCCCAAGTTAAAAAAGAATGACGGTTGTATTGATTGGGATAAGCCCGCGTTTGAAATTTTTAACCTGGTAAGGGGAAGTTTGCCCTGGCCAGGCGCCTTTACTTATTATAAGGGCAAGCTGCTTAAAATAAGTAAGGCCGGAATCGGGCCGTTAGTCCCTCGAAAGACGGGCCTCCAGGGAGGCCTCGTTTTAAATGCGCATAAAGAAGGCCTCGAAATTATGGCTGAGGGCAGTTCCTTATTCATCCAGGAACTGCAGCCGGAGAGTAAGAAGAAAATGTGCGCCGCAGAGTTCATCAGCGGTTATAAAGTTAAGGCCGGGGATATCTTTGGTAAAAAATAGTTGCATAATAGTATTCTTGTGTTATAATTTTTTTCTATGCCAGAACTAAGAAAAGACCCCGTTATAGGCAGGTGGGTAATTATTTCTACCGAACGCGGCAAGAGGCCGGACCAATTCAACGGCAGACAGGAAGAAGCCGCTGCGGAAGAGGGCTGCCCTTTTTGCGAAGGCTTCGAAGCGCAGACTCCCCCTGAAATCACTGCCGTACGGCCGGGTAATACCGCGCCAAATACCCCGGGTTGGGAAGTAAGGGTTGTGCCGAGCATCTCCCCGTTTTTAAGGATCGAAGGGGAACTTGACCGCAGAGGTAAGGGCCTCTATGACCTGATGAATGGGGTCGGCGCGCACGAGATTATTATTGAAACCAGCCAGCATATCGCCAATATGGCGGATTTAAGCGCTGAACAAATCTCTAAAGTGTTAAAGTGTTATGCCGGCAGGATCGCTGACCTGGAAAAAGACAAACGTTTTAAATATGTCCTGGTTTTTAAGAACTACGGTAAGCGTGCCGGAGGAGGCACTTTAAGGCATTCACGTTCCCAGCTTATCGCTACGCCGGTTAACCCCAAGCGCGTAAAGGAAGAACTTAGCGGTTCCCGGCAATATTTTAATTATCATGAAAGATGCGTCTTTTGCGATTTAATCCGGCAGGAGATTGAACAAAAAGACCGCCTCATCCTGGATTTAGACGGCTTTATTGCTATTAGCCCGTTTGCCGCGCGTTTTCCTTTTGAAACCTGGATCTTGCCCAAAAAACACTGCGCGGATTTCACCTGTCAGGATTCCGAATCTATAAAATACCTGGGTAAGGTAATGAAGATAGTCCTTTCCAAGCTTAAAAAAGGATTAGATGACCCTTCCTATAATTACGTTATCCATACTGCGCCTTTTCGCAGGCAGAAAGCGGGTTACTGGAAGACGATCGAACAGGATTACCATTGGCATATTGAGATTATACCGCGTTTGACGCGCGTGGCAGGTTTTGAATGGGGCACGGGTTTTTATATTTGCCCTCTGCCTCCGGAAGATGCGGCTGGTTTTTTAAGAGGAGTAGAAATATAAAATGGCGGAATTAAGAAGAGACCCGATCGTCGGCCGATGGGTGATTGTAGATACTGACCATCCTAATGCGCCTGGCGATTTTCAATATGAGCAGAATATTCAAAAAGGAGGGACCTGCCCTTTTTGCTACGGTAATGAAGCGATGACTCCGCCTGAAATAGATACTTTCCGCGAAACCGGCACAGCCCCGAATAGTTCCGGCTGGCAGGTGCGCGTGGTGCCGAATAAATTCCCGGCGCTGGGAGTGGAAGGCGAATTAAACAGGAGGCCGTTAGGGCTTTATGATATGTCTAACGGCGTAGGCGCGCATGAAGTTTTGATTGAGACGCCCTACCACGCTAAAGATATCTGTGATTTATTGCCGCAGGAAGTTGAGAATTATTTAAAGATGTGCTGCCGCAGGGCAGTAGATTTGGCCAAGGATAAGCGTTTTAAATACCTTATGTTTTTCCGGAATTTTGGTTCGGCGGCAGGCGCTTCATTAGAGCATCCGCATACCCAGATCATCGCGCTCCCCATGGTGCCGAAGAACGCGTTAGAAGAGATACACGGGGCTAAGAGCTATTTTGATTACCGCGAGCGCTGCATATTTTGCGACATTATCCGGCAGGAGACGCAGGAAAAAGACAGGATCATCCTGGAGAATAAATACTTTATTTCTTTTTGCCCGTTTGTTTCGCGCTTTCCGTTTGAAATCTGGATAATGCCCAAAAAACACAACGGGCATTTCTGCTTTATGCCGCCCGAAGAAATAGCGGCCCTGGCCGTTATCCTCAAGGATACGATCGCCAAAATCAAAAAAGTATTCGTCAACCTCTCTTATAATTATATAATTCACTCTGCACCGATCAATGGCGATGGGGAAGTAGAGTATTACCATTGGCATATTGAATTCATGCCTAAGCTGACCCAGACCGCGGGTTTTGAGTGGGGCACAGGTTTTTATATTGACCCTACCTCTCCGGAATTGGCCGCGCAGTATTTAAAAGCGATAAAAGATTAACAATTTTTCAGGGCCGGTTCTATTCTTATGGCTATTTTAATAGAACCGTCCCTCATGAAGAAAAAGGAGGAGTCAAATGGCAGTAAAAGTTGGTATCAATGGTTTTGGCAGGATCGGCAGGCTCGTTGCCCGGGCAATTTTAGAAAAAAAATCCAAAGATTTAGAACTGGTAGCGGTTAACGACTTAACTGACGCTAAATCCAACGCGTTATTATTGAAATATGACTCGGTGCACGGCAGGTTCGGCGGCGAAGTTGCGGCTAGCGGGACCGAGGCGATTTCAGTGAATGGTAAAGAAATCAAGGTCCTAAGCAAGAAGGACCCTGCGGAATTGCCCTGGAAAGACCTGGGAGTGGACATTGTTATTGAATCCACCGGTTTGTTTACCATTAAAAAAGACGGGTTAAACAAAAAAGGCAAGGAAGTCAAAGGCGCGGAGAACCATATCACCAAAGGCGGAGCCAAGAAAGTCATAATTTCGGCTCCGGCTCAGGGAGAGGATATTACTATTGTCATGGGGGTGAACGAAGATAAGTACGACCCTAAAAATCATAACGTATTATCCAACGCCTCCTGTACTACGAACTGCCTGGGGCCGGTAGCTAAGGTATTGAATGATAAATGGGGGATTACTAAAGGCCTGATGACGACTATCCATGCTTATACTAATGATCAGAGAGTGCAGGATATGGCGCATGCCGATCCGCGCCGCGCCCGCGCAGCTGCCCTATCGATGATCCCGACTTCTACCGGCGCAGCCAAAGCTTTAGCCCTAGTTATCCCGGAGTTAAAAGGCAAGCTGGATGGTTTTTCCATGCGTGTTCCCGTGCCTAATGTTTCAGTTGTGGATTTAACCTGCCTGTTAGGCAAAAAAATTACTCCTCAGGATATCAACGCGGCGATGCAAGAGGCGGCTGCAGGGAAAATGAAAGGTATCCTTGGGATTACGGATGACCCGGTAGTTTCGGTTGATTTCAATCATTGCCCGTTAAGTTCTGTTGTGGACGCTTTAAGCACTAAAGTTATCCAGGATGATTTTGTGAAGGTACTTTCCTGGTACGACAATGAATGGGGTTATTCCAATAGGGTGGTTGACCTGTGCGAGTATATTGTGAAAAAAGGGCTATAAAGGCCTAAAAAATATAGGGGACGGTTCTCTTCTAAAGAGAGCCGTCCCTTTTTCTTTAGTATGATATTTCTAGCGGCCATTTTTATTATCGGGTTAAGCGGGATCACCGCGCAGATTATTGTTTTGCGCGAGTTGCTGGTTAATTTTTACGGCAATGAACTGACTATCGGGATTATTTTGGCCAATTGGGTCATGCTCGAGGCCCTCGGCGTTTTTACAGCCGGTAGGATTGTTGAGAAGGTAAAAAATAAATTAAGCGTATTCGTTGCCGCAAGCCTGCTCTTTGCGCTGATTTTACCTTTTGCCGTTTATTTCAGCCGTGCCTTTAAAGGGATGAGCGGCATACCTTTTATAGAGGGAGTATCTTTAAGCGTCATTTTCATCTCCGCGCTGATTATCAACCTGCCGCTGGCTTTCCTGCATGGCGCATTATTCAGCTCCGGGTGTAAAGTATATTCTTTGCGCTCCGGGGAGAACGCGCGCGCCATAGGCAGAATGTATGCCTGGGAGATGTTGGGAACGATCGCCGGCGGAATTAGCCTAGCGTATTTATTTATTCCGCGCTTAAATTCATTTCAGACAGTTTTTAGCATCTCTATCTTAAATATAGTTTTATCCGCATTTTTAATTCCCGCGAAAAAAATAAAATATGCTTTTTTAAGCCTGGCCGTATTGTTTAGCCTAGCCTTTAACCCGCTGGCAAGCTATTTACAGGAGTTGTCCCTTAAAAAACAATGGGGAGCCCAAGAGGTCCTCGCTTACCGTAATTCCAACTACGCCAATATTGCCGTAACCAGGAAGCTAAACGAGTATACCTTTTTTTATAACGGCATTCCGGTGATTACGACCCCTTTTCCTGATCGGCAATTTGTAGAGGAATTCGGGAACCTTCCGTTATTTTTCCATCCCGCGCCGGCGGATATCCTGGTTGCCGGGGCCGGCCTAGGAGGATTACTCCGGGAGGCGCTTAAGCACCCTATTGAAAGCCTGGATTATGTTGAGGTCGACCCAATGATTATCCGGATGCTTAAAAAATACCCTACGCCTTTAAGTGAGGCTGAATTTGGCGACAGGCGGTTAAATATTATGCATACCGATCCCCGGTTGTTTTTGCAAACGGGCAGCCGGCCTTATGATGTAATTTTAATCGGATTGTCCAACCAGTCGGATTTAGCGTTTAACCGCTTTTTTACGGAGGAATTTTTTACGTTGGCCAAAAAAAGATTAAAACCCTCAGGGCTGGTTGCTTTATGGATGCCGGGTTCGTTAACTTACCTGAGCCGGGAGTTAAGGGATTTAAACAGCAGTATATTCAACAGCCTTAAGGCTGTTTATGGGTATGTGCGCGTAATTCCGGGTGATTACAATATTTTTATCGCTTCTGACTCTAGCGCTATTCTGCAGGTTAGCCCCGCCCTAATCTCCAAACGCATGGCTAAAAGAAAAATTCCCTGCGCTATGCTTATCCCGGATTACCTGGAATACCGCTTAAGTAAAAAATGGGTGGATTGGTTTAGCCGGGAATTGAGCCAGGCCACGCAAGAGCTAAACCGGGACCTACGGCCGGTAGCGGTTTATGAGAGCTTAAAGATTGCGAATAAGAAATTTTCTCCGCGCCTTAGCCGCGTATTCAATTATTTTAATTACCTGAATTTGAAAGCAATATTCTTTTTGGTATTATTGGTGAGTAGCGCGCTAATGTGCATCTGCCGGTTAAAGAGGGGCCTGAAGATTCCCGTTGCCTACGCTATTTTTACGACCGGTTTTTTCGGGATGACGGCTAACCTTCTTTTGATTTTTGCCTACCAGATTTTTTACGGTTACCTCTACCAAAAAATCAGCCTATTGGCGGCGGTATTTATGGCCGGGGTCGCCGCGGGTAGCATTGTACTCACCTTAAACCTTAAAAGAATTAAAGAGGACGGGAGGTTATTTATTGTCTTGGAGGCGTTAATAGCCGTATTTTCCCTAAGCTTAGGATTTATTATTGCGGGTTACGGTAGGCATTTTAACCAGCCGGCTTTAGTTTTGTATATTTTACTTTTTATCTCCGGCCTGCTTATGGGCCTGGAATTTCCTTTAGCCGGGAAGATTTACCTTGGCCGGAAGGATAACGTGGGAAGCGTCTCAGGCATACTTTATGCCGGCGACCTGGCCGGCGGCTGGCTGGCCGGAATATTAGCCGGTGTGGTATTTTTGCCTATCCTGGGTTTTTTCCATACCTGCCTGCTCGTGGTTATTTTAAAACTAAGCAGCCTGTCCTTGTTTTTGTTTTCCAAAAGAAGTTGACAGGCAGGGGTATTTAATATATATTATAACTCTATATTTTTAAAGAGGAGCAGTAAGCATGCCTAAGTTAACAGTTAAAGACATTGGCCTTAAGGGAAAAACAGTATTAATGCGCGCGGATTTTAACGTGCCGCAAGACGCTGATTTAAATATTACCGATGATACGCGAGTACGCGCAACCCTGCCTACGATAAGGTATATTTTAGAACAGGGCGTTAAGAAGTTAATATTAATGAGCCATTTAGGCCGGCCGGATGGAAAGGTTGTGGCTAA
>JBAZOC010000013.1:0-28333 GCA_041648915.1 Candidatus Omnitrophota bacterium
AAAAGGTGAAAAGACCTTCTTATTTTTGTTAATAGCGATATCTGCCTTTCGTTCAAAAATCCGCTGACTAAAAACGGAAAATTCTCAACTCCCCAAGCCCACCTGCGCTTTTGCCTGTATTGCATCTCGATTGTTTTTAAAAAGCTGCTGGAATATGCCACATCCATAGAAACGGTGGTATATAAAGGAATAACCCGGTAATTGCCCCGATAAAAGAGGAATGCCTTCCAATAAATCACCGAATCATCCGAGACCATATCCACCGGCCAATAACCTATATCGACCAGGGTTTTAAAGCTCATACTATGGCTCGAGAAGGTAACAAATTTTTCCAGGCGCATGCTTTCAATCATCTGGCAAAAAGAAGAGCTTATTTCAACCAGCCGCGCAAATGACGGCGCCTGCCATATATTATTGTTATAAACCGGTATCGGCTGATAGCTGGCCTGGTGCGGTTTAAGCGAAGTTAAAAAATGGTAGCTTAAACACCCGAAATATTCTTTATCTACGCAGGTATCCGCATCGAAACAGGAAATAACCACCTCCTCATCCTTGATGCCTTCTGCATGCAATAACTCTTTTGCTTTTTTGGCCGCCCAGGTCGCGTTAGCGCCTTTAGTCCTGGCCTCAGCCTCAAGCCCATCCGGATGAAAAGTGGACAGGTGCCGGAAAAATTTACCCTGGAATTCTGCTTCTAATGCCGCGGAATTTTCCCTCGCCCCGGGATTACGTTCTTCAAAGGCCGTAACGACGATCATTCTGTCTTTTGGATAGTTACATTCCTGCAAGGCCCTCAAAGAAGGCCTTAAGATATCCAGGCCTTCTTTGTAGACGGGGAAAATAATCAAATGATAGATATTATTGAGGATGCCTCTTACTTGCAACCGGTGGCACTCCACCAGCCAATTCTTATCCTTCTGCCGGTAGAGCTTATGGTGTGCCATAACCAGCAAGGTCGTCAGGTACACGGTGCGAATAATCCAGTAGAAATCAAAAACAATAATTATAACGGCGCAGGAGACCGGATTAAATATGGCTAATAAGATAAGCAGAATAATTATGCCCCAGGATAAAAACCCGGGAATAATCTCCAGCATCCTCTTGATTTTTTTATTCTTTTGCATTTTGCCTCAACCTCATCAGATCATTGAAAAGAACTACTTTCTTATTCAGCTCAAGCTTATAGATATTATCATAAGATACTCCGTCCTCGCCGGTTTGGGAATCCATGAAATACAGGGTATCGTTGTTCGCTTCATAAGAAACTTCGGAGATCCTGCTGTTTAGGTTCACCAGATTCACCGGGCTGGATTTGGCCTGCATTTCCATCACCTTAATGCTCCTGTCGGTAACCAGGACAAGGTGATAGCTGTCCGAATGCCAGAATACGTTATTTATCTGCTGCCCGGGAAAATCCAGAAGAACCGGCGTCTGGGCATAGGAGGCGTCCCCGGGAGACTTCGGGTAAAGTACGGCAATTTGATGCGCGTTAAAGATAAGCATCTTCTCTTTATCCGGAGATACTTTTAACTCTTTGGGAAAAGGGATAAACCCGAGCGGAATATTGCCTACTTCCTTGAACCTCTCTCCCTTAAAATCGGATTCGTAAAGAATGTCCCCTTCCTGGTTGAGGTAATAAATCCTAGCGTTATCCTTGTCCAACCAGAAACGCGATACCTTATCCTGGTTTAATTGCTCTATGTTCGAACGCGTAGGGAAAAGGATTATCTTTTCTAAACGTACTACTTTACGCGGCTCGACATTAACCTGGAAAATCCACGGATAATGGGCTTTCAGCTCTAATTTGAGATTATATGCGCCCGGGAGAAGTTCGTTAATGGTTGCCGGGGTCTTATCGTTTAACAGTTTACCGTCTAAATAAATGCTTGCTCCCTGCGGCTGCGTTTTTAAACTGATAATGCCGGCTTTGGCAAATTTAAGGGTGCGCGGGTTGAATTTATAACCCAGGGAAGAAGACAGGATGACCGGAAGCCCGGTAAAGAATATCGCTACGCTTAAATAAAAAAGAACAGCCCTTATTCGTTGTTCGTTAGACACTTTTGTATCTGCCTTTCTAAATCTAAAATAGCTTTTTTTCTTTTTACGCCGAACCTATACCGGCCTAATATATTATTACTCTTTATTACGCGATGACAAGGAATAATTAGCGGGAAAGGGTTATTTTTTAAAAGCGTGCCTACTGCCCGGTAGGCATTCTCCTTCCCTGCCTTCCGGGCCACCCATTTATAAGTGCGCACTTCTCCCAACGGTATACTTAATATTGCCCGATAGACTCTTCTCGCAAATGGAGTCATCTGCCTAGGACTTTCTTACGCCTTAATATATGATGGTAGGCAACAGCGAACCGGTGTGCCTCGTCGCGGACACGGCGGAGCAAATTCAAAGCCGGTGTATCCGCTGTCAATTTTAGCGGCGCGGGTCTATCCTTAGTATAGATATGCTCTTCTTTTTTAGCAATACTTACTAAAGGAATATGCAAACCGAGACGGGAAATTTCTCTTGCGGCAACCGCCAGGTGCGCTCTCCCTCCATCAATGAGTACTAAATCCGGTAAAGGAAGCTTCTCTTTAACCAGCCTGGAATAACGCCTCCCGACTACTTCGGCAAGCATCCCGTAATCGTCAATTGCGCTGATTGTTTTAATCCGGAACCGGCGATAGTTATTCTTATCCGGTAATCCCCGGTAAAAACTTGCCATTGAACCGCAAGCTTCTTTACCGGAAATATTGGATAAGTCAAAAGCCTCTATCCTTGCGGGAAGCTTTTTAAGCCGCAAAAGATTTTTTAAATCTTCCAACTCACCCTGATGGGCAAGGCCGGCGTAATTCTGGGATATCGCGCTTAAGGCATTGACCTGGTCCCTGATCCTGGCGGCCTCTTCGAATGCGCGCTCTTTAGCCTTAAGCTGCATTTCGCGCAGCAGCTTCTTGCTAAGCAACTCTGTCTTGCCTTCTAAGATAAAAGAAATATTCTTGATAATTCTGGCGTATTCTTTTTTACTTATCCTACCGATGCAAGGCGCCGGAGATAAACCGATACGGTAATATACGCAAGCCTTACCGGGCATTTGTTTGCAGGAGCGGTACGGAAAATGCTTACGCACAATCTTGAGCGCCTCCTTAAGAAGCCGGACGTTGGTGTAAGGCCCAAAGTAGGCTGCTCCGTCATTTTCTTTCTTACGCGTAATACAAACTACGGGAAATTCTTCGTTGGTAATTTTTACCAGAGGGAAACTTTTATCGTCGCGTAAAGAGACATTGTATTTCGGCGCGTATTTATGTACCAGGCTTGCTTCCAGCAGTAACGCGAGGCTCTCGGTAGGAGTGAGCTTGTAGGCGATAGCGGAGACCTGCGACATCAGCATCATTGTCTTGGCATCAAGTGCGCGGCCGAAATAATTACTCAAACGAACTTTAAGCGACTTAGCCTTGCCTACATAGATAACGCGTCCGGCAGCATCCTTCATCAAATATATGCCCGAGGTATCCGGTAACTGCGCAGCCTTCTCTTTTAATATCTGAAAATTATGCATAGTATATCATAGCGGCTGGCTGGGCTTGTTTTTAAACAGGGCCGGGGAATTCCTAAGCATAATCCAAGCCCAAACCTGGCCCATCTCTTTAACCCTGAATATAAAACAAAAAACAATATAAGAAATTACCCCCGCCGTAATACTGAGCGCCAAATTCAGGAATTTATTAGTGCTAATTTGCCCCGCAAAGAAACAGACCAGCCCCATGCCTAAGGAGGCCGCCAATACGCGCAAGAAACAAATCAATATCTCCTTCCTCCCAAAATAGCCGACCTTTTTTTCCAGAAGAAAAAACAGGATAAAAAATGTAATAATCGCTGCAAGAGAAGTAGCCAGCGCAATACCGGCAATCTTGAGCGGAAAAATTAACACTGCATCAAAAATAATATTCAATACCAGCGATACGGCAGCGACCTTGGTAGGCGTAACCGTATCTCTAAGGCTGAAAAAGCAGGCCTGCAACATCTTGGTCCCGCCGTAAGCAAATAATCCCAAGCTATAGAAAAACAGGGAGCTGGCAGTAAGATTGGCGGAATAAGCATCAAACTTTCCCCCTCCGAATAAGGTCACAACTATTGGCTTGGCTAAAACCATAAAAGCTATACCCGCCGGCAGCATAACGAAAAGTACTGCGCGTAGGCCCCAGGCAAGCGTAGGCTTTAATTTATCCTCTATCTCCCCCAAAGACGCCTGCGTAGAAAATGTAGGCAGTATGGCCTGAGAGAGCGCGTTACTAAAAATTCCCAGGGGGAACTGGACCAGCCGGTATGAAAAATATAATACGGCTACGCCTCCGTCTCCCACGATCCAGGCTAATGAGCCAAATATCGAATCGACAAAATTATTTAACTGGTAAATACAAGAGCTTAAAACCCGCGGCAGCATTAACCTGCCCATAGTTTTGGCAGCGGGATGGTTCAGGGATTTAGGGGCTTTCAGCCGGAATCCTTTTTTATAAAGCACCGGTATCTGAATGGCCAGTTGTAAAAGGCCACCGACCAAAACTCCCCCGGCCAAGCCCTTGATCCCTTCGCCAAAAAGTAAAGCAAAAACAATTATGGATATATTTAGAAGACAGGGTGCGAACGCGGAAACAGTAAAGTTTTTCAGGGAATTTAATACACCCATGGAATAAGCGCTTAAACTAACCAAGAGGATATAGGGGAAGATAATCCGGTTAAGTTTAATGGTTGCGGCGAGTTTTTCCGGGGAAGCGATAAAGCCAGGGGCAATAAAACGTACGATAACAGGAGAAAATATTATGCCCAGTATAGTAATGGACATAAGTACTACCAATAATATGTTCAATACGACATTAGCCAGTTCCCAAAATTCTTCTTTTGTGTGACGGCTGGCGTATTCGCTAAAGACCGGGACGAAGGCGGCGTTGGTTGCGCCTTCACCGACTAAATCCCGAAAAAGGTTGGGAATCCGGAAGGCGATGACGAAGGCCTGGGCATAGATATAGACTCCGAAAAGCCGGGCAATGACAATATCGCGCAGGAACCCTAATAAGCGCGAGATAAGCGTAGCCAGGCCGATCACACCAGCCGACCGGGCAACTGTCCGATTAGTTAATGGCCGCGAATATTTGTCTGTTGACATAAATAATGAAGTATGCTAATTTATTACAAAGGAGAAAATAATATGCCTAGACGCAGAACTTCAATCAAGAGAACGCGCGCAGATAAGAAAAAACACCTGCACAATCTAAAGATAAAACAACAGCTTAAAAAATCCATCAAGCAATTCCATGGCCTGCTTACCGCCAAGAACATTGCTGAAGCTAAAAAATTCCTGGCTCAGGTATTTTCCCAGCTGGATAAAGCAGCGAAAAAAAGAACAATCCACCCTGCAACCGCTAACCGTAAAAAATCCCGGCTAATGAAACGGCTGGGCAAGGGCGCATAGCCTAACGATCAACTTTTCCAAAGCAAAAACGGGCTTGAGTTTGCCCGTTTTTATTTCCATATCGCACTCTAAAAGAAATCTAATCCTGCATTTAGTTTCCGGCACGCTTAGGCGGCTGTTTTCTACCGCGTACCTTAATCCGCCGAGTATCCTCTCTGGTTTCTCCCCGTCTTTCAAAAGTTGTCCTAATATCTTAAGCGCATTGACGGCGCTACGCTGACCGATCATACGGCTAAGATTAAAGGTATTCAGCACTAAAGCCTCCTGGAAACGGAAGGTCTTGGCGTATTTATATATATTCCTTAAGAAGGCTTCTTTCTTACCCTGCTTTTCCATATCCAAAAGCAGCAATATATCTTTAGAGGCCTGCTTCGCCCAACGCAGGATAAAGTCATCTAGGCCCGGGGCTAATTCCTGGGCATTCTTAATAACGATAATCCTTTTGGGAGATTTTACCGGAAGGGCTAAAAGTTTTTCCTGCAGTTCTTTAAGCTTTAATGTTTCGGCGTAGAGTATATCTAAATTAAAATGCTCCACGCTTTGGGGGAGGAATTCTTCTCGGATTTGTTTTAAACGGGTATCTTTGGAACTAAAAGGAGCGTCTGGGGATTTTAAGTCCTGGCCGATAAATAAATAAACCATTTTTATTTACCACTGCTCAACTGTGCGCTCAACAATCCGGCGGCTAAGGTCATTGAGGGCATCGACCACTGCCGCATCTTCACTTTTTGTCTGGGGACCGGCTGCAAAATAGGTAGTGTCTCCGGTAAAATTATTCTCCTGCCAGAGCAGCTTATTCTCTTTCCTATCCCAGAGGCTGATGTTTACCACCAGATTAATGCGGTATTCTTTCACATTATCGCTATCATCATAACGTAAGGGATCCTTGCGGAAATCCATTACCTCGCCCTTTAAGATAAGGTCTGCTGAAGTATCTTCTGCCGGCCTTAAGTTTCCGTCAAAAAGATATTTATTAATCACATACTCGGTAATATCGCTTTCAATCATCGGCCGGTATATCCGGTACTTATTGCCGGTATTGACCTCATTGGTAATATTTACCTTATTGACGAAAGGGGCTACATATATCGTCCGGTATTTATTAGTAATCATGGAGCGGGTAGTATAGCCGCAGCCCGCTAGGGTAAATGGTAGATAGCCGATAGCGAATAACCCTAAAAATACCTTAAGCGATAAGCGATTTTTCATTTCTTCTTCTCCATTGCCTGTAAACGTTCCCGCGCCTTGGTTGCCCAGGGGCTATTGGAATAACTGGTTATTACGTCCCCATAGTAAATCCTGGCGGCCTGGTAGGCTTCCTGCTTTTCATAAAATACCGCGATATTGTAGCTGGCCGCCGCTTCTTTCTCCTGCAGCTTGCTGATATTTTCTTCGGCTTCTTTCGACAAAACGGCATCCGGATGTTCTCTGACAAATTCTTCAAATTTTTGCTTGGCCTCTTGCATTGCGCCCTGGTCATAATCCGGCCCGCGCGATACTGCCGCGCGGCAGGAGGCAATCTGGAATTTAGCCGGCTCGACCCAGGCGCTATCCGGGTAATTAGTGATTATTTTATTAAAGGCATCCTCCGCTTCGTAGTAACGCTGAAGGCCTTTTAAGAGTAACCCCAACTTATACTCTGCTTTAGGCGCCAAAGGGCCATAGGTGGAGTTCTCTACAACTTTGGCGAGTATTTCTATTGCCGGATTATCAACCGGCAGGGTAATCCCCAGGACCTTACGCTTATAGCCGGCTATAAATTTCTCGGCAATATTATATTCTTTTTCTATGATTTCTTTAATCCGCTCGGAGAAGGGATACTTATCAATGACCTTCTGATACGCCAGATAGGCTTCGTAAAGGTTATCCAGCTTCTCTTCAATCAACCCCAGGTAATACTGGGCCTCCGAGGCCTCAAAGGACTTAGGGTAAGCCTTAAGCAGCTTCTTGAATTCGCGCAGGGCATCAGGGTATTTTTGCTCAGCATAGAAACCCTGGGCAAAGTCAAACTGGGCCTTCGGGCTGTCTTTGGCCACATTCTTGGGGTTAACCCACTTGCCGGTCTTAGGCGTCCAGATCCAAAAGGGGTAGGCAGGGCTGGCTGATAAAACAAAAATAATGCAGAAACTTAAAATTATCCGCCGCATAATATTACAACTTTAACACAAGGGGTTAAGTTTGTCAAACATATTCAAAGAATTGAAGGTTATAAATACAGACAGGCGTAAGGCAAATGGATAAAAAAATTGTTGGTTTTAAGCAATAAGACCACAAAAAGCTCGTTAGCCCAGGCAAAAGGCCCGGCGAGGGCCGGGAAGATCAAGGTTATGGCCACCAGGCTGAATCCAGAGAGCGTAATTAAAGTAGCTAAAGGCACAATACAGATATTGGCAAGCACGGTAACCGGAGAAAAAATCTTGAAATAATAGAGAATAAACCCGCAGGTCCCTAGCCAGGCGGACAAAGAAACAAGAAAACCTTCCGCGATGAACCTTAAGGGCCTGACTTTTATGGCTTCGGCCTTAAAGAAGGCCTTAAGTTGAGGGTAAAGAAAGATTATCGCTGCTACGCTGACGAAAGAAAGCTGGAAGCTGATAGAAAAGAGCTCCCGGGGATTAACCCAAAGAATGAACAAAGCAGATAAGGTAAGGGAATTGCGCACATCCGGCTCCCTCCTGAACAGAAATCCGGTTAAGAAAAATATAGCCATTACTGTTGCCCGTACAACCGGAGGAGAAGCGCCTGTAGCTAAACAATAAATTACTAAACAGGGTATCGCTGTTATATACCGTAAGACCCTGGTAAAGCGCAGGACTTTAAGCAATAGCATAATCATAAAAACGACTATTCCAACATTAAAACCGCTGACTACCAGGATATGCACGGTCCCGCTCTTGACCATTGCAGCGTAAACCTGCGCCGGGATACCCCTCTTCTCGCCTAAAACCATAGCATCCAGAATACTCGCCGCTAGGGGCGAAAGCTTGCGGTAAATTATGCCTTCTATCCGGTTTTTGAGATAAAAAGCAATTTTACGTACAGGCTGGCCGTAATTTTTAGCTAGCTTTACGGCTGAACCAGGCATACTTACACGCATAATGGCGGATACATTTTTACCATAAAGTTTAAACGGCCTGTGTATGCTCCCTCTTAAGATTAAAGCTTCCCCGTAAGAAAAAACCCTGGTGTCTTTTAGCTGGACAAGCATATCTCCCGAACATTTATAATTGCTGTCATTAAATTGCAACTCTTGTGTAGTAAACATAAATGAAATTCTGCCGTCCTTGGAATAGGGCTGGCTGTTGATAAAACCTCTGGCTGTATAGACAGAATTGTTTTTATAAAAAATAAACCTGGAAATATGGGATGGGGGAAGAATATAGGTATTCTTTAAAAGCAGGCCGCCGAGGATAAAAATTAAACCCGCAAATAATATCTTAAATATGAAATCCTTTCTCGCCAAGAAGGCACAGGCAAGAAGCAAGGTAAGGGCGAGAAAATAGGCCGGCCAGAATGCTATCCTGATAAAATGCGTAAAGACTATCCCGCCGCAAAAATAAAACCCCAGCTCTGCTAAATTGAACTTCATTTAACAGTCAGATATTCTTTGATCTTGGCGAATTTGGAAGCAGTAATACCTTTTATGGCTTTTAGTTCGTCTACGTCACTAAAGCCTGCGCGCTCCCGGCGGTAGGTAATAATCCGGCCGGCTATTTTTTCGCCGATACCGGATATCCCCATAAGCATTTTTTTATCCGCACTATTGAGATTAATTTTAGCCAAATCCTGGTTAAAAAAGGCAAGGCTCCTAGCAGTTGAAAATTGTTTAACTAAAAAATTCCCGCCTACTCCCACTAAGGCGATCGCTACTAAAAATAGTATTACCTTACGCTCTTCTTGAGTAAGATTAAGCATCTGGCCATCTCCCAGCTAATAGACGCAGCCAGAAGAATAATCTAACAAAAATTAGGGGCGGCTCTTAACACAAAGCTAAAGCGTCCCCATTCAGGGGACGCTTTGAGATTGGCTTGAGAACCGTCCCTAATTAACTTATTGCAGAAAAACGGTTACTGTCCCTATTTATCTCGAGCGGGGGTTTTTATTTATGGGGTGCAGGTGCTGTCGTAGTCGGCTCCGCTGCTGCACCATATTCTATAGTAGCAAGTATTACCCGGCTCTTTCCAGCCTACAAGATAGTCCCAATCTTGGCAAAAATGGCGGTAATCCCATTGGCTAGTGCTGGGGTTAGAGATTTGAGATATAGTATCCCCATCAACAGTCACTATGCTGGGCCAAGTATTCGTTGCAGGCCAAACGCCGTTAACTGCGTAGTAACCCAGTAATGTTTGTCTTATGGCATCCAAGTTAGCGTAGACTTGTGTTTTCTGGGCTTTGGCGACATTGGCAAAATAGCGGGGTATAGCGACTAGGGCGAGGATACCGATGATTACGACGACGATAATAAGCTCAATAAGGGTAAAACTTCTTTCTTTCTTTCTTTCTTTCTTTCTTAAGCTGAGCCATCTTGTTTTTATTTTAACACGGATTAAGGCAATTACAACGAGAAATGGGAATCAGAATTATTCCTAGCGGATGGATTGGCTTGTTCCGGAGCAGGACGTACGCAGACTGAAGCGGGCAGGGTTGCCCGCTAAAAACATCCCGGCAGAGCGAAGCCGAGTAGCCGAGCGTGATTTTCCACGCTGGGGAAAATCACGCGTTCCTGCGAGGAACAAGACAAGCCAGACGCTAAGATTAGACGACGATATTGACGAGTTTCTGGGGGACGAAAATGAACTTTTTGACAGGTTTGCCCTGGATCCAGGAGATAAGCCCTTTATCCGCTAAAACAATTTCCTTGAGCCTGGCTTCTGCGATATCCGCGGCTACTTCAATCTTTGAACGTACCTTGCCATTAACCTGAATTACCATAGTCACGCTATCCTCAACCAGCATCTTGGGGTCAGCTTCCGGCCAGTTTGCTTTGAAAATACTCTCTTTATTCCCCAATACTTTCCAGAGTTCTTCGCAAAAATGCGGGGCAATCGGGCTAAGCATAATAATTAACTGTGAAAAAATTTCTCTATCTACTCCGGTTTGATAAATCGCGTTAGTCAGCTCCATCAGGCTGGCAATGGCAGTATTGAATTTAAACTCTCGGTAATCTGCGCTGACTTTCTTAATGGTTTTATGCAAAACCCGGAACAAAGAGGGAGCAGCTTTCTCCTTTAGCTTATCCTGAATACGCCAGACGCGGTTTAAGAATTTATGCGCGCCTTCTAAGCCCCGGTCATCCCACTCCAGCTCGGTCTCGGGAGGAGCGGCAAATAAAATAAAGAGCCTTAAGGTATCCGCGCCGTATTTGCCGATCATAATGTCAGGGTCAACGATATTTCCCCGGGATTTAGACATAACCTCGCCTTCTTTTAAGACCATACCCTGGGTAAGCAGGCGTTTGAACGGCTCACTAAAATCAATCATACCGAGGTCTTTAAAAAATTTAGTAAAGAAACGCGAATATAAAAGATGCAGGATCGCATGCTCAATTCCACCGATATACTGGTCCACCCTCATCCAATACGCAGCTTCCTTTTGTTCAAACGGGCCATCCTTAAATTTAGGCGAACAGAATCTCAGGAAATACCAGGACGAGTCAAAAAAAGTTGCCATAGTATCGGTTTCCCGGCGAGCAGGAACCCCGCATTTGGGGCATTTTACCTCCACGAATTTCTTGACTTTTCCTAACGGACTGCCACCCTCACCGGTAAAAGGAGCGTCTTTGGGCAGCTTCACCGGCAGATCTTTATACGGTACAGGGATAATCCCGCATGCAGGGCAATAGATAATCGGAATAGGCGTACCCCAATAACGCTGCCGCGAGATGAGCCAGTCGCGTAAACGCCAATGCGTCTGAATTTTTCCAATTCCTTTCTCCTCCATCCATGCGGCAATTTTAACTTTGGCTTCTATATTGGTTAAACCATCAAATTCTCCGGAATTGACTTGAAGACCATCCCCCTCGTAGGCTCCCTTAAGGCCTTCCACACTGCCTTCTACGGCTGCGGCATTCTGGATAACCATCCGCATGGGTAAGCCGTGTTCTTGGGCAAAAAGAAAATCCCGCTGGTCATGTGTAGGCACAGCCATAATCGCGCCGGTGCCGTATTCCATCAGGACATAATCCGCTATCCAAACCGGTACCTCTTCATTATTTACGGGATTAACGGCAAAACTTCCGGTAAAAACCCCTTCCTTTTTTACATCGGAAGATGCCCGCACAACCTTACTCTCCCGGGAAACTCTTTCCATGAATTTTAAGGCCTCGCCCTCCTGCGGCTTACCTTTAATCAACTCTTTAACCAAGGGATGCTCCGGAGCCAGGACAATGTAAGTAGCGCCGAAGATTGTGTCCACGCGCGTAGTAAAAACCGGAATGACTTTACCTGTAGCTCTAACTTTAAAATCAATCTCTACTCCCTGGCTTTTTCCGATCCAATTTGCCTGCATGTTTAATACCCGCTCCGGCCAGTCATTTAATTGTTTTAAATCCTCCAAAAGCCGCTCTTTATAAGCGGTTATTTTTAAATACCATTGCTCTAAATCTTTTTGCTCAACTTTCGCGTGGCAGCGCCAGCATCCGCCTTCGATCACCTCTTCATTGGCTAAGGTAGTCTGGCAGCTTGGGCACCAGTTTACAGTAGAGGCCTTTTTATAGGCCAGGCCCCGCTCAAACATCTTTAAGAATATCCACTGGTTCCACTTATAATAAGCACTGTCGCAGGTAGATATTTCGCGCTCCCAATCGTAAGAAAAACCCATTTTTTTTAATTCATCCTGCATCTGGCGGATACATTTATGCGTCCAGTTATCCGGCTTAGTCTTATTTTTTATCGCGGCGTTTTCCGCGGGCTGGCCAAAAGCATCAAAACCCATCGGATGCAAAACATTATAACCTTCCAGGGTTTTAAAACGGCTGGCTACGTCGCCGATAGTATAATTACGCACATGCCCCATATGGATTTTTCCCGACGGGTAGGGGAACATTTCTAAGAGATAGAATTTTTCCTTAGCGGGATTAATGCGCGCGCGGGAAGCCTTATATTTTTGCCAGGCGTTCTGCCACTTTTTCTCTATTTTTTTAAAGTCGTAATGCATAGTTTTAATTTCTGCTTAATTTTCGCACTAAAGCTAGATTTAAAGAGTCGCTTTTTTCATCATCCTTAGGCGTCTCTAAAATCATGGGTATATTCTTTAATTTCGGATGGTTGATAATCCTTTTCATCCCTTCTAGCCCTATGCTGCCTTGGCCGATATGAGCATGCCGGTCATAATGCGAAGCTAATTTTCCGTAGGCATCGTTTAAATGGATTAATTTTAGCCGTTTTAAGCCGATGAGGCGGTCAATCTCTTCCACTAATTTATCCGGGCCGGTTTTTACGGCCAGGTCATAACCGGCTAAATAAGCATGCGCCGTATCCAGGCACAACCCGAGGCGCGCCTTGTCTTTTAAGCCGGCGATGATTTCCTTCTGATGCTCAAATTTGTATCCCAGCCACGAACCGCTGCCGGAAGTATTCTCCAGCAATATCCCTACTCTGGACCCCTTGGTCTTATCTAAAATCTTATTCAGGGCACACGTCAGCCTTTCTATCCCGGCTGCTTCAGAAGTTTCCTTATGGCTGCCCATGTGAGTGACAATATAATCCGCTTTTAATTTATCCGCTTCCTGGATGTCGTCAATATAGGCCTGGATTGACCCTTGATAAAGCCGGGGATTAGGCGAGGCCAAATTAATCAAGTAAGAAATATGGATAAAAACCGGGTCAATATGGAATTTTTTACGCCGGCGCTGAAATTCTTCTATATCCTTAGGGCTTAAAGGAGCGGTACGCCATTGCAAGGGGCTGCGGCTGAATATCTGCAGGGTCTGGCATTTTAACGCCTGCGCGCGGTCAAGCGCTTCGTAGATCTTACCTGCCCCGGAAACATGCACGCCTAAAATCATAGTCTTTAAATTATACCTCTCTAGAAGTTGAGCGTCAATAGCTCTTCTAAGCATAAAAGGACGGAGGATATCCGTCCTTTTATATGAATATTGGTGGAGCTGAGGAGGATTGAACTCCTGACCCCTTGCATGCCATGCAAGTGCTCTCCCAGCTGAGCTACAGCCCCTTGAATTATATCTATTGACCTTTGCTATTTTAGAATATAAAATAACTGGCGTCAACCTAAAAAATTCTTGCCGAAGTGGCGAAATGGCATACGCGGCAGCCTCAAAAGCTGTTGGGCGCAAGCCCATGTGGGTTCAACTCCCTCCTTCGGCATTTTTTATTTTTAGGGTTGCTGAAGATACGGCTTAATTGCGCAATAGACGCGCTGGGCAACTATCTTGTAGCCGTGAGCATTGGGGTGCATAAAATCACTCTTCATGCTTGGGTTGGTCAGTATGCCGTTTAATACGGCCGGGACAAAGATCGAGCCTGTCTGGCGGGCAAGCTCGGCAAGCCTAAGGCGGTATTCGCGCATAAAGAAACCCGCGCTTATATCGACGATGGCGGTCATTGCCCCTGCGCTTTGGATCTGCCGGATAATTTCTTTAATATTGCTGATTGTCTGTTCAAGCGGCACTTTCTTAATAAAATCATTTCCGCTAAATTCCACTAAAACCAGGTAAGGGTCTTTGTCCAGGATATCTGTTTTGAGCCTCTCCAAGCCCAGGGCTGAGGTATCTCCGTCCACGCCGGCATTAATCGCCGGACTCCCTATTAATTTAGTAAGCGCTGTCGGGTAATCCTCTCCCGGGCTCACGCCATACCCGAAAGTAAGACTATCGCCAAAACAGATAATATTCCGGCCGCCGGAGTCCCTGTTTGTAATTTCTTTTTTTGCGCTCATCAATGCTAAGAAAACAGTCAGGCCTAAAATAATAAAAATACTTAAAATTATGATATTTTTCTTACCGTTAGGCATAGTTTAACCTCAATTGCCCGCAGGCAGCGTTAATATCCTCTCCGCGCGCTTTGCGTAAAGTAACCTTAATGCCCTGTTTAATGAGGTAATCTTTAAAGAACAGTATCTTTTTTTTGTCCGGCGGCCCGGCCTTAAGCTCGCTTAGAACATTAGAGGGAATCAGGTTTACCTTGGCCAGCTTCCAGCCTTCCAGCAACCTGCTCAGGCTTTGAGCGTTTGCTAAGTCTGAATTTACGCCTTTAATCAAAATATATTCAAAAGTTATCTGGCGGTTTGTCTTAGCGCTATATTCCTTGCAGGCTTTAATGAGTTCTTGGAGCGGATATTTTTTGTTTACCGGCATAAGCCTGGACCTTAAGGTCTCCTCCGCCGCATGCAGGGAGACTGATAACTCCACCTGCAAACCTTCCCTAGCCAATTTCCGGATGCCCGGGATTATACCGCTGGTTGAAAGAGTAATCCTGCGCGCTCCGATATTAAAACCAAGAGGGGAATTGATGATTTTTACCGCCGCTAGTACCTGCGTATAATTATCCAATGGCTCACCTGTCCCCATAAAAACCAGATGCGTAAGCGCAAGCGGCAAGGCCTCTTTTTTTAAATACAAAACTTCGTCTAGCATCTCCGAACAGCTGAGGTTGCGCTTAAACCCCTTCAGGCCGCTGGCGCAAAAACTACAAGCCCATTTACAGCCCACCTGGGCAGAAACACAGGCAGTGACCCTGTCTTTAGCCGGAATAATTACCGCTTCGATAAGATTCGCATCCTGCGATTGAAAAAGCAGTTTTTGTGTTCCGTCGCTGGATTGCAACCGTTTGACTATTTTTAAACCGCTAATATAAAAATTGTCTTTTAACTTATCCCTTAAGTCTTTAGGCAAATCGCTCATTTGCCTAAAGTCAAGCGTCGCTTTCCTGTAAATCCAGGTGAATATCTGTTGGGCATGATACGCTTGAGCGCCAAAAGCCCGAAGCTTCTCCTCCAGACTTTTAAGGGTTAATTCCTTGATATCTTGCATAAGTATTAACGCCCCCGCGGGTGGTGGCTGCATTATTTTGCCACCTTAAACCTAAAATTATTTTCTTGTTTTATCTTTGATCTTTTTAACTATACTAAGTAATACCCCAATCAGGCTCTTCTTACGCGGTTGAAACCGTGCTTCTGCTTTTTCTATTTCTTCTCCGGTTTCTACCAATAAGGAAGGAGATTTTTTAGTGGAAAGGATCTGCGAAGGATACACGCTGCGGTGACCGGTCATAAGAAAACTGATTACGCAGGCAACAGTAGCATAAGGTGCTATCTTCGGGCCAAACAGTTCAACAGCCATTATGCTTGCGGCTATGGGCGTATTTGCCGCTCCCGCTAATACCGCTACCAGCCCTACTGCGGCAAAAGTACCCACATCCAACCCCAGCAAGTTAGCAAACAGGCCTCCGGAAGTAGCCCCGATAAAGAATATGGGCGTGACAATGCCGCCGCTACCTCCAAAATTCAAGGTGATACTGGTAAAGATGATTTTTAAAATAAAGGCATACCAAACCGTCTTCATCCCCTCTAGCGAAGACTGGATGGTCGCCAGGCCCAGCCCCAGGTACTGCGTGGAAAATATGAAAACCAGGCCAATAAGGGCCAGGCCGCCGGCAATCCCTTTAAGCGGTTTGGATATCTGCAACCTGGCTGATAACTTGTTGCCTAACTTCAGCATTTCAATCAAGAGAGCCGAGCATAACCCGAAGAAGATCCCGGCCAGCACGATTTTCAGAAAGAAAGCTTCACTAAAAACCGGAACAAAGTTTATAGTATGATAGAAATAACTTATCCCGAATGAAGACGCGATATGATAACTCATAATCCCGGCAATAAAAGAAGGAAGAAGGACATCATACAGTATGCCTCCTATAAAAAGGACTTCTACTCCGAAGATAGCGCCGGCTATAGGAGTGCCGAAAACAGCGGCGAACCCGGCGCTTATGCCGCAAATAACCAGTTTCTTGCGGTCCCGGTTATCGAACCTGAACAAATCTGCAAATACCGAGGATAATCCTCCCCCTATCTGGGCGCAAGGACCCTCCTTGCCTACTGAACCTCCGGCAGCCAGAGTTATAAGCGTCGCGACGAGCTTTACCGGAACAACTGCCGCTTTGATCTTTCCGGAGCGCTTATGCACGGCCTCGATGACCTTTTCCGTCCCATGGCCTTCGGCGTCAGGGGCCAGGTATTTAATTATCGCGGCGCTTAAAAACAAGGCTACGGGCAATAAGAGAAAATGATAAGAGTACTTGGCTCCGAACAGCCTGCTCCAATCAAGCAGTTTCAAAAATAAAGTCGTCGACAAACCGACAATTATTCCGACTATTGTCGCCAGAAAAACCCATTTTATTACGCTGATAAGTAAAATTGTTTCTTCAGCAAACCTTCTTTTCATCTTCGGTTAATTCCCTTGCAATATTTTAGATTCTTCCGGAAAATAATCAAAAAACACCATCCTGTTTTAACGCAAGCAGGCGGCTTGACCCTCTAAATCCTCCGGAAAACAAAACGCTTCCGGGCTCACTTACTCTGGCAGATTAATACAGGCGAACAACGTCTTCCGGATGATACAATGAAAGAAACAATAACATATAGTCTCTTAAATGGCGCGTAATCAGAAAATTATTTTTTATATGCTCCCTTCCATTCTCACCCAGTTTTTTGGCGTATTCGGGACTACTCAACAGTTGTTTCATGGCGAAACTCGCTCCCCCGACAGAATGACATAATAAGCCTGAATATTTATGTTTTATCTGCAAAGGAATGCCTCCGACATTTGAAGCTACAACCGGTTTTGCCTTCCATAAAGCCTCCGCAACCGTTAAGCCGAATCCTTCCCGGATAGACTTCTGGATAATGATATCGGAAGCCCTTTGTAGCGCATTAATCTCTATATCATTTTGGGATAATAGTAGGATATGGATATCGGGATCGTTCTTGGCCTTTTCCCGGACTTCCTCCAATACCCTGGCCCCCTCCGGGTCATCCTCGGCGCTCCCGCCGGCCAAGATGAGCTGGCAATCAGTATATTTCTTTACCCGTACATAGGCTTCAATCACGCCTAACGGGTCTTTTAGGCGGTCAAAGCGGGAAATCTGAGTAATAATAGGCTTATCTTTTTTGATATCGTATTTTTTCAAGACCGCGGCTATTGTTTCCTGGGGCAATTCCTTGTTTTTATCGCTTAAGGGATCAATGGAAGGAGAAATTAAAAACTGCCTGATGGGCAACTTCCGGGAAAAAGCCGGGGCAGAAAATACAGCTGAGTCGTATTGAACGATAAAATCCATAAGAAACCCCCAGGTTTTTTCATTGGGGTTAGATACGTCAATATGGCAGCGCCAAAGCCATTTATTTGCGGCTTTCTTTTTTACCAGGGCTATTGGTTGCGGGTCATGAATGAAAACTATGTCTCCGTAGGTATCCATGCCTTCGACATTCTGCTGGCTTGTTTCCATAAATATCTCAAAATCTCTTTGAGTTATCTCTTCGGCCCTGCCATGTAAAGCATTATGGAACTTCTTGGTTACTGCAAAAAACTGCTCTCCGCCTTTTATGACGTCCCATTTTGTATCTACGCCTAACTCCCTTAATAGCGGCACCATGCGGTTCAATATCTCCGCTACCCCGCCTCCCACAGGCGTAGAATTTATATGCTGGATGACCTTGCCTTTCAATCTTTCGCTCAGCAGCCTCAAGTCATCAATAACAGACTGTCCTACTAAAGGGGTATATTCTTCTATCTTAGCCATTTTATTGTGCTATTCTTCTGGTGATTATTTGAACGATCTTTTTTCTCAAATCTTCCAAAGTGCTGGTATAGGGATCAAAACGGGAAATTTCATACGCTAGCTCCTTGTCTCCCAGGGAATGCTCTATCCACAATGAAAAATCGTTGGTGGGTTTTTCCAGCCTTAAGCGCGCCTCAAAAATATGAAAATAAATAGAATCGATGGTAATTCTCTTTAAAACTTCTACGAATTCCTTTAAATCATAAACGACATGGGCTGTCGGGAGAATAAAGCTTACCGATTTAATAAAATGAAACTCTTCCCCTGAACGGGCAAATCTCATTTTAGCCAGCGGGTTATCATTTAAATAGTCTTCAATGGTTGAGGCAATTTTTTCCCGCAAATCCCGGATAGTGGAATATTGCATGGTATCAATACTAACCAACCTTTCTCCGAGTTCATCTTCACCGAGTATATCAGCCACCCAATAAGCAAAGTCGTTAGGTGGTTCTGGCGAAAGATACTGGTGCTGCTGCAGGAATCTATGGGTATGGTGATAGATGCATGAGCCGGGCACTTCCTTAATAAGGTCCAAAAGCTGGCCTAAGGTAGTGGCCCGTAGTCCGGTCAGCTCCGATAAGTGTAATCTGGTACAAAACTTGAAGGGTTCCTGGGCTTTAACTATATTTTTCATTACCTGTTTTCGTTGTGGATTTCCAGAATATGCTTTAGTAACTTTGTTACCTCGCTGGTATCCTTTAAATAATACTGAGCGTGGGATGATTTGATCGGCCTACCCACAAAAACAGCGATTCCTATGCGCCTTAACGCCCTAAAGGCATCTTCATCCGTAAGGTCATCTCCGATATAAATAGGCAAAATTTTGCTTCCGTCTTTGGCGAACTTCTGCCTCGCCAATAACCACAGGACAACTTTGCCTTTATCCCATTCCAAAGCAGGCCTGACTTCTAACACTTTCTTGCCTGCCTTTACCTTAACCCTGCCTCCGCCAACGTATTTTATCACTGTTTCGTGGAAAATTGTCTTAACCAGGGCAACTTGTTTATCATCTACCAGGCGATAATGCAGGCTTAGGGAAAAGCCCTTATCTTCAAGCAAGATGCCTGGGATGGAAAGAAGTTTATTTTGTAAAGCATCCTTTATGGTCTTAAGGGCTGACTTGTACTGCGAAGAAAGCACGGGGGAGAATTTTATTTTTGGGCCTTCTATCTCCAAACCGTGGTTACCTGAATAAATAATATTGCTCAAGCCGGTAAACTTGTTCTTGATGTCTTCCAGCGCTCTACCGCTTATAACGGCTATTTTACAGGAAGATTGTTTGGATAAAGCCTTGAGCATCTTCCTTGTTTCTTCGGGCAGATCCGCCTTAACCGGAGTCTTGGTGATAGGCGCCAGCGTACCGTCGAAATCCAGGAAAATGAACAAAAATTTTTTTTTTAATTTGTTTTTTAATTTATCCCACTTTTTAAAAAAATAAATCATTATTTTGTCCCCGACCTTAACTCTTTCTAAGGGCAACCAATTCCGTAATAATATTCCCTGCCCATTTATAAATATTATTTTCCGAGACAACCCTGCGCATATCTTCCATACGTTTGATTTTTTCCGCCTTAGGCATCTCGATGGTAAACTTAATCGCTTCGGCAAATTCCTCTATAGAATAAGGGTTGATTAACACGGCATCCGTTAATTCCCGGGCGGCTCCCGTAAATTTACTTAAAATCAAGGCTCCGCCGGAAACTGTATTGGAAACAACGTATTCTTTAGCGACAAGGTTCATCCCGTCATGGAGAGAGCTTACTATACAAAGGTCTCCAATGGAGTAATAAGGTTTTATCTCTTCCGGGGAAAAATAGCGCTTTAAGTAAATTATCGGTTTCCAGTCGCCGTCTGAATACTTCCAATTCGTTTTCTCAATTAATTCGTCTATTTCAGAGATCAGCTCATGGTAGCGCTTAATATGCGTCCGGCTGGGCGCGGCTAACTGAATAAATACGAGCTTACCTTGATATTGGGGATATTTCTCAAGGAACCTATCTATTGCCATAATGCGCTCAACTATACCTTTGGTATAGTCAATCCTTTCGACACTTATGCAGACTATTTTATCCTCAAGCTTAAACTCCTCCTTAATCTTGGCTATCTCATTTGCCTCAAGAGAAGTCGGGCTTGCGGGAATAGGCCCTCCCACGCTGATAGGGAAGGCCCGGATAAACGTCTCTCTATCCTGTTTCACCACGCTGAATTTTTCGGTATCCACACGGCATTCGGTCAGGCGGTTAGCAGTATCAAGAAAATTATTGCAATTGAATTGGACATGGAAACCAATGAGGTCGCATCCAAGCATACCGTCTAAAATCTCATGATAATAGGGGCATATCGCGAAAACTTCCGGATTTGGCCAGGGAATATGCCAGAATAAAGCTATTGTCGCATCCGGCCTTTTTTCTTTAATCATGTTAGGCAGCAGGGTAAAATGGTAGTCTTGGATAAAAATAAACGGATTTTTTACCGGAAGCTCTTCTAAGACGCTATCGGCAAATTTCTGGTTAACTTTCTTATACATCTCCCAGTCGCTTCCCCGGAATATCGGCCTGGTATGCGTCATATGGCACAAAGGCCATAATCCTTCATTGGCAAAGCCATAGTAGTATCCGTCCTCTTCTTCTTTGGTTAACCATACTCTTTTAAGAATATAACGGTTATCTCCGGGAGGCACGCCGAGCTTATTCTTGGAATTTACAAACTTTCTGTCCGCGTTACCGCTGCCATGGCCAACCCATGTCCCTCCGCAGGCGCGCAGTATTGGGTCTATCGCAGTGACAACGCCGCTTGCCGGCCGGATGCATTTAGGCGTACCAGTTATGTCACCCATAACATGCATATAGGGCTCTCGGTTGGAAACAACAAAAAAAGCATTTTCTCCTAATTTAGCGTGGATAAGATCCCTTAGCTTATCCTCTGTCCATAATTCCTCTTTAATCCGGACATGGGCCTCTTCGGTAACGGCCTTGCGCGCAACTCTTAAGCCCAAGGCGACCTGTTCAACCTCACTGATTAGTTTTCCGAACTCGCCCTTTTCTTCAAAAGGTTTTAACTTTTCGGTCTCTCCTTTTTGGAAATGAGTAAACCATTGAGTCAGCCTGCGCACGGGTAAGGTAAATATCTGCCTCTGGATCAAAAGCATGGTGAGAAGTATAAGTACCAATAGAATAATCAGGGATACGCTTAATTTTTTCCAGAGCGCAGCCAGTACCGTAAAGACATAAGAAGTATCGTAGATAACCTCTACCATCCCCAACACATTATCTTCGTCATCCATAACGGGAAGAATATAACTATATACGGAATATTCTTGAAAATTTTCTAGCCCGCCGCGGGGGACTCTTTTGGCCAGTATATCCTTGAGATAAGGCTTGTCTTTATCCTTCCAGCCGGCAAACTTTTGCGTAATCGCGAAGATATTCCCCTCTTTATCATAAATAGCGCAACCCTGCAGCCTCTCTCTCCTCTGAAAACCCTCCACTAAACGTTTAGCTGATCTTAAGTCATTATTGATAAGAATATACCTTGCCGAAACCTCCAGACTCTCGTCGACAGCTTTAGCCTTTCTCTGCAGGTCGTCCATTAACTTGTCTTCGGTAAAGCGCGCCTGCATTATTCCCGATACCGTAAACACTACGGCGACGATAATAAGGATAGGTAAAATGAATAAGAGCAATCTTTTCATCGTTTATCTCCTTCAATACGTACCCTAGGTAGACACTCCGGGAAACGGGTTTGTAAAAACTCAAGAAGCTTCTCTCTCACTGCGCAGCGCAGGTCCCATAAAGACGAAGAATCCGCGGCACTCATTAGCGCCCGCAATTCTACCGTCTTTTCGGTCATATTAGTAACCTGCAAACCGCAAGCCTTCTTGTCCCATAAAGGGCTCTCTTTAAGAATGCGCAACAATTCATCACGGATTTCCTTAACCGGTAGGTTATAATCGGCGTAAATAAAAACTGTCCCCAAGAGATCGGCATTCGTGCGAGTCCAGTTCTGGAATGGTTTTTCCAGAAAATAGGCTATCGGGACGACCATCCGGCGCAAATCCCAAATCCGCACCACGGCAAAAGTAAGGTTGATCTCTTCGATCCAACCCCATTCATTTTCGACGATGACTACATCATCCAGCCTGACTGGCTGGGCAATGGCTATCTGGATCCCGGCAATAAGGTTCCCTAGCGCCTTCTGGGCGGCAAAACCTATAACTATACCGGCAATCCCTGCGGAAGCCAGAATACTCATTCCTATATGCCCGGCTCCCGGAATTCTAATCAGAATGAAAGAAACAGTTAACAAAACTATAACCGCGTTGACAATATTGGCGAGCATGCGCAGCTGCGTGTGTACCCCCCGGGCACGCACATTATCCCGTACCTGTATATCATAACGGTGGAGAATCGCATCCCTCAGGATATGGACGACTTTTATGGCTGCCCAACCGGTTAAAGCGATAAAGATAGCATTGGTAAGATAACTGATTAATAAGCGTTCTTTTTCCGTCAGCCGTAAAGAGGGAATAACCATTAAAATACACAAAATAGGAATCAAGAAACATAAAGGGCGCTTAAACGGCCTTAAACTAATATCAAAATTTTTTAAGGATACCGCGTCCCCCCAGCGCCTAAGCGAAAGTATAGCAATCAAATAAAGCAACCAACCAACGCCATAAGCGCAAATCAATAAAATCCCTGAATATAAATAATTACCCACAATTTACTCCTTATTGGGCTAACTCTGAAAACGCTATCCTATCCAGGCCGCTTGATTTATCACTGCCCTACTTATTATACCTCTTCCAGAGATTATTACAATTGCTTCATTGCTAAAGAGCGTGGTTTTATTAAATAGGCCTTACCCTGAGCCGCTCCTTGTCAATCTTTCCGGCGCGGTTCTTGGGAAGCATGTCTTTAAATTCAAAATAATGCGGGATTTTAAAATGTGCCAGGTGCGCGCGTAAAAAATAGCGTAGGTCTTCTTCTCTCAAAGTCTTACCCTCTTTTAAAACTACCCAAGCCTTGGGGACTTCCCCTCGCATTTGATCCATAACTCCGACTACCGCCACTTCCGCCACGTCAGGATGCGTATGGATAACTGCCTCTATCTCCGGCTCAAAAACAATCTCTCCGGCAACCTTGATCATTTCTTTTTTTCTACCCACGATATAGAGGTCTCCCTCATTATCAAATTTCCCCAAATCTCCCGTATGGAACCAACCGCCCTTTAGGGCTTGCTGGGTTAAGGCCGCGTCTTTATAATATCCATCGGTAACTACCCAGCTTTTTACGCAAATCTCGCCGATAGCACCAGATTTAACTTCCTTAACCTGATCATCGAATATCTTTACCTCTATCCACGGAGCAGGCCTGCCTACGCTTTCCAGTTTCTTTGAACCCATCGGTAAAACTACGCTTGGCGCATTGGTTTCCGTCAGACCCCAGCCGTTTAACAGGTGCGCCTTAGGGCAATACTGCTGGAACCTGCGCAGGGCCTCGGGGGAACTGGAAGCGCCAAAAGTAACTATCCAGCGTAAACTGGATAAATCAAAAGTTTCAAATTCTTTTAGCTGCAGGAGCGCGTAATACATAGAAGGGACAATCCAAAAAAAGTTTACTTTATGCTTCTGGATATTCTTTAGGAATTCTGACGGAATGAAACGCTCCATCAAAACCACCTTTAAACCAAAAACAATGGTGTTCTGGATATAGATCAACCCGCCAAGGTGTGAAAAAGGAAGCGCGCAGAGAGTTGTATCTTTTTCGCTTAAGTCAGAATTAACAAAGAACTCCATGGATTTAGGGGGCGCTGCCAATTGCAGGTAATTTATTAATACGCCTTTGGGCCTGCCGGTTGTCCCCGAAGTATAAAAAATAATCGCGCAGTCTTTATCCTCCACCTGCGCTCTTACCCCGCCGGCTTGGTTTTTTTCCAGGCATTCATCAAAAAACAGGCAACCATCAATTTTATCCTGGCAGGTAATTACCTCTTTTAAGGCCGGGCATCTTTTTCTAAGCGCCTCCAGAGAAAGATTGACCTTGGGCTTAGCGATTAAAATTTTAGCCTCAGCATGCTCCAGGCAGGATGCTAATTCATCTTCGGTAAGCATAAAATCTAACGGCACCGCGGTCGCGCCTAGGCGCCAGATCGCCAGGTAGCTGAAGATATACTCCGGCCAACTGGGTAAATATAACGCTACCTTGTCGCCCTTATTTACGCCTAATTCCTTAAGACCGGCGGCTAGGCGGGATGAGCTATCGCTAAGCCTAAGAAAGGGAATAGCCTGTTCCCTAAATATAACCGCGGGTTTTTCCGGGGTATCTTTTGCCCTTTTATCTAATATCTCAATTATATTCATCCTAGCTAATCTGTTCTTCTATCTTTTTAATTAATGCCTGGGCCTCTTTAATAAGCGCCTCGGGAAGCAGCTTGGATATTTCCGCTTCCTGCTTGAGAGCCTTAAGGCTGCCGATAAACCTTTTTAAGGTAGCAACCCGTCTTTTCCTATGCGCCTCTTCGGGCTCCAGTTCTTCTCTTTGCCTGATAAGCGAGGTTAAATCACGCTTTAGTTGTTGTACGTCTTTACCGTCTTCAAAAATATCTTTTTTCAGCTTTGCATAATCATTGGAATCCAGCGTCTTCTTATCTTTTGCCTGGCGCAGCAAATCCACGGACTCATAGCCGGGGACCTTAGCGGCATCAGTTGACTCAATATAATCATCTTTCAAATATACCGGTTCCTCCTTCTCCAGAAAATAATACGAACGCAGAAGTTTCATCGCCGTGGGTTTCTTAATCCCGATTTCTTTAGCGGTATAGGCGTCAAACGTGCTAAAACCCCATTCCTTATAAAGTTTATCTTTCCATACAGAATAGAGCGAGCGGCCTAATTCCACCCAGGAGGTTTTAAAATTTTTAGCGCTCTCCAGCACATGGTAACGCAAAGACCCGGCGTTAAGGCCGGACATTTTCTCTTCAATACTCCGGAGGCTCTTAGGTTTAGGCATCCCTCATTCTCCCTTGAATATACTCTCCAGGTTTTTACCGATAGCTTTAAACTGTTCGATATTATCGCTGACTTTCTTAATCAGCGTTTCCGGAGACTGCCGGGAGAGATTTTTAGCCGCGGCTTTTAAGATGATTTTCTCCAGTTCCCCGATGGTCATATTAGGATTATCCAGTTTCGTATTAATATTAAAATCCAATATTAAATTGCCCTGCTTATCGGTGAATAAATCCAGGGCGTTCTGGGTTAAGTTAAATTCGGGGAGATCGCCCTCCGGTTGTTCTTCTTGAGGGGCATAGGTTAAACCCGAGAGCCGGAAGTTTGTCGCAATATCTAAAGCATTATTTTCGGACTTAAAAAGAGCATTGATGTTGAGCCTGGCGGAAAGGAGTTTTTTGCTAGAGATAAAATTTCCGTAATAGGGGGAAAAATAAGTCAAATCCAGGTCTTTGACACTTAAAACACCGTCCATATCTTTAGGCCCGAAATCAATCCAGCCAGAAAAATTCAGACTCCCCAATTTTTGCGCATCGGGATTCAGAAAATCCAACGCGACTTTGAAATTTGTCTTAAGCGAAGACGGGGGAAGCATAATTTTGGCAATATTAGCATTTATCCTGTCCAGGATAATCTTATAGCCGGTGGGATCTATTTTTCTATCTACAAAGATAAACTTGCCGTTTTTTATTATCAGGCTGGTTAAATAAATCGGCGCCGGTTTTTGCTTCTGTTTTTGTTTCTGCCCTTGCTCACCTTTTGATTCTGATTTAGGCAGAGCGAGGCTCCCGTCGCTAGCCCGCTCCAGCTTAATCACCGGGTTTACCAGGGTCATATTGCTAAGGATAATCTTACCGGCAAAAAAACCAAATACATTTGGCGTAACGGATATTTGATCGGCCCTGAACAAATCCCCGATTTCAAGGTTGTTCAAATGAACCGAGAAAGGCAGGCCTACGCTTATACTCCCCAGGCTGGTATGAAGTTTTAAATTCTTCTCCAGCTGTTGAACCAGTATGGGCTTAGCGAAAAGGGCAAGAGCAACATTAACGAGGATAAAAATACTAAAAAATATGATAAGCAACCAGAGCATAATCTTATTTATCTTCTTCACTTCTCCTCCTCTTAGAAAACTACGGTCTTATTATCATACCTGATGACGCGATAGTCTACGTACGCGCGCAGGGCATCGCTTAAAGCCCGTTTTTCCAAATTTCTGCCTTTACGCACCAAATCCCCCAACCCATCTTTATGCGAAACATGTTCTACCACCTGAGTGATAATCGGCCCCGCGTCTAGCTTTTCCGTCACGAAATGGCAGGTTGCCCCGATTACTTTTACGCCGCTAGAGAGTACCTGTTTATACGGGCTGCTCCCTTTAAACGCGGGTAAAAATCCATGATGGATATTGATAATATCTTTCCCATACGCGTTGAGAAATTTTTTAGAAAGGACGAGCATGTAACGGCTGAGTACCAGAAAATCAGTGTTTTTGGCAACAATCCTCAACAGCGCATTTTCCCGGCGGTTATTTTTGGTTGCCGGAATAAAATAAAAGGGGATTCCGTATTGCCCTACAAATTTCCGGTGGCCTTTAAAGTTACTGATAACAAAAGGTATGTCTACGTTTAATTCCCGCTCCCTCCAGAGATACAATATCTCCGCCAGGCAATGGCCGGGCTCAGAAACGCATATACCCATGCGTAGCGGCTTATGCTTATCAGAAAGAGAAAATTGCGCGCCCAATTTACCGGCAATAATACCCAGGCCTTTTTCTAAAGCGCTTTTACTGCAGGAAACAACATCAACTATAAATTCCATCCGGATAAAGAAATACCCCCCCTGGGGATTAGTAGAATACTGATCGGCAGTAATGATATTTGCCCCGGACTTAAAAAGGAAATCCGTTAATTTTGCTACAATCCCCCGCTGGTCCCGGCATTGAAATAAAAGTATATAAATATTCATAGCTTATTATACCACTAATAATTCGTATTCCAAACTACCCAGGCCCAGGCCTGCGGCATGCTCAAGTTGCTTAGCTCCGTCCCTGCGGGGATGGAGCTCCCTGAAGATATCCTTTCCGGCCGTCTTGTTCACCATATCCAGGCAGGCCTTATCCAGGCTCACCGGATCAAGCGAAGCGAATATGCCGATATCCGGGACAATGCGCGGGTCATCCTGAGCCAGGCAATCACATTCCTGGGTAATCTTAATGCAAAAATTCAGAAAAGCGCTCTTTTGCTTTTTACTCTCCAGAATTGCTTGGGCATATTCAACCATTTTCTCCTGGATAAGGTCTCCTCCGGAATCCCAGCAAACGTCAATAGCCCGGTAATTACAAACAGCTATGCAGCTAGCGCAGCCGATGCACTTAGCATTATCAATGCAGGATTTTTTATCTTTCATACTGATAGCCTTAACCGGACAAACCTCGACGCAGGCCGCGCAGCCTACGCAATTATCCGCATAAACAATAGGCGCGATATCGGAATGCTGCTCAAGCTTACCCTGGCGCGTGGCGCTGCCCATGCCGATGTTTTTCAACGCCCCTCCAAAACCGGTCATCATATGCCCCTTAAAATGCGCGACGCCCACCAGGGCCTGGGCCTCCAGATAGACCGATAGAACTTGCGCATTTCGGACAAACTTCTGATTTAGGCTGACCTCCCGAATTTGTGCCTTGTCCCGCTCATCGGGAATAATCACTTCCGCGCCTACCTTTGCAGGAGTAAAACCATGTTTATAGGCGAGCTTAAGATGATCCTTGGAATTAGTCCGCGAACCTTTGTAGAGCGTATTACTATCGGATAAAAAAGGCAGAGCTGCTTTTTCTTTAACTTGAGCGCAGATAACCTTAAGGTATTCCGGCCGGACAAAACCGGTATTTCCCTCTTCGCCAAAATGCAGCTTTACGGCGACTGAATCAAAGGGCTTGATAAAAGCAAACAGGTTGCTCTTATTTAAAAGGCGCAGGAGCTTATCCTGCACAGCCGATATAGAATCAGCTTCGCTTACCTTGATAAAATAGACCCTGCTTTTCATAGCTAGGCACTGGTAATCCTGGCGAAA
>JBAZOC010000014.1:0-28216 GCA_041648915.1 Candidatus Omnitrophota bacterium
TGAAATCACCCAGGGGCCAAAAGGCGACCAGGCAACTAACGTTAGCAAGCTATAAAGATAGGGCGCTTTAAAACCGGACTAAATAAAAACCCCCGCTATTTCTTTGGGGGTTTTTATTTACCTGCATATTATTTTATCCAATAAACTAACCCTACGTTATCTCTATTGACTGAACGGAAAATTCTTCGGCATCGGAAATGTCAAAATCATCTGCCCCGCATAAGGGGCAACCTGCAATAGGCGCACTAATCTCTACGGATTTTTTACATTTCCGGCATTTTATCTTCGCTTTGTTCTTCTGTATATTTAACGATACGCCCTCAAAACCCTCTTCCTTGCTAAGCAGTGTAAATACCGAACGCAGGCTCTCCGGCGTAACATGAGTGAAAGGGCCCAGGGTAACATTTACGGTGATATTTTTCTGCCGGTCCTGCGGCCCTAATTTCTCCTTCAGGATGGCTATGATATTATGCGCGTAGGCTATATCATGCATAGGCTAAAAGTCTAGAGGTTAGTCTTTTCCTTTAAATACAGGCTATAATCTTTGACCGCATCTTTTAAAGCCATAAATTTATGCCGGCATCCGGCAGCCCTGACTTTATCCATTTTGGCTTTGGTAAAATACTGGTATTTATCTCTTAGCTGCTCCGGCATCTCAATATATTCTACTTTTGGCTTTTTACCAAGAGCTAAAAACATTGCCTCTGCCAACTCAT
Source organism: Candidatus Omnitrophota bacterium (assembly GCA_041648915.1). Classification (GTDB taxonomy): domain Bacteria; phylum Omnitrophota; class Gorgyraeia; order Gygaellales; family Profunditerraquicolaceae; genus UBA6233. The sequence continues at coordinate 717 of JBAZOC010000014.1, forward strand.
TCCAGCTCTGCGCCCTGCCGGAGCCCAAATTAAAAATTCCGGCCTCTTGCGGATGCCTAAGAAAATAATAGATTACTTCAATCGCATCTTTAACATAGACAAAATCCCTTTTCTGCCCTCCGTTCTGATAATCCGGATGATAAGACTTAAAAAGGCGTATCGGCCTGCCGGATTTAACTTCATCAAAACGCTTACAGATAACGCTCATCATTTCAGCCTTATGGTATTCGTTGGGGCCAAAGACATTAAAAAATTTAAAACCAACGGCTTTTTTTAACAAGCCGTTCTTGAGCATCCAGAGGTCAAACAGATGTTTTGTATAACCGTAGATATTCAGCGGCCTAAGGTTAGGCAATATGCTTTCGGCATCGTTGTAGCCATTACTCCCGTCGCCGTAAGTAGCCGCCGATGAAGCGTAGATAAACCTTGCGGCATGAGTCTCTGCCCAGGCCGCAAGGCGCTTGGAGTATTCATAATTATTCTTTAGAAAATAAGCGGCGTCGTTGAGGATAGTTGAGCTGCAGGCGCCTAAGTGAACGATTATCTTAACACCGGGAAGTTTACCAGACTCAAGGATATTTAAAAAATCATCCTTTTGCATATAGTCTTGGAATACTTTTCCGGAAAGATTTTTCCATTTGCAGCTGTCGGTAAGGTTATCCACAACAATTACATTGTCCGTGCCTTCCTGATTAAGCTTCCCTAAAAAACAGCTGCCGATAAAACCGGCACCGCCGGTCAAGATAATCATTGGCTTCAAGAATTCACTCTTTCCTGCTTAAGAGCTTTCCGATCAATAAGACCACGCTGACAGTTACCAGAATACCAATGGCAGCCGAAGCTATATAAGCTAAACTTAAGCTACCCAGGCCTTTTTCCTCCCATCCTTTAAATGCATAATCAGGGAGAGGCGCGCTCCAGAGGTTTGCGAGTTTATCCAGCCCTTGCGGGATATACCCGACCAATTCCTTAATCCCGTCTGTTCCCCACTCACCCCAGGCATCCCCGGCTTTAAAGCGCTCCGGAAGCAATAACCCCAAAGGAGAAAGCAGTATTAAAATTCCCATCCCGATCCATAATTTAGCGATAAGCTTCATTAGGCCACCTCCCTTTCTTCTAGAAGCTCAGGAGATTGTTTCTGCAAATATTTAACTACCAGCGCTGTAACAATAGCCTCTATCCAGCCGAATATCAATAAATGTTCACCCAACATTGCCGGCACGGCAATATTAATCCCGTAGGGACAATACAAGGCCTGGCCGTTAGCAGTATGGTGCAATAAAGGCTGTAAGCCGAATTCAATTCCGGCTAAGAGAGCAGCTATATTGATACCTATATATCCGGCCACTCCGGCAGCAATTACTCTTCGGCCTGAAGCTAACGGAGCGTTATAACTAATAGCTTTATAAATATAATAGCCTGCAAAAGGCAGGACAAAAGCCATGTTGAAACAATTGGCGCCTATCGCGGTAATCCCGCCGTCTCCGAATAGTAAAGCCTGGACAACCAAGGCAACGGTTATTGCGATACACGCAGCCCAGGGCCCCAGGAGTATAGCTACTAAAACTCCGCCGACCGCATGGCCGGTTGAACCTCCGGGGATCGGCACATTAAACATCATAATTACAAAACTGAATGCCGCGCCGATTGCTAAAACCGGTACCTGCCTGGCTTTAAGTGTCCGCTTGACAATCCTTGAAGCCGCTGTCCATATGGGCAGCATAACCGCATAAAAAATTCCGCAGCTTGCCGGGCCTAAATAACCGTCTGGTATATGCATCTCCCCCTCCTTTTAGAAATCCACCTGCGCCCTCATTCCTCCTACAAATATAGGTGATGTATCCCCTACTACATCCTTGCCAAAAGGATTCCAGATATACTGGAAGTCAGGGCTAATGGATAAATGGTCATTAACGTGAATCCTGTAATAAGCTTCCAGGTGGCCTTCTGTCTTCGCTAAAAGATTTCCTGCCTCCTTATAATCATCCGAGGGCATAACCTGGCCTACGGCAAAAGCAAATACATCATTCTCTCTGCCCCAGGGCCTGCCTTCCACTTGAAAGCCGGCACTCCAGGACTGTTCAAGGGAATATGCATATCCGCCTGCAGCGGTTGTTAATTCGGGATTATAAACCTTCGGGTTCTGCCAGCCATAACGGGCAAAGAGAGTAACGCTAGCATTGGCTTTTTGGTCAAAGCTTAAACCAAAGCCATAAGCGGCTTCTTTAGTCTTTTCTGTATCCAGCCACTTAGTATGATCGGCATTATTAGTCCAGCCGTAGAAACGGTAATGACCGGGAAGATGCAAAAAATTGGTCCTCAAACTAACTTGCCCGATATTAAAGAGACTATCTCCGATCTTCTCCCAACTGCCTTTTGCGTTGAAGATGCCATATCCCAATTCCAGCCATTCAAACGGCAGATAAGCTAGGCGGATACCGGCATTATTATCCGGAAATTCCGCTGTCGGGCTATTCCGAAAGATCCTGCCTAAGAACTGGGTAGTTTCGTCATTAGCCACTTCGTTTTGATCAAAATAGGCTGTTGGGTCAAGCTTGCCAAAAGTAAGGGCAGCCTTGTCTTTAAATAAGTTCTGCTCATACCAGAGTTCAGTCACTTCTATCTTGGCCTCGCTATCACCGGCATCACGGTTAACATTGCTATATAAGGTAAGATTATCCTCCAGGCCCGCCCCCTGTCCGGCTTCCAGATGCAGAAATGCCCTGCCGTCAACTTCCTGGAATTCTTTAGCCAAGGTTATATCGGCTGAATATGAGCCGTCGGTGCGATCTTTTTTCTGTGTCTGGCCGTCACCGCCATAATTGACATTATTCGTCCCCTGCACAATAAAGGTTGCTCCGGCGCCAAGCTCTAAGCCCTCTGTAAGCTGCCTAGGAGTTCCCGGCATACGGTGGAGATGCTCTTCAAATTGAGCTAACCTGGATTCATACTCGGTAATCTTCTGTTGCTGCACTTGGACGGTGGAATTCTGCGTAGCAATATATTCGTCCTGGTCTAGAACCTTCTTCTCTAAAACAGTAATGCGCTTTTTAAGCTGGTTGATTTCATCCCTAACAGATAATTCTCCAGCAAAGACAATTGTAGCCCAAAAAGAAGAAAAAATTAATAAAAATAATGCTATCCTTTTTAAAGCCGCCATAAATATACCTCCTTTACCTGTTGTTTGCGCCAGCTAAAGTTTATGGTATACTTATAGCCGGGCTTGGTTGTTGGTGTCCTTTGCCAGGTACCGCACCCCGCTCATGAATCTTTCGCGAGAAGAAAGCGGGGTGTTATTTTATAATACGTTTCTAAATTTCGTGCTACTACTAGACAAAAAAATAATACCTCTTAAATATTTTTTCCCGTGCTGGACATGCTTAAAGTAGCGTGCTTTACCCCTTTTACCGACTTTAAGTTATCCGCCAGCGCTTGTGCCTCTTTCGGCGCGCCCTTGACCGCGATTATCTCAAGGCAATTATTATGGTCCAAATGGATGTGCGAAGAAGAAATGATTATGCCGCCGAAATCATGCTGAATATCCATTAGCGTATTTACCAGCTCTCTTTTGTGGTGGTCATAGATAAGGGTAATCGCGCCGGCGATCGCGCCGGATTCCTGCCATTGTTTTTGGACGAGTTCCTGGCGGATTAAATCGCGTAAGGCCTCCGAACGACAGGTATACCTTCTTTCTTTGATCAGGCGATCAAATTTTCCGAGTAAATCTGCTTCTAAAGAAACCCCGAACCTGACTAACCTTCCCATATCCGCTCCCGTGTTATTATTTTTAATATAATAACACCATGAGTTATCTTGTCAAGCATAAAATTCAGGCAAAAAATCTCCTCTTAAAATACAAAGCGACATTCACCAGCCCGATTAAAACCGGCACTTCTACCAGCGGGCCGATTACCGCGGCAAAGGCCACACCTGAACTGACACCAAATACGGAGACCGCGACAGCAATAGCAAGCTCAAAATTATTGCTGGCAGCAGTAAAAGCTAATGTTGTGGTTTTTGCATATCCGGCATGGAATCTTTTCCCCATCGAGAAAGACACCAGAAACATCACTACAAAATAAATAAACAGCGGAACAGCTATCCTTACTACATCAATGGGGATTCTAACGATATATTCTCCCTTTAAAGAAAACATGACTATAATAGTAAATATTAACGCGATCAGAGTAACGGGGGAAATTTTAGGAATGAATTTCTCTTCATACCATTTTCTGCTTTTTAGCCTTATAAGAGTAAAACGCGTCACAATGCCTGCAATAAAAGGAATCCCCAGGTAGATAAAAACGCTCTGTGCAATCTGAGCAATCGTTACGTTCACCGCGACCCCTTTTAGCCCAAACCACGTGGGGACAATAGTGATAAATACCCAGGCGTACAGAGAATAGAATAAGACCTGAAATATGGAGTTGAAGGCAACCAGACCCGCGCAATACTCAGTATCTCCCTTAGCCAACTCGTTCCACACAATAACCATCGCGATACACCGGGCAAGCCCAATCATTATTAAGCCAACCATGTATTCGGGATAATTATGTAGGAATGCAATCGCCAGCACCAACATTAAAATAGGCCCGATAATCCAATTCTGTACCAGCGAGAGGATTAACACCCTGGTATTACGAAAAACATCGCCGAGTTCTTCGTATTTAACTTTAGCCAGCGGCGGATACATCATAAGGATCAGCCCAAGCGCAATAGGGATATTCGTAGTCCCCACCTGAAATTTATTCCAAAAACTTACAATCCGGGGGTAGAGATACCCTAAGCCCACCCCGGCAGCCATCGCCAGAAAAATCCAGAGGGTCAAATATCTGTCCAGGAAAGATAGTTTCTTAATTATATTTTCGCTCATTACGCGCCCCTTATCAATGTATAATGAAATTAAATAGATACCCTGTAATAACGATGCCCGCGCCGACAACGGCAGCAAAAATAATAAGCAATTTAAGCTTCATCACGCGCCGGAGTATCAGGAATTCCGGCACGGAAAGCGCGGTTACCGCCATCATGAAGGCCAGGGCCGTACCCATAGCCATGCCTTTTTCGGTAAGCGCGCTCACCAGGGGAATTACTCCTGCGGCATTTGAATAGAGAGGAATACCTACCACTGTCGCAAACGGCACCGCCAGCCAGTTACCTTGCCCCGCGTATTTTACCAGAAGGCCCGCCGGGATGTAACCGTGAATCCAGGCTCCCACCCCTAGACCGATAATTACATAAAACCAAATCCTTTTGATGATATCTTTTGTATACCCGTGACTAAAAACAATCCGCTCCTTAAAAGTTTGGCCCAAGCCTTGCGGGCAACAGGACAGCTTTTGGTAATTAACTTTTTCGAGCAGGCCTTCAACTCTAAATTTACCGATAATTATACCCGAGATAACCGCGATAGTAAGCCCGCTGCCTATATAAATCAACGCGATCTTCCAGCCAAATAACCCCCAGAGCATAACCAGGGCAACTTCGTTAATCATGGGAGAAGCAACTAAAAATGAGAAAGTTGCCCCCAAAGGAATCCCCGCTTCAATAAACCCCAAGAATAGAGGCACTGCGCTGCACGAACAAAACGGCGTAACCACCCCTAAAAAAGCGGCTAAAATGTTACCTATATGTTTATGCTTGTGGCTCAGGATAGCCCGGGTCTTTTCAGGAGGGAAAAAGGTGCGAATAAAAGAGACAATAAAAATAATTACTATAAGTAAAAAAAATATCTTAATCGTGTCGTAAAGGAAAAAGTTCAGGGCTTCGGAAAAGAGGACGCCCCGCTGCATCTTTAATATATCGTAAACCAACACATCAATAAATGGCTTAATCATTGCTCTCCCTAAAAAAATTATACCACAAATATATACCAGTCCATTCTTTTTTGTTTGAAAGTATTTTATACTGGCTTTTCTTAATGCTGCACGTTCAGAATTATTGTGGTATAATTTTTATATGCCTAACCTTAAAAAAAGAGTAAGCATACCGGTCATACTGTCATCAATCATCCTATTCCAGCTTATCAATAATTACATCTGGTTGAGGCTGGACAACACTTACCTCATCCTTGACTCCCATGAGCATTTTTTATTCAGCCTGAATATTTTCAACGGCATTATAGCCCTCCCTGCGCGCTGGCACGGAATATTTGTGGGCTACCTTACAGCCCCATTCTACTTGATATCCGGGGTAAGCCAGGATGCGGGAGTAATGCTAAATAGCTCTATCTTTCTAACCATGCTAATTTTATCTACCTACGGCCTGGCAAAAATTTTTGCCGGTAGACAAGCGGGGTTGCTTGCGGCCTTTATAATCACTATGTATCCCCTGATGTTCAATCATTTAAGAATATATATGCTGGACCTGCCCCTGACGGCCCTGGTTGCTTTGAGTATTTTTTTGTTATTGAAAACAGGCGGGTTTTCCAATAAACCCTACTCCTTATTATTCGCTCTATCTGTAAGCGCGGGGCTACTGACTAAATTTAATTTCTTAGGATTCATTATCGGGCCGTTAGGCCTGGAGTTATTTAAAAGTTTCAAAATAAATAACCGCCTAAGAAAAAGGCTATTCCTTCGGCTCTTTACTCTCCTTTCCTTAATTCTGATTTTAGTATTTTGGTTTTATAAAATTAAAGCCTGGCATATCTTTACCCGGTTCTATGAGTGCTCCTGGCTATATCCTGCTTACGGGCTATCGCTTCAATCTATCTCCGGCTGGATAATCACCGGATTTCAATTTATAACTTGGTGCTTAAAAGAACTGGCCAATAATATAATGTCTTCTTTCTTTTTTATAATGTTCGCTTTAGGTACGGTTGTTTTTATCAGAAATGAGTTTAGCCATAAGAAAATACTGTGGCTATGGATAATTACGCCGCTATTCCTTTTAAGCCTGGCCTTTCATTATCCTGCCATAGACAGATACCTTATGCCTATTCTGCCTGCGCTGGCGATAATTACGGGTATAGGGATAACCCGCATCCGGCAGCCGGCGTTGCGCAGAATAAGCCTAGGCCTGGTTATCTTATTCGGATTATGCCAATTCTTTTGCCTATCCTATAATTTTAGTTTTCTGCCCAAAAGATTAAAAGGCCCTGCGGGTATTTGCCTATTCCGCAGGGATATAGGGATACCTTACCGCAGCGACCGGGATAATTTTTCCTACCCTAAAAATACCCGGGTGCCGGATGAAGAAATACTAAAAGCAATAGCCCGGGACAGCCAAAGATTAAACTATAAGCCTTGTGTATTCTTTACCAGTATCATCCCGGAAATCTCCTGCCCCCTGGCTTATCTAAACGCTAAAAATAATTATCCCTTTTATTTTCTTAATATCCCCATTAATACCGAAGAATACTACCGGTACCGTGGAAAGGCCTTGATCTCCCCGACCCTGGCAGATTATGTGATTATCACTAATAAACGCCCTTTCTCTTTAGAGCTTATTCCGCGCCAAGTAAATAATATACCCTCGGATCTGCAAAATTTTATCAGAAAATATAATGACCGTTATTCAGTACTGAAAAAATTTACCCTGCCTGATGGCCATAGCCTGACCTTATTAAAAAATACCGGCTGCTCTAAGGAGTTAACAGGAAAAGCGCTAAAGGCCTGTTTTAGAGACGGTATATTAAAGTTATACTCACAAAATCCAATGACAGATCAACCCGCGATCTTTAGCAGCTCCTTGAGATTAAAAGGCCGGAGATACTCTTCTATAGAGGCAAATTGGAATATAGAAAACACAGCGCAAGACGAAATAGTAGCCACAGCACAATATCCGGATGTGCCGATTGAGGAAAAGTGGCGTATTCATGTCCTAAATAGCGGAATTGAGTTAAAAATAAGCTTTACGGCTACTAAGCAACGAGAAATTGAGAATAGTAACCTTCTTTTTGCTTTTTTTGATAACTATACTGGCTGGAAGGCCGGGAAAAAACAAGGTAAATTTTCCCGAAACAATATCGCTATCTCCACAGATATCACGCTCCCTAAAGAAACCGGCTATATTTCTCTCCAAGGCCAAGATAAAAATAGTATCACTATTTATTTATCTTCTCCAAATCATAATTTTCAAGTTTTACCTAAAATAAGTTATAATAATTCCCGGGTCATATTAAAATTTTCCTGGAGCAATAAAAAGAACGGTAAACTAGCCTTATCCCCGGGAGAGCAAAATACCCTTTATCTTAAGCTAATCCCGGAAGATTAAATAAAAACTTGTATGATTAGCGTTATCATTGTTACCTACAATAGGAAACTTTTACTTAAAAAAACTATTAATTCGATCTTAGCCCAGGATGCTGCTGAAAAATTCGAGATAGTCATTGTCGATAACGGCTCCTGCGATGGGACGACAGAATACGTCAGGAACGAATATTCGGGAAAAGTAAAGTTAATTCAGAATAAAACCAGAATCAGCTTAGCGGCCTGTAAAGAACTAGGCGTATCAACGGCTCGGGGGGAGATAACCGCTTTTATCGATGACGATTGCGCAGCTTCGGATGGTTGGCTTAAAAATATTAAAGAAGGGCTGGCCGGCTATGATTTCTTAGCCGGCCCAGTCTTGGCCCCGGCGGATATAAAATTCCCCTGGTGGTGGAAAAATTCTCTTAACTGGCTGATCGGCATCAACCCTAAACCAGATAAAAAATTTCCACCGCTAGGCAGTAATATAGCTTTTAAAAAAAATGTATTTAATGCCCACAACCTAAAAAGCAATAACCTTCTCTTGCCTTACGCCGAAGACCGGATAAGGATAGTCAAGCTTATCCATGCGGGATTTTCAATGGGTATCAATCAAGGCATGACCGTATACCACTATCTCCCTGTAAAAAGGCTGAGAATAGCTTATCTGCTCAAAAGAAGTTATAACGAGGGTTTGGCTTCTTCGGCATGGGAAAGAAACCCAAAGGAAATCATTGCAAACGCCCTGAGCCTGGTTATTAATCCTCTACGGCTAATCTTCTTTGCCGATATCAATTACTTCTTCCGGATAATCGCCAACTTAAGTTACCTATTTAATCTACTAATTCCAGGCTTTCGAAAACATCACAATCAAAATCGCACTTACACCTCCTATCCCTGATATACTCGCGTACTTCTTGGGCCTCTGCAGATTCCCAGATCTCCGCAAAAGAACTTTCCAGGATATTGCCTATCGGCCGGCTGTTCCAGCAGAAGCTCACCTTGCCCTCACTGGATAATTTAACGGTAGTAATTCCTTTATAGCATTTTATCTCATTGCCTCCGGTAAACAGGTTACCTCTGCGCTTAACTGCCTGGCCTACCTTATCTTTAAGCCAGGACAAGCTGTGATGATATTCTATTTTCTCTGCTTCGCTAAGCATAAATCTTTTGTTTATCGAAGGGTACTCTGTTTTATCAAAAGTTTGGACAAAATATCCCAACCGGGACCTTTCGCAGAATCTCCTGACTCCCAAAAGATCGTCCGGATTAACCTGTTTCGACATTACTGAACAAAGAGTAAGGCTCAAAGCTGGACACTCCTTCCTTATCCTGATGCAATTAGCTACGGCTTCCTGCGCTTCCGAAAGCGGATACCCGCGCAAGGCGCTGAATTTATCCGGATCAAGCGTATCCCACGAAAGATTAATCGCGCTGACGCCAAGGCTAACTATTCTTTTGGCGAATTCCATATCTGTCAGGCGCCTGCCGTTAGTACACAGGAGTATGTTATTAATCCCGGCTCCTTTAGCATAACCGATTAATCTTTCAAATTCCGGCCAAATAGTCGGCTCACCCCCGGTAATATTTAACTTCGGGGGCTTGCGTGAAACCAAACTATCAATTACCGGGCGGATAAGATCAAAAGTCAGCAGAGATCCGGACTTCTTTTGATGCCAGCAATAGCTACACCTGGAATTACAATCCGTGGTAATGCTTATATCTAATCTAAGAGGAGGCAAATACGGCCGGCAGTCAGAATATGACTTATCCAACCAATAGCGGACCGCGCCAGGATCCTTAGAAAATTTATCCGGCATTATTCCTGCTCTTTCTTTTAAGCATTACTAAAAACCAACTTTACCCTTTTTAAGTCCTGCCTGTTAATTCCCCCTGTAAGATACAATGTAAAAATATAAATTAACGGACTAGCCATGATTAAAAACCATAAATTGAACTTAAAGTAATAAAAAGGCAAAATGGCGATCAAAGAGGCAAAGAGGGGTTTCAATGAAGACTGGAACATACATTTTGAATAATCCCTGGTCAGGGGGATGAAATAACCGATTACCGGACCGGTGGCGCAAGAAATTACAGCCGCAATAGCTGCTCCTAGCAGGCTATACCGGGGGATTAAAAATAAATTCAGGCCTATACTAACCAAAGCAGATAATCCTGTAAAGAGAGGGTCAATTATCTGCTTATTGCTGGAAATGAGGATCGCATTATTCACTACCCCCATAAAGACAAAAACTTCCGACCAGATTAAAATAGCCAAAGAAACAGCGGAAGCGCTGAATTGCCCCCCATAAAAAAGGCGGATTATCTGCCCCGGGAATAAGCTAATCCCCATTGCCAGCGGAATAATAAATACCAATAAGTACCGGAAACTCAAGCGGTATTTATTCTTAAAATCAACTTCCGATTTATTAAAACAGCTGGATAATAAGGGCAGCATCGAAATCATAAAAGCCAGGGGTATAATATTTAAAGTCTCGACTAACCTCAGGCCTGCGGCGTATAAACCCAAATCTTCAGGCCCCTTAAAATATAATAAGAGCGTCTGGTCTATGCGGTGATAGATAAATATAAAAACGGCGGTTAACCCTAAAGGCCAGGACTCCCGGAATATCCTGCGCCATAAGAGGGCATCAAACTTGAAAGACGGCTTGGTTATCCTCACTGAATAATGCCGGAGGAGCCCCAAAAAAACTAAACCCGGAATTAGGCTTAAAATATAAAAATTAAAAAGGTTCTGTTTGAAAAATATGATTAAATAAACTAACATTAAATTTAAAATCCTGATAAAAAGATTCAATCCTATAAAATACTTCATTTTCAGACTGACCTGAAACACAATTTCATAAGACGATGTTAATGAATTTAAGAATAAGCTCCAGGAGGTAAAAATAGCCAGGATTACTATATCCGGCGTAGGCTTAATAACACCTATAGTAATCCAGAAAAAAATTATCGCCGCTACCGATATCAAAGCCTTAATGACCAAACCGTTACCGATTATGCGCCCGGCATTACACTCATCCCGGCTCATCTCCCGGACTAGAATAGGCCGTATCCATTGGTTATCAATTGAAGCGAGGTAAAAAAAGAAAATAGCCAGAAAAGAAAGCTTGCCAAATCCGGTCTGGCCGAAATACCTGGCTAATGCTATAGTTATGAATAAGCCCAAAACCCTCTCTACTATATTGCCTAAAATAATTACGCTGCTATTTTCGGCTATTTTCTTGACTATAAGCATTTTTCTCCGCGATTAGGACAATTTACTGAAACCTTTGAATTTACCCTCGAGGTAGCCCATCAAACATCCCTGCTGAAAACTGAAATCTTTTAAATAATCTAATAGGGCGTAGCTTAAACTCTCTTTTAAGCTTAAGCCTTGGGAATAATAAGTTAAAATTCTAAAGGGAACCTTAAGCAAGCGCAGGATTGAATCTATAGCATCTTCCATCGCCATCAGTATAGCCTTGAATATTATCTTAGAGAAATAAAAAACCCATTTCCAACCGGTAATATCAGAAAGTCTCCAGCGAGACGTTTTCCTTAAAGCTAAAAAAGACTCTCCCCTACCGTAATTAAAATAGGTGCCGGCTAATTCTTTAAAGCTATTTTTATGGGGATTGAATACAACGGCTTTTGGATTATATTTGAAATAATACCCCTCTTTTCTCAGGCGATAGCATAAATCAGGGTCCTCCCCTCCGGGAGAGTTATAACGCTGGTCAAAACCGCCGATAGAATCTAAGCAGCTCTTCCTAAATGATGCATTAGCGGTTATCAAATATACAATGCCGGTTTTATCCCTTTTGGGCTTCTCGTTCATCTTAATATACGCGCAATACCGGCTTACTATCGAACCGCTAGGCACTGCTTTTATAACTCCGCCTATGCCGGCTAACCTTTGGTCATTATAACCTCCGCTTATTTCTTTAAGCCAGGATCTATCAGCGATGCAATCTGCATCTATAAAAACGATTATTTCCCCCCGGGAATTTTTGATCCCCAGGTTCCTGGCCGCAGCCGGGCCTCTATTTTTCTGGTAGCAATACCCGAGATTATATTTATCCTGCCTGCGTAATCTTTCCATATCTTCCTTTGTAGCGTCGGTTGAGCCATCATCAACGACGATGACTTCAAATTCATCCTTAGGGTAAGATTGGTTAAAAATTGATTCTACTGTCTTTACAAGAGAGCTGCTACTGTTATAAGCAGGTATGATAACGCTTATTTTCATATCTTAATTATCCGGGATAAAATCTTTTGAAAATAGTATTTAACTCCTATCCAGGGGTAATAGAATACTGCTATTATATCAATAAATATTAATTCATAATCCCTTTTCTGCCAGTCCTGCCGGAATATATGACCGATACTGTTGATAAAATCAAAGACGGTCACTATTCCGGCTGTTAGCCGGCGGAAAAACTTATCGGCCAATAAAAATTTAATATTGCGGTAATATTGCCAATGCCAATAGGTACTCAGGACTGAAGTCAATGTATCTTTACGTAAATGTTCGACAACGCTTTTAGGATTATAGATTAATCTAAACCCTTGAGCATAAAGCGCAAACGACAAATTAACATCTTCGTAATTATTCCTGAATAATTCATTATACATGCTTATTGATTGAAGGATACTTTTCCTAAAAACAGTGTTACTCCCGTATAAAAACGGAGGGTTTTCAATAAGTTCCTTTCCCCATTCCTGAGACATATGTAATGCCCGCCACCGATCAGCTGCGCTGTCGGTATATTTTTCAACGAGTGTACCGCCGGCGCCGGCAATATCCTCATCCTCGAAACAATCCATCAGCTGCTTAAGCCAATCGCTATGCGCCAGGCAATCTGCGTCTAGAGCCGCGACAAATTCATTCCGGGCCTGCCTAAAAGAGGTATTCCGGGAAGCCGCCAGTCCTTTATTTTTACCGTTCCGGATAATCTTAACCGGGTATTGGGAAACAATATCCACAGTCTTATCCTGGCTGCCATCGTCAATGATTAATATTTCATCTATAGGATAACTCTGTTGCATAACGCCATCCAGGCATTCCCGGATAGTTTTTTCGGCATTAAAACAGGGAATATAAAGGCTAACCTTGTGCATAGACTTTTTCTATTTCTTCAATTATCTTATCCCAACCGTATCTTTCCAAGGCTAACTTTCGAAACGCTAACCCTCTTTCTCTTACTAAATCAGGATTATCCATCAAATATCTTAGCTTATTTCTAAGGTCTAAACAATCACCGGTCTTAAAATATATCCCGTTTCCTCCTGTTACTTCCAGAAATTCCGGAATATTGCTGGTTAATACGCATCTACCGTGGCTCATCGCCTCCAACAAAGCTACTGATAAACCTTCGATTTCCGAGGGCAAAACAAATAAATAGGCATTCTGATATAATTTTTCCAGATAGCTATTGTCCGCAAATCCTATAAAGCTTATCTTCTGATTAGCAATCTTTTTCAGATAATTAAAATAGTTATTAGTAAAACTGGGCTCGCCGGCGATGAGCAACTTAAAATCGGTATTGAGACCGTTGAAGGCCTGGATTAAATAGTGTATCCCCTTCTCGGGAACTAGACGGCCGACAAAGAGAATATACTGATCTTTCTCCGGGGAGGGCTTTCCCAGAGCCGGCGGATTGACTCCGTTGGGTATATAGTAAACCTTCCGTTTAAATTTACCCTCAAAATATGCTTTTAAGGTCTTAGAGACTACGGTAGTCTTATGCGGGAAAAACATAGCCGGATATTGGCATAACTTTAAAAATAACCTGGCCATACACCCCCATTTTTTCCTCTTCCAGTCTAAGGCATGAATAGTCACAATGGTTTTCTTCCCACATAGCCTGGGTAAAAAAGAAAAAACCGAAGGGCCTAATGATTGAAAATGCACGATATCGGCATCGCTGAATAAAACCAAGATAGCCGATAAAAAAACATGGAGTAGCGTGCCAAGATGCTTAGAATGCAGAGTGGGCAGGTAAATTATTTTGATATTTTTTGCTAAATTATCTACTAGGGCAATCTCCCTTGGCTTGCGGCAATAAATAACTACCTGGTGCCCTTTATCTGCCAGGCGCTTAGCTATCTCCCGAAGTGAAATTTCTACTCCGCCGCCGTTATATCTAGCGTTAATACCCTTTGCTCCGATAAAAGCTATGCGCATTAAGATCTCCTGATCAGGTATCCTGAAAAATTAAGAAATGCCTTGATTCTAGAAACTAGGCTTCGGACAGAACAACAAAATACTTGCCGAAAAATAAATTTTAAAGATAAATACTGCCGAATATAGCAATACTTTAAAATATTTTTTAACCTGGCAGCACTAATAGAGGGAAGATTTAATATTGCATCCCGGGTATTATCTGCGGGAACAAAATCACCGGCCTTCATCCAGCCATTGCTTTTAGCAATTTGATACAGCTTAGTATTGGGAAAAGGCAAAGCTACACTATAATGGACAAATCTGGTTTTCATTTTTTTTGCCTCAGAGATGCTCTGTAAAATAGACCTCTCGTTTTCTAAGCCTGAAGCCCCCAATAAGACTGATACTTCCGGCTCAATACCACACTCTCTTAATAAATTAACTGCCCGGTAATTCTGCTTTAAATCCAGGCCCTTGTGCACATCGTCCAGGATGGCTTGATTAAATGTTTCGGTTCCGATGTAAATCAACTGGCAGCCTGCTTCCTTCATCAATTTTAACAGGCCTTTATCTTTTAGATGGTCGGCCCGGCTATTGCATATCCATTTCAGTTTAAGCGGCCTTATCCCTTCGCAAACCTCAGCCATCCTTTTTTCACCCCAGAGAAACTGATTATCACAGACTTCCACGCCCCGGTAACCCAAAGCAGCTATCTCCCGGAATTCCTTAATCACCGCCTGCGGGCTCTTTAAACGTAAAGGTGGTTTAGTTAAACTAAACCTAAGGTGTTCCAATTCTATGGCCTGATCTAAGGCCTGGGGTGCGCAATAAGTACAGCCGTGAGAACATCCCCGGGAAGCGCACATAACAGTAGCAGGATAAAAATCAAGCCGGTTAAAATAATATTCTCCTTTTAATAGTCTGCGGTCCGGCCAGGCAATAGCATCAAGGTCCTGCAACTCTCTCATCCGGTTATGGATAACCCTGTTTCCTTCTAAAAATGATACACCCTTAATTTCTGAGAGCCTCTCATCGCCGGATTTAAAAAAGCGGATTAATTCAATAAGCGTACCCTCTGGTTCGCCTCTTAGCACAATATAATTTCCACTTTTTAAAAAAACTTCCGGTTTCCAGGTTGGATAAGACCCGCTAAATATTATTTTTACTGCCGGGGATATAGCGGTGATTATATCCGCCGCCACAATATCTTCTTCCTTGGATAACCAGACCGTAAAAAATACAGCCGCGTTTATATCTTTATGGTTTTTTAAATAACGGATTAATTTTTTGCTATTATAGCCTTCGGCTGGACAATCCAGGAACCTCACCCGACAGCCTGCCTGCTTGGCTACTGTGGCTAAGGATAAAAGATGGGCTGCCGGTTTATAATCATAGCCATAATTACAACCATAGACCCGGTCTACCGGTTTTTTTCTTTTACTTAAATCTATAGGAGGGACTAAAAACAAAAAATTCATCTTGAATTTTTATTTACTAAACCGGAATATAATTCTGTTAATTTCTCATAGTGAATTTTTCTATTATTTATTCTGCTGATCTTCTCAAAACCATTACGGCCAAATTCCATTATCCTGAATGGATTACTAACCAGGTAACTGATTTTATCCCTAAGGCTCCCGGGTTCAGCGGGATCAAATAACAACCCGTTAACTTTATCTTCAACTAATTCAGGGATTCCCCCTCTGGAGCTGGCGATCACACATTTGCCGCAGGCGAAAGCCTCGTAGATACTCAACCCGGCAACCTCGGGCCATAAAGACGGAACAACCACAAAAAGGGCATTACGCATGATGCCGCTTAATTCATCCCTGGATTTAAACCCTAATAATTCTACGTTTTTAAGCCCGAGTTTCCTGATTAAAGCGGGCAAATCCCGGTTCAGTGGACCGTCTCCCGCTATTTTTACCGCAAATACAGGATTTAGATTCTGCAGGCTTTCTAAGAATAACCTCACTCCTTTTTTAACTGAAATGTTGCCGGAATAAAGAATATATTTACCTAACTCAAAATCCGGTTTAAAACTCTCTAAATTTATAGCATGAGGCAAATAACTGACCTTATGGGCATCCAATCCAAAGCTAATCATCTTATCTCTTAGGAACCGCGAAGGGGCAATAAATAAAGCGATATTTTTCTCGTATATTCTTAATTGCTTGGCAAAATATGCCTCCAGGCCCGCCAGGCTGCTTTTCCAATAGGAATCTTTAAGGCACTTATATCTTACGGCATTATAATACCTGCCGCCTTTACATCTTTCACAGGGCTTGCCTTGGGTAAACAGAGAATAATTCGGGCAGATAAGCTTATAATCGTGCAAGGTCATAAGCGCGGGAATGCTATTTTTAGCCAAAACTTTTAAAATTGAAGGAGAAATCTGATGGTAGATATTGTGGATATGGGCCAGGTCCGGATGATACCTATCTATCAACCTGGCGATACTCCTGGACGATTCCAGGGAGTAAATGAACCTCGCTGCCGAGCCGATATGGGATAAATCTATGGGTTCAACAAAGTATTCCGAATAGCGCGAAGCAAGATTCTTTTGGTTTTGGGTAGAAAAGTTTATTACGGTATGCCCTAAATCCTTTAACCCTGCGCATAAATCAAAGAGATAAACCTCGGCTCCTCCGGCAGTAAAATGAAATTTATGGCACATCAATATTTTCATCTTGAAATTATTATACCTCGGATTTTTAAATTCAAGGAATGCTTTTTGCTTTTAAGAGGCAGGGAAAAAATGAGCAGCCTTTTTTAGAGGCTGCCCCAATATGGTGCCGAGAGAGAGAATCGGACTCCCCACGCCGGCCTTTTCAGGGCCGCGCTCTACCACTGAGCTATCTCGGCGGATTTTTATATTTAATGCTAAGGATTATACCACAACTTGCCTGTTCCGCCAAATAATAATTGCCTGCCTTAGCGCACTAAGGCCGCTTAGGGACTACTTAATTTCTTTTTTGGAAAATACGCGGATAAAACAAAATATCAAAAGGCTAATGATCATACCCCAGGAGACAATCAGAAATAACCAGCCGGTCAACTTCATTTTGTCCTTTTCAACTGCTTCTTTTTACGGCTCCAGGCAATTTTGACCAGTAGCCCTAAAATCAAAAATAACGCTAATAATCCGATCCGGGTCATCAATATAAACGGCCGGTTATCCGGAGGGATATTCTGCATAAAGATAATCGGCAGCCATTCCTGCCATAACCACGCCCCCAGGATAAAAAAAAGGAAAAACGGAGTAATATATTTAATGATAAATTTGTAAATTTTAGGTATTCGCATATCCGCTCCCCGGTGTATCTCATCCCAGGCCCGCTCCATACCAAAAACCCAGGCAAAAAGGACAACCTCTATCGTCGCAAAGATAACCAGAAAAAATGTCCCTCCCCAAAAATCCATTTCGTCAAGTACGCCCCGACTTAAGAAAAAAATCACCGGCTGGCATAATATAAACGCAACAACGCCGAATATAGCTACGGATTTTTTACGGTTAATATCAAATTCGTCCTCCAGGAAAGCTACTGCCGGTTGAGCCAGGGAAACTGATGAAGTTATCCCGGCTAAGAATAGTAAGCCAAACCAGCAAAACCCGAAGAACCAGGCTAAAGGAAGCTTATTTAAAACCAGCGGCATAGTCACAAAACCGAGATTGAAAACTCCGGACTGGGCAATTGCTTTTATATCTAGCGGGCCGAAAAAAGCAAATGCTGCCGGGATAACGATACTTCCTCCTAGTATTACCTCGGATAATTCATTAGTAGCCGAGGCGCTAAGGCCGGAGAGCGCGACATCGTCGCCCTTGGAAAGATAACTTGCATAGACGAGGATTACGCCGATACCGACACTCAAGGTAAAGAATATCTGGCCTGCCGCTTCCAGCCAAACCTTAGCGGATTTTAAAGCGGAAAAATCCGGGTTCCATAAGAAACCCAGCCCGTTAAAAGTATTCCAGCCAGGATGAGCCGCATCGGGAGCGCCCAGGGTAAAAACTCTCACCAGTAAAACCAGGGCAAAAATAAATAAAAGCGGCATTGCCCATTTACAAAGTTTTTCTACCCCGCCTTTTATGCCGTGATAGATAACCACGATATTCAAAATGAAGGTAACTAAGAAAAACGCGTAAGCTGTGCCCAGACCGTTAAAATACTGGTTATTTCCCTGACCCTGGAAACTCGTAAGAAAATTCTTCATTGCTGCCTGATCGGTCAATGGGGTGTATTTACCTAAAAGAGCAAAAAAACTATAAGCCAGGGTCCAGGATTCTATATAAGTGTAATAAATGAATATAACCAAAGGCCCGAAAATACCGATTACTCCGAAATATTTAATGAAGCGGCTCTTTTTCCAGACACTGTGGAAGATCCCCGGGGCCGTCCCGTGCTCAAATCCGCCGCCGTAACGGCCCAGGGTCCATTCAATCCACATCAAAGGTATGCCTAAAAGAAAGAACGAAACGAAATAGGGGATCATAAAAGCGCCGCCGCCGTTGGAAGCGACCTTAGCCGGAAACCTCAAAAAATTCCCCAAACCGATAGCCGAACCGGCAACGGCCATAATAATACCGAGGCGTGTCCCCCAGCTATCCCTGATTTTGGCCATTAATGAACCATCTTTCTATTTTCTTCAAAGCCTGCGCTAGCTCCGGGCTCAATTGATCTCCAAATACCAATATCTTTGGCTGGATAGCGAGAATAAATATACCGGTAGATTTTAAACTATTTTTTAAATAACTTATCGCCAGGCTTATTGAGGCATCGTGGGTAGAAAAGAAATTTACCGTCTGGATATCCTCTCCTTCTAAAAACCGGATTTCACCGGCTTCTCCGCCGAAATCAACGGCATCTACCAACAGGATGGTATCCGGCATATCTTTAATGATTTTACCCAGATAATTTTCCGGGCTGGAACTGCCATTATAGACTATATAAGGGGCTTTGTCCTGAAGGCGCGTGGCCAGGATTGAACCTATCCCGTCGTCGCTGCGTAAGGTATTGCCGATACCTACAATTACTACCTTTCCCGTAAGATGGAGCTTAAGATGCTCAAAGGCATTAGCTTCAGAATTTTTTCCCATGCCTATAAGGCCTCCCTTTATTGTATTCTATTTTCTTCAGGAGGGCTTTTTCCAGATTGATCTTCCTGGCTCCGCAGTAATCAAAGATACGGATACAGCAGTCTGCTAACTCTTCCGCCAACTCTTCCTTCTTGCCACCCTGACGCATCGCCTCCAGAGCCTCGGATAACTCCGAATGCATAAGCGCGATTAACTCGCCGTCATTGCGGGTATCGATCCACCAGCCTTTGGTTTTAGCGACACGGTGGCACTCTCTTATGAAGTCATTTACCGACTTTTTCTTTTTTGGCTGCATTAAGCTGTCCTTTCTCGGGTTTAACGGTTAAGCTGGCGGCTAAACCGGTAAAAATAATTTTGGCGATAAGCTCTTTCCCGTAAGTGCTGGGGCTGGTTATCTCTACAAGAGTCCTGTCCTTACCTGTACCCGTCAAAAATATCCCCACGGGCGTAGTGTCTTCTTCGGAGATATATATGGCAAGCATATCCTTTTCCAGATTATCGGCGTAAATATAGGATTTATTTTTCTTTAATATCGACCTTACCGCATTATGGCAGGTAATTAAATCGCAGCTGAATTCTTTCTTGAGGGCGTTTTGGCGGCCATCTTCAAGGACCTTAGTTGAAATTCCCAGAAAACCTTTGCAGGCTTCTTTTGGCCCTACACAGCCGGAAACCAAAACGGCTAAAAATACAAAAGCACACAATAGGCGGTATTTAGTCCACATCGCTCCTCCTTGCCCCTAAGGGCATACCCCTGCCTGCCGGCAGGCAGGCGCGCAAAGCTTTATCAACACGGGGTTATTCATTTATCAATTGTTTTATTTTATCCAGATTCCGGTGCGCCTCTTCTTCTCCGCGCCTGGCGAACTCGGCGGCTTTATGCAGCTCTAACCAGTACAGGCCGGAGGTATCCGGATGTAAAACCACATCCGCCAGCAGCGCTTCTTTCTGGGCCACCTCAGACTGTAGTATTTCAACACTGCTGAATATAATATCCAGTATATTCGTCCGAAAAGTTTCCCGGAAATATCTGCCCAGGCCAAACCAACCCTTCTCTTGGATACCTTCGGATATATTGGCCTTGAAACCTTCCTTGATTTTCGTATACTGATTTAGGATATCCTGGCGCGAAGGCGTGACATTAACCGCGATAATCTTTTTTACCCCCATTTTAAAAAGCGGTTCAGTGGGAAGCGGATTAATCACTCCACCGTCAAAGAGCATTTCTTCTTTAAATTTAAAAGGCGCAAAGACTCCCGGCATAGAGCAGCTAGCCATAATCGCATCCGCCAATAAACCTTTATCCAGGACGCGTGTCTCTTTCCTTTTTACGTCGCTGGCAATCACTTTTAAGGGCAGCCGGGTGTCAAAAAAAGTATTACCGCCGAGATATTTATTTAAAAATTTATACAGCTTATTGCCTTTAAGAAAACCTAGATGCGGGATAGTCAGGTCAACTAACCCCCAGATACGCTTAGGTTCCCGGAATTCTTTAGTAATCTCCAATATTTCAGAGCTGGACCGACCGGTCGCCCAGAGGCTGGCAATGAGCGCGCCGATGCTTGAGCCGGCGATGATATCTATCGGAATATGCTCTTCTTCAATCACCTTTAATACGCCTACATGGCAAAAGCCGTATCCCACCCCTACTCCTAAAACCAAGCCCACCATACTTCCGCTTACATAACGCGAGATCCTTCTTACTGCCTTGGCATATTCGCTTTCCGGGCTCTCCAGGACCAGCCTCTCCGGCATACCGGCATCAATCTTCGGCAGGGTAGCGAATATCCGCCGTCCTAAGGCCTGGGCCTGCTCGACAGGCGTAACTTTAGAAAGCTTGTATTCATTAATGATAATTTTTATTTTGTCTTCCTGAAAATTGAATTCATCTTTAAGCTGCCGGATTAAAACGCTGGTTTTTTTGAGTTCCGGTTCATCCGGACCGCTCAAAAGATGGATCAAATCCGATTGGTTAAGGATACTAAAGATATTTTTATCTATTAAAGACGGCAGGTCCAAGACGATAAAATGATAATCATTTACCAGCCAGCTTAAAACCCCCAATAACCTCCTTACACAATGATTATCCTCGGGGCTATAATGAAAACAGAGCAGATCCAGGCCAAAGCCGCTCTTTAAAATAAAATCTTTGGCTAACCCTGCGTTATCCGCCGTTTCTTTAGAAAGGTCAAAAACCTTTTCTGTGCCTAGTCCAAGCCTGGCCGGCAGGCTGTGCGTTTTAGCAGTCGAAAGTATATCCAGGATAATTACGGATTTATGCGCCTCCTGCTTAAGGCTAAGGCCCAGATTAAGGGCATAAATGGTCTTACCGGCCTGAGAATACGAACTGAATACCGCGATAACCGTGCTCTCAAAAATGGTTTTCTGATGTATATCCTTGCGCTTAAGCCGGCGCGAGAGGGTCAGGCTCAAATCAATGGCCAGGCGCGGGATCCTATTAATCACCGCATTAAATGCTTCTTTATCAATAACCAGGATCAGGCAATCATTGGTAGCCTGGGCTGTTACCGAATGCGGCTCATCCGTCAACAGGGAAATTATCCCGAAATATTTTCCGCGGTGCAGATATTCCAGGGTTGTTTGATTGCCCTGGTTATCCTGGACGTAAATTACTACCCTGCCCAAGGCTAAACAGTAGAAACCGCTGGGGCCAGAGCCTTCCTTATAGATGATCTCGCCTTTTTTAAAGGGCAAGACGCTGGAATTTTCCCGGATAATCGCGCGCTCTTTTGGCGCTAAATCGCTAAAAAGAGGGAATTCCTGAATGATTAAATTTTTATCCAGTCCAGGCATAGCTATAATTCATTAGTTAAGCACACCTTGGAGAATTTCCGGGCGCTTTCCCTGATTGTGCGCTGATAAGTATGATAATCTACCTCGACCAGGCCAAAGCGCGGCCCAAAACCTTTGTCCCATTCAAAATTATCCAGCAGCGACCAGTATACGTAGCCTAAGACTTTCACGCCATTCTGCATTGCCCGATTTAGGCTCTCCAGGTGCTCCTTGATATAATCCCATCTTAGGGCATCATTATCGGTACAGATGCCGTTCTCCAGAATAAAAACAGGCAAGTTATAATGCTTAAGGTTTATGAGTAAATCGTAAAGGCCTTGCGGGTATATATCCCAACCCAGGGAATTTTTTCTTAAAACGCGGGTGGAGACCTTAGCATTACTTCTGCCCACCCAACTGGGGCTATAATAATTCATTCCGATAAAGTCAATCGCCCGATGCGCAATTAATTTTTCTATGAATTCAAGGTTGTAAAACTTATGCTTTAAATAAACGGCTATTTTATTCGCCAAAGACGGCAGCCGTGGGATAAACGCCTGCATATTCTGGGCAATACTGATTTTAGGATAGGGTAAATTATTTTTTTGATAGCTACCGCGGATTAAATGGTAAGCCTGAATGTGGGCATTAACCAAATTATGCGTTACCTGTCTGGCCCTAAAAAAAGACTTTTCCTGCGGCGGCCATAACCCCAACAGGTAAGAATGGTACGCGTAGACATTCGGTTCATTGACGATCACCCAGAAAGACACTTCGCCGGCTAAGACGCTTACCACCTTTTCCACATAACGTAAAAAATATTTATCCGCCTTCCGGTTACGCCAGGCGCCTATTTTCGCGAACCAAATTGGGTTAGTGAAATGGTGTAAGGTTACTATGGGGCTAAGCCCGCGCTCTTTTAGGGCCAGAATTACTCTACGGTAATGCTCAAGCTCTTCTCCGGAGAATTTACCTTCTTCGGGCTCAACACGGGCCCACTCAATCGAGAAGCGGTGGCAATTATGATTCAATCCCTTTGCCAGGTCAAAATCCTGGGCGTAAAATTCATAATGCCGGCAGGCCAGGCCGGAGAGCTGTTTGAGGGAAACACGTTTTTCCCACTCCCACCAGTCGCTGAACATATTATTACCTTCAACCTGATAGGCGGAAGTTGCCGCGCCCCAGAGGAACTCTTTAGGGAATTCAATCATCGCGTTTTTTATTATAACACCAAAAACAAGAAAGTCCCGACAAAAAATGCCGGGACTCTCTGATAGTTAAATCTGGTTAAATCTATCTGGCCTGGGGCGTGTTCTCCGGAGTAAGATAGCTATTTAATACGTTCCAGGTTTTCGGTCCGACCTTGGCGTCGGCTGTTAAACCATTTGCTTTTTGAAAGGCAACGATTGCCTTCTTGGTTTTGGGGCCGATTTTACCGTCTATTGCTCCGGTATAAAAATTCGCGTTTTTAAGCGCTGTCTGAATTTCTACAGGCGTAGGTTTATAAGGCCCGGCCGGAGGTAATGCTTCCAATTTTGCCCCGCGCACAACAATAGGGGCGCCCACTTCCACCTTAGCTTCGGGCGCTTTTACCTCGGATGCCTGCATGGTAGTAAGCGTCTCCATGGATATGGGTTGCTGCATCTCTTCTAAAGTCTGCTGTTTTTTACCACAACCAAAAAGTGAAATTGTTGCTAGAAAAACTACGCTGATCAATATAAGCTTCTTCATTTCTCCGCCTCCTTGGGGGTTTAATTAATTCTAACAAATTATTTTGAAAAAGCAACTAAAATTGCTAAGCCTTTTAGGATTTAATTACGGCCTCCCGCCGGCAGCGCGGACAAAGAACTTTCAGGCGCGTAGAACGGTTAAACGCGATAGCTTTGCCACCACCGGGAATAATTTTTTCTTTCAAGGCCAACCCTATGTTTCTTAAATAAAACAATAGTAGCGAGGCATTGGTAAAAACCAAGGTCCCTAACCTTTTAGCCACCCAGACGTATTGGTCGTAAGGCACGACTGGCTCGCCGCAAGATTCGCAAAGCACGAGCTCCTTTTCTATCGTCTGTTTTAAATCCTCTCTCTTTGCGGTAGTCGCCAGGTCGAATTCCCGCGAAAGCATAATGCCTTTGGCGGTTAGGCAATTCGCTTGGCACTGGCCGCAAAATATACAGATATCCCAGTGTACGGTCAATTTCCTCCTGGCTACTCCGCCTTCTATCACATCATTAACCTCTATGGCTTTTACCGGGCAAACCTGAGCGCAGGCAGCGCAACCCGTGCAATCTTCTTCGTGAAAGTAGGGCCGGCCGCGGAAACGTTCATACGGCTCATGGGCCCTACGCGGAAAATTGCTGGTGTAAGCGGGGCTGAATAACGACTTTAGCGCTTCTTTTAATTCCCGTAATTTTGGCCGGCGCATATCTTTTACCTTCTAGACTTAAAAATCCACTTCAAGGAAAAAATAAAACCCAAACTCTTTAGTGTTCCGTTCAAGATGTTATAAATATCCCATTTTTCAGACTTCAAAAAACAGTAGACCCCGCGTAATAACGGAAGCCTTTCTATTGTTTTGTAAAATTCCGTGGCTGGAAAATCCGGATGAGCATAAGCAGTTTCTCCCCCGGTAAAAAAACTGTCCTGCCTTACTTTTTTGGCCGCCATAAGCCGCCATAATAATAAACCCAGGAATAGACCTGCCGCTATAAATAGTGCGACAAAACCGCTGTTCCACCTGCCGCTATACTCTAAAGTGAATGAAAAAGAAGGAACGAGAGCAGTTTGGATAAAGGCGTGAGAGAATATACCGAGAATAACACAGAGCCCGGAGAGGGCCAATAAAGGAGTAAGCATCCTCCAGGAAGTTTCCCTTAATGGCTTCTTAAGGTTATTATCCTGGCCGAGGAAGATAGCGTGAATAAATTTTATAAAACTAGCCAGGGTCAGGGCGCTGCCAAACATCGCCGCGATTAAAGCGAACATATAAACAAAACGCAAGGCAATCCCCCCGGAGGAAGCCAGGCCTAAGAGGGTAGCCTGATAGATCATCCACTTAGAAGCAAAACCATTCAAAGGAGGGATGCCGGAGATGGACAAAGCCAGAATCAGACCGCTGACAAAAGTAAGCGGCATATAGCGGGCCAGGCCCCCCAACTTATCCAATTCAAAGGTCCCTTTCTGTTTCTCTACCGCTCCGCCGACCAGAAAAAGCCCGTTTTTATATATAGCATTATTAAACATATGGAATATTGCGCCGATTATCCCTAGGGGGTTTGCCGTGCCTAACCCTAAAACCATATACCCTGCCTGGCTTATGGCATGATAAGCCAGCAGCTTCCTTAAATCATGCTGCGTAAGCGCCATCATCACCGCAAAAATAATGGTCAGGCTGCCGATAATCAGTAAAAGCACGATAACGAAACTGTTCAGAATAAAAAAATCCAAGCAAATCCGCGACAAGATGTAAACCCCGAGCAACTTATCCAGGGACGCCGGCAATATGGCCATCACCGTAACCGGTGCGCTTTCACTGGCCGTAGGAATCCAGGTATGGAAAGGGGCTGAGCCCAGCTTAGCCAGTCCGCCAATGAGCATAAGGCTAAAAACCACCCAGCAAATTGGCCGGTTTAAGACCATACTCATTCCGCCGGACATGCTGGAGGAACCCCTAAACAGGCAATAAATATACGTGCCGATGATAAAACAGCTACAGGAGAAACCCAGGATAGTCGCGGCTTTCCTGGCGCTGAATTTTGAACCTAAACTAAGCAAGGCATAAAGCATAAATATTGAACCAATCCAGGAAAATATAAAAATAATAAAATCTGCCGCTAGAATCTCCAGGTTAGAAAAGGCCAGGAGCCCGAGGAGCCAGGAAAAATAATTGCGCTTTGCGGCCATATAATCCTTGGAATAGAGGCAGACTAATACGCCAAAAAAATTGGCAAAAATAAGTACCAGGCGGCTTAAGCGGTCCAGCCCGAGCGTAAGCGTATATCCACCAAAAAGATATCTGCTCCAGGAAAATTGGGGCCGGGAAAATAAAAATATAGCGGCACATAGGCTAAGCAGGAAGATAACCAAGCTTATATTTTTCTTGAGGCTCTCCGGCGGCCTGAAGAAAAATAAAGCTAAACCTCCGAGGAGGGGCAGCGTAAAAAGAAAAAATAAGCTTGTACTCATCATTTTATCTGAAGCAGGCTCTTAGTTATCTTTTTTATATGGTAGTAAACCGCAGCGGTAAAATCCAGCATGTTCAAGAACATATTACAACCCATAGGCGTGCATTCTCCGGCGAGCATCCGCTGGTCGTGGTTATGGCGGTATTTATCCACTAAACTATCAATATGCTCTTCTTTCCTTAATACTTCCTTAATGAGGGCAGGATTATCCTTTTCTAAAACAAAGACGACCTCTTCCAGGGCTCCCTTGGTCTTGTTATAAAGATCTTTATATTCTTCCACAGCTCCTTCGCTGAAAAGAAGCTTCTCTTCTATTTTAATCTGGATCCTCTCCAGGATATCTTTACAATAATCTCCGATCAACTCAAAATCCGCGGCTATATCAGCATAAACGATAACCCGTAATTTTTCCTTTTGCGGCACAGCGGTGTGTCCCAGGTTAATTACGCTCTTATTAATTTCATCCTCCAGGGCATTCAACTTATTTTCCTCTTCCAGGGCCTTAGAGATCAACTCCACGTCGTGTTCAATAAAGGCGTCGTAAGTAAGCTTCCACATACTGGTAGCGCTCTTAGCCATCTGGTTGACTTTTTCCTTAATACTATTCAGGTCTGCCATAATAACCCTCCTTTAGCTTAAGGGTCTTTTCCTGGGATAGCTTAATCAAATCCCAGCCATTCATGACTTTACGCTTATCTGCATGGTTAATTACCGCTACTCTCTCCGTGCAGCAATAACAAGGATCAACCGCCGCCAAGGTAAGGGTTGCGTCGGAAATCGTACCCCCCACAGCAGAGACTTTATCCGACGCTACATTCATAAAACTCGGAGAACGGATTTTATGCCGGACGGGACGGTTTGTTCCGTCACTCTTTATATAGTGGAAACATTCACCCCTGGGCGCCTCGACTCTGCCGATACCTTCTCCGGCAGGTATATCTTGGACGCCGGCATCAATCGGCCCGTCTTTAGGCATCTTATTCAAAGATTGGCGGATAATACTGATGCTTTCGTATAGCTCCAGAATCCTGACTATTGTTTTACAAAATATATCCCCATCTTTCTCC
>JBAZOC010000015.1:0-27060 GCA_041648915.1 Candidatus Omnitrophota bacterium
TTTTTGTTTGCCGCCTAAGATAGGAGGGGACATTTTCCGTAGTAGTCTATTTGCGTAGGCTGGACAGGAAAGTGTCCCCTGGATATTGGAGTTTAAGATTGACATTCATATTGCCAGGGGTAGAATATAACCAATAATTCGCTGCACCAGAGCCGCAATTCGAGGGACGGTTTCTGAAAAAAAGAACCGTCCTTATTATTTATAATTTTAGGGGGTGGAAAGAAGCGAATCATAAGATTTATGGGATTAAGTCTTGTGTTTCAGAATTACCCCAGGGTTATCGGTAGGTAATAAGTAAGCTTAGACCCCACACAACAACACCGCTAATAAGCCCAGCGATTATGCTTTGTTGGAAGGGGTGGGTAGCAAGATAATGTTGTAATTTTGGAAATAGTATCCTTTCTTTCATCTTTACTATTTATTCTCTTTAAAAATATATCTAAAAAATAGATAAACGATTATTGAATATGGGACAAAAACAAAAAGTGGATTTGTGTGCGAAGCACAAAGGACTGCGCTGGATAAAAACTTGAGGTTCTTGTTTTCGGTTGGTGGAGATATAATATAAGTAAAGGAGAAAGCAACTGATATGAAAAGGATATTTCGTAATCTAGGAATTTTAGTTGCTTTAATAGCGCTTGTTTTTTTAATCTATGCGCTGACGGTAAATAATAAAACTGTCCTTTCCAAGGACGGCGTAAGAATAGCCTATTCTGTATATGGCAAAGGGGAGCCGGCGTTGGTCTTTGTGCATGGCTGGTGCGGCAGCCGCGCTGTCTGGTATAAGCAGATACCGTATTTTGCTAAAAAATACAAAGTCGTGGCTTTGGACTTGGCAGGACACGGTGTGTCCGGACGCCAAAGAAAGGCTTATACTCAAGAAGCCTTTGGCGAGGATGTAGCCGCAGTGGTAAATGCGCTAAAAGCGGATAAAGTTATTTTAATAGGCCATTCCATGGCCGGCACTGTGATGCTGGAGGCGAACCGCCTTCTTAAGGGCAAGGTACGCGGGCTTGTTGGTGTTGATACGCTGGAGAATTTTGAATCTGTGGCTACCCCGGAAGAGATCCGGAAATACATTGATCCCATGAAAAAGGATTTTAGAGAAGGCTCCGGCATCTTTGTCCGGGAGATGTTTACTGCCAACGCCGACCCCCAGCTGGTTAAGCAGGTAGTGGCGAATGTGTCCCGGGCTGATCCGGCCATAGCGATCAGCGCCATTGATTACTATTTTAATACTCCGGTGATTCCGCTTTTAGCTGGTGTGGATGTTCCGTTATGGTGCCTGAATGCCGACCTGTGGCCAAGTTTCCCGGAGATTAACAGCAAGTACCTGAAGTCTTATCATCTGAGAGTGATGCCGGGACTGGGGCATTTCCTGATGGTTGAAGCTCCTGATGAGTTTAACAGCCAGCTGGAGGATATTATTATTCAGATTAATGTTATTCTTCAAACTTCAATCCCGGAAAATTCTCATCTAAATACTTCTGCGCGTCAATAGCGGTTTTGGGCGCGTCTTTAAGCGCGTAGCATTGTATCCTTAAGGTTATATTCGGCCGCACAATGTTCTGGGGCCCGACGAAATCAGTTGAAGAAGGGATTTGTTTTGAGCTGGCGCGCGGAGCATCTTTTATCTGGCAGATATCCGATTGATCGGATTTTGTTAGCACCTCAAAGTAGGTATATCCTTTGGTCAGGGTAATCTCGCAGGCGCGCTGCATAGCCAGTTTTTCAGCTTCGCTTTGATCCATATAAGCATTGCCGCAGAAGGCTACGCTATAGGATGATTTAGAAATAGCTTCAGTCACAAATGACCTCTTTTCGCTTTGCATCATAAATCCCGAGCATCCGCTCAGTAATACTATAGAACCGGCTGCTACAATAAGAAAAATTTTCATAATTTCCTCCTTAGGCATTCATTATACCTTAAAGATGCAGGCCGTCAATCTACTAATAGTTTTTTTTAACTTTCCTCATAAACTATATTGACACTATCCTAAACAGGAGTAAAATTTGGTTACAGGGGGAGAAAGGAGGCCAGGATGATATTGATTAAAATCAGCGGGATTTTTATAACGGCCATGGGGATGATGATATTGTTCAACCCGGAAGCGGCGAGAAAGATGCTGGTTTTCTGGCGCAAAGGAAATAATATTTTTTTAGGCGGGCTGATAAAAATCGTATTAGGAGTTATTTTTCTAGGCTTTGCGCCCCGGGCAAAGGTGCCGCAGGTTATATTTGTACTGGGTATTTTAGCGCTTCTAGGCGGCGCGCTCCTTTTTATTCCCGGCCCGGAAAAGGTCAGGAGAATGCTCAACTGGTGGGATAAGCAGCCGGCTAACTTATTGCGTTTAATTAGCCTGGCAACGCTTGCTTTCGGTATTTTACTTATCTATGCGGCATAGCGGTCTAAGAAAAAGGAGGTGGCAAAATGGCGAAATTTTTTATGTACGGAAAATATTCCAAGGAGGCGATGGAGGGTATCTCTACCGATAGGACTAATAAGGCGCTTGATGCGATAACTAAGGCCGGGGGCAAGGTAAATTCCATGTATGCGCTTTTGGGCAAATACGACATAGTGCTGATTACGGATTTCCCCGGAGTCGCAGAAGTCATGAAGGCTTCAGTCGCGTTAAATAAGCTGACAAACATCTCTTTTACCAGTTTCCCCGCAATTACGATAGAGGAATTTGATAAGGTTATGGCGTAAGGGACAGAGGTTCAATGAAAATATGATTGCCCTCAAAGTTGATAAAAGTACCTGCCGGGGTGATGGTAAATGCGTGGAGATCTGCCCGGCTCAAGTCCTACGGATGAATGAGAAAGAGCATGTGCCGGAATTTATACCGGGCGGCCCGGAGCTGTGCATTAACTGCGGCCATTGTTTTGCGTTTTGTCCGGTTGGCTCTCTAGATTTATCTATGATGCAGGTTAAGGATGCGATACGGCTCGACCACGCTAAATTACCAACGCCCGAACAGGTAGAGTTACTCTTAAAAGCCCGGCGTTCGGTTAGAATCTATAAAGACGAACCAGTAGCAAAAGAATCAATAGAGAAACTTTTAGATATCGCCCGCTACGCGCCTTCGGGGATTAACCGGCAGCCGGTTAATTGGCTGGTTATCAATAATAAAGAGAAAGTGCACGCGCTTGGCGTTGCTATCGTAAATTGGATGGAAGGGCTTTTAAAAACTAAATCTCCGCTGGCCGAGTCGCTGCATTTTGACCGGCTGGTTGAATCCTGGAAAGACGGACAGGATAGGGTTTGCCGGTCCGCGCCTTGCGTTGTTATAGCTTACGGCCTTAAAGATGACCCGCTGGTCCCGCAATCCTGCACGATTTCTGCGACTTATCTGGAATTAGCAGCCTTTGGTTTTGGCCTTGGCGCCTGCTGGGCCGGGTATGTGCAGATGGCGGTGAATATGTCGGAAAATGCCGGCAAACTTGTTGGCCTATCCAACAGAGCAACAGCCGGCGCAGCCATGATGCTGGGGTATGCTAAGTATCGCTATAGCCGGATACCTTCTAGAGATACAGCGAAGATTATCTGGAGGTAAGGGGGAGCATAAAAAGGAGGAAAAAGCGCTCGGGATCCTCCGGCTTATGAGAACTTGAGGACTGTTGAATTTGTTGTTTTAGGGAGTATAATATCCTTATGGACAAGGTAGCGTATTTACGCAAACAGGAAGAAGAACAGGCCAGGTATGAGGCCCTCTGTAGGAGGTGCGGGGCCTGTTGCGGCGCTTTTGACGGAGACCCGTGTGAGCACTTAAAGAAAAATGAATCCGGGGAATTTTTTTGTCCCATCTATGACCATAGGATAGGTATGCATAAAACAGTCTCCGGAAAACAATTTGCCTGTGTTCCCATAAGAGATCTCCGGCCGAATTTACCTTTGAAGAGTTGCGTTTATTTCTCTTATCTCGGAGAAGAGGGCGTATAAAAAAATAGGGGAAGGAGGAGAGGATGGAAAAGAAAAATACTTGCGCGTGTAATGCGATTCTGTGGGGTATCGGGATATTGTTGCTTTTAGCGGCAGCTTTTGACGTTTTGCCGCTGTCAGACAATCTGGTCATATTTCTTGCTATCGCCTGTTTTATTATCAGCGCGGTAATCAAGAGAATTGCAGGAGGCACGGGTGGCAGTTGTTGTAAATAAGCAATATGCTCTTTAGGCCAATCCCAAGCTCGAAAGGGCTTGGGATTTTTGGTAAGATTATTTACCTGTCATATTGACAAGTCCTTATATTTTTATAAAATATTATCAGGAGCAGGAAGGCGCGTATGAAAAACAGGATTATTATTGGAGTCATTATTGTGCTAGGGGGAGCTCTTCTCTTTGAAAACGCCTATTTGCTGGGTAGGTTTAATAAAGAAAGAATTTATAAAGCTGCCTACTGGTGGTGTCGGCAGGCGCCCCGAGAAAGATTTTCGGAAAGGGCTTTGCCTGTTGTTCATGAATCGGCATATACGGTCAAGGTGCATATGCCGGGTATAGCTAAGAAAGATATAAATGTACAGGTTAAGGATGAAGAGTTGATAATTTCCGCTAAAAGCAGGAAAGACCAAGCCGTTAAAGGTAAAGATACTTACGTTCAAGAATCAAGTTATGGTACTTTCTTGAGCCGTTTCAGGCTGCCGGAAGATACGGAGAAAAGCCGTATAGTTTCAGATTATCAGGATGGGATTCTAACAGTCACTATTCCTAAGAAAGTAAAGGCTAAGCAAGAGCAGGGAGGAAGGCATGGAAAAACTCTACCTTTCAAATACAGACCGTAAAATCGGCGGGGTCTGCGGCGGTTTAGGTGAGTATTTTAAGATCGATTCCACGTTATTCAGGATCTTGTTTATTCTGCTTACTATTATATCATTCGGAATCGGGATAGTCGGTTATCTGGTAGTGTGGATGGTCATTCCCCGGAAACCCGATGTCTAAAATTAAATTAGATTTAACCGGCAATATTTATGTTAGGAGCCCTGGCATTTTGCAAAATGGCAAAAAATAGGATTTTCTACGCGTATCTATTTTACTTAAGCTTAGCTTTAATCTTTCTTCCCGGCTGCGTGTATCTGACGCATTGGGATGAAGTCAGGTTCATGAAGAGCTTGGAGGACAGCCAGAAAGAGATGCAGGCCGAATTAGACAGGGAGCAAAAGTTATACAATAAGCTCAAAGCCGATATTGATAATGGCTGCCTGGATAAATTAATGCAAAAACGCGCTATTTTCCGTGTTTACGGAGAGCCGACTTTATGCAGGCCGGCTCAAGGCCAGGGCCAGGGCGGCGTTAAAGAATCCTGCATTTACCGTAACCCTGCGGGAGGAGGCTTGTTTACGGAAATAATCCTGCTTAATCTGGATTCCCGGGGGAGGTTATCTTCCTGGGAGGTCCAATAAAATTAAAGGCTTCCCGGCATTTTTTTATTTGATAATTTGTGGGAAAAGTATATAATAAAGCAAAGAAAGGAGGAAGTATGGGAAAATTGAATGTGAAGGCATTTGGTTTAGCCTGCGGAGTCCTTTGGGGCGGCGGCATGCTCATCATGGGGTTAGTCGATACGGTTTCTACCTGGGGTGATGCTTGGGGAGAGGTCATGGCGAGCGTTTATTTGGGCTATACGCCAACGATAGCCGGAAGCATTATTGGCGGCATCTGGGGTTTTGTGGACGCCGGCATAGGAGGTCTGCTACTGGCGTGGTTGTATAATAAATTTGCAAAAGCATAATAAAACAGTAATTTTAAGGCGCTTGAGGCGGATTTTGCCGCAAGCGCCTTTTTTATAGACGAAGAGGGCCTGGGCGGGCATGCTTGCTCTGGTTACTCTGCTTAAATATATTTAGGATTTTATAGTTATGGCAGTATAATAATGAAAAAAAGGAGCCAGTTATGCCAAGGACTATTGCCGTATTGTTAATTTCAGGTTTAATTATTTTAGGATTTGGTTTTTACCGCGCCTGCGCAGATGATGCCGGGGCGCAGGGTTTGTTAGCCCGGGATTTCAGCCAGCAAGCTATGGATAAGTTTCAATCTATAAATGATACTGAACTTAATTATGCGGGAATCAACGACCAGGTGGATGCATATGCGCAAAAATTTGCCAAAAACCTGCTGAAAGCAGGGGTGGACCAGAAAACAGCCGGTATGATTATGCAGAAGAGCGCGGCTTGGTATGGCCAGGCCCTGGTAGATCTTTTTAACGGTAAACCCTATAACCAGATTATCCAGGATTATTCCTCTAAAATCGCAGATTTATTCAGTCGACAACACCTGGGCCTGGATACCCAGTCAGCAATAGTTGATATGACCAGCGATAACCTGGAATCGCTCGATACTCTCTTCCGGGGATTAGAAGAATAGGAGGATAATAAATTCCAGAGCGGAAACGCCTTAAGTTTCGCCTGCCCAAGTTATGAAAATAAAAACTCTCAAAAGGGTATTTATCCGTTTGCTTAAGTTTAATGCCAGTCCGCACGGCATTGCCCTGGGCGTAGCCATAGGTGTTTTTATCGGTGTCCTGCCGGTTTACGGGCTGCATACCGTGTTGATGGTTTTGGCAGCTATCCTTATTCCTTCCACCAATAAAATAGCGATATTCATCGGCACCAATATTTCACTCCTTCCGACTATCCCGTTAATTACCTGGGGAGGTTATGAAATAGGGAGGTTTATCCTGGTTAAGGATTATCCGGATCTAAGCTGGGCCTATTTCAGCCGCATGGATTTTCAGATGTTTAAGGAATTCTATTATCCTTTGTTTATCGGGAGTTTTTTCCTGGGGCTTATCCTGGCTCTCCTGTTTTACTTTATCGTTTTTTGTATTGCCGCTCAATGGTTCAAGAGGCGTAAGAAATGACTGAAAATGCGTCAGTTACTATCCGGAAGTTCCAGAAAAAAGACCGGGAAGATGTGCGCAGGATATGTTGCAGCACCGCTTTTTTAGGAAACCCCGTTTCCAATTTTCTTGACGGCGATGAGATATTCGCTGATGCCCTAACGCTTTATTTTACCGACTATGAGCCGGAAGCGTGCTTTGTGGCGGAATGCCGGGGAAAAGTCGTAGGGTATATTACCGGCGCCAAGGACCTGCGCCAGATCTACCGTAATAATATCCTCTTCCGGATTTTTATAAAAATCATAGCCTCCGCGGCTTTAGGAAAACCCAAAAACAGGACTTTTATC
The DNA here is from genome assembly GCA_041648915.1 of Candidatus Omnitrophota bacterium. Taxonomy (GTDB): domain Bacteria; phylum Omnitrophota; class Gorgyraeia; order Gygaellales; family Profunditerraquicolaceae; genus UBA6233. Next base: position 7,180 of record JBAZOC010000015.1, read on the forward strand.
TGGAATCTGTTAATAAGTTTGCTGAAAAGGGAATTCTCTGAGCCGGATTTTTCTAAGGAGTATCCCGCGACTTTACACATCAATATCCAGGATGGCTTGCGCGGTTCTAAGATCGGTGCTGGGCTTATTAATGCCTACCTGGGGTATCTCCAGGAGCAAAAGGTGCCTGGAGTGCATTTTGCCACTTTGTCTGAGCGGGCAAGTAATTTCTTCAACAAACAGCACTTTGATCTTCTTTACCGGGGTAAACGTTCATATTTTAGTTATCTCCTGCATAGGGGCTTGACTCTCTACATTTACGGTAAGCGCCTGGCGGGATAATAAACAAAAAACCCCGAAACGTTCTTTCGGGGCTTTCTTGTAGGTGATAGGCCTACTAGCCTGCGCTATCGACCAACCTCCTTATTGAGTAAACGCATAACGAAGTATGCAATATCCTGGATAAAAGTCAAGGGTAAATCCGGTGTTTTAGGAAAGCGCTTTCCGAATTATCTTTTTTTAAGTTGACAGAGGAAAAGGGTAGGGTAAAATAAAGAAAACATGCCCGCAAAACTTTCTTTTCATTATCCTCAAACAGGAACGCTCCGCGTCAAATTAAGCGGGGACTGGCAGATTTATGCCAGCATTCCTTCAGAAAATGAAGTTGTTGCAGAGCTCGCCAGCCATCCAGATACCGCGCAAATTATCTTTGATACTTTAGAAGTAGGCAGCTGGGATAGCGGCCTGGTTTCATTCCTATTCCAGCTTATCCAGGATTGCGAAGGTAAAAATATTCAAGTGGTCCATCAAGGCCTGCCGCCAGGAGTAGAGAAACTGCTGACGCTCGCTTTAAAGGTGCATACCCGGGTCCTGCCGCAGAAAAGCGCGCGCAGGCCGTTTCTGGAAAAGGTGGCGGATAAGGCCTTAGAGCTTTATGCCAGCATACTTTCCGTACTTAATTTTTTAGGTGAAATCACGGTTGCTTTCGGCCGTTTCATCAGTGGTAAAGCGTATTTTCGCCGCGATGATTTCATTGCAATTGTCCAGAAATGCGGAGCTAACGCTCTTTGGCTGGTTTCTTTAATCAGTGTCTTAGTCGGCATTATTCTTGCTTTTATCGGAGCAATCCAGCTTCAGTTATTTGGGGCGCAGATTTTTATCGCGGATATCGTAGGTATTGCCATGGTCCGCGTGATGGGGGCGGTAATGGCAGCTATTATTATGGCCGGACGCACCGGTGCTTCTTTTGCCGCCGAACTCGGCCTGATGCAGGTCAATGAGGAGATTGACGCGTTTAAAACGCTAGGGATCTCTCCGGTTGAATTTTTAGTTATGCCCCGCGTTTTGGCATTGGTAGTCATGATGCCGCTTTTAACACTCTATGCGGATTTTATGGGCATCGCCGGAGGTTTCCTGATTAGTACCAGCGTGCTTGGGCTCAATCCGGTAGAATACTGGCACCATACCCAGTCAGCGGTGCGTTTGAGCAATCTTTGGATCGGGCTTATACACGGTTTTGTGTTTGGTATAATTATTGCGGTTTGCGGTTGCCTGCGCGGGCTTAGATGCGCAAGAAGCGCTGAGGGTATAGGGGTAGCGACTACCTCGGCCGTGGTAAGTGCCATAACCAGTATTGTGGTGGCTACTGCAATCCTAACTTTTATCTGTCAGGTTTTAGGAGTTTAGATAATGGAAGAAGCCAAAAAGCCAGTTATTGAAGTACACAACCTTGATTTAAGCTATGCTGATTACGCGGTAATGCGCAATCTTAATTTTAGCGTAAATAAGGGCGAGATTTTCATCGTTATGGGCGGCAGCGGCTGCGGTAAGAGTACTTTGCTTAAAGTTTTAATCGGGCTTAAGGAACCGCTAAAGGGAGAGATTTTATACGGCGGAATAAATTTTTGGCAACAGGATGAGGCAGCTCAACAAAAGATGATGCGGCGTTTCGGGGTGCTTTATCAGGGCGGGGCGCTGTGGAGTTCTTTTACATTGGGAGAAAATATCGCCCTTCCATTGCAGCTATATACCGGCTTGTCGGTCGGCCAGATCCGGGAGGTAGTGGAATTAAAGCTGGCTTTAGTCGGGCTCTCCGGTTATGCCGGATTTTATCCTTCCGAGCTAAGCGGAGGGATGTGTAAAAGAGCGGCCCTGGCGCGGGCAATCGCACTTGATCCCGATATTATCTTTTTTGATGAACCTTCAGCTGGGCTTGACCCGTTAAGCGCGCGGATGCTGGATGATTTGATCCTTCAGCTGAAGGATACCCTGGGGGCTACGATTATCGTGGTTACGCATGAGCTGGCTAGTATTTTTGCTGTGGGTGACAACGCGGCGCTGCTTGACACGGAGAGTAAAAGCATGATTGCCAGCGGTAATCCCAAGTATTTATTGGCTAATTCCAGTGATCCCAGAGTGATCCGGTTTTTGACCAGAGGAGAGAAAACAAGCCTGCCTGCCGGCAGGCAGGGAGAGCCCAATGATTAAAAAAGCGAATAAAACGGTGATTGGCGCGTTTGTGGTAGGCGCAATGGCGTTATTACTGGCCGCGGTAGTGGTTTTTGGATCAGGAATGCTTTTTAAGCAATCAGATAAGTATGTTTTATTTTTTGATGGTTCGGTAAAAGGCCTTTCCGTGGGCGCGCCGGTAATATTCCGCGGCGTACAAATCGGCAATGTTAGCAGTATAAGCCTGGTTTACGAGGAGAAATCCCAGAAAGTGCTCATCCCTGTAGTTATTGATATTGAATTGTCGCGCGTAATAGGCTTGCCTGAAGCGCCGGGTTATCCGGATTACGCGAAGCTGGTCCAGCAGGGCCTGCGGGCAAGGCTGGAGATAAAAAGTTTTATTACCGGCCAACTAATGATCGCGTTGGATTTCTATCCGGATAAGCCGCCTAAATTTTATGATATTATAAAAAGCTATCCCGAATTACCGGCGCTTCCCATATCGCCGGATATCTTTGAAGTTATGGACGATATTCCGATAAAAGAGATTACCACGAACTTAGAGCAGGCGGTTTCCGGGATAAACAGGCTGGTCAATTCCGAGGGATTTTTCCGGATGGATAAGACACTAAAAGAGGTGACTGATGCGGTGCGTTCTTTTAATTTACTTACTGAGTATCTTGAACAGCACCCGGAGGCTTTTTTTAAGGGAAAGTCAGACCTCAAAGGAGAATAAGATGAGACTAAATGCTTTTCTATTTTCTGTGGCGGCAGCCTTTTTAATTTTTATGTTAAGCGGGTGCCTGTCTATAGGCAGCAGTCCGTCCCCGCGGTTTTATATGCTTAGTCCAATAACCCAGGATCAGGTAACCGAAAAATTTGATATTACGCCCGGAGTAATTGTTGCGGTTGGTCCGGTCAATATCCCGGGATATCAGGATCGCCCGCAAATTGTAACCCGGGATAAAAATGGGATGTTGAAGTTTGCCCAGTTTGACCGTTGGGGAGAAGATCTTGATTTAGCCTTGGCACGCCGGTTTACCGATAATTTAACACTAATACTTCCGGGCGCCTCTTTTCAGATTTTTCCCTGTAATTTTGCTATACCGCTGGATTATCAGGTGATTGTAGATATCGTTCAGCTAGACAGCGAGTTGGAAAAAAATATGGTTTTGGCGGCACAGTGGTCAATTATTAATGCTAAAAACAGGAAGATGCTCTTGACCAAAAGGTCGCAGTTTATCCAGCCGATCAATCCGCATAATTATCACGGCTTAATCCAGGCGCTCAACGCATCCTGCGCGGCATTAAGCAGTGAGATTGCCGGGAACTTAGCGGAATTAGTAAATCAGGCTAAAACAAATGAGGGGCTTTAGCAGGGTAATATCTATGGCTGGCCTTATGAAATTTTCCAAGAGCCGGACAATAAAATTTATGGTCATGCTGGCATTTTTGCTCTGCATGCTCTATGCGAATTTTTACGCGGTCAGAAGAATGTTGGGTTACGCGGTAGAGGTTTATTTCTACGATAAACTCCTGGTAGCTTATAATATCGGCGGGATAAAGGGGCTTGCCGATGAGCTTGAAAAAATACGTACGGTTGATAAAATGCCCCGCGAATTAATATTAGCCGAAGAATTCGCCTTGCGGCTGGAGAGCCTAAAAGAGCCGGCAGTATTCCTGAAAGATAAAGTTGAGCGGGGCAAACAAAGGATTAATTTTATCAGGGGTTTGCGCAGCGGGGCAATTGCCCTGATGGTTCTCATCTTCGTCTGGCAGTTGATTTTAAAAAAACAAAAGCGGGAGGAGAAGGAAATAGCCAAGTCCGGCAGTACCTGCTGCAAATAAAACGTAGGGTCTTCTTATGCAATACAGTAGAGGGGATATAGGCAGAATATTTTTGTTGAAATTTGAAGACGGAGATATCCTCCTGGATAAGCTTGAGGAATTTGTAAGGAGGGAAAAGCTAAAGGCAGCGGCGCTTTTTTTTATCGGCGCGCTTAAGGCAGGCCGCCTGGTCACCGGCCCTAAAAAACCGGTAATCCCTCCCAGCCCCAATAAAGTTTATTTTAAAGACGGTTGGGAAGTAATGGGGATGGGGACAGTTTTTACGAATAAATCCGGGCCGCAGATACATATCCATGGAAGCCTGGGTAAAAAGCAAAAGGCGCTTACCGGATGCGTGCGCGGAAAAGCTAAAGTATTCCTGGTTATTGAGGCAATCGTATTGGAATTAAAGGGGCTCAAGGCTACAAAATCCATTGATCCTAAAACCGGGCTTAATCTTTTAAAAATCTTATAAATAAGGAAAATTAAGGGTGTTAAGGAATATCACGGTAGTTGTTTTCTCTCTGTTTTTTATTAACCAATCAGCTAAGGGAGTATGCGGAATGGATAACCCAATCGTAGTACTGGAGACTAACCAGGGTTCTATAGAAATCAGGCTTATGCCCGAAGTAGCGCCTAAGGCCTGCGAAAATTTTACCAAGCTTGCCGCAAAAGGTTACTATAACGGATTGATTTTTCACCGGGTGATCAAGGGTTTTATGATCCAGGGAGGAGACCCGACCGCCACCGGCGCCGGCGGAGAATCTATCTGGGGAAAGCCTTTTGCCGACGAAGTAAGCCCGGGGGTCAAATTTGATAAACCCGGGAGTGTGGCTATGGCCAATGCCGGGCCGAATACCAATGGCAGCCAGTTTTTTATCACTACTGTTGCTACGCCCTGGCTGAATATGCGCCATACAATTTTCGGTGAAGTGGTTAAAGGTTATGCTGTGGTAGAGAAGATTGAAAACACGCCCACTGGCTCATCTGACCGGCCGCAGGCCGAACAGAAAATAATCAAGGCATATTTGTTGCAGGAAGAATAAGGCCTATGAAAAAACTGATTTTATTAAGCAGCGCCATTCTTTATAGCGTGTTTTTATCAGCGTTGGCCTGGGCACAGACAGGCGCATTTCCTTCTATCGAGCCATTCAACAAGAAAGACCGGGTTTTGGTTTTAGCCCCGCACCCTGATGATGAAAATATCGGCTGTGGCGGAGTAATCCAGCGCGCGCTTAAGTCCGGCGCTAAAGTCAAAATTATGTATCTGACTAACGGCGACCATAACGAATTTGCCTTTATTGTTTATGAAAAAAGGCTGGTGGTGCGTAATCCCGCATTCGTGGCCATGGGTAAAGTAAGAGAAGAAGAAGCCAAGAAGGCAATGCAGATACTGGGGGTGGCGGAGAGCGACCTTATTTTCCTGGGTTATCCTGATTATGGCACAAAGAATATGTTTTTTTATTCCTGGGAAGACAACGCGCCTTTTCGGGATCGTCTTACCCGGCAGTCTTATGTCCCCTATAAAGAAGCTCCTTCTTACGGCGCCCCGTATAAGTCTGAGCATATCCTGGCGGATTTAGAGAAAGTCCTTATTACTTATAAGCCCAATAAGATTTTCGTTTCGCATCCGGCTGATGTTAACGGTGACCATTGGGCATATTATTGTTTCCTGCAAGTTGCCCTCCAGGACCTTAGAAAACAGCTTGCGGAACCTAAATTGTACGTATATTTTGTCCATGCCCCGGGCTGGCCTACACCGCGGCATTACCATCCCCAGCTGGAGCTTGAGCCATCCGCCAAACATTTTCCGGATGCCTTGGTTAACTGGTCCAGCTTTAAGTTGACCGAAGATGAAATAGATAAAAAATATAAGGCAATGCTTGCCTACAAGAGCCAGACCTGCGTGAGCGCGTTCTATCTTTTAGCTTTTGTGCGCCAGAACGAAATATTCGGCGATTATCCCCTTATCTTGCTGAAGAAGCAAAAATCCGCCCGCCTGAAAGGCAGGGATGTCTTTAATGACGATAAGCGGATCAGTTATGCCGTAGTGGACGACTATTTCTGGGTGCGCGTAAGAAAACCGCAGGAGCTAAGGAGCCGGTTATTTTTCCGGTTCTATTTCTTTGGATATAAGGATAATGTTCCCTATAATAAGATGCCGAACATCTGCGTGCGCACCAGGAAAGACAAGGTAGCAGTAGAGGAGCTGAATTTGAAAAAAAACCTGGGCCCTCAGGGAACGAGCGCGCAATTAAAAGGGGAGCACTTTATTTTAAAAGTCCCGCTTAAACTTTTAGGAGACCCGGATTTTATTTTGACCTGCGTAATGACAGATAAGACCTTTCTGCCTTTAGATGCAGCGGGTTTTCGTAGGGTAAAAATCCTGGAGGGCCTCGGTAGAATAGAGGAAGAAATAACAAGAGATTTAAGTTTGTCTAATTGAGGATTATCTGTTATACTTTAGCCAAGGCGGTGCATATGGAATTTAATGAGATAAAAAAAGAAGTCAAGAGCTTAGGGTGCGAGACCTTGCGCACAGATTCCGACAATTTTTTTGAAGCGGTCATTATCAAGGAAGAATTATCCAGGCTCAATGAAAGGTTACAGAATTTTTTCGGTGAGCCTGCCTGGCCGTCTAAAGATAAATTATCTTTTCAGGCCCAGGAAACAATCAAAGGTTTCGGCGGCATTATGCCCGGGCAGACCCTCTATTTTAAGAGCCAGGGCCGGGATTCCACCTTTGCCATGCTTTGGCCCTGGCAGGACGGCCAGCATACTACCGTTAAGATTGTCCGTAAATAAAAAGGGTGTTTATGGAAGGTATCAAATTTGATTTCAATAATATGTTCAGCGCTAATGTAGGCAGTGCTCATGGCGTTGAAGAAAAAGACCTCTTTGGGCTCTCTAGCGCTGCCCAAAAAGCCCATGAGCATTTAAAGAAGATAATCGCGGATCCCAAAAACAGGATAAAACTGAACCTGGAATGGGCGGCCTTGCCTTACCAGGATGAAAAAACTCTCAAGAGAATCCAGGATTTAGGAAAAGAGATTGCCGCAAAATATGACAGCGTAATTTCTTTGGGTATTGGCGGTTCTTATCTGGGGTTAAAGGCGGCGCAGGATGCGCTTATGCCGGCCTACTTTAATGAGTTTTCTAAATTACGGAAGAACAGGCCGCGGATCTATTTTGAAGGGAATAACCTTGACCCGGATACCTTAAGCGTCCTCTTAAAGAACCTCAACCCTAAAAAAACATTTATAGTTGTTATCTCCAAGTCCGGCGAAACTACGGAAACCAAAGCTGCTTTTATGGCGGTCCAGAACTGGCTTAAAAAAGCGGTGGGTAAAAAATACGGCCGTCAGATTGTTGCTATCACCGATCCCGAAAACGGGTCTTTGCGTAAAATAGTTAAGCTGGAGCAGGAGAAAGATATTTTCAGTTTCCGTTCCCTGCCTTTAGCCAAGGGCGTGGGCGGCAGGTTTTCCGAGTTGAATATGGGCCTTTTGCATCTGGCTATTTTAGGGGTTAATCTCCAAGAGGTTCTGGCCGGGGCAAAAGATATGTCCTTAAAATGCAGCCGGGCAAATTACACCGAAAACCCCGCCTATATGTATGCGGCATTGCACTATATCCTCTATAAGCATAAAAATAAATCTTTAGCGATTATGATGCCCTTTGCGGAAACTTTGAAATCCACCGCTGATTGGTATGTGCAGTTATTAGCCGAGAGCTTAGGTAAGAAATATAGCCGTAAAGTTGAAATTTCGGCCGATGGCAGTGAAGCGTGGCTTCGGGACAAGAGCGCGGTGGTTAATCTGGGCAGGACTCCGGTTCCTTGCCGCGGTACAGGCGATTTGCATTCCGTCCAGCAGAATAATGTGGAAGGAGAAAATAATAAAGTTATTACTTTTATTAAAGTAGAAAAGTTTAAAAATGAGATTAAGGTTTTAGCTAAGGGTGATTTTTTAGCAGGCAAAAGTTTTTCCGCGCTCATGACGCTGGCTGAAGAAGCTACCGAATGGGCGCTGGTCAGGCAAGGCCGGCCCAATTGCACGATTACCCTGGAGCGTGTCTCTCCTTATATCTGGGGAGCGCTTTTATTTTTCTTTGAGATGGCTACCGCCTTTGAGGGTGAGTTGCTTAATGTGAATGCCTTTGACCAGCCCGGAGTAGAAGGTTACAAGAATTACATGTATTATAAATTAGGCAAGCCGGGTATCTCTCAGGAGATAGCCAAGGAAATTAAAGACCATCCTCTTGCCAAAAATCCTAAATATATTCTTTAAAATAAATTAATTACAGGGACCGTTTCCCTCTTTATCTGGGGATATTCTTGGTATAGGGAGGGAAACGGTCCCTGTAATTTTTAAAATGAGTTAGTATGCTGAAAATCGGAGACTTGAAATTAAAATCTAATCTTATTCTTGCCCCTATGGCCGGTGTCAGCGACCTGCCGTTTCGCCTGCTTAACCGTAGGTTCGGCGCGGAGCTTGCTTTTGTAGAGATGATTAATTGCCGCTCAATCAGCCATAAAAGCAGAAGGACGCAAAGCATGCTTAGCTCAAACCCTGAAGATAAGCCTTTAGGCGTACAGATTCTAGGGTGTGAGGAAAGGTTTATCCTTAAAGCCCTGGATGTGCTTAAAGCTTATAAATTTAACATCCTTGATTTTAACGCTGCCTGCCCGGCTAAAAAAGTTGTGCGCAGGCAGGAGGGTGCAGGCCTGCTTAAAGACCCAAAGAAGCTGAGCAAATTACTTAAACTGATAGTTAAAAATTCCGGGGTGCCGGTAACGGTAAAAATCCGCACGGGTTGGGATAAGGATTGTATTAACGCCAGGGAAATTGCGCTTTACGTACAGGATGCCGGAGTATCCGGCTTGTTTATCCATGGAAGGACCAAGGCACAAGGTTATAGCGGCGCCGTGGATTATACCGTGCTAGGGCAGGTAAAAAAGGCTTTGGATATTCCGGTCATTGCCAGCGGAGATATACTTTCTGCGCAATTAGCCGGGAAGATGCTTGCTGAGACAGGTTGCGACGGCCTGGTTATTGCCCGCGGTGCATTTGGGAACCCCTGGATATTCCGAGAAATAAAGGAATTTCTAAGGACGGGTAAGTTGAGCTTAAGGCCCGGTAGATATGAAATCGCTGGAGTTATGTCAGGGCATTTAGATGCCTCGATAGATTTTTACGGGGAACGGAAGGGAGTAGTTATCTTCCGCAAGTTTTTCGGTTGGTACACCCGCGGCTTCCGCAAGATCCGTCCTTTAAGAGAGAAAGTTTCCCGGGCCAGGACCCGGGAGGAAATGCAGGAGATAATTAACCGGTCGGTGCCTGCTGCGGCAGTATCTTCACCCGTCTCCTTGTAAATAGACTGCCCGCCTTAGTTTATGCTCATAAAATAGTTGCAATAAAATACTATTGACAATAGGCCTGGATTATGTTAAATTAGATTACAAGTAATACTTTTCATACTAGTCATACAAGTAGGATTTGTAAGAATTCAATCCAGAAAAAAGGGGGTAAGGGATGAGTAACTTAAAAAGGTTTTATGGTAAGGTTCCCGTAGGGACTAAGGGGCAGATTGTTATTCCGGCAGAAGCAAGAAAAGCAATGGATATCAAGCCGGGAGATAATGTGATCATTATTTCCGGCCCGCCTCATTATGAAAGAATATTGAGCCTTGTTCCTGAAAACGAGTTTAACAAATTTTTAAAATTTTTTGAAGAGCATGTAGCCGATTTGAAAGAGGCTGTTTTAAAATAAAAAATAACCGTAATGACGGAGAAAAAATGCAAAGTAAATTGAAACCTGTTGTCCTGTCCCTGGCTATTTCATTTATTCTATTAACGGCCATTGGTTGTGCGCAAGAAAGCAAGCCGCTTCCGCAAGTTCCCGAGGTGTCTGTGATTTCTGTCCGTCCGGAGCGGGTAGTCATAACTACGGAATTGCCCGGCCGCACAGCTGCTTTTATGGTCGCGGAAATTCGTCCTCAAGTCAACGGCCTTATCCAGAAACGTTTATTTAGCGAGGGCTCTGAAGTCCAGTCCGGCCAGGTGCTTTATCAGATTGACCCTGCTCAGTTTCAGGCTGCCTATGATAAAGCCAAAGCTAATCTGCCGGCTTTGCGCTTGCGAGCTGAGCGCTACAAGGAAGCCTTGGTGGAAAAAGCAGTCAGCCAGCAGGAATTTGACGATGCGGATGCCGCCTTGAAACAGGCTGAAGCAGAACTGGAAACTGCCCAAATCAATCTTGATTATACCAAGGTTACCTCGCCGATCAGCGGACGGATTGGAACCTCTAATGTGACTGACGGTGATATTGTAACGGCATATCAACCTACAGCTTTGGCGACTGTCCAGCAGCTGGACCCGATTTATGTAGACATTCCCCAATCTACTACCGAATTATTGCGCCTGCGGCGTAGCCTGGAGGATGGCCGCCTTAATCCCGATAATACTAATCAAAATAAGGTGAAGCTTATCCTGGACGACGGCTCGGCGTATCCCTGGGCAGGAGAACTTCAATTTCAGGATATCACGGTGGACCCGACGACTAGTTCGGTTATTCTGCGGGTAATCTTTTCTAACCCTAAAGGCGTTCTTTTGCCGGGGATGTTTGTCCGGGCAGTAATTTTGGAAGGTATCAATGCACAAGCTATACTTGTCCCGCAAGAGGGAGTTTCCCGTAACGCCAAAGGCGAGGCTGTTGCCTTAATCGTGGACAGTGAAAATAAAGTCCAACAATGTATACTTACGCTTGAACGCTCTATCGGTAATAAATGGCTGGTTTCTTCAGGCCTTAATCCCGGTGATCGGGTAATTGTTGAAGGTATTCAAAAAGTCAGGCCGGGCATGTCGGTAAAGGCGGTCACTTTTAATGAAGGTAAAAATTAAACGGAGAGTTTATGCTATCAAAATTTTTTCTTGACCGTCCTGTTTTTGCCTGGGTAATTGCCATTATGATCATGGTGCTGGGAGGTTTGGCGATTTATACCCTGCCTATTGCCCAGTATCCCGCTATTGCTCCGCCGTCCATCAGGATCAGCTCCTATTATACCGGCGCCTCGGCGGAAACCGTGGAGAACAGCGTAACGCAGATTATTGAGCAGCAGATGACCGGCCTGGATAAAATGCTCTATATGTCCAGTTCCAGCGATTCTTCCGGTAGTTCTTCGATTGAGTTAACTTTTGCACCGGGTACTGACCCGGATATTGCCTGGACTAAGGTCCAGAATAAACTTCAACTGGCCATGCCGCGGCTTCCGGATTCAGTGCAACGCCGGGGTGTTTCCGTGCAAAAATCCACGCATAATTATCTCTTGATTGTGGGGTTGGTTTCCGAAGAAGGCAATATGGACGACGTAGATCTACGCGACTATATGCTTAGCGTCGTGCAGCCCGTATTAGCGCGTGTGCCGGGGGTAGGGGAAGCTGAGGGTTTTGGCGGGGAATACGCCATGCGCATCTGGTTTGACCCTAAAAAGCTGACCAGCTACGGTTTAACAGTGGGAGATGTGGCTAAGGCATTGCAAGAGTATAATGTGGAGGTTTCCGGCGGCCAGTTCGGCGGCGCTCCGGCAGTAGAAGGGCAGCGTTTGAATGCCTCCATCATTGTGCAGAGCCTGCTTAAGACCCCCGAAGAATTTGATAATATTCCTATCCGGATTAATGCGGATGGCTCGGCTATCCGGATTAAAGACATTGGCTATAGCAAGCTGGGCAGCGACCGTTTTGATATCAAGCTTTTCTTGAATAAAGGCCAGCCGGCAGCTGCCATTGCTATCCGCCAGGAGCCGGGTGCAAATGCTTTGAAAACAGCTGACGCGATCAAAGCCAAAATGGAGGAACTAAGCCATTATTTTCCCCAGGGCGTAAAAGTAATTTACCCCTACGATACCACTCCTTTTACCCGGGTGGCTATTAAAGAAGTAGCCAAGACTTTGGTTGAAGCGATTATTCTGGTTTTTCTCGTTATGTATTTATTTATGGGGAATATGCGGGCGACACTGATCCCGACGATTGCCGTACCGGTAGTGTTACTGGGGACTTTTGCGGTACTGGGATTATTCGGTTATTCAATTAATATGTTAACCATGTTTGCCATGGTTTTGGCCATCGGCCTATTGGTAGATGATGCTATCGTTGTCGTGGAAAATGTAGAGAGGCTGATGCGTGAGGAGGGGCTCTCTCCACGGGAGGCCGCGGCCAAATCTATGGAGCAGATTACCCCGGCATTAATCGGCATCGGGTTAGTCCTTTCGGCCGTCTTTGGGCCAATGGCCTTTTTTGCAGGATCAACAGGTATTATTTACCGCCAGTTTTCCATAACCGTCATTGCGGCTATGCTTCTTTCGGTGGCGGTAGCTTTGATTTTGACTCCTGTTTTGTGCGCTTCGTTTCTTAAACCGGTGCCTAAAGGGCCTCAGTTTGTTGATGGCGGGATCTGGTTTCTGCGGACATTCTTTCGCTGGTTTGACCGGATTTTCTTTAAAGTCCGCGATTGGTACGTACAGTTGGTCGGCCATTCATTCAGCAAGAGCGCGCGTTATATTATTTTTTATTTTTTAATCGTAGCGGCAATGTTATTTGTATTTCTTAGGATGCCCACGAGCTATCTGCCGGATGAGGATCAGGGTATTTTGGTTATTATGGGCAATCTGCCTTCGGGCTCGACGTTAGAACAGTCCGAAGCAGTAATGGAGAAGGTCCGCGGTTATTTTACGGCTAATGAGAAAGATGCGGTGGAATCAATTTTAACGGTTTCCGGCCGCAATCAATCCGGGGGCGGGCAAAACGTCGGTATGGCTTTTATCAAACTTAAAGACTGGGATTTACGTAAGAAAGCGAGCTTGAGGGCAGAAGCAATAGCGGACCGGGCCACTAAGGAATTTGCTTTGTATAAAGAGGCGCTGGTTTATGTTTTTGCACCGCCTCCTATAGTTGAGCTAGGGAGCGCTAAGGGTTTTGATTTTGAACTGCAGGACCGCGGAGGCGCCGGCCATGCCAAGTTAATGCAAGCCCGTGACCAGCTCTTGGATATGGTCGCCAAGGACCCGCGCCTGACCCGCGTGCGGGCCAATGGTCTAGAGGACGTGGCTCAATACAAGATTGATTTGGATTGGGATAAGGCGGGAAGCTTAGGTCTCTCTATTGCCTCTATCCAGGATACAATTTCTACTACCTTTGGCAGCAGCTACGTGAATGATTTTATCAAAGACGGCCGGGTTAAGCATGTGGACATCCAAGCCGATACCCCGTATCGTATGCTGCCCGAGGACCTGAAAAATCTTTACCTACGTAACTCCAAAGGAAAGATGGTGCCTTATTCTTCTTTTGCCTCCGGCCACTGGATATTCGGTTCTCCTAAATTAGAGCGTTACAATGCCTTTCCGTCCATTAATATCCTGGGTGAAGCGGCGCGGGGCAGAAGTTCCGGAGAAGCGATGCAGGCGATGGAAGAGCTTTCAGCGCAACTGCCGCGTGAGTTTGGTTATGACTGGACCGGACTTTCTTACCAGGAGCGGCAAGCCGGCGCTCAGGCAGGCCCGCTTTACGCTTTTTCCATTTTGATCATTTTTTTATGCGTGGCAGCGTTGTATGAAAGCTGGAGTATTCCGATTGTTAATATGTTGATGTTGCCGCTGGGAGTTTTTGGGGCGACGCTGGCAACGAGTTTGCGCGGGATGCCTAATGATGTTTATTTTCAGATCGGGTTCCTGACTACCTTAGGGCTATCTACTAAAAACGCCATCCTGATTATTCAGTTTGCCCAGTATCGCCTGCAGCGCGGAGAAAAATTGATGGAGGCGACTCTGGGGGCGGCGAGAACCCGTTTCCGGCCGGTGATCATGACTTCTATGGCTTTCTTTTTTGGAGTTTTACCTCTGGCGATAGCTTCCGGTGCCGGAGCAGGAGCTCAGAATGCCATCGGCACGGCGGTTGTCGGCGGTATGCTTTCCGCCACATTTATTGACCTCATTTTTATTCCGCTGTTTTTTATCCTGATATCCCGTTTTTTCGGCAGCAAGCGCAAAGAGCAGCAAAGTAATTAATATGAGAAGAATACTCGTTTTAATTTTAGGGATGCTGGCCTTTCTGAGCGGTTGTACTATGGCTCCGAAATATAACCGGCCGGGGCTGGTGGTCCCTGAGCATTGGCCTAAAGGAGCGGCTTATCCGCAGGTTAGCCTTGAGACTAAGGTTACCGATGCTTTGCAGTTGAGATGGCAAGATTTCTTTACTGATCCAAAACTACAGCGGATCATCCAGACTGCTCTTGAGCATAACCGGGACTTGCGGCTGGCTGCCTTGAATATGGAAAAAGCCCGTGCCTTGTTTGGCGTTCAACAGGCTGAGCTGCTTCCGGTTCTCGATGCAAATGGGGGCCTGGCCAAACAGCGTTATTCTTCTGATTTTATAGCTACCGGAAATCCGAAGGTAATCGAACAATACAGCGCTGACCTGGGCATTACTGCCTGGGAGATCGATTTTTTTGGACGTATCCGCAGCCTGACAAAACAGGCATTAGAGGAATATTTGAGTACACAGGAGGCCCGGCGCAGTGCGCAGATTGCGCTGATCTCTGAAGTTGCCCGGGCATATTTGGCTATTGCTATGGATGGGTCGGATCTTCGTTTGGCACGCTCCACCCTTGAAGCGCAGGAGGCTGCTTATAATTTAGTCCTGCGTCGATACAAGGTTAAGCTGGCAAATGAAATAGATTTGCAGCGGGCGCAAACCCAGGTGGATACCGCCAGGGTAGATGTGCTTCTTTACACGCAACGGCTGGCGCAGGATAAAAATGCGCTGGATCTTTTAAGCGGTTCTCCTGTTCCGCAAGGCCTTTTACCTATTGCTTTGGCAAGCGTTATGCCCTTTAAAGATATTTTTCCCGGTTTATCTTCTGACGTGCTTCTTAAGCGGCCGGATATTCTGGCGGCGGAACATCAGTTAAAAGGCGCTTATGCCAATATCGGGGCTGCCCGGGCTGCCTTTTTCCCCAGTATTTCGCTGACCACTGCCATTGGTTCGGCAAGCAGCGCATTTACAGGTTTGTTCTCCCCCGGTAAAGGTACCTGGATCTATTCGCCGCAGGTGGTAATGCCTATTTTTGATATGCAGACCTGGGCAGCATATCGGGTGAGTGAAGCAGAACGGAAAATCGCCTTGACTAAGTATGAAAAAACTATCCAAACAGCTTTTAAGGAAGTAGCCGATGTCCTGGCTGTACAGGGTACGGTGGATGAGCAAATCGCGGTGCAGCAATCCATGGTTGATTCCGCGCAGAAGATTTATCAGCTCTCCAGCAAACGCTATGTAAACGGGATTGACAGTTACTTGAGCGTTCTCGATGCCCAGCGTTCGCTCTATCGGGCACAGAAAGAGCTTATTTTGATGCAATTCTATAAGTTCGTTAACGCGGTAAAGGCTTATGCAGTACTGGGCGGAGGCGGGTTGGACGAGGCGCCTGGGCCTAGGCAAGTTAGCCGAGATTCCTTGGAAGAAGAGGTTCTTACGTTGTTGGGCCTCAAGTTTCAAAAGCCCAAGCGCTGAAGGATTTTCAGATAATTATGAGCTATAACCACGCTTTATTCCTGAACCCCTATATTGAAAGCAGTGCTAACAGCACCATGATGCTTTTTCCTCCTACCGGGCTGGAATATGTGGCTACCAGCGCCAGGGGGTTAGTCAAGAAAATCACCCTGATGGATTTAAGGCATGAGCCGGAATTGGCTGATCCGGAAAAACTCCTGACCTTTATATCCAGCCGGATCGATATTTTATGCGTAAGTATCGGTTGGGACCGCCAGTTTGACCAAATTTGCCAGATGCTTAGCCGCGTGCCGGACCATATAACGCTGGTTGTAGGAGGTTATAAGGCTACCGAAAAGGTGGAAGAACTTTTTAAGAAATGCCCTACAATCGATATCATTGTCCGGGGTGAGGGCGAAGAAACAATCAAAGAGATATTAAAAAATGCGCCGCTTAGAGATATCCTGGGTATCTCTTACCGCGAAAATGGCTTAATAGTACATAACCTTAACCGCCCGCTTCCCGGCGTAGATATGTTAGGCTCGCCTGACCGTTCCCTGCGGCGTAACGAATATTCCTTTGCCTTAAACGGGATAAAAATAGCGAATATAAGTTTTGATTCTGTGTTAAGCGCGCGGGGCTGCCCTTTTAACTGTAAATTCTGCACCTTCGGCTTAAATCCTCTTGGCCAAAAAAGGCATTATTCCGCCCGTAGCGTCCAGTCCGTAGTGGACGAAATACAAAGTCTAAAAGCCGGGGTGATCATCCTTAGCGACGATGATTTTTTTGCCGATCCCGGCAGGGCAGAAGAGATCTGTGATTTGATTATTGCCCGGAAACTTAAAAAACGTTTTATGGCCCAGGCGCGTATAGATATCGCTAAATACCCACAGTTGCTTGAAAAAATGGTCAAAGCCGGATTTAAGGCCCTCTTGATCGGGATTGAGTCGCCCCATAACTGGATACTCAAACAACTCAATAAAGGTTTTAATCAGGAGATGATCCGGAAATATTTTGCGGTCCTGAAGAGATACCCTATTTTTTATAATGGTTATTTTATCTACGGGAATATCGGGGAAACAGAAAAAGAAATGCTTTATATCGGGGAATTTGCCAAGGAGATCGGGGTGGATTCCATCGCCTGCAATAAGTTAAGGATTGAAAAGTTTTCGCCCCTCAAAGAACTTGCTCAGAAAACTCCCGGCTATCATGTGACCGACAGGGGCGAGCTCTATTCCGATAAGTATAGCCACGCCTCCTTAAAGAAAATAGGCCGGCGGATAAAGTTCTCTTTCTATACTCCCTCAAGATACGTAAAAATACTCTGGAGGAATATTTTTGTGGTAAAGTTTTTTACCCTCAAGGAAATACTTTTCTTTTTAGCCGCAGCTCCCCGCATTTTTTTAAGTGTGCTCACCAGAGAAAGCCACCGCGGCCGCCTCGGAGATTCCTTAAAGAGAACGTTTATCAGCAATAAAAAGTAGCTCCGGCAGTTTTATAAACAAAAAAGCCCCGATTCCGGCTACCTCTCGGGGTTCTTTTGTAGGTGATAGGCCTAATAGCTCCCGCTATCGTCCTAACCTCCTTGTTACTGTGTTTCTGTTTCTCCCTACAGCCTTAGTATGCCATATATTTTTGCGGATTGCAAGTCCCCCCTGTAAAAAATGCTGCTTTAATCCTGTGCCGGGTATAGTATAATACCTAAATATGAATACTCCGCAGGATACTCCTATCCGGTATTTAAAAGGCATCGGGCCAAAGAGGGCCAAAGTTTTTGCCCAGGCCGGTATAAATAGCGTGGAGGATTTGTTTTATTATTTTCCGCGGCGCTATGAAGATCGCACTAATTTTGTTCCGGTTGCAGGGTTAAAGCCGGGAGAGATCCAGACGATCAAGGTAAAAGTCCTGGCTTTGGGCCAGCATGATTCCTGGCGCCTGCCTGCCGGCAGGCAGGGCAGGCGCAGGTTTAATATAACTGAAGTAGCGGTGGGAGATAATACCGGGAAAGTAAACTGCGTCTGGTTTAACCAGCCGTATCTGGCAAATTATTTTAAGCTGGGGACAGAGGTCATTTTATACGGCAAAGTTGAGCTTTATGGCGTAAAACTTCAGATGAACAACCCGGAGTTTGAGGTTTTAGCTGATCAAGCTGATGCCCGGCTTGCTGCCGGCGGCCTGGTCCCGGTTTATTCTTTGCCCGCAGGATTTTCGCAGCGCTCCTTGCGCCGCCTGATCAAGAATGCCCTGGATAAATACTTGCCCAGGGTTAAAGAATGCCTGCCCTATGATTTAAGACAAAGGAATAATCTGCTCAACTTAGCCAGGGCCCTGTTAAATATCCATTTCCCGGAAAATCCGGAGCTGCAAAAAGAAGCTTACCGTAGATTGAGCTTCGAGGAATTCTTTTTGTTCCAGCTGCCTATTATTCTGCGTAAATTAAGGAGAAAGGATAAGCTAGGCCTGGCCCATAAAGTGGATGGAGATTTACTTAAGGGTTTTATCCGCCGGCTGCCTTTTCAATTTACCGCGGCTCAGAAAAAAGTAATAGAGGAGATAAAGTCAGATATGGCCTCGCCCCGGCCGATGCAACGCCTTTTGCAGGGAGATGTGGGTTCAGGAAAGACTGTGGTGGCCCTGGCCGCCGGCGTAATGGCCATTCAGGGGGGTTACCAGGTTGCCTTCATGGCGCCTACGGAAATCTTGGCCCGGCAGCATTATGCAAAGGCCCAAACCGAAAAACAATTAAATATAAAATTACTTACCAGCAGTTTAGCAAAAAAAGAAAAAGAAAAAATTTACCGGGAGATCAAGGAAGGGCAGGCAGGCCTGTTTATCGGGACCCATGCCTTATTGGAGGAGGGCGTGCGGTTTAAGAATTTGGGCCTGGTCATAATTGACGAGCAGCATAAATTCGGGGTTAGCCAGCGGCTGCTCTTATCGGCTAAAGGCGCAACCCCGGATGTTTTAATTATGACTGCTACGCCTATCCCCCGGACCCTGGCCATAACTCTTTATGGAGACTTGGATGTTTCAATCATCAATGAACTTCCTCCGGGTAGGCTCACCGTAAAAACACTTTTATTTGAGCAATCCCGGAGGCAGGAGGCCTATAGATTGGCCCGGCAGGAATTAAAAGCAGGCCGGCAGGCCTATATTATTTATCCGGTAATCGAAGAATCCTATGCTTTGGATATTGCCGGAGCTAAGAAGATGTTCAGTGAATTAAAGACAGGAGAGTTCAAGGATTTTAAGCTGGGTCTTATCCACGGCAAGCTCAAACAAGAGGAGCAGGACAGGGTAATGGGGGTATTTAAGAACAATAAAATTGATATGCTGGTCTCTACTACGGTCCTGGAAGTAGGCATTGATATTCCCAATGCTACTTGTATGATCATTGAACATGCCGAGCGTTTTGGCCTTAGCCAGCTGCATCAACTGCGGGGCCGAGTCGGCAGGGGGAGCGCTGAATCTATCTGTTTGTTGATTTCAGATGGCGGGACAATTCAAGCCAGCGGCAGGTTAGCGGCAATGATTAAGTATAGCGATGGTTTTAAGATTGCTGAGGAAGATTTAAGGATCCGGGGCCCGGGAGAGTTCTTCGGCCGGGCGCAGCATGGATTAAGCGAACTAAAGATCGCTGACCCATTGGCGCAGATGCAATTACTAAAAAGAGCCCGCGAAGAAGTAGTAAAGTTACTTAATCTTGATGAACGCCTGGAAATCAGGCAGAATATACTTTTAAAGAAAAAGCTGGCGCAGCGTTTTCCGGATTATGAAAAATTTATGATAGCGGCCGGATAATCCTTGAACTAAAGCCGGTGTAGCTATATAATGCATCAAAATTAAAATGGATAAAAGACGTATAGTCATAACGGGTTTAGGTATAATTTCCAGCGTGGGGATTGGCAAGGAAGCCTTTACTGAGAATATCTTCAAAGGTGTTTCCGGGATAAAGCCGGTTACTTCCTTTGATACCGCGCCTTTTAAAATCAAAGATGCCGGAGAGATAAGCAATTTTGCTCCGGAGGCGATCTTAGGGCCAAAAGGCCTGCGCACGCTTGACCGGAGCATAAAATTAGTGGCTTCTA
>JBAZOC010000016.1:0-25768 GCA_041648915.1 Candidatus Omnitrophota bacterium
GCTTAAAACCGGTGGCCGCGCGGTTAAAAGAGCTTTTAGGCCAGGATGTCTTATTTTTAAATGATTGTGTTGGGGAGAATATTAAAAAAGATATAGCTTCTTCCAAGGAAAAGGTAATTTTACTGGAAAACCTGCGCTTCCACGCGGAAGAAGAGGCCAATGACGCTGGTTTTGCCAAGCGGTTAGCCGGCCTGGCTGAGGTATTCGTGAATGACGCTTTTGGGAGCGCGCACCGGGCGCACGCCTCAACCGAAGGGGTAACCCATTTCTTAAAATCCGCAGCGGGTTTCCTGCTGGAAAAAGAAATCCAGTATTTAGGCAATGCCGTGCAAAACCCGCAAAAGCCATTTATGGTTATTTTAGGCGGAGCAAAAGTCTCGGACAAAATCGGGATGATCGAAAACCTGCTTCCGAAAGCCGATGCTATTATCGTAGGCGGAGGCATGGCTTATACTTTTCTAAAGGCCCAGGGCAAGCAAATCGGGAATTCAAAATTAGAGAAAGAAAAGTTAGATTTAGCCAAAGCTATTTTGGAACAAGCCAAAAGCCTGGGCAAAAATATCCTCCTGCCGGTAGATAACCTCGTGGTGGAGGCGATTGACCCGAAAGCGACAACACAAATTGTCGGCGAAGAGATACCTGCAGGAAAGATTGCCGTAGATATCGGCCCCCAAACTATTAAATTATTTGAAGATAAATTGAAGGCTGCCCGGACTATCGTCTGGAACGGGCCGTTAGGTATTTTTGAAATGGATGCTTTTAGTAAAGGCACAGAGGAAGTAGCTAAATTCATCGCCAGCCTTGCGATAGTTACGATTATCGGAGGGGGAGATACGGCAGCGGCAATTGCGAAATTTAAATTAGAAAATAAGATGACGCATATTTCAACCGGAGGCGGAGCAAGCCTGGAATATCTGGAAGGCAAGGTTTTACCCGGGGTAGCTGCTTTGACGGAGAGATAAGATGAGGAAAACTATTATCGCCGGAAACTGGAAGATGTACAAGACCATCAAAGAGGCCATTGAGTTGAGTAACGGCCTTAAGCGTGAACTCTTTAAATTAGATAATCAAGGTATTGAGGTTGTGCTTTGCCCTCCATTTACCGCCTTAAGCGAAGTTGCGGAAGTCCTTGCCGAGTCAGACATTATGCTGGGAGCACAGGACCTTTACTGGCAGGATGAAGGCGCTTTTACCGGCGAAGTCTCCGCGAGGATGCTTCAAGAAGCCGGATCTACCTTTGTAATTATCGGCCATTCTGAGCGCCGGCAATTTTTTGGCGAGACCAACGCCACCGTAAACAAAAAGCTAAAGGCTGCCCTGGCCAGTGGGCTGACGCCGATTGTTTGCGTGGGTGAGACCTTAAAAGAGAGGGAAGCCCAGGAAACCTTTAAGGTATTAGAAGACCAGCTGTATAACGGGTTGGAAGTATTGAATAAGGAAGCTGTTTTAAAGATAGTGCTTGCTTATGAGCCGGTCTGGGCAATCGGGACGGGTAAGACCGCCACCCCGGAACAGGCACAGGAAGTGCATGGGTATATCCGGGATTTATTGGGGAAGCTTTATACTAAAGAAATAGCGCTTCAAATAAGGATACAATACGGCGGTAGCGTTAAGCCGGAAAATATAAGCGCGTTAATGCAACAGCCCGACATTGACGGGGCGCTGGTGGGCGGAGCAAGCCTCCAGGTAGCCAGTTTTACGGATATTGTTAAAAAAGCCGCTGAGGTGATAAAATGACGATTTTATTGATTATTTTCCATGTACTTGTTTGCTTATTGTTAATTACATTAGTCTTGATTCAACGCGGCCGGGGAAGCGGCTTAGTGGAGAGTTTCGCGGGAGTTGAGTCGATGTTCGGCACCAAGACCAATACTTTTCTTACTCGGACAACTACCGTGCTTTCAATAATATTCTTTTTTACCTGCCTGAGCCTGGCGATCATCGCGGTAAGGCAGAGTAAATCCCTGTTGGCTAATGTTAAACCGGCAGCTACTGCTGCTGCGCCTGCAGGTCAGACAGCAGCTGTAGCGCAGGAAACCCCTAAAGCCGATCAGAAATAAGAATTTATTCTGGATATTTGTTTTAAGCAGCACGGTTTATTTCACGCAAGGCCTAGAAGGCCTTCCCGCCCAGGGGTTATTTTATCACCTTAAAGAGACACTGCATTTTTCCCCCGAGAAGATAATGGTTATCTCCAGCATCATTATCCTCGCCTGGCTGATTAAGCCCTTGATCGGCTACGTGATCGACCATTTTTTTAATAAAAGAATCTGGATTTTTATCGCCCTCATCTTTGACCTAACCTTGGTTTTAGTAATCGGGCTTATGCAGCTGCCGATTTTTCTCCTGATTGTAATATTGATGCTCAATTCCGCCAACGCCGCTTTCCGGGATGTAGCGGTAGACGGGATTATGTGCGTGGAGGGCAAGAAATTCAAGGCTACGGGTAAGATCCAAAGCGTGCAGTGGATTTCCCTGTCCTTAGCCGGGATACTTACGGGAATAGGAGGAGGATACGTTGCCGAAAAATGGGGGTATCAGGCAGGATATTTGCTGCTGTTCCCGATTTATCTGTTAGTGGGAATACCGGCATACTTCTACCAGGAAGAAGATTATATGACCGTAGGGAAAGCTGCTTCTACCCTAGCCGTTGATTTAAAAAAGCTCTTTACCAATAAAAATCTGCTGATCGTTGCTTTATTTATATTCTTATACAGGTATGCACCGTCTTTCGGCACGCCGTTATTTTTTATCCAGCGGGATACATTTAATTGGGGTAAGATCTGGATCGGCGCGTTAGGGACGCTCAGCACGGTTTTTGGGATTATCGGCGCGCTGTTCTATTATAAATTCAGCCGTAAGATAGCTATCAAGCAATGGCTCTTCTGGTCGGTATTTTTAGGCGCAGCGACTACTTTAAGCTATCTTTATTATACTCCGGCTACGGCTATAGCCTATGATGTCTTATATAGCTTTTTAGGGATGTTTATTTATATTATGGCCATGGATTTTATGGCCAGGAATTCTATTCCCGGGCTGGAAGCGACATCTTTTGCGCTCTTATGCAGCGTGAGTAACCTGGCGATAGTCGCCAGTAACCTTTCCGGTGCATTGCTCTTACCCCTGGTCGGTTTGAAATGGCTGATTGTCTTATCCGCAGTAACCAGCTTTCTCTGCCTGCCGTTAATCAAAAAAATCAATTAA
Organism: Candidatus Omnitrophota bacterium; assembly: GCA_041648915.1. GTDB lineage: Bacteria > Omnitrophota > Gorgyraeia > Gygaellales > Profunditerraquicolaceae > UBA6233. The sequence goes on from JBAZOC010000016.1 coordinate 3,205, forward strand.
ATTCTGCTGCCCCTAACCGGGGGCGCCTTTTTTATTGACAGGCATATTAGGAGAGGTAGAATAGAAGCAGTATTCCATATTTTTTAAACAAGGAGGGCGTTATGCGTAAGTTTTTTTATTTATTATTGGGTCTATTGTTCTTATGCGGTTGTTCCAGCGCCAGCGCGCATCTAAAATCAGTGCAATCAGATGCCGGCGATAGAATGACCGTAGGCAAGGTCCAGCGGGAAATCCGTATCGGAATGCCCTCGGCACAGGTTATTGAAGTGTTAGGTTCGCCGAATATCGTTTCTACCGATGAAAACAGGTTAGAGGTCTGGGTTTATGACAAGATCGCGACCGATGTAGCCTATTCTAATAACAATGGCGGCGTATGGTTGATAGTCGCAGCTGTAGGCGGTAATTCCGGGGCAACTTCAACTTCGCAAAGAACGCTGACCATAGTCATTAAATTTGACGCGGATAAAAAAGTGCGTGATTTTGCCTATCATTCTTCCAGTTTCTAAAAGATAGCCGTACGAAAATATGCGTTGGCCTAAAAAACAGGTTTTTGTCATAGGCATGTGTCTGGGCATAATTGGCTGCGTTACTGTGCCCCGGGGTTTTTTAAAGCCCAGCGATGATTATCTGGCCAAGAGACAACTGCAGATGCGCCAATACGCTACAACCAATGAAGAGCAGATTATGGCTTCTGTAGCCGGTGTCTTGCAGGATTTGGGTTTTACTTTAGCCGATAGCGAGACCAGGCTGGGGTTGGTCTCGGCTTCTAAAAAAGCTGACGCGACGAATAAGGGCCAGGTTTTTGCCGCGATTTTATTCGGAGGCCTGGGCAATAATCCTGAGCTTGTCCAACAGTGCGATAAATCACAGGTCATTAAGGCCGCAGTGGTCATTAAACCCAGCCTGGAGAATAAGAAAATAGCCGTGCGGGTAAGCTTCCAACGAATTGTTTGGAATATGGCCGGCCAGATCAACCGGGTAGAAACTATTAAAGACCCGTTAATGTACCAGAGATTCTATGATGCTTTATCTAAAGCCATATTCCTGGAGGCCCAGCAAATATGAAGAAATTCAGAAATAGTTACAGTATTCTTGTATCCCTGTTCCTGGCCATTACATTATCCGGATGTGCCACTCCTGCCGCGAATGCCCTGAGGGCCAATGAGAGCCAGGTAAAATTAAGGAGTATCCAGACGCGAGCCTTTGATACGACCGATAAGAAAAAAATGATGCAAACGGTAATCAGCACAATGCAGGACCTGGATTTTGTTATTGATAAGGCTGATTTTTTGCTTGGTTCGGTTACCGGTTCTAAATTCCTCGGCCAGGCAGTTGTTGCAATGAGCGTTACCGTCAGGCCGCGCGGAGAAAAGCAGCTGCTCGTCAGGGTAAATGCCCAATACGGCGTTAATTCCGTAGAGGATCCGGCGACTTACCAGGATTTTTTTACCGCTTTAGAGAAGTCCATATTTTTAACCGCGCAGCAGGTTGATTAGAAATATGGTTAAATAAATGCTTGAAGCATAAATGTTTAGATAGTATAATTTAAGTTTATGATGGAGCTACTTAAGCCGTATATACTTGCTTTTATCCCCATACTTGTGGCAGTGGATGTCATTGCCACTATTCCCGTATTTTTATCGCTGGTTGAAGGCCACGCCAAGAAACAGAGAGATAAAATTGTTGTGGATGCCGTAACGACCGCTACCGCCGTAGCCATTATCTTTATGTTTATCGGGAAATGGGTCTTTTCGCTCCTGGGCGTAACTGTCCCGGATTTCCAGATTGCCGGCGGAATCCTCCTCTTTGTGCTTTCCGCGCGCTTGCTTCTTCCCGGAGCTAAAAAAGATATTTTAACCCATGCCCGCGACCGCGACCTGGGCGTTTTTCCTTTAGGTACGCCTATTATTACCGGGCCGGCAGTTCTGACGGTTACCTTAATGATGATGAATAGTTTCGGTATCCTGCCTACACTGGTTTCACTGGTATTCAATATGCTGATTGTCTGGGTCTCTCTGGTTAAAGCCGACGTAATTATGAAACTTGTTGGCCCGAGCGGCACGCGGGCATTCTCTAAAATCATGTATATATTATTGGCCGCTATTGCCGTGATGATGGTCAGGCACGGCATAAGCGGAGCTTTCTTAAAATGATGCGCAAGGTTTTGACTTTTATTATGGCCGGGGGAAAAGGGGAGCGCCTTTTTCCTCTGACCAAAGACAGGACTAAGCCGGCGGTCCCTTTCGGAGGGATTTACCGGATCATTGATTTTACTTTGAGTAATTGTATTAATTCCGGCCTGCGCAGGATTTACATCCTCACTCAGTATAAATCCTCTTCGCTGCAGCGGCATATCCGCTTAGGCTGGAATTTCCTTCCTTCGGAACTGGCCCAATTTATTGAATTGCTGCCGGCGCAGCAGAGAGTGGGGGATTCCTGGTATTTAGGGACCGCCGACGCCATATTCCAGAACCTCTATACTTTGGAAATGGACAAACCGGATGAGGTCCTCATTCTGGCCGGAGACCATATCTACAGAATGAATTATTATAATATGATAGATTTTCATCGCGATAACGACGCTGACCTTACCGTCGGGGTAGTGGAAGTGGAAAAAGAAAAATCCACGTATTTTGGGGTGGTCGAGGCGGATCAGTCCAACCGGGTAGTCGGTTTTCAGGAGAAGCCCAAAGCACCCAAAATCATACCCGGCAAGCCGGATAAGATATATGCTTCCATGGGGATCTATGTTTTTAAGCATCCCATTATTGAAGAAGAGCTGCATGAAGATGCCAGAAAGATCGGCTCGGCCCATGATTTTGGCAAGGACATTATCCCGCAGATGCTAAAAAAGGGCCTTAAAGTCGTTGCTTATAACTTTAACAGTGAAACGAAAAATGGAGGCCAGTATTGGCGGGACATCGGGACAATCGATGCTTATTATGAGGCGAATATGGATCTCATCCAGGCCGCGCCGACTTTTAATATGTATGATAAGGATTGGCCGATTCGGACATTCCAGGAGCAATTTGCTCCGGCTAAGACCGTGCATTCGGGGGAAGAGGTCGCCGGCAGGATCGGGCTGGTCCTTGATTCCATAGTCTCCGGCGGTTGCGTCGTCTCCGGCGGCAAGGTGCAGCGGGCCATTCTTTCGCCAAATGTGCGGGTAAATAGTTTTTCCGAGGTCTATGATTCAATCCTGATGGAAGGGGTGAATGTCAGCCGCTACGCTAAAATCAAGCGGGCGATTATTGATAAAGACGTGAATATCCCGCAGGGTATGGTTATCGGTTATGACTTAGCCGCGGATAAGAAGAAATTTTTTGTCAGTGATTCGGGTATTGTCGTTGTCGCCAAGGGAACGGAAATCAAATGATCCGTAAAGCCAGGATAAAAGATATTAAGCCGATCCAGGAGTTAATCAATTCTTTTGCCCGCCAGGATCTTATGCTTAGCCGTTCGCTCAATGAGCTATACGAAAATATGCGGGATTTCTGGGTGGCGCAAGCAAACGGTAAAATTGTTGGATGCGCTGCTCTGCATATATCCTGGGATGATTTAGCCGAGATTAAGTCTGTCGCCGTAGCCAAAAAATATCACGGCCGGGGTGTGGGCAGGGAGTTAATCGAGGCCTGCCTGGAAGAAGCAGTTGATTTAGGGGCAAATAAGGTATTTGTATTGACTTATAAGCCCGAATATTTTAAAAAATTCGGGTTTAAACGCGTTAAGCATGAGAGCCTTCCGCATAAGATTTGGGCAGAATGCATTAACTGCTGCAAATTCCCCGATTGTCAGGAAGTTGCCCTGCTAAAATCCTTGTAAAATAATTTTTTTATGTTATAATTTCTGGAATTAAACAGGAGGAGAGATGGATTATTTGTTGACTGATGAACAGAAGATGATTAAGGAATTGGCGCATAAGATCGCCGAAGAGAAGGTGCGGCCGGTAGCGGCTAAATACGATATTAGCGAAGAATACCCCTGGGATGTGATCAAGGTTATTGCCGAGTCCGACCTCTTTGGCTTATTTATTCCCGAGGAGTACGGCGGAATGAGCGTGGGCATTACTAATCTTTGTTTAGCCACTGAAGAGCTCTCCCGGGCCTGCGGCGGTATCGCGGTTTGCTACGCGGCTTCGGCCTTAGGCACATTTCCGATTGTTTTATTCGGTAACGAAGAGCAGAAGAAAAAATACCTTCCGGATTTAGCCAGCGGAAAGAAAGTAGCTGCTTTTGCCATTACCGAACCGGAAGCCGGTAGCGATGCTTCAGCGATTAAGACTACGGCTAGAAAAGAAGGCGATTATTATATTTTAAACGGCCTGAAGCATTTTATTACTAACGGCGGTGATGCGGAAACCTATAGCGTAATCGCTATGACGAATAAGGATAAAGGGGCCCGCGGCGCTTCGGCCTTTATTGTTGAGAAAGGCACTCCCGGGTTTACCTTTGGTAAAAAAGAAGATAAATTTGGCATCCGGGCATCTTCTACCCGTGAGTTGATATTTACGGATTGTAAAATTCCGGCTAAGAATTTGCTGGCCAGAGAAGGAATGGGTTTTATCGTAACCATGAAAACTTTTGATATGTCTAGGCCGGGAGTTGCTGCCCAGGCATTAGGTATTGCGCAAGGCGCCTTGGAATTAGCCGTGAAATACGCCAAAGAGAGGCACCAGTTTGGAAAATCAATCTCCAGCTTTCAGGGTATCCAGTGGATGCTCGCGGATATGGCTACGGAAGTTGAGGCAGCCAGGGCCTTAGTCTATTCCTGCGCCCGGGCAATTGACGCCGGAGTAAAGGATGTATCCAAAGAATCCGCCATGGCCAAGATGTATGCCTCGGATGTAGCGATGAAGGTAAGCGTGGATGCCTTACAGGTTTTCGGCGGTTACGGGTATATGAAAGATTATCCGATTGAAAAATATGTGCGCGACGCCAAAATTACCCAGATTTACGAAGGGACTAACCAGGTGCAGCGCAATATTATCGGGCTGCAATTGATTAGAGAGATGGCTAAATAAAAGATGAATATTATTGTTTGCATAAAACAGGTCCCGGAGACAACCAGCGTTAGGATCAACCCGGAGACGAATACCTTAATCCGCGAAGGGGTAAAATCCATTATTAACCCTTTTGATATGTACGCGATTGAAGAGGGTGTGCGGCTTAAAGAGAGGTTTGGGGGCAAAGTCACCATTGTGACGATGGGCCCGCCGCAGGCGGATAGCGCTTTGCGCGAAGCAATTTCTATGGGCGCTGACGAAGGGATACTGGTTTGCGACCGCGCTTTTGCCGGAAGTGATACCTGGGCGACCAGTTATACCTTATCCGGGGCGATTAAAAAAATCGGTGCGTTTGACCTGGTCATTTGCGGCAAGCAGGCCTCTGACGGTGACACTGCGCAGGTGGGGCCGGGCATAGCCACGCATTTAAATATCCCGCAGGTAACTTATGTTAAAAAAATAGAAGAAACAACGGACAAGCTAGAGAGCAGTGGTTCGGCTTCCGATAGCCGAAGCCATAAATCAATGCGTTTAGAAAGGATGCTGGAAGAGGGTTATGAAATTATTGAAACGCCCTTGCCGGCGCTGCTTACCGTGGTCAAGGAGATCAATGAACCGCGGATCCCGTCTTTAAAAGGGATGCTGCGCGCCAAGAGCGCTAAGATCATTCTCTGGGGCCAGAAAGATCTGGATTTAGACCCTCAGCATATCGGTCTCTGCGGCTCGCCGACGCAGGTAGTCAAGATTTTTACTCCTGCGCAGCGCGTGGGCGGCCAGATAATTAAGGGCGAAGTGCCGGAGATCGCCAGCCGGATAGTAGAATTATTAAGAAGCGAGGTAAACTAGTGTCTATTCAGGTTAGTGTTGAGAAGTGCACGGGTTGCACGTTGTGCGTTAAGGCCTGCCCTTTTGACGCTATCCGTATTATTGAAAAGAAGGCTGTTATTGACCTGAACAAGTGCACTCTTTGCGGCGCCTGCAAGGATGCCTGTAAATTCAAAGCTATCTTACTGGTAAAAACTCCAGCCAAGTGCGCGCTTCCTGATATCAAGGATTATAAGGGTATCTGGGTGTTTATTGAGCAGAAGAACGGGAAGGTGCAATCTGTCTCGTATGAGCTTTTAGGCAAAGCCCGGGAATTAGCCGGAAAATTAAATTGCCAGGTCAGCGGCGTATTAATCGGGAATAAGTTGGACGACCAGCTGGATGAGCTTATTTTCTGCGGGGCAGATAACATTTATCTAGTAGAAGCGCCGGAATTGACAAATTTTCAGGATGAACCGTATACAAATATACTGGTAGAGCTGATAAAAAAATATAAGCCGGAAATTCTTTTATGCGGGGCTACGAATATCGGCCGTTCGTTGATTTCGCGCGTAGCAATTAATATTAAAGCCGGCCTGACCGCGGATTGCACCGGCCTGGATATTGACCCGGATAAAAAGATCTTATTACAGACCCGGCCGGCCTTCGGCGGCAATATTATGGCGACAATTATTTCGCCGAACTACCGCCCGCAAATGGCGACAGTAAGGCATAAAGTATTTCAGCCTCTGCCGGCGGATAAAAAACGCAAGGGCAAGATTATTAGAGAAAGCTTGGAGAGCGCACTTTATTCTTCGCGCACAAAATTATTGGATATTGTGGATGAAGTTGAAACACTGGTGAATCTGTCCGAAGCAGATATCATTGTTTCCGGCGGCCGCGGAATGGGGGGGCCGGAGAATTTCAAAATATTAGAAGAGCTGGCCCATGTTTTAAATTCGGCAGTGGGCGCCTCGCGCGCGGCAGTAGATAGCGGCTGGATCCCTTATTCGCATCAGGTCGGACAGACCGGCCGTACCGTGGCTCCGAAAATTTATATCGCCTGCGGTATCTCCGGACAGATCCAGCACCTGGTGGGCATGCAGTCTTCTAAAATCATTATAGCGATCAATAAAGACCCTGAAGCCCCCATATTTAAAGTCGCTACCTACGGAATAGTCGGAGACCTTTTTCAGGTTGTCCCTGCCTTAACCCAGAAGTTCAAGGAAGTCCTGCGTAAATAATCTTTTCTTTTCTCATCTTTTAACCTCATAATGTCTATTTATGTGCTTATATGTCAAAGAATGTAAAGATTTTCCTTGACAAATTTTATTTTTTTATTTATAATGCACCCATGATTAACAGCGGTTTGATGACCATTGAAGATTTAGCAGATTACCTGAAGGTTACCCGGCGCACTATCTACGACTGGCTCAAGCATAATAAGATACCGGCACTTAAGCTTGTCGGCCAGTGGCGCTTTAAAAAAGATAAGATTGATGCCTGGCTAGAAAACCAATCTCAACCTCATTAAAGCCTTACCTGCTCAGGCAGGCAGGGAGCGGATAGGAGAAAACTTATGTATTTTAAAAAACTCGAGTTAGTAGGTTTTAAATCATTCTGTAATAAGACTACCTTGCATTTTGAGCCCGGGATTACCGCGGTTGTGGGCCCGAACGGCTGCGGCAAGTCCAATATTTTTGACTCTATCCGCTGGGTCCTCGGGGAACAGTCAGCCAAGTCCTTGCGCGGTTCTGAAATGCTGGACGTTATCTTCAACGGCACGGATACCAAAGAGCCATTAGGCCTGGCTGAAGTAACTTTAACTTTTGATAATCAGGCGCGTTTTTTTAATTTTGATAATGACGAAGTGGCGATCACCCGCCGGCTATTCCGTTCAGGAGAAAGCGAATATCTTTTAAATAAAAACCAGGTGCGCTTGAAGGATATCCTGGATTTGCTTTTAGGCACGGGTGTGGGCGCAGAGAGTTACTCTATAATTGCGCAAGGAAAGATTGATTTAGTTTTGAGTTCCAGGCCCGAAGACAGAAGGCTGGTTTTTGATGAGGCCTCCGGGATCACCAAATACAAGGCCCAAAAAAGAGAGACAACGCGTAAATTGGACGAAACCGAACAGAACCTGCTGCGCGTTAACGATATCGTTACCGAGGTAAAACGCCAGATCGCTAGCCTTGAGCGCCAGGCCAATAAAGCGCGTAAATACCGCGAGGCCTTTGAAGAACTTAAAGGTAAAGAAATTAATCAAGCGGTTTTATCCAAGAAAGAACTTTTGGGCCAGAAGGATAAAATTATAAACAAATTAAAAGAATTGCAATTAGCCGAAGAAGGACTGCTTAAAGTTATTCATGAGCAGGAGGCTAAGATCGCCAGCCGCTCCAGCGAGTTAAAGGCTCTGGAAGACAGCAGGATGTCCCTCAAGAATGAACTTATGGCCAGGGAGAACCAGGTAGTGCGGAATAATGAGCATATAAATTTTAACAAGGAAAAAATAAAGGAATTGGGTTCAGCCAATATATACCTGGAGAAGCAGGCTGAAGAAGTTAAGGCTAAACTTGGCGTGGACGAAGAGAAGTTGAATAAAGTTAAGGAAGAATACCGCGGCTTAAAGAGCGTTATCGAATCTAAATCCCAGGTTTTAGCCGAGAAGGAAGAACAGATCAATTTACTTTCCTTGAATATCAAGAATGCTTTAAGCAAGATCGTTAATCTTAAGAAAGAGATCATGGACCTGGTCGTTAAAATATCGGCTGCCCGGAACCAGATTTCCGAGTTCACTTCCCAGGAACAGGTTTACCTTGCGCGCAAAAAGAGGCTGGAGATTGATAAGGCTAAAGTTTACGAAGAAAAAGCCATAGCTGAAGAGAGCTTAAACAAGATCACTCAGGAAGCGGATGCAGTAAAGATAGCGGTGGAGGAGCTACTCCAAAAAATTAACGGCGTAAAAGCAGAACTGGAAAAGGAAAAGCTTTCTTTGGGCGATATGAATAAGGCGATCGAGAACCTGGAGAGGGAGAGGTTGACCCTGGGGTCGCATAAAGAATTTTTAGAGAAACTTAAGGCGAAATACCTGGATATAAGCGAAACAATGAACGCGGTCGTCTACCTGGATAAACTTCCGACGGAAAAAACCAGCGGCCTGGTGATCAAGGTAAGCGATTTCAGCAGTTTAAGCGATGAGGATAAGGCTTACCTGCCGGCTAATTTTAAACTTACCGGCGAGGCCAAGCCCATTGAATTAGATACCCAAAAAATTGACGAGAAGATCGCCAGGATCGAAGAAGAGCTGGCTAGCTTGAAAAATACAAAACAGACTAAAGAAGCGGGTATCGAGGAATTGAATAAAGCTACCCTTGTTTTGCAGGAGGAGTTACGCAGCCAGGAGATTTGTTTAGCGAATAAAGAAACTTCGCGCCTGGCTACCTTAGAGCAGTTTAATAAGATAAAAGAAGAAGAAGATATTATTGTCCTTGAGCTTACCGATACCCAGAAAGAACTGACTGTGCTGGAGTCCAATATCCAGGCAGCTAAAGATACTTTAACCGGGTTGAATAATGGACAGCGCCTTGCCGAAGACACTATTCTCAGGGAAGAAGAAGGGGTTACTACGAATAGCAAGTTAAGGGAAGAATTGTTAGTGGCCATTACCCAGGTCAAGACAGAGCTGGAATCTTTAAATAAGCGTAGCGTATCGGATCAAGCTACGCTGGGCCTGCTGGAGGATACCTATAACCGCGATAAGGCAAACCTGGAAAATACCGTAAAGCAGATGGAAGAAGCAAGCCAGAAGATGCAGTTACTGGAGGGCGAAATTAAAGACTGTGAGTTAAAAGTCGCCGAGTCAGCTAAGTTTATTGAAAACAAAGCAAGCCTACTGAAAGAAGCGGAAGCGGATTACGCGCGGGTTTCTGACGGTTCCAGCGATATAACGGCTAAAATTGAAGCGGACAGGCAGAAACTGGATGAGCTTAAAAACAAGCTTTATGAATTGCAGATGCAGGATAAAGATAATGATTATAAGTATGCGACTATAAAAGAGAGGATCCTCCAGGCCTACAAAACGGATTTGGAAACGGTTGAAGTTATCCCGGAAGGCATTGCTGCCGATATGCTGGCCCGGGAAATCACTGAATTAAAGCGCAGGCTGGATTCCTACGGGACGGTGAACCTGGTAGCGATTGAAGAATATGACGAGTTGAAAAAACGTTATGACTTTCTGGTCCAGCAGCAGACCGACCTGGTCACGGCCAAAGAATCCCTGCATCAGGCGATCCTGAAGATCAACCGCACAACCAAGCAGATGTTTTTGGAGACATTTGAGAAGGTGCGCGGAGAGTTTCGTAATTATTTCCGCTTGCTTTTTAACGGAGGCGACGCGCAGGTTTATTTGCTTGATGAGCAGGACCCGCTAGAGTCTGGCATTGAGATCATCTGCCGGCCTCCGGGTAAAAAACTGCAAAATGTACTTTTACTATCGGGCGGAGAAAAATCCATGTCGGCGATCGCGTTGATCTTCGCCATATTTAAAGTCAAGCCTTCGCCATTCTGTATTTTGGACGAGATAGACGCGGCGCTGGATGAAGCCAATGTGGACCGTTTCTCCAGGGTTTTGCAGGAATTTGCCAAAGGTTCGCAGTTCATCGTGATTACCCATAATAAGAAGACCATTGTGAATGCCAATGTCATGTACGGAATTACTATGGAGCATTCCGGGATATCCAAGATTGTTTCGGTTAAGTTTGCGCATGATAAGAAGGATGAAGCGGCCGAGGCAGTAGCTAATCCGGCTTAACAGCAGGTAGAGTTGCGGCCTTTATGTTTGGCTTGGTATAAATTTTTATCGGAAGCGGAAATGAGCTCGGCGGGCAATAAACCGTCTTCGGGAAAAGAAGATACCCCGATGCTGACGGTAAGTTTCTTGGTGGGAAAAATATCTTCGTGGGTAAAGTCATGTTTTTCAATATCCATCCTTAAGCGTTCAGCAATCAAGAACGCTTCTTTTTTATCGGTTTGGGGCAGGACCATCGCGAATTCCTCACCGCCATAACGGCAGACAAAATCCATCTTACGCGATTGATTCCTAAGCAAGACGGCTAAGTTCCTTAAAATTTTATCTCCTGCCTGGTGGCCCAGATGGTCGTTATAAACTTTGAAATAATCTATATCCAGCATAATCAGGCTTAAGGGCGATTTTATGGCCCGGGTCTTCTCCAGCTCCGAGAGCAGAAGGTATTGGAAATAGCCGTGGTTCCAAAGTTCAGTCAGGGAATCAAGGTTGGCCTGCATAACGGTTTTTTCATAAAGCTGCGAATTTTCAATGGCCAGCCCTGCCTGGTTAGCGAGCATGGCCAGCACGTGCAGGTCATCTTTACTGATCGGCTCGCGAGTAATGAAATTATCCGCGGCGATTATTCCGTTAATCTTGTCTTTAGCTTTCAGGGGCATTAAGACCAGTTCTTCGCTTTTTAACATTTGCAGGAGCGGGGTATGGCGGTAATTCACGATTGTTTCTTTAGTAAGGTGCAGCGGCATTCCTTCCTGCGCTACCAGGCTCAACAGGTTTTCGTTTTTATCGCCTAGCGCGACCTTCAGGCTGCGGATCTGCTTGTTAAAACCGGATTCAGATCCGTTATCGGTATTAGCTGAAAATTTATAGGCGTTGATTAAGTCATCCAGGTCCATTTTTTCGCCTTCTATCTGGCTCCAGATACGGTTAGCTTCTTCTCCGGAGTGCGGGCCGATAGCCATTTTGCCTTCAATTAAGCTGTTTTTATCGTTAATCAGGAAAAGAATGGCCCGGTTAAAACCCAGGCCGATATGCGCAGTTACTCCGGTAAGAATGATATAAAGGATTTCATCCAGTTTTAAGGTGGTGCGCATAGCATTGGAGATCTCGTAGAGTATCCCCAATTCGGTTTTGGCGCGCTCAAGTTCCTGTTTTAATTTAATAATCTCTTCCATAAGAGACAAATGTAACATATTTTAACCTGGCTGTCAACCTCGCTTCTCTAAGGAGTACAACTAGAGTACCAGTCTCCCCCCAGGGCTATGCAGGTGCAATAGCTGCATCCATTTGAACGTTTATAGGCGCATACGGTCCAGCTGGGTGCACAGGGCGCAGTCCCTGATTGGCCCATAGCATAGTACCAGGTAGCGTCGCCAGGGTAGGCCTGGCTGGTAATAGTGTCTCCATCAACAATTACGGTAATGGGAAAATCGCTGGTATAAACGCCATAAACCGCATAAAAGGCCAACTGCGCCCGTCTTATGGCGTCCAGGTTGCTCAGCGCATGTGCTTTTTGAGCTTTAGCTACATTGGAAAAGTAACGGGGTATAGCGACAAGTGCGAGGATACCGATAATTACTACAACAATAATCAGCTCAATAAGGGTAAAAGCGTGTTTTTTTTCTTGATAGAATATTTTCAAGGGTTAGAGGCATTGTTTATTCTTTGCGCTAATAGTTTATTCTTACGCCAGGTTTTGTCAAGTAATTTTGCTTGGGGAGGCGCTGCTTGCCCGGGTTAAGTTAGATTTTCCGGTTTGTGACGTCAATTAAGGCCGAAAGGAGGTATTATTTGTTTGACAGTGAGGCAGGGGCAGGATATAATATTAATCTAAAAACTATAAAAATCGGAGGTAGTTATGGTTACCAGAGATAAAAAGGAAGAAGCGCAGAACATTACTGACCGCAGCAAGGCCTTAGAGCTGGCTTTAGCTCAAATTGAGAAGCAATTTGGCAAAGGTTCAATCATGAAGCTCGGGGCGCACACTAAAGCGAATGTAGAAATAATACCTACAGGCGCGCTTACTTTAGATGTGGCCTTAGGAGTTGGCGGCCTGCCTCGCGGCAGGGTAGTTGAGATATTCGGGCCGGAGGCCTCCGGAAAAACTACTTTGACTCTAACCGCCATAAGAGAAAACCAGAAAAAAGGCGGGGTTGCCGCGTTTATTGACGCGGAGCACGCTTTTGATTCTGCTTATGCCAAGTTAATCGGGGTAAACCTGGATGACCTTTTAATTTCCCAGCCGGATACCGGAGAGCAGGCGTTGGAGATAGCTGAAACTCTAGTGCGTTCAAATGCCGTGGATTTAGTAGTTATAGATTCAGTTGCCGCGCTCACTCCGCGCGCTGAAATCGAAGGCGAGATGGGAGATTCGCATATGGGGCTTCAGGCGCGCCTGATGTCGCAGGCCTTGCGTAAATTAACCAGCGCCATTAGTAAGTCGCGCACGACCGTAATTTTTATCAATCAGCTGCGGGAAAAAATCGGCGTAATGTTCGGTTCGCCGGAAACTACTCCCGGAGGACGGGCGCTGAAATTTTACTCCTCGGTAAGACTGGATGTGCGCAGGATCGCTTATTTAAAAGAAGGGGACAGGGTTATTGGTAATCATGTCCGGGTAAGGGTGGTAAAGAATAAAATCGCCCCTCCTTTTCGTGAGGCGGAGTTCGATATTCTGCATAATGAGGGGATTGCTAAGACCGCAGCGGTAATTGACGCCGGCGTGAATATGGAAGTAATCACTAAATCCGGGACCTGGCTTTCGTTTAATAATGAGAAGCTTGGCCAGGGAAGAGACGCGGCAATCAAAGGGCTAAAAGAGAATCCTAAGCTGCAAGAGCAAATAGAAAAAGAAGTCAGGAAAAAACTTAGCGTTGAATAAACGGACAGAATTTTTTGACAAGGCCAGGGATTACGCGTTTTTCTTGCTTAAATTCAGGTTGCGCAGCGAAAATGAGCTTGCCGGCCGCCTAAAGCTTAAGAAAATCCCCGCAGAGACGATAAAAGAAGTAATTTCTTTCCTGAAAGAGAAGAGATTTATTGACGATGATCTTTTCGCTAAAGCCTGGATCAACTCACGTTTAAAAAGGCCTTTAGGTTTAAGAAGGATTAAGCAGGAGCTGCGGCAAAAAGGCGTGGATAAGGAAATAATCGCAGCGCAAACCGCTAAGATAAAAGATTATTCAGAGATTGAGACAGTTTTGGATTTGGCCAAAGCGAGATTAAGCAGGCTAAAAGGTATTGATCGGGTCAGCGCTAAGCGGCGCCTTTATGCGTTCCTATTGCGCCGCGGTTTCTCTCCCGAGATCGTCATGGATACATTAAATCAACTATGCGCCCAGCATACCTAAGGGGATGGGGCGCTTTCTAGAAAAGGAAGTGTTGTGTGCAGGCAGATTTTTTAAGAGAAAAATTCCTCGCGTTTTTTAAATCCAAAAAACACAAGATCGCAGAAAGCGATTCTTTGGTGCCTAAGGATGACCCCACGGTTTTATTTACTCCGGCAGGGATGAACCAGTTTAAAAAAGAATTCCTGGGGTTTGATTCCGGGTTTAAGCGCGCGGCTACGAGCCAGCGCTGCCTGCGCACTGATGACCTGGATAAGGTCGGCAAGACTTCGAGCCACCACACTTTTTTTGAAATGTTGGGGAATTTCTCCTTTGGCGATTATTTTAAGGATGAGGCGATTAGTTGGGCCTGGGAGTTCCTGACTAAAGAATTAAAGATCAGCGAGGATAAGCTTTGGGTTTCGGTTTATCAGGATGACGATGAGGCTTATAAGATCTGGAAAGATAAAATAAGAATACCGGTTAAGAAAATTATTAAGTTAGGGGATAAGGATAATTTTTGGCCAGCGGAAGCAAAAAGCAAGGGCCCGAACGGTCCTTGCGGCCCCTGTTCTGAAATATTCTATGATTTTGGCGTAAATATCGGTTGCGGCAAGCCGGATTGCACGCCTGCCTGTGATTGCGGAAGGTTTGTGGAAATTTGGAATCTGGTTTTTACCCAATTTAACCGTAAGGAAGACGGTTCTTTAACGCCCCTGCCCAATAAGAATATTGACACGGGAATGGGCCTGGAGAGGTTAGCCTCGGTAATGGAGGGCAAGCAAAGTAATTTTGAGACGGACCTGTTTGAGCCGATAGTCAAAGAAGTTTGTAATGCTGTTCCGCGTAGTCCGAATTTAAAAATAGTTTATGCCATAGCTGACCATATCCGGGCAGTGGTTTTTTGTATCTATGATGGGGTTCTGCCTTCTAATGAAGGAAGAGGGTATATAGTAAGAAAAATAATACGTAAGGCCAGCATGCATTTAATGAGCTTGGGGATTAAGGGTCATTTTCTTGATCGCTTGGTGCCGATAGTGGCTGAAATAATGCGTAAGCCTTATCCGGAATTAATGAATCAACGGGAGGAAATCGCTCAGATAATCCTAGCTGAAGAAAAAAACTTTATTCAAGGGCTTGGTTCTAGTGAGGAATTATTCAAAAGTAAGTTTACTAAATTTATAGATAAGCCAAATGCTGAAACTGTAGGTAATATGGCTTTTTTGTTACACGATACTTATGGAATTCCTTTTGAGTTGACTTGCCAGTGGTTGGAAAAACATAAGGTAAGTTTTTCGAAGAAGGCGTTTGAGCAAGCCATGGAAGAGCAAAGGGCGCGTTCAAAGTCAAACAGCGCGATGAAGGGGGATGTGTTTGGCGCTAAGGGCCTGGATATAAAGCTTAAAGAAAGTAAGTTTGTCGGTTATCAGGATAATTCGGTAAAGGCTGAAATCCTGGCTATATTAAAAGACGGTGAAATTATTCTGGACCAGACGCCATTTTACGCGGAATCCGGAGGCCAGGTGGGAGACACCGGAAAATTGGTAAGCGGAAAAAATGTTTTTGAAGTTTCAGATACGCAGAAAATTGACAATGTTATTTTACATATCGGTAAGGTTATTTCCGGCAGCTTTAAAAAAGGCGATAAAGTAATTGCCGAGATAGATAGCGAGCGCAGGTTGAATATTGCCCGTAACCACACTGCTACGCACATCTTACAGGCAGCTTTAAGAAAAGTTTTGGGAACACATGTCCAGCAGCAAGGCTCATTGGTCGCCGAAGATAAATTCCGTTTTGATTTTACGCATTTTAAGGGTTTATCTAAAGAAGAAATTGCCCGGGTTGAAGAAGTAGCTAACGAATATATTTATAAGCACCAGTCAGTAAGCTGTAAGGAGATGCCCTTAAAAGAGGCTAAGAAAGAAGGAGCGCTGGCATTCTTTGAGGAAAAATACGGCGAGTGCGTGCGCGTAGTGAGTATTGGAGATATCTCCAAAGAGCTCTGTGGAGGAACACATCTGGATAATATCAGCGGGATCGGCCGGATAAAAATAATCAGCGAGGGTTCGGTAGCCAGCGGTATAAGAAGGATCGAAGGAACCACTGCCGGTTTTGCCGAGCAGTTTATCCGGGAAGAAGAACAGAAAGCTATTGAAGAGGCTAAGAGAATAGAGCAAATAAAGGAGCAGAAAAAGCAGGAAAAAAGACGCAGTTTAGAAGTAAATAACAGCTTGAAAGACGCTGTCCCGAGATTAATAAATAAAGGGATAAAAATAAATGGCGTAAACCTGGTATCTTCGCTGGAGGCGGATTTAGAGATGAACGCCTTGCGTCTTCTGGCGGATAAGGTAAAATTGGAGTTAAAGCAGGGAGTGATCGCTTTAGGCTCGCAGGATAACGCGCAAAAAAAAGCTTACCTGGTTATCGCGGTTACTCAGGATCTATTAGCTAAAGGCTTAGACGCGGGCGAATTGATCCGTCAGGTCGCTCCGCTTATCGGAGGCTCAGGAGGAGGAAGGCCGGATTTTGCGCAGGCAGGTGGGTCAAAGCCTGAAAACCTGGAAGCAGCCCTGGAGGAATTAAGAAAGGTCATTAACCCATGAAGATAATCCGTTACGGCAGTAAGCAGTTAGAGAAGATCTACAACCGTGGAGCATTCAAGAAGACCAGGATTGAAGAAAAGGTAAAAAAGATTATCGATGATGTGCGTTTATTCGGCGATGATGCTTTATTGAAATATACCCGGAAGTTTGACGGCGTTAAATTAATATCCAGGCAGCTCAAGGTTTCGGAAATCGAGATTAGCGGAGCCTACCAGAATATCAGCCCGAATTTTGTAGCCAGCCTTAAGACCGTAATTGAAAATGTGAACCGTTTTTACCGCAAGGCCCTGAAAAAGTCGTGGCGAATGAAGGATAGTGATGGCGTGGTGCTGGGAGAAAACTATACACCTTTAGAACGCGTGGGAATTTATATCCCCGCCGGAACCGCGCCTTTGGTCTCCACGGTTTATATGAGCGTGCTTCCGGCAAAGATAGCCGGGGTTAAAAAGATCGCCCTGATCAGCCCACCGGACAAAGATGGCCGTATCAATCCGCACATATTGGTAATGGCGGATTTATTAAAGGTGGATGAGGTGTACCGCGTGGGAGGTGCTCAGGGAATAGCCGCCCTGGCTTACGGGACAAAAACCATCCCCGCGGTTGATAAGATCGTCGGCCCGGGGAATATTTATGTGAGTGAAGCAAAAAGGCAGGTCTTTGGCCAGGTGGATATTGATATGATTGCCGGGCCTACGGAGCTGGTAGTTATTGCTAACCGTTTTAGCGACCCGAAGTTTATCATCGCGGATTTAGCCGCCCAGAAAGAGCACGCTAAGGGCCTGGCGGTGTTAATTACCAATTCCAAAGCCCTGGCCCAACAGGTAAAGTCTCAAAGCGGTGATCAGGAGGGTTCCATTATTCTGACCAAAAATTTAGAGCAGGCAGTTGAAGCCAGTAATAGGATTGCGCCGGAGCACCTTGAAATTTTGGTGCAGAACCCTAAGCGGCTGCTTAAAGGGATAAAAAATGCCGGAGCAATATTTTTAGGGCCATATAGCCCGACGGCGGTCGGAGATTATGTTGCCGGGCCAAGCCATGTTTTACCCACAGCCGGTACGGCCAGATTTTTTTCAGGCTTATCGGTTTGTGATTTTACAAAAAGCAGCCACATCATCAGTTATTCTAAAAAAGCCCTGGAAAAAATGCGCGAGCCCTTGGAAAAGATCGCCGGGATCGAAGGATTGACTAAGCATGTGGATTCGGTAAAGGCGAGGTTCCTCTAGTAGAGAGTAGATAGCAGGTAGTATATAGTATGTAGGGAAAACGTAGGAGAAAGAATGGCTCAGAGAACAGCGGAAAAGACACGCAAGACAAGCGAAACAGAGATATTTATTAAACTGAATATCGATGGCTCAGGAGTTTCAAATATCAATTCCGGAATTGGTTTCTTGGATCATATGCTGGAATTATTCGCTTTCTGGGGACATTTTGATCTGGAAATTACAACTAATAGAGCTGACTTAAAAGTAGATATTCACCACACTAACGAAGACTTAGGGATTGTATTGGGCCAGGTTTTTAAGGAGGGGTTAGGAGATAAGACGGGTATTAACCGTCTTGGTTCTATGTCCGTACCGATGGAAGATGTGACTGCTAATGTTGCTGTTGATATTAGCGGCAGGGGTTCGTTTAAGCTGGATTTATTGGGTAAGGCAGTGGCCTATCCTTTGGCTCAGGGCGAAGAGAAATATAAAATGGAGTACGCAGAGCATTTTTTTGAGGCTTTTGCCAAACAATTAGGGATGAATCTGAACGTCAAAATAGATAATCCTAATCCGGATTTACATGCTTCCTTAGAGCCTGTTTTTAAGGCCTTAGGCAAGGCTTTGGATATAGCTACGCAAATAGACCCGCGGAGAAAGGGAATTCCTTCTACCAAAGGGGTTATTGATTAATGAGGAGTCAGGGACGGTTCTCAACTCAATCTTAAAGTGTCCCCCCTAAAGGGACGCTTTAGCTTTGGCTTGAGAACCGTCCCTATCAAAAGATGATTGCCATAATTGATTACGGTATGGGTAATATTCATAGCGTGAAAAAGGCGCTGGAGCTTTACGGCGCTAAAATAAAAGTAAGTAATAATCCCCAGGAAATCTCTTCTTGTGAGAAGTTAGTCTTACCGGGAGTAGGCGCGTTTGGAGATGCTATGCAGGAATTAGAAAAGCAGGGTTTAGTTACTCTGATCAAAGGGGAAATAAAAAATAAAAAACCATTCCTGGGGATCTGTCTGGGGATGCAGCTTTTACTGGAAAAAAGCGAAGAAGCTCCGGGATGCAAAGGCCTGGGGGTCATTAAGGGTGAAGTGAAGAAGTTCCCTGTTTCGGATTTAAAGGTTCCGCATATGGGCTGGAACCAGTTAGTCAAGACTAAGCAGGAATGCAAGTTGTTAAAGGATATCCCGGATGGTGCTTATGTTTATTTTTGCCATTCCTATTATCCGCAGCCCAAGGACGGCCAGAGAGTTGCCGCCTCTACCGGCTACGGGATGGATTTTACTTCAATACTCTGGCAGGATAATGTTTATGGCGTGCAATTCCACCCTGAAAAAAGCCAGGGCGTGGGCCTCAAGATGTTAGAAAATTTTGTTAATCTATGTTAATCATTCCAGCTATTGATCTGCAGGACGGGTGCGTAGTAAGGTTTGTGCAGGGCAGGTCGAATAAGAAAATTTATTCCCGGGACCCGCTCAAAACTGCCAAGCACTGGGTAAAACAGGGCGCGCAATTCCTGCATCTGGTGGATTTAGACGGCGCATTTACCGGGATACCGAAGAACCTGGAGGTAGTTAAAGAGATCGCTAAACAGATAAAGGTCCCGCTGGAACTCGGCGGCGGCTTAAGAAAACTGGAGACTGTCAACGCTGTGCTTGGCGCCGGAATAGCCAGAGTTGTTTTAGGCACTAAGGCTGTTGAAGATAAAGATTTTTTGAAAAAGGCCCTGGCAAAATTTAAAGATAAGATTATTGTGGGAGTTGATGCTCAAGACGGCAAGGTGATGGTCCGGGGCTGGAAAACCGGGCACAATAATACGGATGCCGCGGATTATAGCCTTTACCTGAAAAAAATCGGGTTTAAAGAGTTGATTTATACGGATACTTTAAAAGACGGGACATTAACCGGGCCGAACATTAAAGAGATCAAGAGATTACTAAAATTGACCGGATTAAAAATTATTGCCTCAGGAGGTATCTCCAGCTTGGAGGATTTACATAAACTAAAAGCTCTGGAAAGAGATGGAGTAAGCGGGATAATCGTGGGCAAGGCTTTATATGAGGGGGAATTTACTTTGCCGCAAGCTTTGAAATTTTCTTAATCAAAGAAAGGGAGGTCATATGTTTAGAAAAGTTTTCGTTCTAGCTCTGTTGGTAGTATTCGCGGTGACTTTAACCGGATGCGCCTCCAGGGGCACGGTTAAACAGAAGGACCGGGAGATCCAGGGATTAAGGAACCAGGTTTCGGTTTTAGAAGCTCAAATTCAGGATAGGGATCAGGAGATTAACGGTTTAAAGGATGCTTTAAGCTTTAAGCAGGTAGAACAGGTAAAATTTGAAGCAAAGCAGCCTTCGACTAAGGATATTCAGTCTGCTTTAGCCAAAGCCGGCTTTGATCCCGGAAAGATTGATGGCCGCCTGGGCAAAAAGACGCGCCAGGCGCTTAAGGCATTCCAGAAAGCGCATAATTTAAAAATTAACGGCAGGGCGGACAGAAAAACCTGGGCTCTATTAAGCGAGTATCTGTCTTTGAAAGCTAAATAATATTTATGCTTACTAAACGCATTATTCCCTGCCTGGATATTAAGGACGGCAGGGTGGTTAAGGGTGTAAAATTCTTGGGGCTTAAGGACGCGGGCGACCCGGTCAGCGTAGCCAAGCTCTATGACGCGCAAGCTGCGGATGAGCTGGTTTTTCTGGATATTACGGCCAGTATTGAGAAACGTAAAACCCTACTGGAGCTGGTCGAGAGGATAGCCCAGAATATATTTATGCCTTTTACCGTCGGCGGAGGGATAGCTGATTTAACCGATATAAGGAATCTTTTAAATGCTGGCGCCGAAAAAGTCTCTGTAAATACCCAGGCGGTAAAATTTCCGGAATTGATTCAAGACGCCTCCAGAAAATTCGGCAGCCAGTGCATTGTTTTAGCCATCGATGCTAAAAAAACGTCAAAGACCTGGGAAGTTTTTATTAACGGGGGCAGGACGCCGACAGGTTTAGATGCTCTTGCCTGGGCGCAAAAAGGCGCTCAAGCCGGCGCAGGCGAGATCCTTTTGACGAGCATGGATTACGACGGCACCAAAGACGGCTATGACCTGGATTTAACCGAGGCGATCTGCAAAGCCGTGAATATTCCGGTTATCGCTTCCGGCGGAGCGGGAAAGTTAGAGCATTTTTATGATTGTTTTTCTCAAACAGGCTGCCAGGCGGCTCTGGCCGCCTCGCTTTTTCATTACGGCGAGTGTACCGTAAAACAGGTGAAGGGTTATTTAAGGGAGAAGGGGATACCGGTCAGATTATGAGCGAGAAAATAAAAGTAAGTTTAAATGATTTTAAATTTGACAAAAATGGTTTGCTTCCGGCGATCATTCAGGATTACCTAAATGGCGAAGTGTTGATGCTGGGATATATGAATAAGGAAGCTTTGCGCCGGACCATAAAAGGTCCCAAGGTTTGTTTTTGGTCGCGTTCGCGTAAGGAATATTGGGTTAAGGGATTAACCAGCGGCCATTTTCAATTTGTCAAATCCATTGCCTATGATTGCGATATGGACGCGCTCTTGCTGAAAGTGCGCCAGGTGGGCGTAGCCTGCCACACCGGCAAAAGGAGCTGTTTTTTCAGAAAGATAAAATGATCCATCCTCCGTTAAAAGAATTTATAAAGTTGACCCGGAAAGGCAATGTCATCCCGGTTTATCAGGAAATCAATGCTGACCTGGAAACTCCGGTTTCTGCCTTTCTTAAAGTAGCTCAAGGCGACTACGCTTTTCTGCTGGAGTCCGTAGAAGGGCAGGAGAAGATCGCCCGTTTCTCTTTTTTAGGATCTTCTCCCAGCCTGGTATTTAAAGCCAAGGGCCGCAGCATTGAAATCAGCGAACCAGCCAAAAAAGGCGTTAAGAAGTTTACAGCCAAGGCCAATCCTATTGCTGAAGTAAAGAAAATAATGCGGGATTTTAAGGCAGTGGCAGTTAAGGGCCTGCCGCGTTTCTGCGGAGGGCTGGTTGGCTTTATCGGTTATGACACGGTGAGGTTTTTTGAAGGGCTGCCGGATAAAAACCCCGACAATTTAAAAACTCCGGATGCCCTCCTTATGCTGGCGGATACATTGCTGGTTTTTGACCACGTGAACCACAATATAAAAATTGTCAGCAATGTAATTTTACCTCAAGGAAAACTCGCCGCGCCTAAAGCGAAGGCTCTTTATAACCGAGCCGTTAAGAGGATAGAGGAAATTCAGGCCGCTTTTAGCCGTCAGCTTAATGAAAACGAAATCCCCGGGCCAGCGCCAAAGATTAAATTCAGTTCCAATTTCAAAAAAAGCGAATTTGAAAACGTGGTCAGGCAAGCGAAGAGGTATATTAAAAAAGGGGATATTATTCAGGTTGTTCCTTCCCAGCGTTTTAAGGTGGCTACCGCTAAAGACCCGTTTCTGGTCTACCGAAAGCTGCGTAGCCTGAATCCTTCTCCTTATATGTATTTCCTGCGCTTAAAAGATATGCACCTGGTGGGAGCATCTCCTGAAATGCTGGTGCGTTGTGAAGACGGCCTGATTCAGACCCGGCCGATTGCCGGGACCCGGCCCCGCGGAAAGAATGCAGAAGAGGATACTAGGCTGGCGCGGGAATTAATCAACGATGAGAAGGAGCGGGCCGAACATCTGATGCTGGTTGATTTGGGCAGGAATGATTTAGGCAGGGTAAGCGCGACCGGCACAGTGGAAGTAAGTGAGTTTATGGGCATAGAAAAATATTCGCATGTTATGCACCTGGTGAGCGAAGTAAAAGGAAAGCTTGACAATAAACGTTATGATATTTAT
>JBAZOC010000017.1:0-25252 GCA_041648915.1 Candidatus Omnitrophota bacterium
CGGATGGTCGCCTAAAGCCGGATGGTCGCCGGTTAAAAGTAAAAGATTCTCAATGCCTAATGCCCCGGCGGATAAAATATCCGATTGCAGGGCCAGGCGGTTCCGGTCGCGGCAGGTTAATTGATAGATCGGCTCAAAGCCCTTTTGTTTAAGCAGAAAACAGACTGCCAAAGAACCCAGGCGCATGACTGAACTCTGTAAATCCGTGACATTAATCGCATCAACCCTGGTACGGATTAATTCCGCGTCTTCCAGGAGCTGCTTGGTATCAATACCCTTGGGCGGCCCGATTTCCGAGGTCACTACGAACTTACCCGATTGTAATTTTTCTTTGAAAGTCATATTCACCGCCGGAATCCTTCCTTGCCCTTAAACGTTAAACGGCTGGCGCTGCCGCTAGAGAACCTGACCTCTCGACAAGAAAACGGTAGACGAAAACCTCTGCCATAATTGTTATGGGAAAGGCCGCGAATAAACCAACCAATAAAGCCAAAATACCTAATAGAAAAATAACAGTCAATAAAATACCTAATAAAAAGAGGTTCCCGCCGTTGCCCCTGGTCATGGCAAAGCTCTCCTTAAGCGCCTTGATCGGCCCCAGCTTCTTGTCTACTATTAAATACCCGAAGAACTGGCATCTTACCCACATAATAATACCCGGGACAATCAACAACAATAAACCGACAAATACGGCTAAACTATAGAGCAGCGAAGCAAATAAATATTTTAGGAAAACTCCCCGGACAGCAAAAAGGCCGCTAAGCCTGGGGCTATCCGTATTATCATATAATTTTAAACTGATTTTGATCAAACCTATCGCAATTATAGTGCTTGCGATGAAAGAAATTATACCAAAAGCAGTAGAAACCAAAGGCGACTTTTCTCCGTATAAGTTGCATAATACATTGGGGATAACCTGCACCAGGCTGACGATTATCAGTAAGCCGCAGAAAAACCAGAAACTCTTTTTCATCGCTTCCCAGCCAAAAACTATTGCCTTGACCTTAGAGAATTTTTCCACTGGCCCTGCCCTCCTTGCCTAAATTAAAGCTGCTGCAGTTTTGCGGATTCGACGAGATTACGCATGAGCATAGTAACGGTTAACGGCCCGACCCCACCCGGCACAGGCGTAATAAAACCTGCGCGTTTTTGGGCTTCCTCAAATTCCACGTCTCCGACAATCTTATCGGCCAAGCGGTTTATCCCCACATCAATGACTACCGCGCCTTCTTTAATCCAATCCCCTTTAATTAATCCGGCTTTGCCGACTGCAACAATTAAAACTTCGGCCCGGCGGACATGCTCCTCTAATTTCCCGGCTTTGCTCGTGCCGATATGCGCTACCGTCACTGTCGCGAATTTATCCAGCAATAAAAGCGCTAAGGGCTTACCCACGATTTCACTATGGCCTACGATGACAACTTCTTTACCGTATAAATCCACACCGCTGGAATTGATCAGCTCCATCGCGCTGGCCGCGGTGCAGGGAATAAGCTTGGCCTTGCCGAACAAAATCTTCCCTATATTTTGCGGATGCATACCCTCAATATCCTTATCCGGGTTGATATAGGCGCTTATCTTTTTATAGTCTATCGCTGCCGGAAGCGGCATCTGGATAATAATACCATTAACCGATTTATTGGAATTTAGCTTACGGATAAAATCAATCAGGGTATCCTCCGGGGTATCCTGGGCTAAAGTTTGCAGGCGGTATTCTATCCCTAAATTTTCGGCGGCTTTACTTTGAGATTTAACGTAGCTGGCTGCGCCGGCATTCTCACCGACCATAATGCTGGCTAAAACCGGCTTGGCCCCTAAAGAGGCAACCTGCTTCTTTATCCCTTCCCTGATATTCTCCGCCAGCGGTTTACCCTCTAATAATTTTGCCAACTTTCCCCTCCGTGTTCTCCCTGGCCCTTCGGATTATTTTACCTTTTTGCAGTAATTCTTTGGTTATCTTCCGGGTCAATTTTTTGTCGTGGATAGACTTTAAATTTATCTCTACGTTAAAATATGCCGAGGCAAAGCTGGACTCTAAAAAGACAGCGGCCACGGCCACATCGCTGATTAAATTGATATTTCCTTTTTTAAGCAACGGCTCACACAGTTTAATCCCTTCGGCGCAGAGCCGGGCAATCATAAATGGGGTATTCAGGCTATCCCGTGCATCTTTACTCCGATAGGCAATAACATCCAGGTCAGTTAATCTCAAGAATTCCAGCCTTAAGGCCTCGGACTTATTCAGGATAACCTTAAGCTCCTTTTCATATTTTGCGTATTTAGGCTTGCCTATAGTAAAATTAACCACCATACTGATTAAGGCCGCGGCCATTGCCGCATTAAATGCCGCCGCTGAACCGCCTCCCGGAGCAGGAAGCCTGGCTGCTAGGTCATCCAGGTATTTTTTAAGCGATTCGTCTCTATACATCTTAGTAAGTAAACCTCCCGTTCAATGCAAACGCGTTTTTAATCAGGGTTATTTTTTCTTCCGGGCCGCATTTGTCCAACGAGACCACATCAAACCTTGCGCTTTTATCCAATAAATTATTCTCTTTTAAAAAACTTAAAGCTGCCTTGGCTAGCTGGCCCTGTTTTTTCCCGGAGACGGCTTCCCATCCTTTGCCGAATTTACCGGACAAACGGCATTTTACCTCTATAAAACAAATCGTATCTTTGTCCCGGGCGATAATATCTACTTCGCCTAATTTGGATCTATAATTCCGTTGGAGGATTTGGTAACCGTCGGCCTTAAGGAATTCTGCCGCTTTAGCCTCCCCCTGAACCCCTAAATTTAAATTATGTTTAGGCACAGTGAAAACTTTTTCTGTGGATCTGTGATGGCCCTATCCGCTTAAGTATTTCTCGATGGCTTGCCGTAGGATAACCCTTATGCCGGTAAAAGCCGTATTCCGGATAAATTACGTCGTACTCACGCATAATCCGGTCGCGGGTAACCTTAGCTAATATGGAGGCAGCGGCTATACTCTTGGATTTGCCGTCACCTTTAACAATATCCGTGCAGGGCCAATTTAACGCCAGAGACATCTTCCCGTCAACGATTACGTGGATATTTAAAGAATGCAGGCCGGCTATCTTTTTAGTCAAAGAAATAACCGCCTGGCGCATCGCCAGGCGCGTGGCCTGTAAAATATTGATGCGGTCAATCATCGTCTCGCTGACTACACTTATGCCGAATATGGATTTTCTGGTAATTTCTTCAAAAGCCTTCTGGCGGTGGTGAAGGCTCAATTTTTTGGAATCGTCAATGCGGTTTTTAAAATCCGTTGTCTTAAGCGCAACTGCCGCTGCCACAACCGGACCGGCCAGAGGCCCGCGCCCGGCTTCATCCACGCCGATAATTAAATCGCAGCCTCTTTTCTTGAGCTTGCGCTCATAGCTGAGTAAATCTTTAAACTTTTTCTCCCTGGCTCTCAATCTTGGTGGCCCGCTTACCGACTTTACTTCTTAAGTAGTAGAGCTTGGCCCTCTTGACTTTACCGGAACGGATAAGTTCAATACGTTCAATGCTGGGTGAATACAACGGGAATACGCGTTCAATCCCCTCTCCGTAAGAAACCTTTCTTATCGTAAAATGCTCCCTGGCTCCGGAGCCTTCCCTGGAAATCACCACCCCCTCAAAAGGATGCAGGCGGACCTTATCCGGGCCTTCCGGTATCCTGGTGAGGACTTTAACCGTATCGCCGACGCCAAACTTCGGCATATCTTTTTTAATAAATTGCGACTCAATCAATCTCATCTTGTCCATTTGTTCCCTCCTTAACCTAAAGCAGCCTTCCTGAGCAGGTCCGGCCGTCTTTCTTGCGTCCTTTTTAAGGCCTCTTTTTTTCTCCAGGCCTCTATTTTTTTATGATCCCCCGAAAGGAGTACCTCCGGCACAGCCAGATTACGAAAATTCGCCGGCCGGGTATAGTGCGGGTGTTCTAATAGATTACCTTCAAATGACTCAAAATTCAAGGAATTTTTATCGCCTAAGACCCCCGGCAAAAGCCGCACTACGCTATCTACCAAAACCATAGCCGCCAGTTCTCCTCCGGTAAGCACATAATCACCTATGGAAATCTCCTGGCCTACTAACTCTTTGCGCACTCTTTCATCTATGCCCTCATAGTGGCCGCAAAGCAAAATAATTTGTTTCTCTTTAGCGATATCTTTGGCGATTTTCTGGGTCAGCTTCCTGCCTTGGGGGCACAAGAGGATTACTTTCGGTTTATTCTTTTTGCTTTTGGATAGTATTTCTTCCACCGCATTAAAGATCGGCTCCGGGCGCATCAGCATGCCCGAACCTCCGCCAAAAGGCCGGTCGTCAACTTTGCGGTGCTTGTCCGGCGTATAATCCCTTAGATCATGAATATAAAATTTAACCTTACCCTTGCCTTGAGCCCGTCGGAGGATAGATTCATTGAGCACCGGTTCAAACATTTTGGGGAATATGGTAATTATGTCTATGCGCATGCGGAATTATTGTACCCGGCTAAAAATTCTTTTTTAAATTCATTAAACTGGTTACCCTTAATTACTTCGCGGATCTTACGGGCAAGATCCAAAAAGAAATAAACGTTATGCAAAGATAATAAAGTCAACCCCAGCATCTCCTGGGCGTTAAACAAATGCCGCAGGTATGCCCGGCTGAAATTCTTACAGACATAACAACCGCACTTATCATCTAAGGCCTTAAAATCATCGGTAAACGCCGCGTTCCTGATGATCAGCTTTCCCCGGCTGGTAAAGGCAGTGCCATTCCTGCCGTACCTAGTAGGCACTACGCAATCAAACATATCCACTCCCCGCTCAACTGCCTCAATTATATCCGGAGGATAACCTATGCCCATGGCATAACGCGGTTTATCCCGGGGAAGCAATTTCACGGTGTAATCTAATATATTATATATTAAATCGCTGGGTTCGCCAACCGAAACTCCACCTATGCTAAAACCGTCAAAATCTATACCGGTAAGCTCTTTGGCGCAAGCAGAGCGTAAATCTTCATAAGTAGCGCCCTGCACAATACCGAATAACAATTGTTGCTTAGTGGGCCCGTGCTTTTTATGCTCCTGCAGATGTTTATGCGAACGCCTGGCCCAGTTGATGGTGCGTTTCATGGCTACCTCTGCCTGATCTTTCCCGCAAGGATAATGCACGCATTCATCCAACGGCATCATGATATCCGAGCCTAAATCCTGCTGGATATTGATTACCTCCTCCGGGGTCAAGAAATGTTTAAATCCGTCTATATGCGACTGGAATTCCACTCCCTTATCGCTTAACTTCCTTAAAAGGGCTAAGCTAAATACCTGATATCCTCCGCTATCCGTAAGAATAGGCTTCTGCCATGAGATAAATTTATGCAGGCCGCCGGCTTTACGGATGACTTCCATTCCGGGACGCAAGAATAAATGATAGGTATTGGAGAGCATAATTTCCGCGCCGGCCTCCTCCACATCCTTCGGATAAAGCCCCTTGATTGTGGCATGCGTACCAACAGGCATAAAGGCCGGCGTATGGATTACCCCATGTTCGGTAGTGAGCTTCCCCAGCCTCGCTGCGCTATTTTTATCCTGTTGCATTAATTCAAACGTTTTATGCTTCATCTCTCACCCGGCGCCTTAATTCGAAGTCCCGCTAAAAACAATAAACAGGATAGTTACCGCTACCACAACCAGAAGCGCTGCGCTATGAAAAAAGTATTTGTGCCTTATTATCCGTTGAATCATCTTATTCCCCCTAATCTTTAAGGTCACAATTTGTGACCTTAAACAATATACTTAGCGCCTGCCTTGCCTTGTTTAGAGACAAGCCAGACGTTAAAGTATCAACATTGCGTCGCCGTAGCTGTAAAACCTGTATTTCTTGTCAACTGCTTCCTGATACGCCTGCTTAATCAATTTCTCTCCTCCGAAGGCGCAAGTAAGCATAAAAAGCGTAGTTTTAGGAAGATGAAAATTCGTAAGCAGGCAATCAACTAATTTGAATTTATATCCCGGATAAATGAATAAATTCGTCCAGCCTTCTTTTACCCCATCAGCATAAGCCTCTAACGCCCTAAGGCTAGTTGTACCTACGGCAATAATGCGCGATTTATTTTTACGCGCTGTTTCTATCTTCTCCTGGCTGGATTTTGGAATCTGAAAAAATTCCGGCTCCATCTTGTGCTTAGTGATATCTTCGGAAGTTACCGGTTTAAATGTACCTAAACCCACATGCAAAGTCAAATACGCGATATTCACGCCGGATGATTCTATATCCTTAAGCAACTCATCCGTAAAATGCAGCCCGGCGGTAGGCGAAGCTATCGCTCCTTCCTTAGCCGCATAAACTGTCTGGTAATAATCCTTATCTAACTCCTCGGGTTCTCTTCTGATATAAGGCGGTAGCGGCACCTGGCCCAATGCATAAATAGTCCCGGCATCTTTTAGTTTAAAAGAAATCTCCCGGCGGTTAGTTATGACCCCTTCGATTTTATCTTTCCCGAAAAATATCTTCTCTCCTATTTTAGTGCGGCTGGGCTGAACCAAGGCATCAAAAGTAGAGCCGCTCTTACGTTTGGTCAATAAAATCTCTACCTTGCCTCCGGTAGCCTTATGGCCGATCAGGCGGCAGGCGAGCACCTTGGTATCATTTAAAACCAGAAGATCGTCCTTTTTTAAATATGCGGGAAAATCCCTAAAAATACCGTCTTCGCTCGTTTTGCTCGTGCGCTTGACGACCATCAGCCGCGCGCTCTCTCTCGCTTTCAGCGGGTATTGTGCGATTAATTCTTTAGGCAGGCCGTAATCAAAATTGGAAAGCTGCATTATTTTTATATAAGGAATTATTGCGCTTTACTCAGGTATTCCAGGATCTCATTAGTCATATCGTCGTAGGAAAAGATTACTATGCCGTCGGCAGATAAATTCTTAATCATCCGGTATTGCTCAAAGAATACTTCCGGGCTATCCTGCATTAGATATAAGCCCATTCCTACCAGGACTTTACCCTTCTGCCGATACCCCAAAGCAGCACGGACTGTCTCTTTAGTCAGCTGTTTATCCCGGGTATAATTCATTAAGACTACGTAATCCAGGATGCCCTCTTCCAGCCAATAAGGCCAATCCTGGAACATACTGGTATAAGCGCGTTCACCCGACGGGACGACCGCGGAAGAAACCAGGAAACTTTCTGATTTTTCCTTCAGGCGCTTGGTTATCCTCCTGACCAGGCTGGTAAGCTGCTTGCGCCTCCAATCATCCCATTTGGCGCAGTCTTTACCGCTCTTTAATCCCTTTAAAGGGTCTAACCCTGTCCATTCTTTAAAGCGCTCTAAATTCTCCTTGCCGTAACCGTAGCTTAAGCCGTAGTTGGTAAAACGCGCGCCGGGAATAAACGGTACAGTCATCGGATAACGCGCGTAATCAAGGTGGATGCCGCTTAAAAAAGGATAGCGCTCAACTATTTCTTCAACGATGGAGATGAGATACTTCGCAACTCTCTGGTCTCCCGGCTCCAGGAACAACTGGTCTTCCCGCAGGTAATATTTATCCGATTCATTGGGGCTAGCTCTTCCGGAAACCCTGAGATACTGGTCGCGCGTAAAAATATCTTCGCCAAATTTATTGGCTATATCCGCTTTGGTATTTTTCCCGAGGCTCAGGAGATTAACCCAGGCAAATACCTTTATATTGTTTTTACCTGCTTCCTTCAAAAGAAGATCGATAGGGTCGGTTCCGGCGGATTGAAGCATAGCTTCATATTTTGACCTGCCGCCTATTTTAGAATCATAGTATGTTTTCCCCGATTGGTAAACCTGCAGGTATATTTCGTTAATACCGGCTCTCCTGCAGGAGTTAACCAGCTTGGACACAGCCTCCGGGGAATAAAGCACTCTTTGCTCTGAAAAGACAGTGACCCAAACCCCTTTTCTTAAGCCGTTCTCTTCCTGGCAGAATGCTGCGCCAGATAGGCATAAAATAAAAAATAAAAGCGCAATGAGCCTGGTCTTCATTTTCGGTTAAACAGGTAAAATAAAAGCGAAAGTATTATACTTATCAAAATACATGTAGCTAACGGAAAATAGAAAGAAAAATTCTTTTTTTGAATATAGATATCGCCCGGAAGCCTGCCTACGAGAGGTATCTTCTGCATAAAAAATAAAAATATGCCGACCGCGATTAAGATAACCCCGAATATAATTAATGTCCTGGCAATATCCTGCATTCTATTTTTTCCTGGAGCGCTCTATCTCGGAATAAAGGCAGCCGCAATATCTCTGGCAATATATACCTTTGGCCTTGGCCGTATTATGCGCCGACCTAAAGCCGGCCCTAAAATCCGCGTAATAAAATTCTACGCCCTCTTCTGCGGCAACCGCATTCCCGATCTTCTTCAACAACTCCTGATCCTGATAAGGACTCACCAGGAGTGTAGTAGTAAAATATTTGAATCCGGCAGAGCGGGCGGACTGGGCGGTTTTCTTAAGCCGCTCCCTCCAACAGAGAGAACATCTTTGCGGCGCTTCTTCATTCAAATTAACCAGCCGAAAGAATTCCCGGGGGGAATATTCAGGATAAATAAATTCAATACCGGAGCTTAAAACTTCCAGCGCTTCTTTTCTTCTAAGGTATTCAGCGAGGGGATGAATATTCGGGTTATAAAAGAACCCGGTGACCTTAAAACCCGCATTACGCAATACTTCCAGGGGATAAATTAAACACGGCGCGCAGCAGGTATGCAGTAAAAGTTCCATCCCGTACCCTTAAAATAATTCTTTTTGCTGCTCTTTGGTGTATTTTTTAGCGAAGTGGTCAAATGCTATTTTTGTGGCGGTACGGCCGCGCGGGGTACGTTTCAAATATCCGGCTTTTAAAAGGTACGGCTCAACCGTATCGGCGATAGTATCCACTTCTTCATTTAAACTTGCTGCCAGGGATTCTACGCCCACTGGGCCGCCGTTATAAGAATCGATAACCAGCGTTAAAACCTTACGGTCAAGGCTATCCAGGCCGGCTTTATCGATACCCAGCTCATCCAGCGATTTAGCCGCCATTTCTAAGGTCACTTTTTTGGCTTTGGCCACCTGCGCGTAATCCCTAATGCGCCGGAGTAACCGGTTGGCGATACGCGGGGTACCGCGGGCCCTCCGGGCGATTTCAGCGGCTGCCGCATCTTCTAAATCCATACCTAAAATCCCTGCCGAATGCTGCACTATTTTAGTCAGGTCTTCAATTTTATAGAAATCCAGGTTATAAAACATGCCGAACCTGCTCCGCAGGGGGGCGGCTAATAAGCCTGTACGCGTAGTCGCGCCCACCAGGGTAAAAGGTTTAAGGTTAAATTTTATAGTCTTGGCGTAAGGGCCTTTATCAATGACAAAATCTATCTGGAAACTCTCCATCGCCGGGTATAAAAATTCCTCTACTACTTTGGAAAGACGGTGTATTTCGTCAATAAACAAAATATCCCCTTTTTCCAGGTTAGTCAGTATGCCGATCAGATCCCCGGCG
Organism: Candidatus Omnitrophota bacterium; assembly: GCA_041648915.1. Classification (GTDB taxonomy): domain Bacteria; phylum Omnitrophota; class Gorgyraeia; order Gygaellales; family Profunditerraquicolaceae; genus UBA6233. The sequence continues at coordinate 9,498 of JBAZOC010000017.1, forward strand.
CGCTCGATTGCCGGACCACTGGTAGCGGTAATCTTACAGCCCATTTCATGGGCAATAATATGCGATAAAGAAGTCTTGCCCAGGCCCGGAGGCCCGCTTAATAGGACATGCTCCAGCGGTTCTTTTCTCTGCGCAGCTGCCTGAATAGAGACTTTCAGGTTATCCACGATCTCCTTATGGCCGACAAATTCGGCGAATTTCTTCGGCCGCAGAGAAATGTTAAAAACAACATCCTCTTCGGATTCCGTGGTATTGACTATATTAGGCGCTCCTTTAAGCAGGGCCTGTCTGGTTTCTTCGCTCATAAGGGACAATATTCTCCTTGTTTCTGACGATCTCGATCTCCTGAAACAATGCGCACTGGCGCGCGGTGATCTCTTTCATGCGGATTAACTCCAATACCGCCAGAAAGTTCACGATTATCTCCATTTTATTTTTTGTCCGGCCAAAGATCTCGGAAAGCTTCACCTCGGACCTGACTAATAAAAGATGGAGTATCTCATGCGTAGCTTCCTCTACCGTATATTTATCTTTAACTACCTCGTAAAAAACTTCTTTAGGTATCTCCTTAAGCGCCTGCGAAAACGCGTTGATTAAATCAAAGATGCTCGCTTCGAAATAGACATCTTCTTTCTCGCTTGGGCCTTTTTCCGTTTCGCCTTTTGGCCGTTTAAAAATCTCGCGCTGGTCAGCTTCTTTCTGGCGCAGGTCCTGGGCTATCTCTTTAAATTTCTCATATTCCAACAGGCGCCTGACTAATTCTTCACGCGGGTCTTCCTGTTCAGCCTCCGGGCTTACCCCCTCCTCTGCCGGCAGGAGCATCTTGGATTTAATCTGCATCAGGGTTGCCGCCATAACCAGAAATTCTCCAGCAATGTTTAGATCCAGCATCTGCATCAAATTTAAATACTGCAGGTACTGCTCGGTAACTTTGGCGATAGGTATATCGTAAATATTCAGGTGGTCTTTTTTGACCAAATAGAGCAGCAGGTCCAGCGGCCCCTCAAACATCTCTATCTTTATTTTATAGCTCATAAATTTATTGCTTTACGCACTTCTTGCATCGTCCCGGACGCTACGTCTGCAGCTTTTTTAGCCCCCGTATCCAGTATCTTCTTTAAGGCCGCCTTATCCTTTAACAGGCTTTTTCTTTTTTCTTGTATAGGCGCAAGCTTCTCCATAATGGCCGCGGCCAACATCTTTTTACACTCTGTACATCCTTTCTTGGCATCCAGGCACCAAGCAGATACTTCATTTTTTAGCTGCGGCATAAACACGGAATAATAGGAAAATACATTGCAGGTATCCGGGTGGCCTTTATCGCTCAACTTAATCCTCTTGGGATCAGTAAACATCGCAGAGACCTTGCGCGTTATTACTTCCGGGCTATCCGAAAGGTTTATGGTATTCAGGTAACTCTTGCTCATCTTACGGCCGTCCAACCCCAAGAGCTTAGGCGTCTTGGTCAATAGCGCATCCGGAAAAGGGAAAATTTCTTTTTTGGACAAATTATTAAAAAGCCTGGCGACCTGGCGGGTAAGCTCTAAATGCGGAAGCTGGTCCTGGCCTACGGGAACTTTATCGGCCTTGTAAAGAAGGATATCGGCTGCCTGTAAGACCGGATAGCCCAGGAATCCATAAGTATTTAAATCCCGCGCCTTTACTTCGCGCATCTGTTCTTTATAAGTAGGGCAGCGCTCCAGCAGCCCCAGCGGGGTAATACAGGAGAAAATCATGTGCAGCTCTGCGTGTTCCGGGATATGCGACTGGATGAATACGGTGGACTTATCCGGATCAATCCCTACGCTCAACCAGTCAACTACGTTATCCATAATATTCTCGGGAAGTTCCGCGGTGTGCTCATATTCACTCATAAAAGCATGCCAATCCGCGGCCATAAAGAAACAGTCGTATTCTTCCTGAAGCTTGACCCAGTTATCCAAAGCGCCCACTAAATGGCCGAGGTGCAATTTTCCGGTCGGCCGCATCCCACTGAGTATTCTTTTTTTCATCCTTCGACTTAATCCTTATTTTATCCGCCAAGCGCTCAGGATGACCCTGAGCAGAGGCGAACGGGTCATAGTTTCCTGGCTATTTTTTCTATCTCATACCCTTCAATGCTATCGCCTTCCATAAACTGGTCAAACCCCGCCAGGCTCATCCCGCATTCAAAGCCTTCGCCTACTTCACGCACATCGTCTTTAAAGCGCTTGAGCGAAGAGAGTTTGCCTTCAAAAACAAGCTGGCCGTTCCTGACCAGGTTGATTACGCAGGTGCGGTTAAATTTACCCTTGACGACGAAACAACCGGCGACGACCCCCGAACGCGATAATTTAAAAACCTTCCTTATTTCGGCCCGGCCCAGTAAAATCTTCTTTAACTTCGGCTCAAGCATACCTTCAATGGCCGCTTTTATATCATTGGCCAATTCATAGATAATCCCATAGGTTCGGACATCTACGCCTTCCTTACTCACCAGTTCTTTGGCCAGTTCATCCAGCGTTACGTTGAAACCAAGGATCAAGGCATTAGAGGCTACCGCCAGGATAACATCCGAGCTATTGATATTACCTACGCCGGCATGTATAAAATCTAACTTTATTTCCGAAACGTTTAACTTATTCAAAGTCTCCTTAATCGCTTCCAGCGAGCCCTGGACATCGGCTTTTATGACCAGCTTCAAATCCTTGATTTTTCCTTCCAGGATCTGCGCGTGCAGGTCTTCTAAGGTTATATGCTTGAAGGACTTTATCTGTTGCTGTTTTTCTTTTTCCAGGCGGCTAGCGGCTACGCCCTTAGCCTGTTTTTCATCGGAAATAGCAAAGAACTGCTCTCCTGCCGCGGGTACTCCTGATATGCCTAATACCTCCACCGGGACCGAAGGAGAAACACTGGTCACGGATTGTCCGTGGTCATTAAACATCGCGCGGATTTTACCGTAGAAATTCCCCACGATAATATTCTCATTTAAATGCAGGGTGCCGTTTTGCACAAGCAGTGTAGCTACGGGGCCGCGGCCCTTGGACATCTGGGCCTCAATAACTATACCCTTAGCCAGGCGGTTAGGGTTGGCTTTTAATTCCAGCATCTGCGCTTCCAGGATAATCATCTCCAGTAAATCATCAATACCCTGGCCGGTTTTGGCCGAAACAGGGACCATGATAGTCTTCCCGCCCCAGTCTTCGGGATTCAAATCCAGCTTGGCCAATTGCTTTTTCACCTGGTCAATATCCGCTCCCGGCTTATCAATCTTATTCATAGCTACGATTATGGAGACGCCGGCTGCCCGGGCATGGTCGATGGCCTCCTGGGTCTGGGGCATTACCCCATCATCAGCAGCAACAACCAGGACCACAATGTCCGTAATCTTAGCTCCGCGCGAACGCATGGCCGTAAAAGCCTCATGGCCCGGCGTATCCAGAAAAGTAATCTCACCGTGCGCAAGGACCACCCGGTAAGCGCCGATATGCTGGGTAATGCCGCCGTGTTCGGAATCGACAACTTTAGTTTTTCTTATAGCGTCTAATAAGGAAGTCTTGCCATGGTCCACATGGCCCATAAAAGTAACGATAGGCGAGCGGAGCTTTAAATCTTTAGCCTCATCTTTAACCTGGTGCACGCTTAAGGTCAATTCTTCTTCGCCTAATGCTTTTTTAATTTTATAATGATACTTTTCGCAAATCTTGGCTACTACTGCTTCGTCTAAAGCCTGGTTTATCCCGGCCATTATCCTGGCATCCAAGAGGCCCTTAATAATGATGGAAGGTTTTTCCTGTAGCTTGATTGCCAGGTCCTTTACGGTAATAGGAAGTTCAAGTTCTAATTCTTTAAGCGTAGTTACCGGCGCAGCAGGCATAACTTTAACTTCAGGTTCAATCTCAGTTTTAACCGCTGGCTTGGGCGTATGCACCGCTGGCTTGGGATGCACAACTTCTTTAATAATTGGCTTATGCGGGACAACCGGCTCCGCCTTAGGCGGCAGGTGTGGAGGAACAACCGCTGCTTTCTTCTCAACCGCGGCTGGCTTTTTTACTTTAAGCTTAGGCTTAGGCGCAGTTTTTTTAACAGCGGCCTTTGCCGGCCTGACTGCTTTTTTAGCCTTAGGTTTAGTTTCTTTTCTAACCGGTTTCTTTTCTTTCTTTAGCTTGACAACCATGACCCCTTCTTCCTTATTTTAAAAAACTATTTTTTCCTTTTGGCCTGAGCAATTAATTTCTCGGCCTTTTTCTCACCAATACCCTTGATCTGCGTTAAACCTGCTACTTTTGCCGCAAGCAGTTCGGCTAGCGTATTGATCCCTGCTTCTTTTAAGCTGGTTAAAGTCTTTTCTCCTATGCCGGATAACTCTTCCAGGGAAACAGCGGCCTTCTTCTTTTTCTTTTCCTTCTTAGCCTTCTTTTCAACCGCGGAAACTTCTTCTGCCGCTGCAGCCGCTTTTCCTTCTTTGGCTTTAGCTTCTTCCTTAGCCAAGGCTTCGGCTGCCGTAGCCTTGGTGCGGATATCCAAATCCCAGCCGATAAGCTTAGAGGCCAGGCGCACATTCTGGCCGTGCTTACCTATAGCTAAAGATAACTGGTCATCGTCAACAATAACCTCGGCTTTCTGATGCTCTTTATCCAGTTTTATCTCGGAAACCTTAGCCGGGGAAAGCGCGTTTTTAATATATTCGCGGATATCCTCGTTAAAACGCACGATATCAATCTTCTCTCCGTAAACCTCATTCACGATATTTCTGACCCGGTTACCCCGCATACCTACGCAGGCGCCGACAGAATCCACCTTGTCATTCTTGGAATAGACGGCGATTTTAGTACGTTCTCCTGCCTGGCGGGAAATAGCCTTGACTTCGACAATGCCCTCATAAATCTCCGGGACCTCCAACTCAAATAATTTTCTCACCAGGGCCGGATGCGTGCGCGAAAGAATAATCTGCGCGCCCTTGGTATCTTTTTTTACATCTAAAACATAGGCCCGCAGGCGCTGGCCCTGCTTGAATTCCTCTTTTGGCGACTGTTCGCGCTTGAGTAAAATCCCTTCGGCCTTACCCAAGAGATCGATGATAATATTGCCTTTTTCAAAGCGGTAAACCGTGCCGCTGACGATTTCTCCGACCCGGCCCTGGAATTCATTAAAGACAACGTCTTTTTCCGCCTCGCGCATCTTTTGAATAATCACCTGACGGGCAGTGGATGCGGCGATACGGCCAAAGTCAATGGAAGTAACCTCTTCCGCATTCCTCCAGGCACGGATCTTGCCGCTATTGCGGTCAATCTCAACCCGGAATTCCTCATCGGGCTTAAGGTCAATCACGCGCTTGGCGGCGCTGAGCATCGCACTCTCTACTGCCTGGATTAACACCTCTTTTTTAATTCCTTTTTCTCTTTCAATCTGCTCAATTATCGCTAATAATTCCTGACTCATCTTACTCTCCAATCCTAGATTATACGTTTTGCTTTATTAATCTTATCCAAAGGCACTTCTATGGTTCCTGCTGCCGTATGCACATAGAGCATTCCTTCACTGACCTTAGCGATAACGCCGTCCCATTCTAATTTCCCATTGATAAAATCGCTTAAGAAAAACTTTACCTGCTTATTTAGGCAACGCGAGAAATCATTCTGCGTCTTAAGCGGCCTGTCCAGGCCCGGAGAAGATACCTCCAGTATATACCTATCCTGTAAAATATTCTTTTCATCCAGCAGACCGCTTATTGCGCGATTAAGCCCGGCGCATTCGCCGATACTTATACCTCCTTCAGGCTTATCCAACAGGATACGTAAAACTAAATCCTTTCCTTCATACCTATGGATAACCTCTATCAAGTCTAAGTTTTGCCGCCGTAGGAAATCTTCCAGAATATTTTTTAAATCGTTAGCCAAACTCTCTCTATTCATTGCTTAGTTTTATTATTTCCCGTAATATTACTTCTTTAGGCTGAATAATCTTTTCCTGGTTGCGCCGGATTTTAAGCTCAAGCGTTCCGGAGCTAAGTGCCTTCTTCCCGACAATGACCTGTAAGGGTATCCCCAGAAGGTCGGCGTCTTTAAATTTAACTCCCCCCCGTTCGTCGCGGTCATCCAGAAGCGGTTCTATCCCCTTCTCTGCTAATTCCTGGTAAACAGCCAAAGCCAGGTCCATAATTTTCTTATCCCCGGCGTCTAAAACCAGAATCATGACTTTATAAGGAGCTACTTCCCGCGGCCAGATGATCCCGTCTTGATCATTATTCTGCTCAATCACGCTGGAGATCAGCCTGGAGACGCCGATACCGTAACAACCCATGATTACGGGCTTGCGCTTTCCGTCCGCGTCGAGAAAGTTCGCGTCCAAAGAAGCGCTGTATTTAGCCCCTAATTTAAAAATATGCCCTACCTCAATGGCGTTTACTTTTTGCGCATTGACCTCCACTACATCCTCGCCGTCCTGAGCCGGAACCATGAATTCATGCGAGACCTTTCCGCCCATCACTCCGGAGTCCGCTTCGGTAGTAATAACATCCAGCCCGCATCTTTTAAATATCCTTAAATAAGCCGCGTGCATCGCCTGATAATTTTTATCTAAACCCGCTTCGTCCCGGTCAAAGCTATAGGCGTCTTTCATGATAAATTCGCAGGCGCGCACCAGGCCGAAACGCGGGCGCAGCTCATCGCGGAACTTAGTCTGGATCTGATATAAGACCAAGGGTAACTGCTTATAGCTGGATACCTGGGATTTAACCAGTTCCGTAATCACTTCTTCATGTGTGGGGCCTAAGCAAATCTTTCTACCGCGGCGATCAGTAAACTTAATCATTACTTCCCCGATTAGCGCGTCGCGGCCTGAACGCTGCCACAGCTCCAGCGGTTGTAACGCCGGTAATAATAATTCTACCGCTCCGCAGGAACTCATTTCCTGGCGGACAATATTCTCAATATGCCTTAAGACCTTTAAACCTAAAGGCAGGTAGGAATAGGCCCCGGCCATCAGCATACGCACTAACCCAGCGCGCAGTAAAAGCTGGTGGCTGATCGATTCGGCGTCCTGCGGTGTTTCCTTGAGTGTAGGAATGAAAGTCTTAGTCCAAAACATTCTCTTGAGCTATCTCCTTTAATAAAATGCCCACACAATCAGCATAGTCGATTTTTTTTATGGGCTTACCTTTTTTAAATAGGAGGCCTTTGCTTTTACCAAAAGCTACCCCGATATCCGCTTCTTTTGCTTCGCCCGGACCGTTAACCACGCAGCCCATGACCGCGACTTTTAAGGGGCGCAAAGAGCTGCGCCTTACAGCGCCCGGCTCTAACTTTTCTTCTAATTCTCGGACTATTTTTACTAAATCTACTTCGCAGCGGCCGCAGGTAGGGCAGCTTACTAGGCTCACCCCGGAATTACGCAGGCCCAACGCTTCTAGAATACACCGGGCTGCGTAAACTTCCTGGGCCGGCTCGTCCGTCAGGGATACCCTTATTGTATCACCAATTCCGTCTAATAGCAAAGCCCCTAAAGCGACACTTGTTTTTAGCGCGCCGCTAAAAGGAGAACCGGTAGCCGTAACCCCCAGGTGCAGCGGATAAGCGCAAAGTTTAGCCAGCTTTTTATAAGCGCTGACAGTATCCAGGACATTCGAGGCCTTTAAGGAAACTACGATATCATAGAACTTAAAACCTTCCACCATCCTGATGTAGCCCAGCGCGCTATGCACTAATTTATCCGGCATCCCCTTGGAAGAAACATCTTGTACTGAGCCTGAATTTAAACCGATACGCAAAGGTATTTTAGCAGCCTTCAGGCCGCTGACTACTTTTCTAACTTCTTCCCTTTTATAAATATTCCCCGGGTTAAGCCGGATTTTATCCACGCCGCTCTCGATCGCTTCCAGGGCCAAGCGGTAATCAAAATGGATATCCGCTACCAGCGGAATCTTAATCTGTTTTTTAATCTTTTTTAAGGCGGCGGCATCCTGGCTATCTTTAACTGCCAGGCGCACAATCTCGCAACCGGCTTTTTCTAACCCGCGCACCTGCCGGATAACTTTAGCTACTTCGGAAGTTTTGCATTTTGCCATGGACTGTATGGCAATAGGGTTAGCCCCGCCGATAGAGAGACTGCCAATTTTTACTACCCTTGATCTTCTCCGCTTAATCCCCATATTTTCATTTCACAAAAAATTTGGAGAGCTTCTCTCCGAAGTTCTTGACAATATCATTATAGGTAACCAGAAAAACCAGGAATAAAATAAAACTCAGGCCTATCTTATTGATAATCTGCTCGGATTTCATACTTAAGGGCTTACCTCTTATTTTTTCTAAAGCTAAAAACGCGATATGGCCGCCGTCCAATATAGGTAAAGGCAAAAGATTAAAAATTGCCAGGCTCAAAGACAATACCGCCATTAAATGTAAAACCGCGACCACTCCGAGCTGAGCGGCTTTAGAAGTAATAAAAAATATACCCAACGGCCCGGTCATTGATTCACGCATAGATAAATGCCCGCTAACTAGGCGCCCGAGGGCAGCATAAGTCATCAACGTTAAATCCCAGGCCTTACCCAGGCCCAGGCCAAGCGATTGCAAGAACCCGTGCCTTACCGTAACTACCTCATCAAAAGGGCTTATGCCCAGAAGCGCTATTTTACGCTTCTGCCCGATTTGATTTTCTAAAACTTTTTCTTTAAGCCGGACATTAACCGTAGATTCTTTATCCAGCCTTAAAAAAGAAACATCTACCGACTCGGCAGCTTTCCTGGTATAAATTACTTTTTGGATGTCTTCCCAATTTTTTGTTTTCTGGCCGTCGATAGCGGTAATGATATCTCCAGCCTCTAAGCCTGCTTCCTGGGCGCCGAAACCATCGATCAACCCGCCAATCCTGGTCGTCAGTGTGGGATATCCAATAAAAAAGACCATCCAGAAGAGCAAAATTCCCAGAACATAATTAAGCAACGGGCCAAAGAAGATTATCCAGAAACGTTTTCCCGGAGCCTGGGAAAAATATTCATCGGGCTTTCCGCTATATTCCTCTAAATTATCCCCGGCCATTTTCACAAATCCGCCCAGAGGAATAGCGCTGACCGTATAATCCGTGCCATTTTTCTTTTTGCGGAATAATACCTTGCCGAAACCTAAAGAAAACTGCTCCACCCGCACGCCTGTTTTTTTAGCGATGATAAAATGGCCGAACTCATGGACTACAATCAAAACGCTTAAAATAATAAAGAATACGATTAAACTGAACATCTCTTAATTTAACCTCGTGATTACCCGGCGCGCTTCCTGCCTGGCCCAGGCATCGGCCTGCAGGATATCGCTTAACGCGGGATTAAGCTTATTAGTATGCGAACGCGTAACTTTAGCCGACACTTCCGGGATATGCCTGAACCTTAGTTTCTCTTTTAAAAATTCAGCCACGGCTATTTCGTTAGCAGCGTTTAAAACACACGGAAACGTCCCTAATCTACGGGCAGCTGTGTAGGCCAGGCCCAAACACGGAAATTTTTTAAGATCCGGCTTTTCAAAATGCAAAGCCCCCAACTTATAGAAATCTATTTCCGGAAGCGCATTCTTGAGCCTCTGCGGATAGCTTAACGCATACTGAATAGGAATACGCATATCCGTAGTGGATAGCTGCGCGATTAAAACTCCGTCAATAAACTCCACCATAGAATGGATGAGGGCCTCCGGATGCACCAATACTTTAATCTGGGAAGCTGACAGGCCGAACAAAAACATCGCTTCTAATAATTCCAATCCTTTATTCATCAGGGTTGCCGAATCTACCGTAATCTTCCTGCCCATCTTCCATCGGGGATGCTTAAGCACCTGCTTTAGGCGGATATCTTGCCACTCCCGCTTATTTAATTTTCGTAAAGGTCCGCCGGAGGCAGTAAGATATACTTTTTTAAGCGCCCCGCGCTCCTCTCCTTCCAGGCATTGCCAGATCGCCGACTGTTCGCTATCTATCGGCATAAGCCTTACTTTATTCTTACGCGCCAAGCGCGTAATTATCGGCCCGGCCATCACCAGGGCCTCTTTATTGGCTAAGGCTATATCCTTACCGCTCTCAATCGCACTCACCAGGGGCGTAAGGCAGCTTGAGCCGCTGATAGCGAAGACAACCTGGTCTATCCGCTTATCCCTGACCAATTCTTCCAAGCCTTGCCGGCCGCTGAAAACCTTGACCCCGGATTTTATCTTTCTGGAAAGGGCAAGGGCCCTATCCTCATCACTTACGCAAACCGCTAAGGGCTTAAATTCCCTGATCTGGCTGGCTAATCTACCTATATCTGAATTAACGCTTAAGGCAATAACCCTAAATTTATCCGGATAGTTACGTATTACGTTAAGCGTGTTTTGACCGATTGAACCGCTAGCTCCCAGGATCGCGATATTTTTCATCTAAAGGATTACGCTCATATAGAAATAAAATACCGGGGCGACAAACAAAAGACTATCAATCTCATCCAGGACTCCGCCCATCCCGGGGAATACCTTTCCCGAGTCCTTCACTTCACAGTCGCGCTTAATCAGGGACTCCGAGAGATCGCCTAACTGGCCTAAGAGACCTATACAAATACCCAAAATAACCAGATGCAGATACCCAAACCCCAGAATGGGCTGACAGATTAATGCCATAAGTACGCTGAAAGCCAGGCCTCCGAGGGAGCCTTCAACCGTCTTCTGCGGGCTGATACGCGGCAGAAGGGCGTTCTTGCCGAAGCGGCTGCCGATTAAATAGGCCCCTACATCTCCGGATTTGGTAATCAATAAAACCGCAGCCAACAGGCCCATCCCGCCGTCCAGGTACCTGATCTTAATCAGGAAACTGAAAAACCAGGAGACATAGATTATTCCGAAGATGGTCGTGGATATGTCCACGATAGCGCCGGAATTACGGCGGCGCTTAAACTGCATAAGAATCAGGAACAATAAAGCCAGGACAATAAACAGAAACTCCCAGCCGCGCGTAAGCTCAAAACGGGACATCGTGGATAAAGGGATAACCGTCCCTAAGCCAATACCAAAATATTTATACGCGTTTATCCCTTTCTTATCCAGCATGCTGAAAAATTCATACAGCCCTCCGACAATAAAAAGGGTAACGACCAGGCCGCAGAGCCAGTCAATAAACAAGACTCCGATAATCATACTGATAAGCAGAACAGAAGTAACGATCCTCTTAGTTAACATTCTATAGGCCTCCGAACCGCCTCTCCCTGGACTGGTATTCCTGGATTGCCTCTTTTAAATCTTCGGCGCGAAAATCCGGCCAGAATTTATCCGTAAAGTATAGCTCCGCGTAAGAAAGCTGCCAGAGCAGGAAATTACTTAGGCGCTTCTCGCCGCTGGTGCGAATTAAAAGATCGGGATCAGGCAATTTAACGGTGTAAAGATAGCGGCCAAATTTTACTTCATCCAGTTCTTCTATCTCTGCCTTGCTGGCTAAAGCCTCAGTAGCGAATTTTTTAACCGCGTCCACTATCTCCTGCCTGGCTCCGTAGTTTAAGGCCAAGACGACGGTCAGGCCGGTATTGCTTTTAGTCAGGCGCTCTGCCTGCCGGATCTCCTTCTGGATCGAAACAGGCAATGGCTCGGCGCGGCCTATATTTAAAAAACGAATATTTTTTTTGTGTAACTGCCGGATTTCGCGGCCCAGAAAATCATGCAGATAGTGCATTAAAGCGCCGATCTCTTTTTTAGGCCTGGACCAGTTCTCAGCGGAAAAAGCAAAGAGTGTTATAACTTTGACTCCCAATTCTGCTGCTGCCCGGACAATCTCTTTAACTCTTTTTACCCCCTCGCGGTGACCGGCAGTGCGCGAGAGAGCGCGCGCCCTGGCCCAGCGGCCATTGCCGTCCATAATAATCGCGATATGCTGAGGGATATTCTTCTTATCTATCACTGGTGTGCCTTATAATCTATTCCGGGAAAGATATTATCTTTGTATTCTAGGTCAGAGAGCCAATCCGGGTTAAGGGAATTTGATTTAATCTCTGCATAAAGGCGGTTAAACCGCGAAAGATGGTCCTTGGTCCGGCGCAAGGCGTATTCCGTATGTGTGCCGGTCCCCATGATAAACGCCCAATCCGAACTCTGGGCCAATAATAATTCGCGTAAAGCCTGATTTAACGCTCTTTTAGTTAAACCGTTTGCACTACTTTGGCTCTTGGCTAATTCCGTCATCTTCTCCGAAGCAGCATGTAAGTGCCGGTAGATCCAGTCATTCGGGCCCTGTAGCCACATCTCGCTATACCCTTTCCAGCCCCAACTGGACATGGAAGGAGTAATTACCTGGTTGCGCGGGTTCTCCTCCAGATATTCCACGGCATTAGTCAAACGCAGCTCATCCTGGTCGCAGGCAATCTTACGGATTAAAAACTCCAGCCAGAGCGGGCCTTCATACCACCAGTGGCCGAATAATTCCGCATCATACGGCGAAACAATCAGGGGCTTCCTGCCCATAAAATCATAGAGGTATTCTACCTGCCTCTGGCGGTTAAACATAAAATTACCCGCCTGCTGGCTAGCTTTATCTTGCGCCCAGTGCGGGAGATAAGGCTCTTTACGGTTACCCGAACCGGTAATCCGGTAATATTTTATCCCGGTATTAATCCTCACTCCATCCGGATGGATATATGGCTTGATGTAATCGTACTCCAGGTCAAAACCTATATCGCGGTAAAATTCGCGGTAGTTGTAATCTCCGGGATAACCCTCTATGGATGACCAGACCTGCTTTGAGGATTCCAGATCCCTGGCAAAACAGGCGACCTGCGTCCCCTTGCAATAAACCGGAGCAAATACTCCGTATTTGGGCCGCGGCGAACCGTGCAGGATAGCGTGAGCGTCCGAGAAAAAATAACGCAATCCTGCTTCCTTTAATATCGCGTCGTGCCCCGGATGGTATCCGCATTCAGGAAGCCAGATGCCCCGGGGCTTGCGGCCGAAGACGCTTTCGTAATGACTGACCGCCACCTTGACCTGGGCCCGCACCGACTCTTGACAGATATCCATAAGCGGGAAATAACCGTGGGTCGCCCCGCAGGTAATGATTTCTAATTTCCCCAAATCCTGAAAATTCTTAAAGGCGCTTACCAGATTGCGGTTATATTTTAAAAATGTATCGCGGGCCTTGGTGAACTCGGATAGATACATCAACGCCAGGTTATGGAATTCCGGTTGCCAGCGGGTCCTTTCTATTTCCTTATGCGCTAATTCCATAAGCCGGTTAATATGTTTTAGGTATCTCTCCTGGAGCAAGGTATCGGAGAGCATAGAAATCAAGGTCGGGCTCAAAGTCATCGTGACGCGAAAATCTATCCTGTCCGCTACCAACCTTTCATAGACCAGGATAAGCGGCACATAGGTCTCGGTGATGGCCTCGTAAAGCCAGTCTTCCTCCAGGAAATCTTCGTGCTCGGGATGGCGCACATAGGGAAGGTGGCCGTGTAATACTAGACAAAGATATCCTTTAGGCATATTATTTGGTTCCCTTGTTCACGGTGGGAGTTATAGTACGCTCATCTACTTTATCCGCGGATACGGCTTTCACCGGGATAACCTGTTTTCCGTCGGGAAGGGCAAAACGCAAAGTAAATGTTCCATCCGGCCTTAAATTTATCGGTTTACCCTGGACCGTAACTTTTGCCCCGGCAAGCGTCGCGCCATAAACAATCAGTTCGCAGTCGACCTTAAGCCAGAAACCTCTTTCCTGCGCCTTTTTTACGGGACTAGCCATAGAGGCCATACCGGAAGAACTTACCATCCTCTCTCTCCAGGCCTTTCCTGCGGGAGAACTCTTCCCCTGGCCAAAACCCAGGCCATAAAGCCGGGCGAACATATCGTCGGGAATCATCCACTCTTCATCGGTAATCCAGGATGGTCCGTCCAGGGGGGTCTGCACAACATTAGAACGCAAGATAGTGATGAATTTACCGTTAGAGAGCCTGAGGCCTAAATCCACGCACCAGGATTTTCCAGGGCCGGCAGTGTCAATATACCAGTTATTGGCAAACTCATGTATCTCGATATCAAAAAAGCGGTGCGCATTTAAACCGTCAAAAATAATATTGGTTACATCGTAAACCCTGAGGATACGCTTAGCTTTATAGAATTCATCCTTAAGTTCGGATTTTATTTTTTCTACCGTCTCCTGCTTTAATTCCCAATAAGTATAAAGCCACCAGGGGTCGCGTACCAAAAGGACCATCCTATCCTGCTCATACTGGGAGGGCAGCTCAGGAGAGAAAGTCTTCGCTGTACGGGATATCTCCGGATGGGAGAATTTAGCTGTTTCTACGGCAATCTCCTGGACTTGGATCCCGGCGGTTTGTTTAGCCTGCGGCCTGGGGGCTGCTTTGAATTTTGTTATTCGCGTCTGCCTCTTTCTCGAGATAGGTTTTTTAGAAACGACTTTCTTTATCTTTTTTGCCCTAACCATACCTCACCTCCGTATTCTAAGAATAAAAAAGGGGAAAATCTCCCCTTTTTAAGAACTGTAAGGACTGTTCTTTTACCTCCCCTAGTTCATCTCTTAGCCTTTTTATTGAACGATGATTTTTTCTGCAATTTTTCTTCCAGGGCTTCTTTAAGCTTAGTTACCTTCTCCAACTCAACTTTAAGGCTTGCGTTAGCCAACCGTTCCTGCGCTAATGTTTTTTTTAATGCCTCCGCGTTTGCCTTTTCCTCAGCCAGCTCTTTATCCCCGGCTTCTATCTTTTCAATAAGGCCCGCCTGCTCCTGGATGGCCTTACCCGCTTTTTCTTCCAGGTTCATTCTCTGGAGCATCTCTTTTTTCCGCAGGGAATTCTGATTATAAGCGCTGGTACATGAACCTATATTAAGGACAAAAAGCAGCAGGGTTGCTACTGCCAATATAATTATAACTTTGTCCTTATTCATCCTTTGCGTTTATTTTTAAAATTGTGTTTAAGCTTAAGCCTTATTTAAGATTTTCTTTTGGCTCGCGTAAGAGCGGCTCTTCTATTTGGCCCTTACCTTTTTTAACCTTAGTCACTTTAGGCTGGATAACAATTTCAACCCTACGGTTAAGCTTGCGGCCTTCATTGGTGTTATTAGAAGCGACCGAACGATACTCGCCAAAACCAATTGCCGAGAGGCGCTCCGGAGAAACGCCTTTTTCATTGACTAAAAAATGCAGAACACTCAAAGACCGGGCGGTAGATAGTTCCCAATTTGATTTCCAGCCTGAATGCTTGATCGGGACATTATCCGTATATCCTTCTATGCCGATGTTGAAACCGGCCATATTATCCTTTAAAACTCTGGCGACTTTATCCAAAAGCGGATAAGCCTCCCGCCTGATTTTGGCTTTTCCGGAATCAAAAAGCAGATCTCCCACTACGGTAATAACCAGCCCCTTCTCCATCATCTGCAACTTTACCTGCTTGTCGGTAATCTCCTGGCCTAACCTTTCTTCCAGGAGTTTTTTAGCCTGAGCTAAACTGTCTAACTGTTGCGTAAGTTCGTCAATCTTCTGCTTATCCGAACGCCTGCCGCTCTGAACGATAAAGGTACACCCGGCTAAAGCTAAACCTAGGAAAACGACCAACCCGAATTTCAATAATTTTTTCATAGCTTACCTCTCCTTTTTGTCTACCTAGACAACACCAACGCAATACCTATCAGCGTTGGGTATCAGTCTACCTAGACAACACCAACGCAATTTTCGCCACCAGGCGAACACTGGCCCAATTCCAATAAGGGCCAGGTGCCTAATCAGCGTTGGGTGTCTTGAAAATCAATAATAACATAGGCACA
>JBAZOC010000018.1:0-23822 GCA_041648915.1 Candidatus Omnitrophota bacterium
CATCCTGAGGGAAGCGAAGGATTCCAGGACTAGGGGCGTCGGTTAATGGCAAACCAACGGTCTCCAAAACCGTGACTGCAGGTTCAAGTCCTGCCGCTCCTGTAGTTTTAAAGCGCGGTAGAGAAGCCAAAAAAATATGAATATAATTGCAAAACCCGTAAATTTTATCAGAGAAGTAAAGGTGGAATTAGGAAAGGTTGCCTGGAGCACACGCGAAGAATTAATGGCATCTACTATCGTCGTTATCGTAGTTACGACGCTATTGGGCGTTTTTATCGGAGTGCTGGATATATTCCTTTCCAAGCTGTTAAGCCTTTTATTTAAATAATGAAAAACTGGTACGTAGTGCATACTCAGACAGGTTTAGAGGATAAAGTGAAAGTATCCCTGGAAAATAAAATAACCGCTTCCGGTTTGCAGGATTTAATTTCCAGCGTAGTTATTCCTACCGAGCAGGTTTCCGAGGTACGTTCCGGGAAAAAGAAAATATCCCAGAGGAAATTTTTCCCCGGGTATTTATTGGTCGAAATGGAGTTGAATGAGAATACCTATTTGTTCGTAAAGAACGCTCCCGGAGTTACCGGATTCATTGGTTTAGGCAAGAAGCCAATGCCCCTGCCGCAGAGCGAAGTAGATAATATTTTAAAGAAGACAAAAGATACGCAGGCCAAACCCAGCCCGAAAATTGTTTTTGAGAAGGGCGAGCAGGTCAGGGTCACCGAAGGGCCATTCCAGAATTTTAACGGAACAATTGATGAGATACACCCGGAAAAAGGAAAAATAAAGGTAAGTGTTTCTATTTTTGGACGCTCAACGCCGGTAGAATTGGAATACTGGCAGGTAGAAAAGATATAAATATGGCTAAGAAGGCGATTAAGGCGCAAATTAAATTACATGTTCCGGCAGCCCAGGCAAACCCGGCGCCTCCGGTAGGGCCCGCTTTAGGCCAGCACGGCGTAAACATCATGCAATTCTGCAAGCAGTTTAATGATCAGACTAAGGGCAGGGATGGCCTGATTTTGCCTGTGGTTATCAGCGTATATGAAGATAGGACTTTTTCCTTTATTATTAAAAGCCCTCCCTCGTCTGTCCTTTTAAAGCGCGCGGCAAACCTGGCTAAGGCTTCCGGGACCAGCGGAAAAGAAATTATCGGTAAGGTCACTACCAAGCAGGTAGAAGAGATCGCCAAGCAAAAGATGTCGGATTTGAATACTTCCGACATGGCGCAGGCGGTTAAAGTTATTACAGGTACAGCCCGCAGCATGGGTATTACAGTTGAGGATTAATTTAAAACTATGAAAATACGCAGTAAGAGGTATAAAGAATCGCAAAAAATGCTGGAGAGGGATAAACAATACCAGCTTAAGGAGGCGATCAGCGTTTTAAAGAAGATGCCGTTGACAAAATTTGACAGCGCCGTAGATTTGCATTTTCACTTAAGCGTAGATACCAAAAAGAGCGACCAGATGGTCCGCGGCACGGTTATTCTGCCCCACGGGACAGGAAAAAAGATTCGTGTCGCGGTTTTTTGTAAAGGCGAACATGAAAAAATCGCCCGCACCGCGAATGCCGATTATGTAGGCGGCTTAGAACTTATCGAAAAAGTTACCGGAGGGTTTTTGGATTTTGATTGCGTTATTGCTACTCCGGAGATGATGAAAGATCTAAGTAGATTAGGCAAGGTCCTGGGGCCACGCGGCCTGATGCCCAGCCCCAAAACAGGTACGGTTACCAATGATATATTAAAAGCCATTGAAGATGTCAAGAAAGGCAAAGTCGAATTTCGGGTGGATAAGCAAGGCGGGATGCATCTTTCGGTAGGAAAAGTCTCTTTTGGCGAGGATAAATTATATGATAATGCCTCCAAAGTAATCGAAGCAGTGAATGAGGCTAAACCGGCGTCGGTGAAGGGAAAGTTTATAAAGAGCCTTGCTATAGCTTCTTCTATGAACCCCGGATTAATGTTGGTATTATAAACTTATGAAAAAAATAGGCTTAATAGTCAAGGAGGCGTCCGAGACCCGGATCAAGAATACGCTTAAAAGTTCCGACGGCGTATTTATCGTTCAGTACTTGGGGGTATCCAGTCCCGACCTTTGTTCGCTCAGGCTGAGCCTTAAAACATCACGCGCTTCCTTATTTGTGGCTAAGAATAGCGTTGCCCGCCGGGCATTTAAGGCTTCGGGGCTAGAGGTCCTATTAAAGGATATTGACGGACCATGCGGCCTGGTTTTTGTTAAAGACGAGCCGGTTGCCGTATCCCAGGCTTTATGTAATTTTACGAAAGACCATGAGCAGTTAAAACTCGGAGGCGGCTCCTTAAACGATAAGATTATCGAAAAAAAAGACATAGAGTTTATGGCTAAGCTTCCCGCAAAGGAAGTTTTACGCGCCCAGGTGGTGGGGGCCTTGAATTCGCCGATAGCAGGTTTAGTTATTACGCTGAACCAGGTATTGGCGAAATTTGTTTATTGCGTGGATCAAATAAGACAGAAAAAGACAAGTTAAAAGGAGGAAGGAAATGGCAAAATTAGAAGAGATGATCAAATCAATCGAGGAGATGACCGTACTCGAGTTGGCAGATTTAGTTAAAGCCCTGGAAGAAAAATTCGGGGTTAAGGCGAACATGCCGATGATGGCCGCACCCGCAGCCGGTGCCGCCGGTGCCGCTCCCGCAGCTGAAGAGAAATCTACCTTTACGGTAGTTTTAACCGGCGCAGGCGCCAACAAGATCGCCGTTATCAAGGAAGTGCGCACCATTACCAATCTTGGCTTGAAAGAAGCCAAGGATCTGGTTGACGGCGCACCCAAGCCAGTTAAAGAAGGCGCGACTAAAGAAGAAGCCGAAGAAATCAAAAAGAAATTAGAAACAGCCGGCGCTACTGTTGAATTAAAATAAGTAACTCTACTGCCAGGATGCGTGAAGGCAGTTAGATAAACGGAAGAATATAATACATGGTTAAAAGAAAAAGCTTCGCTAAACTAAAAGAAGTATATAACATACCCGATCTTTTAGATGTCCAGCGGGAGGCTTACCAGGAATTCCTGCAGTTGGATGCTAAATCCAGCGACAGGAAACACCAGGGCCTGCAGGAGGTTTTTGATGAGATATTTCCTATTGAAAGCCCTAACCGCTCCATAAAACTGGAATTCATCAGCTACTCTCTGGGCAAGCCGAAGTATAATATCGCTGAATCAAAGGTAAGAAGCCTGACCTATGCTTTGCCGCTTAAGGTAAAATTCCGCCTGACCACGCCTAAGGAAACGAAAGAACAGGACGCCTATTTTGGCGAGTTGCCTTTAATGACCGAGACAGGCACATTTATCATTAACGGCGACGAGCGCGTGGTAGTGAGCCAGTTACAGCGCTCACCCGGAGTTTCCTTTGAAGAAGAGGAACACCCTACAGGTAAAAAAATTTTTCACGGCCGGGTTATCCCTTACCGCGGTGCCTGGTTGGAATTTAAATACGACCTTACCGAAACAATCCTGGCTTATGTTGACCGCCGCCGGAATTTTCCGGCCACCCAGATTTTAAGGATACTCGGTTTTTCCGAGGATAAAGATATTATTGCTGCCTTTGGCAAGGAATATCCGGAGATCACTAATACCCTGAAGAAAGACTATACCAAGAATAAAGAAGAAGCTTATATGGATTTTTACCGCAAGATGCGGCCGACCGAGCCGGTGACTAAAGAAGCGGCCGAGGCTTTATTTTACAGGTTATTCTTTGACCCGGCGCGTTATGACTTGGAGCGCGCAGGCAGGTTCATCTTGAATAGAAAGTTAGGGATGAATGTTTCCCTGGAAAAGAGGATACTTGATTCGGATACTATTATTAAGGTAATTGAATATTTAATTAACCTCAATAGCGGCATTGGCAAGATTGATGATATTGACCATCTGGGGAACCGCAGGGTTAAGACTGTCGGCGAGCTGGTGCAGAACCAGGTGCGCATAGGCCTCTCCAGGGTAGAAAGGTCTATCCGTGAAAGGCTAAGCATATTGAGTGAATTTGATAGTATTAATGTGCATTACCTGATTAATTCCAAATTGTTATCTAATCAGATCCGCGATTTCTTTGCCCGCAGCCAGCTATCCCAGTTTATGGACCAGATTAATCCTTTAGCTGAGATGACCCATAAGCGCCGCTTAAGCGCTCTTGGCCCGGGTGGCTTATCCCGCGAACGCGCCGGCTTTGAAGTGAGAGATATACATCCTTCGCATTACGGCCGGGTTTGCCCTATTGAAACTCCCGAAGGCCCCAATATCGGTTTAATCGCTTCCCTCAGTACTTTTGCCAGAGTAAATACCCTGGGCCTCATTGAGACACCGTACCGGGTAGTTGATGACGGCAAAGTAACTAAAAGGATTGACTATTTGACCGCGGATATTGAGGAAGATAAAATTATCGCCCAGGCCAATGTCCCGCTGGATGATAGCGGTTATTTTGTAGAAAAAGAGGTCTCCTGCCGTTATAAAAACGATTTTCCCAAGGTTGCGGGAAAACAGGTTCAATATATGGATGTTTCTCCTAAGCAGTTGGTTTCCGTCGCCGCCTCGCTCATCCCGTTCTTGGAGCATGATGATGCTAACCGCGCGCTGATGGGTTCAAATATGCAAAGACAGGGCGTGCCTTTAATGATTACCGAGCCGCCGTTAGTCGGAACGCAGATGGAGGAGAAGGTCGCCCGGGATTCCGGGAATATGGTTATCGCGCAAGAATCCGGCAAGGTTACCAGCATTGATTCCTCTTCCATTACGATCGGAAAAAAAATCTACCATTTAAAGAAATTTTTGCGCACCAATAATGATACATCTATTAATCAGCGTCCGATTGTAAAGCTTGGGGATAAAGTAGAAGCGGGTGAAGTGATCGCTGATGGTATCGGCACTAAGGGCGGCGAATTAGCCTTAGGCAAAAATGTTTTAGTCGCTTTTATGCCCTGGCGCGGATATAACTTTGAAGACGCTATCCTCATCAGTGAAAAATTAGTTGAGCAGGATGCTTTTACTTCTATCCATATAGAGGAATTTGAAATTGAAGCTACGGAGACCCGCCTGGGTAACGAAGAAATTACGCGCGATATCCCTAATGTCAGCGAAGAGGCTTTAGCCAACCTGGACGAAAGCGGTATTGTCCGCATTGGCGCCGAGGTTTCTCCCGGCGATATATTAGTCGGTAAGATTACGCCGAAGACTGATTCCGAGCCTTCTCCGGAAGAGAGGCTTTTAAGGGCGATCTTCGGTGAAAAAGCCGGCGACGTGCGCGATACTTCTTTAATCGTGCCTCCGGGCGTCCAGGGCGTAGTTATAGACGTGCATGTTTTCTCGCGTAAGGACCGCGGTAGAAAATCTAAGGAAGAAAAATCTACCGAATTGGCTAAAATCCGGGAGTTGAAGGCTTATTATAAGCAGGAAGTGGAGTTTGTGCAGGCCGAAAAAATAACGCGATTAGCCCAACTCCTCGGTATTGATAAGAAAAAGGTAGAAAGATACGATTTTAGCGATAATGAAGAAGCCAAGATCCTTGCCGCTTCTTTTGAGGAACAGGTCAGCGAGTTACTTTCTGAGCAAGAGCAGGAGATTGAGAAGGTCAGGCGCGGCGATGAACTACCGGCCGGAGTATTAAAAAGGGTAGTAGTTTATATTGCGACCAAGCGCCGGCTGGCTGAAGGCGATAAATTGGCCGGCAGGCACGGCAATAAAGGTGTGGTTGCCAGAATTATGCCCGAAGAAGATATGCCATATCTGCCGGACGGCACGCCGGTGGAAGTAGTTTTAAATCCCTTAGGCGTACCCAGCCGTATGAACGTAGGCCAGATCCTGGAATGCCATTTAGGCTGGGCAGCTAAGTTACTGGGCCTTTATGTCGGGACTCCGGTTTTTGACGGTGCCAGCGAGAAGGAAATCAAAGAGATGCTGAAAAAAGCGGGTTTACCCGAAGATGGAAAAATTCAGTTATATGACGGCTATAGCGGTGAACCCTTTGACCATAAGGTTACCGTAGGTTATATGTACGTAATGAAATTGATCCACCTGGTGGATGAAAAGATACACGCGCGGTCTATCGGGCCATATTCCCTGGTTACGCAGCAGCCTTTAGGCGGTAAAGCCCAGTTTGGCGGACAGAGATTAGGTGAAATGGAAGTCTGGGCCTTAGAGGCCTATGGCGCGGCATTCAGCTTGCAGGAGATGTTGACCGTAAAGAGCGACGATGTTTCCGGCAGGACCAGAATTTATGAAGCGATTGTTAAAGGTGAACAGCGTTTGACTCACGGCACGCCGGAGTCATTTAATGTTTTGATTAAAGAGCTGCAAGGTTTAGGTCTGGATATCCGGACAGAAAAGGCGAAATAATGGAAGAGATAGTTTCTTTTGACAGTATTTCGATTAAAATCGCTTCTCCCCAGATAATCAAATCCTGGTCTAAAGGCGAAGTCAAGAAGGCGGAGACGATAAACTACCGGACGTTAAAACCGGAAAAGGACGGCCTTTTTTGCGAAAAGATTTTTGGCCCCGTACGCGATTGGGAGTGCAACTGCGGTAAATATAAAGGCATTAAATTTAAAGGCATAACCTGCGACCGTTGCGGGGTGACTGTTGAGCGTTCGAGCGTACGCAGGGAACGCATGGGCCATATTGATTTGGCTACCGCGGTTACGCATATCTGGTTTTTTAAAGCCGTGCCTAGCCGTATGTCTGCTCTGCTGGATATAGGTTTAAGGGACCTGGAAAAAATAATTTATTATGAGGAATATGTAATTATTGACCCCGGGACCACCCCTTTAAAGAAAAAAGAACTTTTAACCGAGGATAAATACCAGGAAGCCTTAGCTAAATATGGCGCGAATTTCAAGGCCAAGATCGGGGCGGAAGCGGTCAGGGATCTTTTAAAGGAGCTGGATTTAGACGGGCACCGCCGTAAATTAAGGCGCGACCTGGAAAAATCTAAGGATTCTCTCAATAACCGTAAAGGCTTGAAGAGCTTAAAGATCGTTGAAGACTTTAAGAAATCCGGCAATAATCCGGAATGGATGATTCTGGAAATCCTGCCGGTTATCCCTCCGGATTTAAGGCCTTTGGTCCCGTTAGACGGCGGAAGGTTTGCCACATCCGACCTGAATGACTTATATCGCCGGGTAATCAACCGGAATAACCGTTTAAAGAAATTAATGGAGCTCAACGCCCCGGAGATCATCATTCGTAACGAAAAACGCATGCTTCAGGAGGCAGTAGACGCGCTCCTGGATAACGGCAGGCACGGTAAAGCGGTGATGGGCGCGAATAACCGGCCGTTAAAGAGCTTATCCGATATGCTCAAAGGCAAGCAAGGGCGCTTTAGGCAAAATCTTTTGGGTAAGCGCGTAGATTATTCGGGCCGCTCCGTTATAGTAGTTGGGCCCGAATTAAAACTTCATGAATGCGGCTTGCCTAAACAGATGGCCCTGGAATTATTTGAGCCGTTTATTATCAAGAAACTGAGAGAAAAGGGTTTTGTGCATACGATCAAAGGCGCGCGCAGAATGGTTGAGCGCGGTAAAATTGAGGTTTGGGATATACTGGATGAGGTGATTAAGGACCATCCGGTATTATTGAACCGCGCGCCGACTTTGCACCGTCTGGGTATCCAGGCCTTCCAGCCGCTTTTAATCGAAGGAAAATCCATCAAAATCCATCCTCTGGTCTGTACCGCTTTTAACGCCGACTTTGACGGCGACCAGATGGCTGTGCACGTGCCTTTGTCTTTGGAATCGCAGCTAGAGGCCAAGATTTTAATGTTGGCTATAAATAACGTATTCTCTCCCGCCGACGGCCGGCCGATCATCACTCCTACCCAGGATATCATCCTGGGAGTGCATTATCTGACCAAGGAGAAACCCGGGTTAAAGGGGGAAGGGATGATCTTTGCCGATGCCGAAGAAGTTATTATTGCCCACGCAGATAAAATCGTAGCTTTGCATACTAAAATCAAACTAAGGGTAGAGAGTATTTTTGACCTGGATGAAAAGAAGATTATTCCCGGAAAGCAGATTATCGCTACTACCGTAGGCAGGACCTTATTTAATCAGGTCTTGCCAAAAGAATTCGGCTTCGTAAATAAGGAATTAAACAAATCCAAGGTTGGGGATATTGTGGTTGATTGTTATAAGAGGTTTGGGCATACCGCTTTAATCAATCTGCTTGATGATATCAAGAAGCTGGGTTTTGAGATGGGCACCCAGGGCGGTATATCCATCGGTATAGATGACCTGCAGATACCGCAAGCCAAGCCGGAAGTTTTAAAAGATGCCAAAGAAAAAGTGGCTAAAGTTGAAGAACAGTACCGCCGCGGCGTTATCACCGACAGCGAACGTAAGTCCAAAATCATTGATATCTGGACGCACGCCACGGATGAAATCTCGGATTTATTATTCAAAGGGATGGATAGCTTTAATCCTATATTTATGATGGCTGATTCCGGCGCTAGAGGTTCGCGTTTACAGGTCAGGCAGCTGGCCGGTATGCGCGGGCTTATGGCCAAGCCTTCAGGAGAAATCATCGAAAGCCCGATTACCGCTAATTTCAGGGAAGGATTGAATGTTTTGGAATATTTTATCTCTACGCACGGCGCGCGTAAGGGTTTAGCGGACACCGCGTTAAAGACCGCGGATGCCGGTTATTTAACCCGCAGGCTGGTTGATGTTGCCCAGGAGGTTATTGTCGCGGAAGAGGATTGCGGAACGCTTAACGGAATTACGGTTTCGGCGATCATTGAAGGCGACGAAGAGGTGGTTTCGCTTAAAGACCGTATTGTGGGGCGCGTAGCCTTAGATAATATCGTGGACATTATTACCGATGAAGTTATTGTCGCAACCGGCTCGGAGATCCCTGAAGATAAGGCGGAGATGATTGAATCATTAGGTATTGAAAAGATCCGTATTCGCAGCGTTTTGACCTGCGAGTCGGGAAGGGGCGTCTGCACTAAATGTTACGGCCGTAACCTGGCTACCGGAAGAATCGCGGAATTAGGCGAGGCAGTAGGCGTGGTGGCAGCCCAGAGTATCGGCGAACCCGGGACCCAGCTGACCATGAGGACTTTTCATATCGGAGGTACGGCTTCCCGTAAGGTAGAGCAGTCTTTTATCAAATCCAAGAGTAAAGGTATACTTAAATACCATAATTTAAGAATAGTAGAAAAGAACAAGGAGTTTATTGTTTTAAACCGCAATGGCTCTTTAAGCATTAATGATAAGCAAGGCAGGGAATTAGAGCGTTTTCCTATCCCGCAAGGCGCATTTATTAATGTTGCCGACGGCGGCGAAGTAGAAAAAGATCTTGCTTTTGTTCATTGGGATCCTTATACCTTGCCGGTTTTAACCGAAGTTCCCGGAAGCGTAAAATGTGAAGACCTAAAAGAAGATATTACGCTTAAAGAAGAGCTTAATCCGGTTACCAAGTTAACCGAGCGCGTAGTAGTTGAACATAAGCAGGAGTATCATCCGCAGATTATTATCCTGGATACGTCCAAGGAAATCCTGGGGATTTACCCCATTCCGATCGGCGCACATATTATGGTCAAGGACGGCCAGAAAGTTGACGGAGGCGATCTCCTGGCCAAGATTCCGCGGATGGTCGTTAAGACCAGGGATATTACCGGCGGCCTTCCGCGCGTAGCGGAGTTATTTGAAGCCAGGCGGCCGAAGGACCCGGCAATCATCAGCGAAATAGACGGTTTTGTAGAGTTTGGCGAGACGAAAAAAGGGCAGCGGGTAATTATTGTTAAGTCCACCACTGGCATGCAGAGAGAATATGTTATTCCGCACGGCAAGCATCCGAATGTCTATAAAGGCGATAAAGTTGAGGCCGGCCAGCAGTTAACCGATGGCCCGGTGGTTTTACAGGATATCCTGCGTGTTTGCGGAGATAAGGTCTTACAGGAGTATCTGGTAAACGAAGTGCAGGAAGTATACCGCTTGCAGGGCGTGCGGATCAATGATAAGCATATTGAGTTAATTATCCGCCAGATGTTAAAAAAAGTACGCGTGGAAGACCCGGGTGATACTGAATTTTTAGCCACCCAACAGGTGGATAAATGGGTATTTCAGAAAGAAAACTCCCGGGTAATTAAAAAAGGTGCTAAGCCCGCTGTGGCTACTCCGCTTTTGCTGGGCATTACCAAGGCGTCTTTAACTACCGAGAGTTTTATTTCGGCTGCCAGTTTCCAGGAGACTACCCGCGTATTGACTGAAGCGGCTACCAGCGGAAAACACGATGAATTATTCGGTTTAAAAGAAAACGTTATTGTCGGGCATCTTATCCCGGCAGGAACGGGTTTTCGCGGCCATCGTGACATTGAAGTTCTAAAAAATGTAACCGATAAAAAGGAATAAATCTATGCCCACAATCTCACAGTTAATCAGGTTAGGAAGAATTTCCAAACATAAAAAGAGCAAGTCCCCGGCTTTAAAGGCTTGTCCGCAGAGGCGCGGAGTATGTTTACAGGTGCGCACTATGACGCCGAAGAAACCTAATTCCGCCTTGCGTAAGGTCGCCAGGGTCAGGTTAACTACCGGCATAGAGGTTACTGCTTATATCCCGGGTGAGGGGCATAATTTGCAGGAACATTCCATAGTTTTAGTCAGGGGAGGGCGCGTTAAGGATCTGCCTGGCGTAAGGTATCATATTGTCAGGGGCACATTGGATACCGCAGGGGTTAGTGCCAGAAGAAGAGGCAGGTCAAAATACGGAGCCAAGAGACCTAAATAGTCCCTAACTAGTAATAAAGGAAAATATAATGAGAAGAAGAAAAGCTCAAGAAAAAGTAGTATTAGCCGATCCAAAGCTTAATAGTAAGGTAGTGGCTAAATTCGTGAATATGGTTATGCTGGAAGGCAAAAAGGCTACTGCCGAAAAAATAGTCTACGGCGCTTTTGAGATCGTAAAAAAGAACCTTAATGAACAGGATATCTTGAAAGTTTTTTATAAAGCCCTGGATAATGCCCGCCCGCGGCTAGAAGTTAAGCCCCGGCGTGTGGGTGGAGCGACCTACCAGGTGCCGATTGAAGTACGCCAGGAACGCGGCACATCCATAGCCCTGCGCTGGATAAGGGATTTTGCCCAGAATAAAAAAGGCAAACCTATGGAGCAAAAATTAGCAGAAGAAATTATGGCGGCTTACAAGGGAGAAGGTTCAGTAATCAAAAAAAGGGACGATACGCACAAGATGGCCGAATCGAACAAGGCCTTTGCGCACTTTAGGTGGTAGAAAAGCAGTAAGTAGTAGTTAGTAGGTAGTAGGTAGGGAAAGAAAGAATATGGAAAAAGTACCTTTAGATAAAATCAGGAATATCGGGATAATCGCGCACATTGACGCGGGAAAAACCACGACCAGCGAGCGCATCCTTTTTTACACGGGAAGAAATTATAAGCTGGGAGAAGTGCATGAAGGGACCGCGACCATGGACTGGATGGTCCAGGAGCAGGAACGCGGTATTACCATAACTTCGGCAGCGACAACCTGTGCCTGGAAAGATATCCATATTAATTTAATCGATACTCCCGGCCACGTAGATTTTACGATTGAAGTAGAGAGATCTTTAAAAGTATTAGATGGGGCAGTAGTGATTTTCTGCGGGGTCGGCGGCGTTGAGCCGCAATCCGAAACAGTCTGGCGTCAGGCTGACCGTTACGGCGTGCCCAGGATTGCTTTCGTGAACAAGATGGATAGGACCGGAAGTAATTTTCTGGAGGCAATTGACCAGATGCATAAAAGGCTAGGGACCAATGCTGCGCCGATCCAGTTACCTTTCGGTAAGGACGGGGATTTTAAGGGAATCATTGACCTGGTTGAGATGAAGCTTATTTTTTATAAAGATGATCTGGGGAAAGATAGCGAGATCAGGGATATTCCGGCGGAATTAATGCCGGAAGTTGAAAAACAGTATACGGTCATGATTGAAAGGCTGGCTGAGGTTGATGATAAAATTATGGAAGATTACCTGCACGGTAAAAAAATTACGGCAGAGGAATTAAAAATTGCGATAAGAAAAGGGGTTATCGCTAATAAATTTGTCCCGGTCCTCTGCGGTTCATCTTTTAAGAATAAAGGGGTACAGATGATTTTAGACGCAGTCAAGGATTACCTTCCTTCTCCGCTGGATGTACCCCCGGTCAAAGGGACGAACCCCGAGACAGGCGAGTTTGAGGAAATTAAGGTTTCCGAAAAGGCGCCTTTTTGCGCGTTTTGTTTTAAGGTAGCTACTGACCCTTACGTAGGGAAGATTAATTATGTCCGCGTATATTCGGGCACGTTGACCTCCAGTTCTTATCTCTATAATGCCTCCAAGAGGACGCGGGAAAGGGTAACCAAGATAGTCAAGATGCACGCTAACCGGCAGGAAATAGTCGAAAGTATTTCCTGCGGAGAGATTGCCGCTGCCGTAGGGTTGAAGGAGACTAAAACCGGCGATACTCTTTGTACGGAAAATAACCCAATTTTGATTGAAGCGATGCGTTTCCCCGAACCGGTTATCCAGCAGGCGATTGAGCCTAAGACCAAAGACGCACAGGAAAGATTAGGTATGGCTTTGCATAAATTAGAAGATGAGGACCCGTCTTTTAAAGTTACTTATAACCAGGAAACCGGCCAGACTTTAATTGCCGGGATGGGCCAATTGCACCTGGAGATAATTATTGACCGGATTATGCGCGAGTTTAATGTGGAAGCCCAGGTCGGCGTACCCCAGGTAGCTTACCGCGAGACCTTGACTAAAAAAGTGCGTTCAGTAGGAAAATTTATTTCGCAGTCCGGTGGCCGCGGGCAATACGGGCATTGCGTTATTGAAATGGAGCCGCAGGAAGCTCCGGGCGCAGGCATTACCTTTGAAGATAAAATAAAAAGCGGCGCTATCCCGCGTGAATATATCCCGGCGGTAAAACAGGGGATTATGGGCGCAGCTAAATCCGGGGTCTTAGCGGGGTATCCGGTAACGGATGTAAAAACTATTCTGGTTGACGGTTCTTTTCATGAAGTTGATTCTTCGGAATTAGCGTTCCAAATGGCCGGGTCGCTGGCCTTCAATGAGGGCTTAAGAAAAGCCGGCCCTGTTTTATTAGAACCGATCATGGATATGGAGGTAATCGTCCCGGAAGAATTTATGGGCCAGGTCATCGGCGACTTAAGTTCTCGACGGGCAAAAATAATTTCACTTGCACAGCGCCTTAACCTGCGCACCATCAGGGCGAACATTCCGCTAGCTGAAGTTTTCAACTATGCTACTATACTAAGATCCTTGACACAAGGCCGTGCATCCTATACAATGGAGCCTTCGTTTTACAGCGAAGTGCCTGCACATATAGCAGAGAAAATTATAACCGGGTTTGCTGCTACAGGTTCGACCAGAAAAAGCTTTTAATAAAAACAGGAGGGAAAATGGCTAAAGAAAAGTTTGTCAGGAGTAAGCCACACGTAAATATCGGAACTATCGGACACATCGATCACGGCAAAACTACCTTGACCGCAGCTATTGTTAATATTTTGGCTAAGTTGGGCAGGGCGACCGCCAAGGCCTATGCTGATATCGCCAAGGGTGGAACAGTAAGGGACGATACCAAAACCGTTACTATTTCTGTTGCCCACGTTGAATACGAATCGGATTCCCGCCATTACGCGCATATTGACTGCCCGGGCCATGCCGACTATATCAAGAACATGATTACCGGCGCAGCGCAGATGGATGGCGCTATATTGGTGGTTTCCGCGGCTGACGGCCCTATGCCTCAGACGAGGGAGCATATCCTTTTAGCCAGACAGGTCAATGTCCCTTCGATGGTTGTGTTTTTAAACAAAGTTGATTTAGTTACGGATAATGAACTTTTGGACCTGGTGGAAATGGAAGTCCGGGAATTGCTTACTAAATACGGATATCCGGGAGATAAGACTCCGATTATCCGCGGCAGCGCATCTAAAGCTCTGGCTGCGGCAAATGATCCTACCAGCGCTGATTGCAAGCCGATTTTAGACCTGATTAAGGCTTGCGATGAGTTTATTCCTCTGCCGGTCAGAGACCTGGATAAACCTTTATTGATGGCGGTAGAAGACGTATTCAGCATCGAAGGTAGAGGCACGGTGGCTACCGGAAGAATAGAACGCGGTAAGGTAAAACTGAGCGAAGAAGTTGAGATTATAGGTTTAAGGCCCGAAGTAAAGAAGTCGGTAGTTACCGGGATAGAAATGTTCCGCAAGCTTCTGGATGAAGGCCAGGCCGGTGATAATGTCGGCTTGCTATTAAGGGGCGTGGAAAAGAACGATATTGAACGCGGTATGGTTATTGCTGCTCCCAAGTCCATTACTCCCCATACTAAGTTTAAGGCCCAGGTTTATATCCTGACCAAGGAAGAAGGCGGAAGGCATACGCCGTTTTTTAAAGGTTACCGTCCGCAATTCTATTTCCGGACAACCGATGTTACCGGAAATGTTACGCTCCCTACCGGCGTAGAAATGGTTATGCCGGGAGATAACGTTAACCTGGAAGTAGAATTGATTACGCCTATCGCTATGGAAAAAGAGTCGCGCTTTGCTATCCGCGAAGGCGGCCATACCGTAGGCGCAGGAGTAGTTACGGAGATTATTGCATAAAGATATGTCAGGCACACAGCAAAAGATACGTATAAAACTAAAGGCTTATGATCATCGCCTCTTGGACCAGGCGGTCCTGGAGATCGTGGAGACGGTGAAACGGACCGGCGCTAAAATCGCCGGCCCGGTTCCGCTGCCGACCAGGCGTGAAATCTATACAGTATTACGCTCTCCGGTTATCGATAAAAAGTCGCGCGAGCAGTTTGATTTATCCACGCATAAACGGCTTATCGATATATTTGAACCAACGGCCAAAACGATAGATGCGTTAAGGAAGCTGAACCTGCCCGCAGGGGTAGATGTTGAGATAAAATGACCGGTATATTAGGCAAAAAAATAGGCATGACCCAGATTTTTGCTGATGACGGCTCATTCGTGAGCGTCACCGCTATTGAGGCCGGGCCCTGCCCGGTATTAGCGGTAAATGAAAAAAATGTTCAGTTGGGGTTTGACTTAACGAATGAGCAAAGGCTGAAAAAACCGCTTGCCGGATATTTTAAGAAATTGAACATACCCGGCCGCAAGCTGATCAGAGAGTTAAACAAGGATGCGGCTAAAGAATATAAAATAGGCGAAGAACTGAAGGTGGATATTTTTGCCCCGGGGGATTTTGTTGATGTTACGGGAGTTTCCATCGGCAAGGGGTTCCAGGGCGGTATGAAGCGCTGGCATTGGCATGGCGGCCCAATGACGCATGGTTCAACTTCCCGTCGCCGGGCCGGTTCGGTCGGCTCAAGCACTACGCCCGGAAGAGTGTGGAAAGGCCACCATATGCCCGGGCATATGGGAGCTAAGCAGGTCACCACTCAGAACTTAAAGGTTATGCGAATAGATGTGGAGAATAATCTCCTTTTGGTTAAGGGAGCTGTCCCCGGTTATAAAAATAGCTATGTCATTATCAAAAAGGCTCTGAAAAAAACGGCTAGAGCGGCTTCTGCGGCAAAGAGCGCAGCCGTAAAAGAGAAGAAAAAATAATAAATGGAAGCCATCACCTTACCTATATATAACGCGGCAGGCAAAGAAGTAGATAGCGTAAAGTTGAATAGTGCGGTCTTTGACGGCATAATCAACGCGGAGGCTGTATACCAGGCGATTACCGCCTACCGGGCTAACCAGAGAAAAGGCCTGGCGGCCACTAAAACAAGGGGCGAGGTGTCCGGAGGCGGCAAGAAACCCTGGAAGCAGAAAGGTACGGGCCGCGCGCGCGTAGGTTCGAACCGTTCGCCTTTATGGCGCCACGGCGGCGTAACCTTTGGCCCGCACCCGAGAGATTTTTCTTATGTCCTCCCGGATAAGATAAAAAAGACGGCTCTAAAATCCGGCTTGAATGCTAAAGTAAAAGAAAACAATTTAATCGTTCTGGATGAATTTAAGTTAGAGAATACTAAAACTAAAGACGCGCTCAAAATATTCACGCATCTTAAAGTGGCCGGCGCAAAAAAGAGGAAAGCTTTATCTACGCTTTTATTGTTGGATAAGGCCGCAGAGAACACGAAGTTAGCTCTAAGGAATATCGGTTTCCTAAGATTTAATCTGGCTTCGGACACGCATGTTTACGAAGTTATGAGCCATAAAAAAATAATTATTACTAAAGACGGCTTAAGCCAATTGACTAAAAGGTTAGGTAAATGAATTATTCACAGGATATCATCAAGTCTTTAATGCGCACGGAAAAGTCGACAGAGTATGAACCGGATGCCAAGTATCTTTTTCTAGTCGGCATCAAGGCGAATAAAATCCAGATCAAACAGGCGGTAGAACAGCTCTATAAAGTCAAGGTTAAAGATGTAAATACCTTTGTTTCCGCTGGGAAACTAAAGCGGGTGCGCCACCAGCTAGGCAGGACTCCCGAAACCAAAAAAGCAGTAGTGACTTTACAGGCAGGGCAAAAAATAGAGGTAGCTTAAAAGGCATGGGACTTAAATATTTTAAACCAACAACACCTTCACGCAGGCATATGACGGGTGCGGATTTTCTGGAAATCACCAAGACTACGCCGGAAAAACGCCTGTTGCGCCCCTTGAAGAAAAGCGGCGGCAGGAACGCCTACGGCCGGATTACTTCCCGGCATCGCGGCGGCGGGCATAAGCGGATGTTAAGGGTTATCGATTTTAAACGGGATATTCTTGATGTAGCGGGTAAGATTATCGCTATTGAGTATGACCCTAACCGTTCATCGCGTATCGCCTTGATAGAGTACCCGAATAAAGAAAGAAGGTATATACTAGCTCCGGTAGGCTTGAGCGTAGGACAGAGCGTTATTTCCAGCAACCAGAAAGACGTAGAAATTCAGACCGGTAACTGCCTGCTCTTAAGGCATATGCCTTCGGGGACACTTATTCATAATGTAGAATTAAGCAAAGGCCAGGGGGGACAGATTGTGCGTTCTGCCGGTTCCA
Organism: Candidatus Omnitrophota bacterium; assembly: GCA_041648915.1. Taxonomy (GTDB): domain Bacteria; phylum Omnitrophota; class Gorgyraeia; order Gygaellales; family Profunditerraquicolaceae; genus UBA6233. The sequence goes on from JBAZOC010000018.1 coordinate 17,020, forward strand.
GCGCGCAGATTATGGCGAAAGAAGGAGATTTTGCCCATATTAAACTTCCTTCCGGCGAGGTAAGACTGATCAGCCTGGATTGCCACGCTACTGTCGGCCAGGTGGGAAATGTAGAACACGAAGCGCTTTACCTGGGTAAGGCAGGCCGGAACAGGTGGTTGGGCGTAAAACCGCAGTCAAGAGGTTTAGTGATGAACCCGGTAGACCATCCGCATGGCGGAGGCGAGGGAAAATCCGGACAGGGCAACCCGCATCCGGTTACTCCCTGGGGTAAGCCGACCAAAGGCTACCGGACCAGAAAACCGAATCGGTATTCTAATAAGTTTGTTATTAAAAGAAGGAAGCCATAATGCCGCGTTCACTTAAAAAAGGGCCTTTTGTTGAAGAAAGGTTATTAAGGAAAGTTGACCAACAGCGCAAGTCCGGAACGCGCCAGGCAATTAAGACCTGGTCTAGAAGTTCAACGGTGATACCCGATTTTGTAGGTTTGACCTTTGCCGTGCACGACGGTAAAAAACATGTTCCGGTTTTTATAACCGAGAATATGGTCGGCCACAAATTAGGCGAATTTGCTCCCAGCCGTATATTCAGGAAACACGGCGGCGTAAAGGCTAAAAAAGCGTTGGAGAAAACCTAATAAGAGTAGTCAGTAGATAGTAGGTAGCAGATAGGAAAAAATGATAGCGAAAGCAGAAGGTAAATTTTTAAGAATATCACCGACGAAGGTCAGGCAGGTTATGGACCTTATCCGCGGAAAAGACGCATCCAGCGCCCAGGCCATACTTCTAAACATAAATAAACGGCCTAAAGAGTACTTGATTAAGATTTTAAAATCCGCTGTGGCTAACGCCAAGGTCAAAGGGTTTAATCGGGAACAGCTCTATGTGTCCAAGGCCATTTGTAACCCGGGCCCGAGCTGGAAAAGGTTTAAGGCAGCGGCGTTCGGTAGGGCCCAGCCGATCTTAAAACGCACGGCGCATATAAAAATAGAGCTAGATTTAAAATCAGGAGAATAATAAATGGGACAAAAGGTTAATCCGTTAATTTTAAGAATAGGCTTTATCCGGAACTGGCATTCCCGCTGGTTTGCCGGGCATAAGGATTATCCTAAGTTCATCTATCAGGATTATAATATCCGTAAGTTTATCAAGAAAAGATTCAAGCAGGCTGCGGTCTCTAAGATCGTTATTGAAAGATTGGCGGATAAATTAAGGATTCGTATATTCAGCGCGCGGCCCGGCATTATCATTGGTAGGCATGGCGCGGACATCGAGCGCTTGAGGGAAGATTTGAATAATATGATCAATCAGGAGATCGCCATTGATATTGAAGAGGTGAAGAATCCGCAGCAAGATGCGCAATTAGTTGCGGAAAATGTCGCTTTTCAGATGGAAAAGAGAGTGGCTTTCCGGCGCGCGGTAAAACGCGCTATGGAGCAGTCCATAAATGCCGGAGTAAAGGGGATACGCGTTTGTTGCGCCGGCCGGCTTAACGGTGCGGAGATGTCCCGTACCGAGACTTATAAGCAGGGTAAGGTACCCTTACAGACTTTACGCGCGGATATAGATTATGGTTTTGCCGAGAGTCTTACTACCTACGGGCTTATCGGGGTTAAGGTTTGGATTTATAAAGGCGATATACTGGAAAAGAAGTCTAGGCTGGAAGCTGCGGCAATTCCGGAAGAAAAAGTCAAGGCTAAAGAGGAGATAAAATAAGATGCCTCTTATGCCCAAGAGAGTAAAATACCGTAAATTACAGAAGGGGCAGCGCAGGGGTGTTGCGACTAGCGGCGCGGATTTGGCCTTTGGGGAATTCGGATTAAAGAGCCTGGATAACGGCTGGTTAAAGAACACACAGATTGAAGCTGCGCGCGTCATTATTGCCCGCCAGCTGCATAAAGGCGGTAAGCTTTGGATCAGGGTTTTCCCGGATAAATCCATCACTAAAAAACCGGCGGAAGTACGTATGGGCAAGGGTAAAGGGGACCTGGACCATTGGGTCGCCGTAGTTAAGAGGGGCAGGATATTGTTAGAATTGGGCGGGGTGCCCGAAGAGTATGCCCGTCAGTGTTTTAGGCTGGTGGCTTATAAATTGCCGCTCCGCACTAAATTTATCAGCCGCTTGCAAAGGTAAAAATGGCTAAAAAACTAAAAGCTAAAGAATTAACGGGTTTATCGAAAAGTGAATTACTGGATAAAGAAAAGGCCTTGAAAGAGGAGCTTTTCAAATTAAACGGACAACGTTATTCCGGCAGAGTGGAAAAACCGCATAGGTTTTCCCTGATTAGAAGGGAATTAAGCGTGGTCGCTACCGTATTAAATACAAAGAAAGAAAAATAAAAATGGGCAAAAGAAGGCAATTTACCGGCATAGTCGTAAGCGATAAGATGCAGAAAACAGTTATTGTGCGCGTAATGCAAATAAGTAAGCACACGAAGTATTCCCGGGTAAACAAGAGTTATAATAAATTTAAGGCGCATGACGAAAAGGGAACGGCTAAATTGGGAGATACGGTGCGCATAGAAGAAACCCGGCCCATCTCTAAAGACAAACGTTTTCGGGTCCTGGAGGTAATAAAAAAGGTCCCGGGAGTTGAAAAAATAGAAGTTAAAGAGCCTGTCTTGCCGACAGGCAGGGAAGTTTAAAAATGATCCAATTACGCTCAATATTAAGCGTCGCAGATAATACCGGAGCAAAACGGGCTTCGCTTATCTGCGTCCTGGGTAAGAAGAATTGCGCTAATGCCCAGATCGGCGATGTAGTCAATGTGAATATAAAAGAGTCTTCACCCGATGCGACGATAAAAAAAGGGGAAAAGGCCAAGGCGGTCATCGTCAGGACCAGGCAGGCGATAAGGCGGCCTGACGGTTCGGTATTAAGGTTTGACCGGAATGCCGTGGTATTTATCGATAACCAGTTCAATCCCCGCGGTACGCGCGTGTTTGGACCGGTAGCGCGAGAATTAAGGGATAGAAATTTTTCTAAGATTATATCTTTGGCTCCCGAGGTAATTTAAAATGCAAAAAATAAGAAAAAACGATATCGTCCAGGCGCTCAAAGGAAAAGATAAAGGAAAAAAAGGCAAGGTCATTCAGGTAATTTCTGCGTCTGGCCGCGCCCTGGTAGAAGGCCTGAACTTAGCCAAGAAACATAAGCGCCAGACCCGCCAGGACCAAAAAGGCGGGATTGTTTCGATCGAAATGCCTATGGCTATTGCCAACATTATGCTGGTCTGTAAACATTGCGACCGCCCGCGCAGAGTGGGTTTTTCTGTTTTAAAAGACGGCACAAAGATCCGCATCTGTAAAACTTGTAAAGAGGCAATATAAAAAGATGGAAAGAATAGCCCCCAGATTACTGGAAAAATACAGAAAAGAGATAGCTCCGCAGATGGTGCGGGACTTAAAACTTAAAAATAAGATGGCTGTGCCGCGCCTGGAAAAAATAGTGGTAAATATGGGCGTAGGCGAAGCCTTACAGGATGTAAAGATCCTGGAAAAGGCGATGGAAGAATTGGCGTCCATCACCGGGCAAAAGCCGATTATCCGACGGGCCAAAAAAGCTATTTCTAACTTTAAGGTCAGAGAAGGTTCACCTATAGGCTGCAAAGTTACTTTGCGCCGGGCAATGATGTATGAATTTATGGACCGCCTGCTGAATATCGCCTTGCCGCGTATCCGCGATTTCAGGGGGGTTTCTACCAACGCCTTTGATAAAGCGGGCAATTATACTTTGGGCCTTTCCGAACAAGGAATATTCCCGGAGATTGAGTATGATAAGTTAACCCGGACGCAAGGCATGGATATAACCTTTGTAATTAAAAATGTGAAATCAAAGGAGCAGGCTTTTCTGATGCTGAAATTATTCGGCATGCCCTTTAAAACAGATAAGGATTAAATAATAACGCTATGGCTAAAAACTCACAGATAGCAAGGTGGAAAAGGACGCCAAAGTTCTCAACGCGTAAATATAACCGTTGCGCTATTTGCGGCAGGAGCGGCGGGTATCTGCGCAGGTTCCAGCTATGCCGCATATGTTTTAGAGAGCTGGCCTGGCAAGGCTTAATCCCGGGTGTCAAGAAAGCCAGCTGGTAGCAGAGGTTTTTAAGAAAAAAGGAGAATTGGGGGGTAAATGTCAAGGACCGATTTAATAGCCGATTGCTTTACAATTATACGTAATGCCATTATGACCAGGAAGGATAGCGTAGATGTCCCGGCTTCCAAAACCATAAAATCTATTATGGATATCCTAAAAAGAGAAAGTTATGTAGATAATTTTAAACTGATTGAGGATAAAAAACAGGGATTGGTACGCATTTATTTGAAATATATTGCGGGAAAATCCGCGATCAGGAATATAAAGCGTATTTCCCGACCGGGCCTGCGTTTATATGTCAAGCACAAGAAAGTACCGGTAGTTTTAAGAGGCAAGGGTTTGGCAGTTATTTCTACTTCGGGCGGAGTGATGACTGATAAAGATGCCCGCGAAAAAGGCTTAGGCGGAGAGGTTATCGGTTATATCTGGTAAGGAAAATTATGTCTAGAATAGGAAAGAAGCTTATTATTATTCCCAAGGATGTCAAGGTTGAGGTAAAGGACCGCGTTGTCTCGGTAGAGGGCGCTAAAGGCAAATTAAATATGGGTCTTTCTCCCCGGATTGACCTGGAAATTAAAGACGGGCAGATCCTGGTTAAGCGAGTAGCAGACACCAAGATGGATAAGTCTCTCCATGGATTACACCGGGCCCTGATAGTTAATATGATTAAAGGTGTAAGCGAAGGTTATACCAGGGAGCTTGAGATAATCGGAGTAGGTTTTAAAGCAGCGGTGCAGGGTAGTAATCTGAATATGAGCTTAGGGTTTTCGCATCCGGTAAATTTTCAGATACCGCCAGGCATAACAATAGAAACCCCTAAACCCACGCAGATAGTCGTAAAGGGTATTGATAAACAATTGATCGGGAAGGTGTCTACCGAGATACGTGCTATTTTTCCTCCTGAACCATATAAGGGGAAAGGAATACGTTTTGCGGGCGAGTACGTAAAGAAAAAGGTAGGCAAGGCGCAGGCAACCAGTGGTGGAAAATAAAAATGAATAAAAAAGAACTCTCCAGGTTAAAGAGGCACCGTCGGATCAGGATGAAAATGCAGGGCTCTAAAATCAAACCGCGCCTGGTAGTCAAGCGCAGTTTGAATAACCTTTCCGCCCAGATTATTGACGATACCGAAAATAAGGTATTATTTTCCTACTCGACGGCCAACAAGGAATTTAAGCAGAAGGCAGGCAATGCCGGCAACGTTAAATCCGCTCAAGTTTTCGGAGCGGCTTTTTCCCGGCTAGCCAAAGAGAAGGGTATCAGCAAGATAATATTTGACCGGGCAGGCTATTTATATCACGGTAGGATAAAGGAATTTGCTGAGTCTTTGCGAAAAGGCGGAATGGAGTTTTAACTTATGCGCGAATTAAATATTGAGCAACAGCCGGAATTAATTGAAAAAGTAATTACGATAAACCGGGTAACCAAGGTTACCAAGGGTGGTAAAAAACTGCATTTTAGCGCCTTGGTTGTTGTTGGCGATACTAAAGGCAGGGTAGGTTTCGCCCTGGATAAAGCGAATGAAGTGGCCGATGCGATACGCAAATCCCTGACCAAGGCCAAGAAAAGCCTTTTCAGGGTAAAATTAGAAGGTTCCACCATACCGCATGAAATTATCGGCGAATACGGCGCGGCTAAGGTTATGCTCAAGCCCGCTTCCGAAGGTACGGGCGTAATCGCCGCCGGCCCGGTGCGCGCGATATGTGAGGCAGCCGGAATAAAAGATATACTCACTAAATGCCTTAAATCTAATAATCCTATTAATGTTATTAAGGCCACGGTTGCCGGCCTTAAAGGCCTTAAGGGCAATTGAAGATGAAAAGTAAAAATTCCTTAAAAACCAAGAAGACAGAAGAGCCAGGACAACCGGTAGACCTGTTTAATTTACGGGCGCCCGCTGGCAGCCACAAACGCAGAAAATACCTGGGCAGAGGCTCTAGTTCCGGCCACGGGAAGACTTCTACCCGGGGAAGCAAGGGCCAGACTTCCCGCGCCGGAAGGCATTTTTATTTAGGCTTTGAAGGCGGTCAGTCTCCCTTAGTGCGTAAGATGCCTAAGCGCGGGTTTGCCAATATTTTCAGGAAAGAATACCAGATTATAAATTTAGCGAACCTTGTAAAGATAAAAGAAGCTACGATTAATCCGGAAGTTTTGGCACTGCATGGGCTAATCAAGGATAAGCATAAATTAGTCAAGGTGCTGGGACAGGGTGAGATTAAGAAACCGGTTAGCATACAGGCCCACGCATTTTCTAAAAAAGCCGCTGAAGAAATTAAAAAAGCGGGTGGCACCGTAGAAGTGATCAATGTTTAGTGCGCTGGTTAATTCGTTTAAGATACCGGACCTAAAGAGGCGCCTGATTATTACCGGAGCCTTAATCGCGGTATACCGGATAGGTTGTTATATCCCTACTCCCGGAATTGACGGTGCAGCGCTAGCGGAGTTTTTTAACCGTCTGGCTAAAACCCAAGGCGGTACGATCTTTGGCATAATTAATATGTTTTCCGGCGGCGCAATGGAAAAGCTGACCATATTTGCCCTGGGGATTATGCCTTACATATCCTCATCGATTATTATGCAGCTTTTAACCGCGGTTATCCCGGCTTTAGAAAAAATGGCTAAAGAGGGAAAGGCCGGTTATGAAAAAATAAACCAGCTTACGCGGTATGGCACGGTAGCCCTAGCTTTAATCCAGTCATATTTTATCGC
>JBAZOC010000019.1:0-20737 GCA_041648915.1 Candidatus Omnitrophota bacterium
CTTTAGAGAAAATGGCTAAAGAGGGAAAGGCCGGTTATGAAAAAATAAACCAGCTTACGCGGTATGGCACGGTAGCCCTAGCTTTAATCCAGTCATATTTTATCGCTCTTTGGCTGGAGAATCCTGCGCGTTTTGAAGGCTTGCGGATAGTAATGCACCCGGGATGGAGTTTCCGCATCATCACGGTTTTGACCTTGACCACCGGGACAATCTTTATTATGTGGCTGGGCGAACAAATCCAGGAGAGGGGGATCGGTAACGGTATATCTTTAATAATTACCGCAGGCATTATTTCCAGGATTCCGGCAGCTATGCACCAGTTGTTTGTCCTGGTTTCGCCTTTTGACGCCGCCCGGCGCCAGATCCAGCCGCTTACGCTGATAATTATGGCTATTTTTTTAGTCGGTGTGGTTTTTGCGGTAATCATGATTACCCAGGGGCAGAGAAAAATCCCCGTGCAGTATGCCCGCAGGATTGTGGGAAGGAAAATCTACGGAGGACAGTCTACCTACATACCTTTAAAAGTGGATACTTCCGGGGTTATCGCGATTATTTTTGCCCAGTCGATAATATTGTTCCCGGCGACCCTGGCTTCATTTATTCCTAATCCGGGTTTTCAGAGGTTAGCCGAGAGTTTAATCCGCGGCCATCTGCTTTATACTTTTGTCTACGGACTCCTGATTATGTTTTTTTGTTATTTTTACACCGCTATCGTATTCAATCCGCAGGACCTCTCGGAGAATATGAAGAAATACGGAGGGTTTATCCCCGGGATAAGGCCGGGCGCTCCTACGGCGGAATTTTTAGATTTTGTGATGACCAGGATTACTTTGGCCGGAGCGGTTTTCATCGTCTTCATCGCCATATTTCCCGATTTTATCATGGCCTGGCTTAAAGTGCCGTACCTGGTGGCTTCTTTCTTCGGCGGGACGGGTATATTGATTATCGTCGGAGTTATGCTGGATACGTTGAAGCAGATTGAATCGCACCTATTGACACACCATTATGAAGGCTTTATTAAAGGCAGCCATATCAAGGGTAGAAGATAATGCGGATTATTTTATTGGGGCCACCGGGCGCGGGTAAAGGGACGCAGGCTAAAAAATTAGCCGAACGTTTAAGCCTGGCGCATATTTCTACCGGAGATATTTTAAGGCAGAACGTTAAGGACGGCACGGCTTTAGGCCAAGAGGCCAAAGATTTTATGGAGCGCGGCCTGCTGGTCCCGGATGAGCTAATGAGCAAGATGCTCCTGGAAAGATTTTCGCAAAGCGATATAAGGAACGGTTTTATCCTGGATGGTTATCCGCGTAATCTTGCTCAAGCCCAAACCTTAGCGGATATATTTAAGCAGAAAAATATCGCAATAGATATGGTCGTCTATCTTGATTCCAGCGACCAGGTAATCATTCAAAGGCTTAGCGGCCGGCTGGTCTGTAATGCCTGTGGGGCTAATTTCCATGTGACGAATATGCCCCCTCGGGAAAAAGGTATTTGCGATAAATGCGGCGGGGCGCTCTTTCAGAGGACCGATGATAAGGAAGAAACGATCAAGAAGCGGTTGGAAGTCTATAAGCACGAAGTTTCCGGCCTGATAAAGTACTACCAGGATAAAAAGAAGTTATACCGCTTGGCGGCAGATGAAGAAGCGGGTACAGTGCTTGACGAAATAATTGCTCTTACAAAAAAAATTGCATGATTCCCTTAAAGACTGAAAAAGACCTTCAGAAGATCAAGCAGTCCGCGCAGATTTTAACTAAGGTAATGCGTAAGCTTGTTCAGGTTATCCGCGCGGGCGTTTTGACCCGTGAGATCGACGCTCTGGCTGAAGAATTAATCTTGCAGGAGAACGCCCTGCCGGCTTTTAAAGGTTACCAGGGTTTTCCGGCAACGGTTTGCACTTCTATAAACGAAGAGATCGTGCACGGTATCCCCTCGGAGAGAAGGTTAAAAAGCGGGGATATCATCGGCTTGGACCTGGGAGTAAAATATAATGGTTATTTCTCCGATGCGGCAGTTACCCTGCCGGTAGGCCTGGTGCCGGCAAAGGTAAAAAAGCTTATCCGGGTTACGCGCGAGGCTTTAGCCAAAGGCATAAAAGAAGCCAAGCCGGGGAATCAGCTTTTGGATATATCGGCAGCTATCCAGCGCTATGTTGAAAAGAATGGTTTTTCCGTCGTGCGGCAATTTGTCGGGCACGGCATAGGGACCAGCCTGCACGAGGAACCGGAGATACCTAATTTCGGGCAGCCCCATCACGGGTTGTTTCTGGAAAAAGGGATGGTCCTGGCTATTGAACCGATGGTCAACCTGGGCGGATGGGAAGCCGAAATTTTAGATAACGGTTGGACCGCAGTTACCAGGGACCGGCTACCTTCAGCGCATTTTGAACACACGGTAGCCATAACCGAAAAGGGACATGAGATTTTAACCGGGTAGATTATGCCTAAAGAAGAACTGATTGAAACCGAAGGAAAGATCATTGAAGCGCTGCCTAACGCCATGTTTAAGGTAGAGCTGGAAAACGGCCATCTCGTTCTGGCACATGTATCAGGAAAGATGCGCATGAATTTTATAAGGATTTTACCGGGGGATAAAGTGAAATTAGAGCTTTCTCCTTATGACTTAAACAGAGGAAGGATAACCTTTAGGGTCAAATAAAATGAAAGTAAAAGCTTCGGTAAGAAGAATCTGCGATAAATGCAAAATTGTAAGAAGGGCTGGGGTAGTGCGGGTAATTTGCCCTAACCCTAAACATAAGCAGAGACAGGGCTAAAAAGGAGAAACATAATGCCAAGGGTACTGGGTGTAGACATACCTAAAGAAAAAAGGATTGAGATATCTTTAACTTACCTGTACGGTATGGGCAGGGCGTCAGCCAATAAAATCCTTAAAGATATAAATATAGACCCCGCCAAACGCGCCAAAGATTTAAGCGAAGAAGAAGTCGCGCGGATTACTAATACTTTACAAAAGGGCGGTCTTAAGCTGGAAGGAGATTTACGCCGCGATATATCCCAGAACATTAAACGATTAATGGATATCGGTTCATGGCGGGGCTCAAGGCATAAAAAAGGCCTTCCGGCCAGGGGCCAGCGTACACGGACCAATGCCCGGACCAGGAAAGGCCCGCGCAGGGGTAATATGGCCATCGTTAAGAAAACAGAGCCGGCGAAAGCATCAGCAAAACCCGCTAAATAAAAATACAGAAAGAGGGAATTAAATGGCGACCAAAGAAAGGGCGAAGAAAAAAAAGATAGCCAGAGGCATAAGTTCGGGTATTGCCCATATTCAGGCAAGTTTTAATAATACTATAATTACCATTACTGATAAACAGGGTAATGTTTTGGTCTGGTCAGCCCCGGGAATCGTAGGCTATAGCGGGTCTAAAAAATCTACGCCTTTTGCTGCGCAGATAGCTGCGTCGGATGCGGCGAGGAAAGCGAAAGAGATCGGCATTAAAGACGTAGAGGTGCGCGTGAAGGGGCCGGGTTTCGGCCGGGAGAGTGCCATCAGGGCGCTACAGGCTTCGGGCCTGATTATCACTTTAATTAAAGATGTGACTCCTATCCCGCATAACGGTTGTCGTCCAAAGAAGAAAAGGAGAGTATAATTTATGGCACGGTATATTGACGCAGTTTGCAGGTTGTGCCGCAGGCAGGGGGAAAAGCTCTTCCTGAAAGGTACAAAATGCACGACAGAAAAATGCCCGGCAGCCAGGAGGGCATATCCGCCTGGGCAGCACGGCCAGGGAGGCAAAAGGCGGGGTAAGCTTTCTAATTACGGCCTGCAGCTAAAGGAAAAACAAAAAGTAAAAAGAATCTACGGGGTACTGGAGAAACAATTCCGGCGTTATTTTAAGATTGCTTCCAAAAGTAAGGGCGTCACCGGAAAGATCCTCCTGCAATTATTGGAGCGCAGGCTGGATAACGTAATTTTTCGTTTAGGTTTAGGCCTTTCCCGGTCACAGGCCAGGCAGTTGGTGCGCCATAATTTAATCACCGTCAATGCGCACCGGGTAAATATACCCTCCTTCCTGGTAACAGGAGGAGATCTTATCCAGGTTAAAACTAAAGAAAAGGCGTTGAAAAAGATAAAAGATATCCTGGAACAATCCAAGGAAAGAAGCGTCCCCAGCTGGCTGGAATTTGATTCCTCCGCTTTAAACGCTAAGGTCTTAAGGTTACCGGAAAAAGACGATATTCAACAGCCTATCCAAGAGCAGTTGATTGTAGAGTTATATTCCAAGTAATAGAAAGTTTACACTCATTCAAGGAGGAATAATAGATGGGTATAAAATGGAGAGATTTTCAGTTCCCAAAAAGATTGGAGTGCGAGGAGGCTACTTATACTAATACTTACGGTAAATTTTCCGCGGCACCCTTTGAGCGGGGCTATGGGGTTACGCTGGGTAATTCCTTAAGAAGAGTCTTGTTCTCCTCTATAGAAGGAAGTGCGGTAACCAGCGTTAAAATTTCCGGAGTGCAGCATGAATTTTCTACTATCCCGGGAGTCCTGGAGGATATCCCCGAAATAATTTTGAACATTAAAAGCCTGGTTTTGAATTCACATTCAAAAATTCCCAAGACCATCTACATTAAAGCTAATTCCAAGGGAGAAATCAAGGCTAAGGATATTGAAGGCGATGAGACTATTGAAATTATCAATCCGGACCTGCATATCGCTACTCTGACTAAGGACACCAAATTGAATATTGAAATGGGTGTTTCCCGCGGCCAGGGCTATGTTCCCGCAGAGCTAAGCAAGAGAGAAGATAAGGCCATAGGCGTCATTCCGGTTGATGCCGTATTTACTCCCATAAAAAAAGTTAATTTTTTTGTGGAGAATACCCGCGTTGGGCAGCGTACGGATTACGATAAATTAATCCTGGAAATATTCACTAACGGCGCAATCAGCCCTAAAGACGCTTTGTTATACGCCTCCAATATACTCCAGAGGCACCTGGATATATTTGTTAATTTCGGGCAGCTTCCCGAGGATATAGCAGAAGAAGAATTAGAAATGACCAAGGAAGAAGTATCGTTGTATGAAAAATTAAGGCTCCCGATATCGGAGCTGGAGTTGTCCGTGCGCAGTTCTAATTGCTTAAGGGAAGCGGGAATCAAGATCATCGCGGATTTAGTTAAGAAGACCGAAGATGATATGCTGGATTTTAAAAACTTCGGTAAAAAATCATTAACCGAGATAAAAGAGTTGATGTTAGGCATGGGCTTAACTTTAGGCATGCAAATTGACTCTAAAAAAATAAAAAAGGCTTAAAAATATGCGACATAAAAAGAAAAGGCTGCAACTGAACCGTTTTACCAGCTGGCAAAATGCCACCATCAAGAGTTTGGCCAGGAGTTTACTTATTTATGAAAGTATACGGACTACACTGCACCGGGCCAAGGCAGTCAGGCCATTAGCTGAAAAACTCATTTCGCTGGCCAAAGCGAATACCTTAAGCGCAAAAAGGGAGGCTTTTGGGATTCTAGGCGACCATAAATGGGTAGCTCTGCTTTTTAACGAAATCGGCCCGCGTTTTGCTAAAAGAACTAGCGGTTATACCAGGATTATTAATCTAGCTAAGCGCAGGGGTGACGATGCCCAGATAGTAATTTTTGAGCTTACCGAACAAAAAGCTAAAGTCAAAAAAGCCAAAAAAGGCAAAGAAGCCAAAGCCGAAAAAATAGAAAAAGGCAGCGGAGAGCTCTCCCCAGAGCCGGCAACGGAAGAGAAGAAGGCCGAGAATCCGCGGGAGGCAGCCGTGGTTAAAGAAAAAGCCCCGCCAAGCAAAAAACCTTCTAAAAAGTTCCTCGGAGGGATAAGAAGCATTTTTAAGAAAGAAAGGGACGCGCTATAAAGCTATTTTTTTCCTATGCACATAGATACGCGGTTAGCCAGGCGCTTAAAAAATGTAAGACCTTCATCAACCCTCGCGATCACCTCCAAGGCTAAAAAATTAAAATCCGCAGGGTTTGATATAATAACCCTGGCTGCCGGAGAACCGGATTTTGATACCCCGGATTTCGTTAAGTTAGCCGCGATCGAAGCGATAAACTCCGGTTTTACGAAATATACCCCCAGTACAGGCATTCCGGACCTAAAGAAACTAATCTGCGAAAAATTCAAAAAAGATAATTCCCTGGAATATGCACCTTCTCAGGTAGTTGTTTCCTGCGGGGCCAAGCATAGCATATTTAACGCGCTTTTTGTCTTAATCAACCCCCAAGACGAAGTGCTTATCCCTTCTCCATATTGGGTAAGCTACCCTGAAATGGTCAACCTCTGTGACGGTGTTCCCCGGTTTATCCAGACTTCAGCCGAAAATAATTTTAAAATAACTCCCCGGGAACTCTCCAGGAATATCAGCGCAAAGTCAAAACTCCTTATCTTAAACAGCCCGGCGAACCCGACGGGCTGCGTATATACGCAGGAGGAATTAGAGCGGATTTCCGAGATCTGCGTGAAAAATAAACTCTTCGTCATCAGCGACGAGATCTACGAAAAGCTTATTTATGACGGCTTAAGGCATGTTTCATTGGGGAGCTTAAATAAAGAAATTTATGCTTTGACGATTACCGTAAACGGTTTCTCCAAGAGCTTTTCGATGACCGGCTGGCGCCTGGGCTATCTGGGTGCCCCTAGCGAGATAGCGGAGGCAATCTCGCGCCTGCAGGACCACTCAACCTCCAATCCCAATTCTATCTCCCAGAAGGCCGGAATAGCCGCGCTCGGCGCACCGGATAACTTTTATAAAAAAATCTGCCAGCAGTTTCAGGAAAGAAGGGATTACTGTATCGGCAGGCTCAAGGCCATGCCTAAAATTACACCCGTAATCCCGAAGGGAGCTTTCTATATTTTTTGCGATATATCCAGGACAAAGATTAGCGCCATGGAAGCCGCTAATCAACTGTTAGAAAAAAAATACCTGAGTATCATTCCCGGGGAAGGATTTGGAGCGGATAATTATATTCGGATAAGTTTTGCCGCTAGCCTGGATAGCCTTAAAAAAGGGATGGATAGGCTGGAGGAGTGGCTCAAAGATGGGTAAAACGATAGCTGAAAAGATACTGAGTGCGCATGCCGGAAAAGAGTTGAAGGCCGGCGATTTTGCCGTATGCCAAGTCGATTTTACTTTTGGCCAGGACGGGACAAGCGCAATTATTATTGACCGGATAAAAGAAATGGGAGTGAAGGAGTTAAAAACTGATTTTTGCATGGTGCTCGATCATAGCGCCCCTTCCCCAAGCGAAGGGGTTTCGCGGGTGCACAAAAAAATGCATAATTTTGCCAAAGAGTTTAAACAACGGATTTTTGATGTAGGCTGTGGCGTATGCCATCAGGTAATCCCCGAGTCAGGAAAGGCCTTGCCCGGAAATTTAATTTTGGGCGCAGATTCACATACTTGTACTTATGGTGCTCTAGGTGTTTTTTCTACAGGCGTAGGCTCAACGGATCTGGCGATTGCCCTGGCCACGGGTAAAAACTGGTTCAAGGTCCCGGAGACATTTAAGATTCTCCTCAAAGGAAGAATCCCCAAGGGCGTATTCGCCAAAGATATTATCCTGCATATTATCGGAAAGGTAGGTTCCGACGGAGCGACTTACAAGGCAATTGAATTTTGCGGCCCGGTAATCGAAAAGATGGATATGGACGGCCGTTTGACTATGTGCAATATGGTGGTAGAGATGGGCGCTAAGTGCGGCTTTATGCCGCAGGATAAAACTACTTTGGCCTGGCTCGCCTCCCGGGGTGTAAAGCGCGCGGGTATCCAAACGGTCAGCGCGGATAAAAATGCCGAATATGAAAAAATCCTGGAAATTGATATAACCAAACTTAGAAGCCAGGTCTCCCTGCCGCATAGTGTAGATAAGGTCAAGCCGGCGATAGAGTTAAAGGCGCTGAAAATTAACGAAGCCTTCTTGGGTACCTGCACAAACGGAAGGTTGCAAGATTTAAAAATAGCTGCTAGAATACTAAAAGGCAGAAGAGTGGCGCCGGGGGTAAGGCTTATTATCGCCCCCAGTTCGCGTTTGATTTTACTGGAAGCCATAAAATTAAAATTAATAGATATTTTTGTTAAGGCAGGCGGGATAATCCTGGCTCCGGGCTGCGGTCCCTGTGTAGGCACGCATAACGGCATACCCGCGGACGGAGAAGTGGTTATTTCTACCGCTAACAGGAATTTTAAAGGCAGGATGGGTAACCCCAGTGCTTTTATCTACCTGGCTTCCCCGGCGACAGTAGCCGCATCAGCAGTAAAGGGGTATATTACAGACCCGCAGAGCCTATTTTAGGCTAAAGAGGGAGGAATAATGGAAATAAGGGATCTGCTTTTAATGTGTATCGAGAAAGGCGCTTCGGATTTACATATAACCGAAAGCGAGCCTCCCATTTTACGTATCGATGGTTCGCTCAAGCGCACGAAGCTTCCTCTCCTGGATAAACAGGAGTTGAAGAAGATGATCTATAGCATACTGAATAATTCCCAAAAAGAGGCTTTTGAAAAAGAGCTGGAGTTGGATTTTTCTTTAGCTTTGCCGGATTTAGACAGGTTCCGGACAAATATACATATACAAAAAGGCGCCCCGGAAGCGGCATTCAGGCGTGTGCCGCTGGAAATACCCACGGTTGAAAAGCTAGGCCTGCCGCAGGTAATCAGCGACCTGGCACGTAAACCTAACGGTTTAGTCTTAGTCACCGGGCCTACCGGTATGGGCAAAACCACTACCCTGGCCACAATGATTGATTTGATCAACAAGGAGAGGGAATGCCTGATTATGTGTATAGAAGACCCGATTGAATTTGTCTTTAAAAATAATAAGAGTATCATTAAGCAGAGAGAAGTCTATTCTGACACGCGTTCTTTTGCCGCGGCTCTGATGCATACGTTGCGCCAGGATCCCAATGTCATCGTGGTCGGTGAGATGCGGGACCTGGAGACCATTTCTACGGCCCTTACCGCTGCCGAAACCGGGCACCTGGTATTAGCTACTCTGCATACTCCGGACGCGCCGCAGACCATCGAAAGAATTATTGATGTTTTTCCGCCGCATCAACAACAGCAGGTGAAGTTACAGCTGGCTGATTGCCTGCAGGGAGTAATTTCGCAATTACTGCTCCCGCATGCTTCAGGCAAAGGCAGGGTCCTGGCTACGGAAATAATGATCGGCACCTCGGGAATAAGAAACCTTATCCGCGAGCAGGAGATCGAACAAATCCCTACGCTTATGCAAACGGGCTCGCAATACGGAATGAAGACGATGGATAAATGCTTGAAAGAGCTGACTCAAAGGGGCGAGATTACCCTGGATGTTGCGCTTTCTAAAGCTAAAAACGCGGATGAATTCAGGCAGCTATGAAATTAACCGGCCAGGCTTTAAAATTAGGCGATAATATTAATACGGATTTTATCATTTCGGGAAGGTATAAGTTTGCCATTACCGATATGAAAGAACTGGCTAAGCATATCCTGGAGGATATTGACCCCGGGTTTACGGCCAAGATAAAACCGGGTAAATCTATGCTTATTGCCGGCAATAATTTCGGTATGGGTTCCTCGCGCGAACAGGCGCCTCTGGTCATCAAAGAAGCCGGGATTGTGGCGGTGTTGGCTAAGAGCTTCGCGCGTATTTTTTACCGGAATGCGTTTAATATCGGGCTGGCTTTGATAGAGACAGATACGGATAAGATCGGAGAAAACGATTTAATTGAAATAGACCTGGATAAAGGGATTGCCCGGAATACATCGAAAAATATTAACCTTACCTTAAAGCCGTTCCCTAAGTTTATGCAGGAGCTGCTTAAGGAAGGCGGGATAGTAAATTATTACCGTAAATACGGAGAACTAAAAGTTTAAAATGACGCATA
This sequence comes from Candidatus Omnitrophota bacterium, assembly GCA_041648915.1. Classification (GTDB taxonomy): domain Bacteria; phylum Omnitrophota; class Gorgyraeia; order Gygaellales; family Profunditerraquicolaceae; genus UBA6233. The sequence goes on from JBAZOC010000019.1 coordinate 9,874, forward strand.
AAGTAACCTTGATTCCCGGAGACGGCATCGGCCTTGAGGTTAGCCTGGCCGCTAGAAGGTGTATTGAAGCTACTGGAGTGAAAATAGAATGGGAAGAGGCCCTGGCCGGAAGTTTGGCCTTCGAACAAACCGGTGAATTACTGCCTAAAAGTACGCTGGATTCCCTAAGAAAGAACAAGGTAGGCTTAAAGGGCCCGATCATCACGCCGATAGGCGAAGGGTTTCGCTCGGTTAATGTCGGTATCCGGCAGGCCTTAGGCCTTTACGCCTGCGTGCGGCCCGCAAAAACATATCCGGGAGTAAAAAGCTTATATAAAGATATTGACCTGGTGCTTATTCGCGAGAACAGCGAAGACCTCTACGCGGGCATAGAATTTGCAGAGGGCAAGCCCGCAACAAAAAAACTTATTCAGGAAATAGAAAGGTGCAGCCAGAAAGAGATCCGGCCGGATTCCGGTATTTCTATCAAGCCCATTTCCAAGACTGCTTCCGAAAGGATAGTCAGGTTTGCTTTTGAATATGCTCTCAAGCATGGCCGTAAAAAGGTTACCCTCGTGCATAAAGCGAATATTATGAAGTTTACCGACGGGTTATTCTTAAAAACCGGGCGTGAAGTCGCCAGGGAATATAGCGGAAAAATCAGTTTTAGCGAAGCCATAGTTGACAATATGTGCATGCAGTTGGTGCAAAAACCGCATATTTATGACGTGCTGGTCCTGCCTAACCTTTACGGAGATATACTCTCAGACTTATGCGCCGGGCTTATCGGGGGGCTGGGGATTGCCCCGGGAGCGAATATCGGAGATGGCCTGGCAGTATTTGAAGCAGTGCATGGATCAGCGCCAAAATATAAAGGCTTGAATAAAGTAAACCCCAGCGCGATGATCTTGTCGGGCGTGCTTATGCTGGACTATCTCCAAGAAGAAAAGGCCAGCCGGGCGCTGGAAAATGCGGTTAAATCGGTCATTGCCGAGGGCCGGTATGTCACCTATGATTTTAAATCCGACCCTAACGATCCTCAAATAGTCGGCACGCAAGAAATGGCTGACGCAATTATCCAGAAAATAAAAAATAAATAGGAGTAAAATGAAAATAAGCATTATCGGCGCAGGAAATGTCGGCGCTTTAAGCGCTATGCGTATCGCGCACTATAACTTAGGCGATATTTTCCTGGTAGATATCGCCAAGGGGCTTGCCCAAGGTAAGTCTTTGGATTTAGCCGATGCCCAGGCAGTATTGGGGCTTGATTACAATATTCAGGGTTCCGAGGATATTAGCAGTATAAAGGACTCCGCTATAGTAGTGATTACGGCCGGCCTGGCGCGTAAACCCGGAATGACGCGCGAACAACTCCTTGCCCAAAATAGCCAGATTTTAAAAGAGGTCTGTGTAAATATAAGGGAATTTGCCCCTCAGTCCGTCGTAATAGTAGTGACTAATCCGCTGGACCTGATGACTTATCTGGCATTAAAGACAACCGGTTTTGCCAGGAATAAGGTGCTGGGTATGGGCAGCAGCCTGGACAGCTCAAGATTGGCTAACCTTATCGCGCAGGAATTAAAGCTGCCGGCCACGAGCGTAGAAACAATGGTTATCGGAACGCATGGCGAGGGAATGCTCCCTTTAGCCAGGCATACTAAAATAAAAGAGGTAAGCCTGGAAGAATTTTTAAATGACGAGCAAATGGAAGGTTTAACTAAGAGGACTACCGGCAGGGGAGCTGAAATCGTCGCTTTATTAGGCAGCGGAAGCGCTTTTTTTGCGCCATCTGCCGCAGTTGCGCAGATGGTTAAGATTATCGCCAAAGATGAAAAGAAAATTACCGGGGCCTGCGCTTACCTGGACGGAGAATACGGCATTAAAGATATCTGCCTGGGCGTACCGTGCCGCCTGGGCCGGGCCGGTATTGAAAAAATTATCGAGCTGGACCTAGCCGATAAAGAGAAAAAAGAATTACTGCATTCAGCTGATGCTATGCGCGATTTATTAAAACAGCTACCTGTTTAATTTATGTACGATTTAGCCATAATCGGCGCGGGTTGGGCAGGCTTTAACGCTTGCTTAAAAGCAAAGCAACTAGGCCTCAAAGTTGTACTTATCGATAAATCTCTGCTTGGCGGTACCTGCCTTAACCTGGGATGCATACCTACCAAAACGCTTATTCAATCCGCAAAAGTCTTTAACCTGGTCCAGAAATCCGCGGATTTCGGCATTAACGTTTCTGGCCCCACCGTTGATTTCCTTAAAATACAGGAGAGAAAAGACAGGATAATCCAGCAGCTGCGCAGCGGTATGCAGCAGATGCTTAAAAATATTGACTATCTAACCGGCCCGGCCCGGCTCATCGCCAACCAGGAGATCAGGGTATTAGGAAAAACTATCCGCGCCAGGAATATCCTTCTGGCCACCGGCTCTCAGCCATACGAACTTGCCCAGTTTAAATTTGACGCTAAAAAAATCCTCTCCAGCAACGAGATAATTTCTTTAAAAGAGATCCCCGGCTCGCTTTTAATAATCGGCGGCGGGGTTATTGGTTGTGAATTCGCCGGACTTTTTTCCCGCCTGGGCACAAAAGTAACGCTCGTAGAAAAAATGCCCCAACTCCTGCCCGGGGAAGACAGGGAAGTAGCTAAAAAAATAGAAACAGTATTTAAAAAGAAGGGGGTTAAGGTTAATACCGCTACCGAGGCAGCGGCTTTTAACCCGGCTGATTTTGATATTCTCCTGGTTTGCGTAGGAAGAAGGGCGCAAACAGAAAATCTAGGCTTAGCGGAAGCGGGAATAAGTTTAGCTCAAGGCGCTGTCGCGGTTGACGATTACCTGAAGACAAATATAAATAATATTTACGCCGCTGGAGATTGTACCGCTAAAATAATGCTTGCCCACTTTGCCGGTTATCAGGGCGTAAGCGCCGCTTTTAACCTGGCCTATCCGGAAAAACGCAAGCCAGTTACCTTGTCTTGCATCCCCAGTTGCATTTTTACGGACCCCGAGATTGCCTCTGTTGGCCTCAATGAAGATAAGGCCCGCCTGCTTGGAGAGCAAATAGAGGTGCACAGGTTTGATTTTCTGGGTAGTGGAATGGCGCGTATCCTGGGCGAAACAGAAGGGTTGATTAAAATAACTTCCGCTGCTAAAACCGGCGTAGTTTTAGGAGCCGTCATTATCGGGCCAAGGGCGACCGAGTTAATCGGAATTTTCACCTTGGCTCTGGCGCGCCGCTTGAGTATTCAAGACCTGCGGGAAACCCTGTTTGCCCACCCTACTCTTTCCGAATCCATAAGCGAAGCTCTAAAATAAAAAATAATGCCCTTAAAAGTTATTGACCTTGGCTTAGTGCATTTTCCAGATGCCCAGGTTCAACAAAAAGAACTGTTCCGGGAAATAAAAAGCGGGCGCGCTGGCGCCGGTTTAATCGTCTGCCGGCATTATCCGGTAATTACTCTAAGCCGTAAGGCAAACAGAGATAATATCCTTGTTTCCCAGGCCGAACTCGAAAATAAGGGCATTAGTGTCTACGCGGTTGAACGCGGGGGAGATGTTACCTACCATGGCCCTGGTCAACTCATCGCTTATCCGGTATTCAATTTAAATTATTTTAAAAAAGATATCCACTGGTTTTTAAGGTATCTTGAAGGCCTGATCATCCGCTGCCTGGAAAAATCCGGAGTAAAAGGAGAAAGATCCGCCGGGCTAACCGGTGTTTGGTCCGGCCGGTTGAAAATAGCTTCACTCGGGATCGCCATCAGGAATTGGATTACTTTTCACGGGTTAAGCATAAACATCAAAAGCAATGATTTAGCCAATTTTTCCTTGATTAGGCCTTGCGGTATGGATATAATAGTTACATCAATGGAATCCGAAACCGGGAGGATTATTCAAATTGAGGAAGTTAAGCAGAATTTGGTAAGCTTATTTGAATCCTCTTTTGGTTTCTTAAACAGCAATTAACCGGGGAAATAAGTAAAAATGGTAAAAATAATTTTACCGCAATTAAGCGCAGATATCCCGAAAGCCACGGTGACCTACTGGTATTTTAAAGCAGGGGACGCAGTCACGGAAAAAGATGACCTGGTAGAGCTTACGACGGATAAAGCCACTTTTAACCTGCCTAGCCCTTGTTCAGGGATACTCACGGAAATTTCGGCCTTAGAAGGCGCGGTGGTAAATGTAGGGGATAGTTTAGGGTTGATTCAGGAGAGTTAAAAAATAAAAGGGTGCGCGTAAATGGCCATTGATTTTAAAAAAGAATTAGAAACCGCTGCACGCAATATGATTTTTGTGCATGACCCGGATTTGCTGATCAAGATAATCGTGCGGATGGTTGTGGATAAGGTAAAGGTGGATCACGCAAGTATACTTATGTATATGCCGGACCGCCAGGCGTATGTGCTCACTGTTTCCGGCGGGTCGCTGGCCAAGAAAATACCCGTAGGCCTGGCTGGTTTTGATAAAGATGACTCGTTGATCCGTTTCTTCAGGGAGCGCGACAGCCGGCTCCTCTTTAACAGCGATGTCCTTACTCTAGAAGGCGCACAGGCCTGCCTAAAAACAAACCGGGCCAAAGAACGCCTACAACATCTTTTAGCAGATGTGCTCTACCAGATGAAGATGCTGGATACGGTTACCTGTGTGCCAAGTTACTTTCGGGACGAGCTGCTGGGCATATTACTGCTGGGCAAAAAGAAAAATGGAAAGAAATTCCTGCGGGGAGAACTGGATTTTTTTGAGGCCCTCGCTTCCAATATGTCTATGGCGATACGCAACGCTAATCTTTTTAAAGAGCTTAAATCCGAACTGGATAAAAAACACCAGCTTTTTATGCGCACCACTATTGCCCTGGTTGCCGCTATAGAGGCAAAAGATAATTATACGCACGGGCACACTACCCGGGTAACTAACCTAAGTCTGGAAATCGCCAAAAGGCTCTCCCGGAAGAATAAGAAGGTCCAGGATAATAAATTTATTGAAAAGCTCCATATTGCCAGTTTGCTTCATGATATCGGCAAGATCGGTGTCCCCGAACATATACTTAATAAAAGAGGGGCTTTAACCATAGGGGAAAGGAATAAAATTAAAGAGCATCCTTTAATCGGGGTAACTATCCTTAAGCCTATAAAAGAGCTAGAGCAGGCTTTAGCCGGAATAAAATATCATCATGAAAGGCCGGATGGCTTAGGTTATCCGGAAGGCTTAAAAGGTGACCAGATTCCTTTGGTTGCTTCTATTATATCGGTAGCTGACTCTTTTGACGCTATGACTACGGATAGGCCGTACCGGGCAGCCCTGTATAGAAATGAAGCCTTAAAAGAAATCCGGAATTTGAGTAACCTGCAGTTTAATCCCCACGTTACCGAAGCATTTCTGGAATTATGCCAGGAAGGTAAGCTCTAAAAAATGCCCCCTAAGCGTATAGTTTTAATGTATATTTCAGAAGTCTCCGGCCACCATAACGCGACCTTAGCCATTGAGAAGGCTATCCGGATATTGGCTCCCCACGCCGAGATTTCAAATATCAATGCCTTTAATTACACTAACCCCCTTGCGGAAAAAGTAGTGAACAGTATTTATATGGGCATAATCAAAGTTGCCCCTAAAATCTGGGATTATCTTTACGATAACCCCAAAATAGTAAAGAAGATAGAAAAAGCCAAGCAGAATATCAATAAGGCTAACTCTCCAAAATTAAAAAAGCTGTTTGAACGGCTCAGGCCCGAGGTAGTCGTTTGCACCCAGGCGTTTCCCTGCGGCATGGTCGCCGGTTATAAAAAAAACTACCAGGCAGACCTCCCCTTAATCGCAGTATTAACGGATTATGTCCCGCATTCCTATTGGATTTATGATGCGGTAGATTGCTATATTACTCCGTCGGAGGATGTCTCCTCGCGTTTAATCAAAAAAGGTGTGCCGGCCCAAAAAGTAAAGTCGCTAGGCATCCCTTTTGATCCTAAATTCAATACGGCTTTGGATAAAAACAGTATTTTTGCTAAATATAAGCTTTCACCCGATCTTGCCACTATATTGATTATGGGCGGAGGCCAGGGGTTAGGTCCGATAAAGACCATCATTAAGTCTTTAGAAAAAGTTAATAGAGCTATCCAGGAAATTATTGTGACCGGCACCAATAAGAAGCTTTATAATTCGTTAAGACGCAAAATAAAAAAATATAAAAAGAAAGTAGTTGTCTTTAGTTATACGCAAAATATTAATGAATTGATGTATATCGCGGATATAGTGATCAGTAAACCCGGGGGAGTAACTACTTCCGAGGTGCTTAGCCTGGCCAAGCCTATGATTATCGTTAAGCCCTTGCCCGGCCAGGAAGCCAATAATACGGCCTATCTTAGGCAAAAAGAGGCTGCGCTGGAAATTGAAGAACCGGGTAACATAAACCTGGTTATAGAAGACCTCTTGAGAAATCCCCAGAAATTAAAACACCTAAGCGACTGCGCAAAACGAATCAGTAAGCCCAATGCCAGTATGGATATCGCCGGGCTCCTGTTAGAAAGCGGTAATGGTTAGCTATTTTCTCTACCGGGTTGTTCAAAATGTTGCTTTAAGCCTACCTTTAAAAATAGCTTATAGCCTGGCTGTATTTATATCTAGCTTATATGCCGCATTTGCCTTCAGGGACCGTAGGGCAGTTACTAAAAACCTGCGGGTAATTTTTCCGGAAAAGCCTCTGGGGGAGATTAGAAAAATCCGGAAAGAGCTATTCCATAATTTTGCCAAGTACCTGATAGATTTCTTCCGCTTTGACAAACTGGATAAGGAATATATTGCAAAAAATATCCGTTTAATAGACCTGCGCTACTATGATGAGTGCCTCTCCGAAGGTAAGGGCGCAATAGTGGTAACCGCGCACCTGGGGAATTGGGAATTGGGAGGAGTGGTAATCGCGATGCTGGGGTATCCATTTTTAACGGTTGCCCTGCCGCATAAATCCGAAAATGTAAACGCGCTTTTTAACGGCCGCAGGGAAAGTAAGGGCGTAAAAGTCCTTCCTTTGGGTAATGCGGCAAAAGGATGCCTGCGGGCCTTAAGAAATAATGAGTTGGTAGGGCTGGTAGGTGACCGGGATTTTGGAGGAAACGGGATGGTTTTGGATTTTTTCGGTAAACCGACAATTTTTCCTATGGGCCCGGCTGTTTTTTCCTTGAAGACAAAGACTAAGATCGTGCCCGGATTTATGCTTAGGAATAAAGATGACAGTTTTTCTCTAATTATCAATAAGCCGCTTGATTTTACGCCTTCCGGAGATGAAGAAAAAGATTTAAAAGAAATTATTGCCAGTTATAAAGTCATTTTTGAAGATTATATCCGGCGCTATCCGGAGCAGTGGTATATGTTCAGGAGGTTTTGGAAAGAATGAGGATTTGTATTATCATTCCCGCGCATAATGAATCCCGGGAAATATCCAAGCTGGTTAAGGAAGCTAAGGTCCAGAATCCGGACCTTCTGGTGGTTGATGACGGCTCGACGGATAATACGGCGGAAATCGCTTCTGAGGCGGGAGCGGTAGTTCTAAAGAACCAGACCAATGAAGGCAAGGGTTCCTGTTTAAGGAAAGGTTTTGCTTACGCTTTAAGGAATAATTTTGACGCCGCAGTTACTATGGATGGCGACGGCCAGCATTTACCCCAGGATTTAAAATTATTCATCTCTCTGGCCGGTGTTTCTGAAAGCGGTATACTGATAGGCAACCGGATGCTGCAAACCAGGAACATGCCTTTAGTGCGCCTGCTTACCAATAGATTTATGTCCTGGTTAATATCCCGGCTATGCAAGCAAGCTATTCCGGATACGCAATGCGGTTTCCGGCTGATAAAAAGGCCGGTTCTGGAAAAAATTGAACTAAAGACATCTAAATTTGAAATAGAGACGGAAATATTGATCCAGGCCAGCCGGAGCGGGTTTAAGATTGATTCAATTCCGATCACTACTGTTTACCGGGGGGAAAAAAGCCGGATCAATCCTCTGGTAGATACTTTACGGTTCTTGAAATTTATAATAAAGACGGCTAGCAAATAAGCGGGGCGCTACGTTGATCCAGGTATATACGGGTAATGGAAAAGGTAAGACTACAGCCGCGCTGGGCCTGGCCTTAAGGGCTGCTGGCGCAGGGCTTAAAGTATACCTGTGCCAGTTTTTAAAAGGCAGGTATTACTGCGAACTCGCTTCCTTAAGGAAGCTTAAAAGCATAAAAGTTGAGCAATTCGGGGCAGCCTGTTTTTTGCGCCGGGCCCCGCAAAAAAAAGACCTGGATTTAGCTAAAAAAGGGTTAGCCGCGGCAAGAAAAGCGATTAATAGCCGGCGCTACGCGCTGATCGTACTGGATGAAATAAACGTTGCCTTAAAGCTTGGTCTTTTAAGCTTACCCGAAGTCCTTGCCGTGATAAAGAAAACCCCTAAGGAGGTGGAACTAGTCCTTACCGGCCGCGCAGCGCACCCCGCCATCATAAAAATCGCGGATTTAGTCAGCGAGGTAAAAGAAAGAAAACATTATTTTAAGGAAGGTGTCCGGGGACGCAAGGGAATTGAATTTTAAATAATGAGGAACGGAAAAGGCTTCACCTTAATTGAGCTGATTATTGTCGTTGTCATTATCGGTATCCTCGCCCTCATCGCCATACCGCGTTATTTTGCCAGTGTAGCTAAAGCCGATAAATCACGGGTATATGCTAACCTAGATGCTATAAGACAGGCGGAACTAGCTTATTACGCAGCTTATGGCGTCTATAAAAGTTCTTTTCCGGTTAACGTAACTATTGATGGGGATACTATTATAAGTGTGGGTAATCTATCTAATACAGCCTGGAGTTTTCGTATGGGCGCTTCCTCATCTTCTGAGTGTATACCCAGTTGGTATGTGTGCGCTGATAAGCAACCTGGCAGTACATGCCAGTATTGTATCTGTGTAGCCAGAGGAGGAGAATATGGAGCCTCTACCTGCACTCCTTGAGTTTTTGCTTTGGTAAGTATTGCTGTAAAATTTTATAGAATTTAATTGACAAATAGTTTTAGGATGTTAAAGTAAGAAAAACAATTGGCCGCAAGGCCATGGTTAGCCTTCATTTAGGCAAAGCCATTAATTATAGGTTAGGGAAATCAGTAGGCCGCAAGGCCAAAGCTGATGCGGTCCCGCCGCTGTAACGGGCTAGTAACGCTTACAAAAAGCCACTGGTTGAAAAAACCGGGAAGGCTGTAAGAGAAATAAGCCCTAAAGCCAGAAGACCTGCCTATAAAGAGATGTGCCTCGTGGAATGGGCCAGAGTTATATTTGGGTGCAACCCGCCAGAAATTAACCGGCGGGTTTTTTTGTTGCCGGGTGTATTGTATGAAAAAAATAATTTTAAGCTTGGTATTTGTTTTTTTTATCCTCTCTAACGCGCAAGCTGCGTCAAGATACATCTCCCTTGCGCCTTCAACCACCGAGATACTTTTTGCCTTGGGGCTGGGAGAGGATGTTGTAGGAGTGAGTTCCTACTGTAATTATCCTCCGGAAACTAAAAATAAGGCTAAAGTCGGCGATTTCAGCCATCCGAATATAGAGAAGATAATCTCCTTAAATCCTGATTATATTTTTTGCACCGGCTTAGAGCAGGCGCCGGTTATTGAAGAATTAAAACACCTGAAATTCAATACCTACGTAGCTGATCCCGCGAATACGGAAGAATTATTCAAGACTATTGCGGATATAGGAGCAATTACCTATAGGGAAAAAGAGGCGGCCGCCTTAATCAGGAAGATGAAAGACGATATTGCGCAAGTCGGGGCGGATATCCAGCTTATCCCCCAGGGGAAGAGAGTGAAAGTTTTTGTAGAGATATGGCATGAACCGCTGATGACTGCTGGAAGAGGCTCAATTATCGATACAATCATTACCCTGGCAGGAGGCATCAATGTCGCGCACGATGTCCCAAGGCCCTATTGTAATTTCAGCGCAGAAAAAGTAGTTAGCCTGGACCCGCAGGTCATTATTTTAGCTTACATGGACAGGGAGTCTCCGTTAAAACTGGTTGAAGGGCGTTTTGGCTGGGCCAATATTGCCGCGGTAAGGAATAAAAGAGTCTTTAATGATATTGACCCGGAACTCTTGTTAAGGCCTACTCCCCGGATAACCGAAGGCTTGAAAAAGCTGTATAAGAAATTATATCCCGGCAATGAATAAACATTTAAAGGAAAAATTACTGGTTTTATTTTTATTGTTGGGCATCGCGGTAGTTTTCGGCTTGGCCCAAGGCTCGGTGCATATCCCCCTGAACAACCTTTTATTTAAAGATAATCTGGTTATCTTTAATATGCGCTTACTCAGGATTTTAGCGGCTATCCTGGTGGGAAGCGGCCTGGCAGTCGCGGGAATAGTCCTGCAGGCAATCTTAAGGAACCCTTTAGCCGAACCCTATTTATTGGGTACTTCCGGTGGCGCAGGCCTGGCCGCGGTAATTGCCGTGATTCTGGGTGTTTCAAGGATCTATATGCCCCTGGCGGCATTCCTGGGCGCAGTAGCCAGCATTGGTTTAGTTTATACCCTGGCCAGTGAAAGAAAAAAAATAGCGGATAGGTCTTTAATCCTCTCCGGAGTAATCGTTTCTATAGCTTTTTCCTCAATAATAGTTTTTCTTGTTTCTCTCTTCGGCAATCAAGCTCTGCACGAAATGAATTGGTGGTTATGGGGCTCTTTGCAGGTTTACGACTGGCAACTTGTCCTCCTGGTTGCCCTACCGGTGGTCTTGGGGATAGGTTTGATTTATCTTTTTGCCCAGGACTTAAACGCTATTCAATTGGGGGAAGAAGAAGCCATACATTTGGGGATAGATACCCAGAACGTTAAAAATATTTTAATCATTATTACCGCGTTAAT
>JBAZOC010000020.1:0-20735 GCA_041648915.1 Candidatus Omnitrophota bacterium
AGATCCGCGTGCGGAACTTGCGTAAAGCGGGAGTCAAGGCAGTACACCTGATGATCTCCTGCCCGGCGCACAGGTTCCCCTGTTATTACGGCATAGACTTTCATAAGTCCAGCGAGCTGATTGCCAACCGGTATCCTTCGCTGGATAAAATCAAAGAGTACCTGGGCGTAGACAGCCTGGGCTATTTAAGCTTAAAAGGCATGCTTAAATGCCTTAAGTATAAGAAAAACGATTATTGCACTGCCTGCTGGACGGGAAAATATCCGGTGATGCCGGAGAAAAGGCAGGGCAAGTTTTCGCTGGAAGGCGGATGCTGCGGCCAAGGAGAGACGGTAAAATGAAAATAACTTATAAAAAAGCAGGCGTAGATATTTGCGGGGCCAGCGCGTTTAAGTCCAAACTTAAGCCGATCGTGCGCAAATCCTTCCGCAAGGAAGTTTTAAAGGATATCGGCGGATTCGGGAGCTTTTTCAAGCTAGATAAGCATAAATATCAAGAGCCAATATTGGTTTCTTCATCCGATGGCGTTGGCACAAAATTAAAAATCGCCGAGTTAGCCAGTAAGCACGATACCGTCGGTATTGACGCCGTAGCCATGAATGTGAATGATATTCTTTGCACCGGAGCTGAGCCGCTCTTTTTTCTGGATTACATCGCTTACAGTAAAGTTAAAGAAGAAGTATTAATTGATGTGGTCAAGGGGATAAATAACGGCTGTATTGCCTCTGGTTGTTCCTTAATCGGCGGAGAAACCGCCCAGATGCCCGGGATGTACAGAGAGGGCGAATATGATATCGCGGGATTTTGCGTGGGCGTGGTTGAAAAAAGTAAAATTATTGACGCTAGCCAGATTAAGCAAGGTGATGCGGTTATCGGCCTGGAGTCTAGCGGCATTCATTCTAACGGTTATTCCCTGGTGAGAAAAGTTTTTTCGCAGAATGAATTAAAGCGCATGAGCAAGGAATTACTTACGCCTACGCGTATTTATGTAAAACAAATATTAAAATTATTACCGGATAAAAACATAAAAGGCATAAGCCATATTACCGGCGGCGCTTTTTACGATAAGATCGCCAGGATTCTCCCTGCTAATGTAGATGTGAAAATTAATAAAAATTCCTGGAGCGTGCCAAAAATCTTCCGCCTCATTCAAAATAAGGGGAATGTCTTAGAGCGCGAAATGTACCATACCTTGAATATGGGCATCGGCATGGTTCTCATTGTCGATCCTGCGTCAGCAGATGCAATAATCTCAAAACTAAAAAATCAGAAATTGAAATCCTGGATTATCGGAGAAGTGGTCAAAGGTAACAAGCAAGTTCATATAGCTTAACTTTGCCTTTTTGTTCTTGGGATATTTGCGTGCAGAGACATCGATTTTGCGGTTTTAGCTCCGCGCGCTGAAAATTTTCGCCGAGTGCTTCGGTTTACGACTCACTCCCGAAAGGACTTACGCTGGTGCAATTCCTCCGTTCGTCGTAATTCCTCGCACTCATCTGCCGAAAATTTTCTAATGCGCGCTCCACCAAAACCACAAAATTTCTAATCGCACGTTTACAATATCCCTTATCAACAAATAGAAAAGGAATATTCTTTATTCTCATGAAAGTAAAAAAGAAGACTATTAAGAATAAAAATTGGTTTTATGGACTTGTAAAATTTATAGGGGAAAATAGCTATAGAGTTTTTGGTCCTGAAGACAAAGAGACTAAGGAATTCTTTAATTATGCAACAAAATCTTCTATTTTCTGTGTTTGCACTACGGGGTGCACCACTAAAATAGAATTTAAATGTGAAGATTTCTTGGTTCCCGAGGATCAACAGGTACTCATAACTAAGGAAATAAAATATGATCAAAGTCATGGCTTACCGCATTTAAATAGTTACTTTTACGCTTTTATACCTAACAAGAATGGTGAAGTGGTTCAAGTATCCTTAAAGGACAAATTCAAGGAGCATATAGTTGAAATTAATGATACACATGAAGATTTTTATACATTAGTTAGTAAGTTTATTCCTAAAAATAAGAAAGGATCGGTTAGCGAACTTTACTCAAAAAATAAATTTCCTACAGTAGGAATGGAGGTCAAAGATAATTAAACAACAGTGACAGTTTCCCAGTAAAGAAATTTTGAAGGGTAGAAGCGCGAATAAATACAGAATAATATGAATCAAAAAATAAGAAGCCATTTTATTTATCAAGATGAAAGTGGAGTGGTAGGTACTACGGGGATGTTTGTAGTGGGGCTTTTATTTGTAAAAGATAGAGAACGACTCTATGAAATTATTAAGAGAATAAGACAAAAACATAATTATTGGAGTGAATTCCATTTCAAAGAGATACATTATTTTTCATCTAAGCGTTCACGGCTAGCCTGCGATGTCTTAGATGAAATCCTACGAGAGCATATTTATTTCCGAGCCTTGGCAGTTTCAAATGAGAAATTGGAACTGAGATATTTTGAGGATGATATAAAAAAGGTAAAAGATTTGACAGAAAAACAAATAAAAATGGCTAAGAATAGGGGCATGTTTCGGGCATACAATTATTTTACGAAAGAATTACTTTTAGAGAATGCAGATATTTTGCATGAAGCAGTTGTCTATTTAGATAAAAAGGTAAGGATGAGGGATGACAATATATGTGAATATATTAAACGAGAGATCAATCTAGGTACCAAGAAGAATACTATAAAGGTTGTTGAGCCAAGAGATTCTAAAAAGGATGATTTAATAGGAATTGCGGATTTAGTACTAGGTGCTGTTAACTATGATTTAAAAAAAGGTCAAAATCCTATGAAGTTAGCTGTAGTAAGAATAGTTAAGCAGTACCTTGGGAAGAAAATTCGTTTTAGGGAATGGATATTTAAATGAAAATGGCTGTATTTCCTAATTTTATTAGGGTCTCGAAAAGAGAACCCGTTTCGGTCATACAGCCAAAAGTAACTATAACATATAGGACAAAGCTTGTCAAGGTCTCTTTTTTTAGGGATAAAATAGAGGTTAGATTATAGTATTGGATTAGCGGGTGGCTTGGACTGGTTTCGTAGCGGGGCGTTGAGGCAAGGAGCGGGCAGGGTTCACCCGCTATACAGAGACCAGTGAGAGCGACGCAGCCGAACCGAGCGTAAGTTTTGCCACGCTGGGGCAAAACAAGCGTCCCCGCGAGAAACAGTCCAAGACAGGACCCGCGTAAGGGCAGTGGATAGACAAGCCAGCCGCGATAAGAAAGGATATTGCATGTTTGACAAGATGAAGGGGTTAATGGAGATGCAGAGGAAGATGGAGGCAGTAAAGAAGGAATTAGAGAGCACAAATTTTGATATACAGAGCCCGGATGGCTCGGTAAAAATTACCATGAACGGCACCCAGGAAGTAAAAGAGGTAGTGATCAAAGATAATTTGGATGCAGAGGCAAAAGCTGCCTTAGAGAATGCTTTAAAAGATACCTTTAATCGCGCGATTAAACGTTCGCAAGAGATCGGGACCCAGAAGATGAAGAATGCGGTCGGGTTTAATTTACCGGGTTTAACCTAAAATGAGAATTTTAGTCATTGGTTCAGGCGGCCGGGAACATGCGCTGGCCTGGAAGATCGCTCAGTCCAAGCTCTGCACTAAGCTTTTCTGCGCGCCGGGCAACGCCGGCATAGCCCAGATTGCCGAGTGTGTGAATATTCAGGTTGAAGATATCGGAGGACTATTAGAGTTTGTTGAGAAAGAAAAAATAGATTTAACGGTGGTGGGTCCGGAAATCCCGCTTTCTTTAGGGATAGTTGATGAATTCACCCGGTATGGCTTAAAAATATTCGGGCCCAAAAGATCTGCTGCCCGTCTGGAAGCCAGTAAAATCTTTTCCAAAGAGTTGATGGCTAAATATAACGTGCCGACTGCTCATTTTAAGATTTTTGATGATTTGCAGGAAGCGCAAAGATATATAGAGAGAATCGGCGCGCCCTGCGTAGTAAAAGCTGACGGGCTGGCTGCGGGAAAAGGCGTAGTCGTCGCCAAGACTACCAACGAGGCAAAACAGGCGGCAGTGGCCATGATGCAGGAGAGGGTCTTCGGTGAATCCGGCAACCGGATCATCATCGAAGAGTGCCTTCAGGGAGAGGAAGTTTCCATTATTGTAATCACCGATTCCAAAGAGGTGCGGGCTTTGGCCTCCAGCCAGGACCATAAGAGAGTGTTTGATAATGACAGCGGACCGAATACCGGCGGCATGGGCGCGTATTCGCCTGCGCCGATAGTAACTCCGGAATTATTCCGGGAAATTATGGATAAAGTAATTTTTCCTACCCTGGGCGGCTTAGCTAAAGAAGGCATAGATTACCGCGGGGTTTTGTATGCCGGGATAATGCTCACTAAAGACGGCCCGAAGACCTTGGAATTCAACGCGCGCTTCGGCGACCCGGAGACCCAGGCGATTTTGCCGAGATTAAAATCCGATTTACTGGAAATAATGCTGGCAACCGCCGAGCAAAAATTAAACCGGATAAAGGCATTAGAGTGGGATGCGCGTACTTGCGTCTGTGTAGTCTGCGCCTCCGGTGGATATCCCGGGAGTTACGAGAAAGGAAAAGAAATTTTCGGCCTGGATAAGGCAGCCGAGGTACAGGATGTAGTCGTATTCCACGCCGGGACAAAATCAATGGGTAATAGAGTTATAACCCACGGCGGGCGCGTCCTGGGCGTAACCGGCTTAGGCAGGACTGTAAGCGAGGCAATGGAGAAGGCCTATGCAGCAGTCCGGAAGATTAGTTTTCGGGGGATGCATTACCGGCATGATATCGGCAGGAAAGCCCTGAGATATTAAGTAAAAAGGAGGAAGAGATGAGTAAAATAAGCATCATCATGGGGAGTGCATCGGATTTAGGGACAGTCAATGAGACAGTCAAGGTCCTCAAGGATTTTGGAGCAGATTTTGAACTCAGGGTTTTATCCGCGCACAGAGCGCCGGATAACTTAAAAAAGTATGTAAAAGAGGCAGTTGACAAAGGCTTTAAAGTTTTTATCGGAGCTGCCGGGGGAGCTGCGGCCTTAGCCGGGGTCATCGCCAGCAACACTACTTTGCCGGTAATCGGCGTGCCGATCGAAACCAAGAGTTTAAAAGGCCTGGATTCTTTACTCTCCACAGTGCAGATGCCTACGGGAGTGCCGGTTGCAACTATGGCGATAGGTAAGCCTGGGGCGAGGAACGCCGCTATATTTGCCTTGGAGATCCTGGGAGTCAGTGATAAAAAAATACAGGCAAAATTAGCCCGCTATAAAACTAAGATGCGCATTAAACTCAAGAAATGAATTTATGGTTCCAACCAGAATACTTAGGATAGATTTTCTCGATATCAAGGATGAGGATATCCGCGAGGCAGCCGACAGCATAAGGTCCGGCGGTTTAGTAATTATTCCTACCGAAACGGTTTATGGCGTAGCCGTGAATATGCTGCATCAGGAAGCGGTGGAAAGATTATATGCCATTAAACAACGGCCCAAAGATAAGCCTTTTTCTATAGCGATTGATAAAAAAGAAAGAGTGGAGGAATTTGCCCGCGCTATCCCGATTGCCGCTTATAAATTAATGAGTAAATTTTGGCCCGGGCCGTTAACTCTGGTCCTTAAAGGGATTGAACAGCCAAGCGTGGGGCTGCGTATACCGGATGATGAGATTGCTTTGCGGATTATCGAGCAGACAAAGGCTCCGGTGCTTCTTCCTTCAGCCAATCTTTTCGGAAAGCCGGCGCCGGTAAATTTTGAAGCAGCCATCCAGGACTTAGACGGCCGGGTGGACCTGGCTGTTGACGCCGGGCCGGTAAAATTAGGGATGGAATCCTCAATTGTAGATGTAAGAGTTGAGCCGTTGCAGATAACCCGAGTAGGCGCGCTAAGCCGGGAGGATATCTTTAAGGCCGCGTTGAATAAAAATATTCTTTTTATCTGCACTGGAAATTCCTGCCGTTCGGTTATTGCCGAAGCGCTTTTAAAAAATATGCTGTTTGAGCAAAAGCGGGAAGATGTAGAAGTTGCTTCGGCCGGGGTAATGATCTTCTCGGGAGTAGGGGCTTCGCAAGGCGCCAGGATAGTTTTATCCCGGAAGGGCATAGATGTCTCCGGCCACGTTGCGCAGCAAGTTACCCGGGAGATGATCAAGAGATCCGACCTTATCCTGGTTATGGAGAGGGTGCACGAAGAAGAAATATTAAAAATCGTTCCCGAGGTAAAAAATAGGGTGTTTTTGTTAAGAGAATTTGCTAAAATAGAGGAGAATAATCTGGATATCGTTGATCCGATAGGCAAGTCGCTGGATTTTTACGAACAGACATTTATCCATATAAAAGAAGCCTTAGAAAGGGTGATTAAACTGATATGAAAAAAATACTTATTGCTGCTGACCATGGCGGGTTTGCCTTAAAAGAAAGTTTAAAGCCGTATTTGAAAAAGATGGGCTTTAGCGTCTGTGACCTCGGGGCTTTTAGCAGAAAGCGGTGCGATTATCCGGCCTTGGCCTACAATCTGGCCAGGCAAATCAGGCAGGGGATGCTTAAAAAAGGCATCCTGATTTGTAAAAGCGGCATAGGCAATTCCATCGTCGCTAACCGCGTGCCGGGTGTACGCGCGGCGTTATGCAATAATGTGAAAGTTGCGCGCTTGTCCCGCGAACATAACGACAGCAATGTTTTGGTCCTGGGCTCAATTTTTGTTAAACCTCCCTTGGCTAAGAAGATAACCGCTGCCTGGTTAAAAGCGGAATTTCAGGGCGGCAGGCACGAACGCAGGCTTAATCAAATTAAAACAATTGAAAGAAAGGTAAGAGGTGGTTTAAGGTGAAGTTTTTAAAAACTGTTGACCCACAGGTTTATGCGTCTATCCGGAATGAAATCAAGAGGCAGGAGGAGAACCTAGAGCTGATTGCTTCGGAGAATTTTACCTCTCTGGCTGTGCTTGAGGCTCAAGGGTCGGTCTTGACCAATAAATATGCCGAAGGGTATCCGGGCAATCGCTGGTACGGAGGGTGTGAGAATATGGATGAGGTAGAGCGCCTGGCCATTGAGCGGGCCAAGAAATTATTCGGCGCCGAACACGTCAATGTCCAGCCGCATTCAGGTTCACAGGCGAATATGGCGGTTTATTTTGCGGCGCTTGTTCCGGGGGATACGGTTTTAGCCATGGACCTGGCCAGCGGCGGGCATCTTACCCACGGCCATCCGCACAATTTTTCAGGCAGGTTCTTTAAAATGGTCGGTTACGGAGTAGACCGTAAAACGGAGATGCTGGATTATGACCGGATCATGGACCTGGCCAAAAAGCATAAACCAAAAATGATCCTGGCCGGAGCTTCGGCCTATCCGCGAAAATTAGATTTTAAGGTTTTCCGGAAGATCTGCGATAAAGTCGGCGCTTATTTATTCGTGGATATGGCGCATATTGCGGGCCTGGTCGCCGCTGGTAGCCATCCTTCGCCTGTGCCTTATGCGGAGTTTGTCAGTTCCACGACACACAAGACCCTGCGCGGCCCGCGCGGCGGGTTTATTATCTGCCGCAAGGAATTTGCCCGGCAGATTGATGCCCAGATTTTTCCTGGGATCCAGGGCGGGCCCCTGATGCATGTAATCGCCGGCAAGGCCGTCTCATTTAAAGCAGCGATGAGCCCGAAGTTCCGCGCTTACCAGAGGCAGGTAGTCCGGAATTGCAAGGAACTGGCTAAAGATTTAGCGCACAAGGGTTTTCGTATTGTTTCCGGCGGGACAGATAACCATTTGCTGCTCGTGGATTTAAGCGAAAAAGGCGTTACCGGGAGCGACGCTTCCAATATCCTGGGCAAAATCAATATTACGGTGAATAAAAACCTCATACCTTTTGATAAGAAGAGCGCCGGCGTAACCAGCGGCATACGTATCGGAACGCCCGCAGTGACTACCCGGGGCTTAAAAGAGTTCCATATGCGTAAAATAGCCCAGTTTATTAATGCGGCCATAGAGGCTAGCGATGACCCTAAAAAATTGGGGGCGCTTAAAAAAGAAGTCTTAAATTTAGCCGGAAAGTTTCCGTTATATCCGCAGCTGGTAAAGGAAAAATGAAGAAAAAAACTATTCTGTCTAAACGTCCAAGTTGGGATGAGTATTTTTTAGAGGTTGCCAGGCTGGTTGCTAAGAGGTCAACCTGCCTGCGGCGCAGCGTCGGCGCGGTCCTGGTGAAAGACAAAAGGATACTGGCTACCGGCTATAACGGCGCTCCGGCGGGCTTAAAACATTGCGCGGATGTCGGCTGTATGCGCCAGAAGCTTAAAATCCCTTCCGGAGAACGCCACGAGCTCTGCCGGGCCCTGCATGCCGAGCAGAATGCTCTTATCCAGGCTTCTTTATACGGGATAAGCGTCAAGGGAAGTACGCTTTATGCTACCTGCCAGCCGTGCGTGATCTGCGTAAAAATGCTGATTAACGCCGGAATAAGAGAAATCGTGATTGCCGGGGCTTATCCGGATAAAATGGCCGCTGATTTTTTAAAAGAAGCCGGAATAAAGGTAAAGAAAATAAAATGAAGTGCCCCTATTGCAATTATAAAGAGGATAAGGTAGTGGATTCGCGCTCAACCGCGGAAGAATCCGCGGTCCGCCGCCGCCGCGAATGCCTTAAATGCGGCAAGCGTTTTACTACTTATGAATATATTGAAGAAGTCTCGCTTATGGTGATTAAGAAAGATGGCCGCCGCGAGCCGTTTGACCGCAAAAAGATCCTCGCCGGGATCATCCGCGCCTGCGAAAAAAGGCCGGTCAGCATTGAAAAGATGGAAGAGATAGTCAGTTGGGTGGAGCGGGCTATTCAGAAAAAGAGCGACCGCGAAGTATCTTCAGACCGTATCGGGGAATTAGTAATGGAGAAGTTAAAGTCCCTGGACGATGTTGCCTATGTGCGTTTTGCTTCGGTTTACCGGCAATTTAAAGACGTAGGCCAGTTTATGGTGGAGTTAAAAGATATCCTGGGCAAAGAAAAGCCGCTCCTGCGGCGTTCGATTAAGGCCAGGTAGAAAGAGCAGTATATGATTGAAATGGAATTGAACAAAATTGTAATTGATGAGAAAAGGCATGACCAGTTGATTGTCTTGAGAGAGAAGAACGGAGAAAAGGTCCTGCCTATTGTAATCGGCCTGCCTGAAGCCTCGGCAATAAAGATGAAGATAAGCGGGTTTGCGCCCCCCCGGCCGTTAACCCACGACTTGCTGCATGCAACCATAGAATTCCTGGAAGCGAAAGTAGAGAAGGTTATTATCGATAAACTGGAGGAAAATACTTTTCACGCCAAGTTAGTCCTTAAGACCGCAGCGGGCACTGAAAAAATGATTGATGCCCGGCCTTCGGATAGTATTGCCCTGGCGGTAAGGGCGCACGCACCTATATTTGTCGAAGACGAGATTATTAAACAATCGGCAATATTCAATCAGGATAAATGAATGGAGATAGGGAAACGGTCCCCATCAAGCCACCCGCTTAGGGAATATCAAATAATATGCCCTCTTCTTTAAAATTCTCCCCTAAAGACCAGAAGATCCTCAAAGACATTTATAATTTCGCCCGAAACAGAGGCGTAAAGCTATATTTGGTGGGGGGAGTATTGCGGGATCTGATCTTGAAAAAAGAAAAGGCGAATCCGGATTTTGATTTTGCCGTTAAAAACCGCGCCATAAGTTTTGGCCGCTCCCTGGCTTATAAGCTAAAAGCGGGTTTTGTGGCTTTGGATCAAGAGCATGGCGCCTGCCGGGCCGTAAAAAAAATAGGCGCAAAAACCTATACTTTTGATTTTTCGGATTTTCGCGGCAAGGGCCTGGAAGAAGATTTACGCAAGCGCGATTTCACTATAAATTCGCTAGCCCTGGAACTGGGAAAAGTTTTCGGAAATAAAGATTTGAATAACGTTTTGCTAGATTTATACGGAGCAAGGCAAGACTTAAAACGTAAAATAATCCGCTTGGTAAATAAAAAATCTTTCCGCGAAGATCCGTTACGCATCTTACGCGCCTTTAGTTTTGCTGCGCGGCTGGGTTTTGCCATTGATCGAGAGGCGCTTAATCTGGCCAAGTCCGGAAAAGCGAAGCTGGTGAAAGTCTCCTTTGAGCGCATCCGCGAAGAGTTGTTTAAGATATTGGAGAGTGATAAGGCTCACGCCTGCCTGGTAACTTTGGATAAATTAAAAATATTGGAGGTTATCTTTCCTGAATTAAAGAAGATGCGTGGGATAGGCCAGGGCCCGTATCATCATTTGGATGTTAAGCAGCACACCCTAGAGTCTGTTCGGCAGATAGAGCGGATATTAGAGAATATAAAGGATAAGGAAACCCGGGATTTTTTTGATGCGTATATCTGCGCAGATAGGTCGCGGCGGCAGCTCCTGAAATTAGCCGCTCTCCTGCATGATATCGGAAAACCCAAAACCCTGCGCCGGAAAAAAGGCAGGATCACTTTTCACGGCCATGAAAGGGTGGGGGTAGTTTTAAGCGAGGGTATTGCCAGGAGGCTTAAGCTTTCCAATGAGGAGTCTTATTCTTTACGCAAAATCATCCTTTGTCACCTGCGGCCCGGATACCTGGCAGAGAGCGGGCATCCTACGGCGCGGGCGAGGTTCAGATTTTTCCGGGATGCCGGCAAAGAGGCCTTATCCGTGTTGTTATTATCACTGGCTGACCAACGGGCGACCCAGGGTCCTTTAGCTACAACCGAAAGCCGCCGGCGGCATGAAAAGGTAGTTCGGCGTTTGATCCGGGAAAATTCGGAAAAAGGTAAAGAAAAGAAAAAAGCCCGGCTGCTGGACGGCAACGACATAATGAAAAAATTTAAACTCGCCCCTTCGCCCTTAATCGGTAAAATTTTAGCTGAACTAGAAGAGCTTCAGGCCATCGGTAAAGTTAAAACCAGGCAGGAGGCCTTTAAGGCAGCAGCCAGGTTAGCCCCATGATAAAAAAAATAATCATTATTGTTTCCATCTGCCTGTTTGTGCTGGCTATCCTGGTTAGCGGAGGCATAATTTACCTGAATAATGTTTTCCTGCCTAAAACAATCCGCAGCCTGCTTGTTCGATCCATTGAAGAACAGACTAATTTTCGGGTTAGCTTAGGGGCTTTGCGGGTCAATATATTCAAAGGGCTGGTTTTAAGTAACCTGGAGATATATAACCAGGATAGCGTGCTCGTCAAGATAAAGGAAGCTTCCTGTATCTTCCTTCCGTTCCCGGCCTTCCGTAAACAAATTATCATTCCTAGCGTAAATATAAAATCCGCGCAGGTATTCCTGGAGAGGAGAGAAGACAAGACCTTTAATTTAGAAGATTTATTCCCGACCCCAAAAGCGCCTATTGCCGGCACCCCGGGCGCTCTTGACTCCGTTAAGCCAGGCGCAGGAAGCGCGTTAAAAAAAGGATTCCAGTTTTCGGTTTACCGCTTTAATATTTCCAATGCCCGGATTATCTTTCGGGATGCTACTTTTACCCCGGCCTTTATGAAGAGTATAGAAAATATTAATTTCACTCTTTATTTATCTTTGCCGGCTTCGGCCAGGTTTAAACTCTCCGCTTTAATTGCGTCTAGCCAGCCGATGAATTTAAGCGCCTACGGAGAATATAAAATCGCTTCCCGTGAATTAAATTCCAGGTTGACCGTGCGTAATTTTTCTCCCGGGGATTTTACTGTTTATTACGGGCTTTGGGGATTAAAGATAGACGGTTTGCTTAACGCGGACGCTAATTTCAAGATGAAAGGCAATGCCCTTTTTGCCGATACCCAGGTGCAGAGTAAAAATCTAAATATTCAACAGGGGAAGATCAAGGTTAAGGCGGATATAAGCTCAAGTGTTATTTTAGAGTATGGTTTAAGTGATAAAAAATTTCACTACTCCGGAAGCAGCAGTATCGCTAATGCTTTCATTTCCGGGTTAAAGTTTGTGGATACGCTCAGCGCGGTCAACTGCGACCTGACTTTTAATAATTCGGGATTAAGCACCGAAAATTTAACCGCCAGTATCTTTGGTATTCCGGTTAACGCCAAGGTAGCCCTGAATGATTTTAATGCTCCGGAATTAAGCCTGACTGCCCATGCCGAGCTTAGCCTGGCGTCTTTGCCGGGCCTGTTAAAGGATAAGTTCAAATTCAATTTTCCGGGGACAATAGCCGGCCAGGGAAATTTATCTTTAGCGTTAGAGGGCAGGCTTAAAGAGCAGGCTTTGGCGCGCCTGGATCTGGCCCTAAAATCGGATACGCTTTCTTTAGCCGCTAACTTAAGCTTACAAGATAGGCTGCTTAAGATAGCCAAGTGTTCGGGTCGCTATTTTGCTTCTGAATTTTCTATAGCCGGTACTATCAACAGCGTAAACCCCGCCTCAACCAGTATGGATTTAAGCGGAGGAGTAAGCGTTGACTTAAGAGATTTAAAATCCGCCTTGCCCGGATTTAAAGGGCAATTGGAGAAGATTAATCCGGAAGGTAGAGTTAAGGCACAATTTAATCTATCCGGTAAGAGCAAGGACCCGAAAGATTACATTGTCGAGGCCCAGCTTTCCAGCGATGAAATCTCTTTATATGGCCTGAAAGGAACGGATTTATTTATTAGCTATAGCCAGGCCAACGGTTTAGCCAATATGGAAGCTGCTCGTCTGTCTCTCTACAACGGTTCGCTGGAGGCGGCGCTTACCGCTAACCTTGGCTCTCAAGATATCCCTTATTGGTTTACTGCCGCTCTGCAGGGCGTAGAGATTAAAGAATTGAAAAAAGATACCCTGGCTAAGAATAAAGATATTTCAGGGATTATCCAGGGAGGGGTCAAGGCCAGCGGATTTTTAAGCGGCTTGGCCGATACGCAAGGCGCAGGCAGGATCTCAATTACCCAGGGTAAGCTTTGGGAGCTGGATTTGTTCAAAGGCATGGGTAAATTATTATTCTCCCAGGAGTTCGCCAATATTACATTTTCTGAAGGTGCCTGTGAGTTCGTTATTCAGGACAAAGCTATTTCTACCGACGAACTGATATTAAAAAGCAGCATGGTTAATCTGGCCGGCCCGGTCAAAATCGGGTTTGATAGTTCCATTAACGCCAGGTTTAATATTGATATTATCAGTGAGCTGATCCCCTTAACCGGGACTTTTAAAGATATCGCTACGGCATTAGTAAGCCAAGGCCAGAAGTTCGCAGTGATTACTATCAGCGGGACATTGAAAAAGCCGAGATACGGTTTTCAGGCTGCGGTAACGGATATCATCAAGGGTTTAGCGGATACTTTTCTTAAAAAATTATGATATTTATGCTATAATCAAAAAATAAAAAAAGGAGAGCGATGTTTATAGAAAAATCCGGAAGATTAAAACTGTTGGCTTTAGCCTTGTTTTATGTTTTGGCTTTGTCCTTTTTTTCATTAAATGCCTATGCGGATAGGGCAAGGGATCAGGCGCAGGAGGGGGCTTTTGCCAAAGCGCAGGAATCCATGGATTTTGCCCCTAAGGCTTATCGTCAGGAATTAGGCAAGCCGGTAGTCGTAGAGGAGGAATATTACGCGCAGGAATTGGATTCCCGTACGCGCTTTATGCCTTCGGCAGGAGCTAAATCTCAATCCGGAAGCGTGGGGTTAGTGGCTTCGGCCGCAGAATATAGTTATCAGATCAAGGCTTTCGGCAAATTGCCCGTTCAGTTTGCCGTAGGCAGTAAATATATCGGTATAAATAATTCTACTAATGTTAAGTTACCGGCGCAGCTAACCGCAGTAGATTTCGGCGTACAGGCCACTCTGCCGTTTTTTAACTTCAATAAGACTTATTTTACTATCGGCCTTGCTCCATCGTTTTACGGCGATAACTGGGATTTCCGTTCCGAGTCATTCCATTTTCTTCAGCGCTATTTTATGATTTACCAGCCAACTGAAAAATTGACCTTTGTTTACGGGGTGCAGTATTCTCCGGGGTTCAAGCCGGCAGTCTCTCCGATTGTCGGGCTTATCTATAGGCCTAATGACAGGCTTACTTTTAATATCCTCCCCGATAATCCGGAAATCTCTTATGCGTTGAATAAGAAATGGACGGTTTTTGCCGAAGGCAACTGGACGAGCGACGAATATAAGGTAACCCAGGACGACCTTAAAAATACGGTACTTAACTATAACGAAATACGCGCCGGCGCAGGCCTCAGGTGCGCGATAAATAAAAATATTGAAAGCTCTCTTTCTCTGGGCGGGGTCTTTAACCGTTCTATTGAATACCGGCAGGATAGCCAGGGCAAGGTTGCACTGAACAACGGTCTCTACACCGAATTCCGCCTGGATATTACCATGTAATCTCACGGGAAATAATATGCTGCGCAATAAAATATTCCTTAGCGAAAAAAATATCCCTAAAAAATGGTACAACCTGGCCGCGGACCTGCCAACGCCAATGCTTCCTCCGCTCGGCCCTGACGGCAGTCCGCTGGAACCTAAGATGCTGGCCAAAGTTTTTCCGATGAACTTGATTGAGCAGGAGGTATCTACTAAACGCTGGATAGATATTCCGGAAGAGATCTTAGAGATCCTTTACCGCTGGAGGCCGGCGCCTTTACGCCGGGCAGTATACTTAGAGCAATATTTAAAAACTCCGGCGCGGATCTATTATAAAGATGAAAGCGTAAGCCCCGCCGGCAGCCATAAGCCCAATACCGCCGTAGCCCAGGCCTGGTATAATAAGAAATTTGGGATAAAGAAACTGACTACGGAAACCGGCGCCGGGCAGTGGGGTTGCGCTTTGGCTTTTGCCTGTAATTTAATCGGCCTGGAATGCAAGGTGTATATGGTGCGCATCAGCTTTGACCAGAAGCCGCTGCGCAAGATTATGATGGGTGTCTGGGGGGCAAAATGCGTAGCCAGCCCGAGTAATGAAACTAATACCGGAAGGGAAATTTTAAAAAAGATGCCGTCTACCCCGGGGAGCTTGGGGATGGCTATAAGCGAAGCGATAGAAGAAGCAGTCAGCGATAAGAGCGGCAAGACGCGTTATTCCCTGGGGAGCGTATTAAACCACGTATTGCTGCATCAGACGATTATCGGCCTGGAGGCCAAGAAACAATTGGCTTTAGCCGGGGAGAAGAAGCCGGATATTATTATCGGCTGCGTCGGTGGAGGAAGCAATTTTGCCGGTTTAGCTTTCCCTTTTCTCTACGATAAGATTCACGGCGCAAAAATCAGAATCATACCGGTTGAGCCCACTGCCTGTCCGACGCTAACCCGGGGGCCTTTTGCTTATGATTTCGGCGATACCGCCGGCCTCACTCCGCTCCTGCCCATGTATACCTTAGGGCATAGTTTTGTCCCGGCGCCCATACATGCCGGAGGCCTGCGTTATCACGGCATGGCGCCTTTAGTCAGCCAGGCCATTATAGACGGTTTGGTCGAGCCGGCTGCCTATGACCAGGTAAAATGTTACGAATCAGCCCTGCTCTGGATGAAGACCGAAGGGGCAATTCCCGCTCCCGAAACAAGCCACGCCATTGCCTGCGTTATTGATGAAGCGCTTAAGGCTAAAAAAGAAGGCAAGAAAAAAACTATCCTTTTTAGTTACAGCGGCCACGGCTTGATGGACCTGGCCGGGTATGAAAAATTTTTAAGCGGTAAATTATTGGAATACCATCTGCCCGAGGAAGACTTAAAAAAATCATTAAAAGCAATCAGGGGTTTTCCCAAGCCTAAGAAACATAAAAGGGCCTAAAGTTACATGATGAGGGTTCTTTCCGGTTTATTTCTAATATTAGTTCTGGTTTCATTAGCCTATGCCGACAGGGTTTATCTTAAGAACGGCCGTAGCCTAGAGGGGATTGTCAAGAGCGATAACGGTGAGGCTGTTGAATTGGAAGTAGGAGTTACTTCTTCAGTAACTTTTCTCAAAAGCGGGATAGAGAAGATTGTTAAAACCTCTGCGGCTGATTCGGTTCTCCTGCGCCAGGAATGGGAAAAGCATAAACGCGCAGTTGAGAAAAAAATAGCTGAACTTCAAACTAAAGAGGAAAAGAAGCCAGCTGAAGTAACTTTTTCCCGTAATCCTGGGGGGATAGCAGTCAGCGTCATGCTGGAGGATAAAGTCAGCGCCAGGATGGTTTTAGATACAGGGGCTTCACTGGTAATAATTACCCAGGATATTGCCGGGAAATTAGGAATAGATTTGTCCGGCGCTCAACCGGATTTGAAAGTGCAGGTAGCTGACGGCCGGCAGGTTAATGCTAGACGTCTGGTTATCCAGACTATGGAAGTGCAGGGTGCCCGGGCGGATAAGGTTGAAGCTGCGGTTTTACTCGGCGATGCAGGAAATCTGGGTTTTGGCGACGGGCTGCTCGGGATGTCATTTTTAAAAAGATTTAATTTTGAGGTAGATCAAAAAGAGAAGAAATTGACCCTGGAGAAATTATGAGGCGTGAGGATTAATGAAGATCAAAGGTTGCGAGATAAAAGTTATCCGGCAGGATATAACCGAACTAGAAGCAGAGGCCATTGTGAACGCCGCCAATAACAAAGGGATTATGGGCGGGGGGCTCGCCCTGGCGATTAAGGAGAAGGGCGGCAAGATAATTGAGGAAGAGGCGGTAAAAAAATGCCCCATAGGGGTAGGCGAGGCGATCTTTACGGCTGCCGGAAGCTTAAAGGCAAAATACATAATCCACGCCGCAACCATGGGTATGGATTTTAAGACCGACGAAGTAAAGATACGTAATTCCTGCAGGAATGCATTAAAGGTCGCCGATGCATTAGGCGTAAAGTCTATTGCCTTTCCGGCATTGGGCTGCGGAGTGGGCGGCTTTCTCTTGTTAGCCTGCGCTAAGATTATGGCGCAGGAAATCTGGCGGTATTTAAGAGAAGAAAAGTCAGGGCTTAAAGAGATCACTTTTTGTCTTTACGACCAGGAAGCTTATGGTATTTTTAACCAAGGCGTAATCAAATACCTTGAGCATATCCTTTATAAGCTGCAGAACGGGCCTTTCTCTACCGTTGATGCGTTAATCGAGATTGACGGCGGCGTGGTGTTCATTCAAAGAAAAAACCCTCCTTTTGGCTGGGCCTTGCCCGGAGGTTTTGCGGACTATGGCGAAAGTTTAGAGGATGCGGTAGCCAGGGAGGCTAGGGAAGAAACCGGCCTTATACTCACAGAAATAAAGCAATTCCATACCTATTCTGACCCGCAGCGCGACCCGCGTTTCCATACCATCGGAACTGTTTTCCTGGCTAAAGCTCAAGGTTCTCCCCGGGCAGGGGATGATGCGGCGAATTTAAAGATAGTGAAGTTAAGTGAAATCGCCAAGTTAGACCTCGCCTTTGACCACAAAAAAATCCTCGAGGATTATATCAAGTATTGCCACGCTGGCTGACCCAATCGGGACAGTGTGTCATAGTTGTAACTATATATACAATTCATCAAGCATCCTGTTTTTAATATTTAACGATATCGACCTCTCCTTAAAACTACTCCAAGGATACTCTTCAGCTGATTTTACCAGATTTGCCCTTAAAGGATTAAATTCAATATATTGAATGCAATTAAGCAGGTAGGCGTCTTTTATTATTACTTTACTTATATATCTATTTTGCCAGAGATGCCCGACTTTATTATATTTTTTATTAAAATACTCAGTATAAGAACGCGAGAGGCTTTGCATAAACTTGATCAAATGGGCTGATATTTTTGGTTCTCCTATTAAATGGATATGGTTAGGCATCAAACAAAATCCGTAAAGGAAAACTCCGTATTTCCTTTTATATTTTTTTAAAATTTTGAGGTATGTTTCATAATCTCGATCGTCGAAGAATACCCGCTGTTTTTGATTGCCTCTGGTAATAATATGATAGCAGCCGCCTTCTATTAACAGGCGTTTTCGTTCGCGCATATTTTTACTCCCAAGATAATAGACGCAGTAATTCATAATTCCTAACTAGATATTTTAAAAAGGATTTGGTTGAAACTGTCTAGGACACGCTGTCCCGATTAGCTCGTGCAGCGTGGCAAAGGAGGGATTAGCCTTCGCGGAGTTGTTTTTCTGCGTCTACCACATCGCGGTTGATCACGCGGATACTTTCTTTAATCTTGTCTTTTAATATGTAGGAAGATATTCTGGCCTCGGAAATTTCGCGTAAAATCTGCACAGCCATACGGAAATAACGCACTACTTCTCCTTCGTCAGTATCGCCAAATCTTAACGTCTTATCAAAAGTTGTTCCACGCAACCAGGCTTCCATTGCCGTGCTCATATGGAAATAGGGGAGTTTGCTGAAAGGGTAAATGCGTGCTTTTTGTTCCCGGTGCTTGATCTCATCGTAAATCTCCTCACATATTCTTTTGATCTGCCGGGTATTTTTGGAAAGATTGGAAGGCAGGCGCTGGTTTTTACGCGGCTCGAACACGCAGGACACCGCCACTACTCCCAGGCCGAATTCGTCCAGCTGCTCAAGGACTTGCCGCTCATAGAGTTCGCTTAAAATTAATTCATAGCCATAGACACTTTTAGCGAATTTCCCTTTTTCAGTAACAATACCGTTATCGATGTAGCCGGAATTTTTCAGGAGTTTTAATTTCGCGTCAATCAGCCGCAGCGCTTCTTTTTGTTCGTTCTTGCGCGACTGGAAATAATGTAACGAGAGGGGATAGACCTTGAATAAATCATCCTTATATTTTTCGTAAAGATTTAAGATTGTCGCATAAGAGGTATTCAGCTGGCTCCGGACTTCTTCGGGCTTGCCGTAAATTATGCGTTTGGCTTCATCCAGCCGTATTCTCTGCAGGTTAAGCCGGCAATAAACAAAACCTTCGGTATCAATCCCACGTCTTCCGGCACGCCCGGCCATCTGGTAAAAATCGCGGGTTTTAAGGTTACGCACGTAGCGGCCGTAGAATTTCCGCAGTTCATCAAAGATAACCGAGCGGCTGGGCATATTGATGCCCAGGGCAAATGTCTCGGTGGTAAAGATAACCTTTAGTAACCGGCTGGTAAAGAGCCTTTCAATAACTTCTTTTAAGGTGGGAAGCATTCCGGCGTGGTGGTAGGCAATGCCGTTTTGGATAAGCTGGTACATATTCTGGGCGGTGCGGTCGTTTTTCAGGTCAAAGCGCTCGCAGAGCGCACTGTACATTTCCAGTATCCGGGTTTTTTCCTGTCCATTCAAAAAATTAGAAGAGGCCAGTTCCTCGGCCAGTTCCTCGGCGCGCCTGCGGCCAAAGACAAAATAGATGCAGGGCAGGCCTTCCTGGTTGCGCACGTAGTTGATCAAGCCGAATAATTTATTGGGTTTGGAAAAGCGCATGCGCTTAAAGTGGTCGATCTTGTCGGCGACTTCGTTTCCGGCCTGAAAAAAGAAATGTAAAGGCACCGGCCGCTTATCTTCCACTACTGTTTGGATCGGCTTATTATGGATGGATTCAATCCAGGAAGCGAACTGCTTAATATTCGGGATAGTGGCGGAGAGCCCGAGGATATGCATATGTTGGGGCAGGAAGATCAGGGATTCTTCCCAGACTGTGCCGCGCTCGGGATTGTCAATATAGTGGATTTCGTCAAAGATAATCCAAGAGTATCTTTCCAGGCTCCTGGGCTCATCCAGAATCTTGTTGCGGAAGATCTCGGTAGTCATAATTAAGACCGGGGCCAGCGCGTTTAAGGAAACATCGCCGGTTAAGATCCCGATCTTATCCCCGTAGATGCCTTGAAAATCGCGGAATTTCTGGTTAGAGAGCGCCTTGATCGGCGCGGTGTAGATGACCCCGATATTTTTTTTAATGCAGGTCGTGATGATGTGCTCGGCGATCGCGGTTTTACCCGCACCGGTGGGAGCCGAGACAATAACCGAATGGCCCTGGTTAATATAGTCAATCGCCTCCTGCTGGAAACGGTCGTAAAGCATAATTTCTATTATAGGCGAAAATTCCCTAACCGCAATATAATAATCTTGTTTACTTTTAGTTATAGATATTTTATGAGGGATGCTGCGTAAAAAATAGAGCTAGAGATAGGTTAAATAAATATAGGGTTGAGATGTGTTTCTAAGCTTTAGTTTCGTTTATTTTTCTTTTTTATGGTGTACAGGACGCATAGGCAACGCCGGTTATACAGAATGAATAATAACATATATCCCCTGGCAACTTGTATGCTCCCTGGGTTTGCCGAGATGGGCAATGGGTTATGTCGGCGGCCGATGACACATAGTAACGCCATCCTGTGTTAGAGGGGTCAGCTACGCTAATAATAGTTTCCCCATCAAGAATTACGGTAATGGGAAGAGAAGAAGCATAAACGCCATAAGCCGCATAATAAGCCAGTTGTGCTTGCCTTATAGCATCCAAATTGGAATATACCTGTGCTTTCTGGGCTTTGGCGACATTGGCAAAATAGCGGGGTATAGCGACCAGGGCGAGGATACCGATGATGACTACGACGATGATAAGCTCAATAAGGGTAAAACCATCTGCTTTTTGGGCTAGACTTTTTTTAAAAGTTACGCTCATTAGTACTTAGTTTATTCCCCCCCCAGAATTGTCAAGAGAATAAAGGGGACGGTTCTATTTTCACCATAAGCATAGGGACCGTTTCCCTAAGCACCCTAAGCATAGGGACCGTTTCCCTAGCTACCCTAGCTATTCCCCAACTATTTTTCTTCCTTTTACTCTTAGAAATCCCCGTTAGAAAACTACTCTCCTTGCGTCTATTAAAAGTAGAAAGGAGACGTAAAATGCCTGATTTTATTTCGGTTGAGGTAATTGCCGGCAAAAT
>JBAZOC010000021.1:0-19780 GCA_041648915.1 Candidatus Omnitrophota bacterium
TTAAACGGCAGGATTGACCTTACGCAGGCCGAGGCAGTAATAGAGGTAATCCGTGCGAAAACAGATTCTGCCTTAAAAATCGGAGTTGACCAGTTAAAAGGCGTGCTCTCCAAGCAGATAAATAAAGACAGGGCTTTTTTATTGGATGCGCTGAGCGCCTTAGAAGCAGGCCTGGATTTTCCGGAGGAAGAGGGAACCGCCGTAGATTTAGAAAACATCACCCAAAAAATTGCCGCGGTAGGTAAAGACCTGCAGGAATTGATCGCTAACTCTAAGCTTGCGCGGGTCTTACGCGAAGGGATACACGCGGTTATCTGCGGTAGACCCAATGTCGGCAAGTCTTCACTTTTAAACGCCCTGCTTAAAGAAGAGCGCTCTATCGTAACCCCTCTCCCTGGGACCACCCGCGATACAATTGAGGAGATAATCGATATTCAAGGGATACCGGTCAGGATCGTAGATACCGCCGGAATATTAGAGCCGCGGGATTTAGTGGAAAAAAAAGCAGTCCAGCGTTCAAAAAAGCATATCGCCGCTGCGGACCTGGTGATTGTTTTATTTGACGGCAGTAAAAAGTTCTCCCGGGAAGATAAGTTCCTCGCCGGAAAGTTAAGAAATAAAAAAGCCATTGCGGTTATCAATAAGATGGACCTTCAACAGAGATTAGAGCGTCCAAAGGTAGCAAAAATATTTAAGCGCGTCATTGATCTATCGGCTAAAAAATTAAAAAATATAGACCTGCTGGAAAAGGAAATTGCGGACTTAGCTTACAGCGGGCATATTGCCGGGGCTGAACCGGTTCTGGTAGCTAACCTAAGGTATGTAAAAATACTCCAGAAAGCAAAGATTGTTATTGCGCAAGCCCTAAAATCGTTAGATAATAGGTTGCCTGCGGAGTACATTGCTCAGGATATTCAGGAGGCATTGGGATACCTGGACGAGATACTGGGTAAAAAATTTTCCGAGGATCTCCTGGATAAGTTATTCGCGGAGTTTTGTATAGGTAAATAAAAAATGAATAAGAAAAAAATTGAGCGGGCAGTAACGGATATATTGGAAGCGATAGGCGAGAATTCTCAGAGAAGAGATTTGCTGGAGACGCCTAAGCGCGTGGCAGAGATGTATGAGGAGATCTTTGCCGGGATTAAGCAGGATCCCGAAGAGGAGCTAGAAGTTATCCTGGATCAGAAACACCATGAAATTATTTTGCTTAAAGGAATACCGCTTTATTCTGTCTGCGAACACCATCTTCTCCCTTTTATAGGTAAAGCCAGCATAGCCTATATTCCCAAAAATGGCCGCGTAACTGGCTTAAGCAAGTTAGCCCGGGTAGTAGATATTTTAGCGCGCCGGCCGCAGGTACAGGAGCGCCTGACTACGCAGATAGCCGAGATCATTATGTCTAAATTAAGGCCGTTAGGGGTGATGGTTGTGCTTGAGGCAGAGCATCTTTGTATGTCTATGCGCGGGGTAAAAAAACCCGGGACACTTACGATTACCTCGGCAGTCCGCGGGATTTTTAAGGAAAATGAAAAGACCCGTTCAGAGGCCTTGGCCTTGATCCGGTCATGAGAGTGAGAGTGGGGCGGTTATGGAGATAAAAAATCAGGGTAAATCGTCTACCGGTATGGACGCAAATTTAGCTGCGCTTTTAAGCTACCTTTTGGGCTTTATCACCGGCATTATCTTTTATTCCCTGGAGAAAAAAAACAAATTTGTGCGGTTCCATGCCCGGCAGTCAATAGTAACCTTTATTGCCTTATTTGTCCTGGATATTGTGCTCAAGTTTCTGCCCATTCTAGGATGTCGTCTGGCCGGCCTGTTGGGAATAGCCGGTATAATCCTCTGGGTCATCCTTATGTTTAAAGCCTACCAGGGAGAGTATTTCAAGTTACCGTTTGTCGGCAGGATTACCGAGCAAGACTCCTAAAGAAAACGTTTTCAAAAACAGCGCATATCCCCTTGAAATCATCCATAGGCGTAGGGCATACTAGTTATAGATCATATACGCTATAACTAGAAAGGATTAAGCCATGCCGGAGACCTATCCTATAGAAAAAAGAAAGCTCGTCCGTTTTCTCGTCACTATCCCTTTAAAATATGCCAAGCTGGCTATTAAGAGCCTCGGCGAAACAACCTGCACGCACGATATCAGCGCGCAGGGCGTTGGTCTGATTACTGCCGAGGAAATACCGATGAATTCGCCTTTAAATATATGCCTTAAGGTCCCGGATAATGGCGAAGAGATCCAACTAGAAGCAGAAGTAGTTTGGTCAAAGCAGATAGATGCATCAAGGTATAGGTGCGGCCTGAAATTAAAAGGTATTCCCATAAAGCCTATCCCCTTGGTCCTCAGGACAATCTATTCCAGGTTATAATGTTAATTGACATACCCCAGCCAAAGTAGTATCATAAGAAAGTTAAAATCAATCTTTAAAACTCAAAAGTAAAAAGTAAATGCTCAGGCCTAAAATACAAGTTTTTATCATACTTTCCGCTTTATTCCTCTCCGGCTGCTCCACCTATAGCGTGCAAAAGGGCGAATCCCCATATAATAAAGGATATGTGGTGGCAAGATACGGAAGGGTTTTGCCGGAATACACCCTGGGAAAAGATAATTCTGTCCCGGAGGAGCAGGTTGCCCGGGAGCGTTTCCAGAGGCGTAAGAAACAAGTCGAAGCTTATTATAAAAAGATGGGCTATATTGAGAACCGTTTTAAACAGAATTTCATTGATCCGCCGATTTTTATGCTGCAGGCGGTTATGGGAGTATTACGCCTGCCGGCTGTCGCCATACGGGACTACAAATATAACCATGACCCTCAATATAAAGAAAAGATAGATAAGCAGGAAGATGCCGACTATAAGGCTGAAAAAGAACGGGTTAAAGCCATCAAGGAGCAGTTAGATGCTTATATACAGGAAGACCTGCAAAAAGAAGTTTCTGCCTCCGGGCAGGCTAAGGTAATGCTTCCGGCCCAGGTAGTTAAGGATGAAACGCCTAAACTTGCTGCTGCGGCTAAAGTTGAAGAAAAGGCAGTGCCGCCTCCGCTGGTTAAAACCGCAGAAAAAGTAGAGCCGCCTGTTGCAGCTAAAGTTGAAGAAACAACAGAGACATTACCCGTAGCTAAAGTAGAAGAAAAGCCGGTTAAAAAGAAAGCGGTTAAAGCACAGATTACTTGTAAAGCTCCCAAAGCAGTAATTATGGCCAGGCCCCTAAAAGGCGCGTCTCCTTTAAAGGTGCAGTTCTATGGCTCCAAATCTTCTTCTCCTAATGGCAGAATAACTACGTATTTATGGGATTTCGGTGATGGAGATACCTCGACCCAGAAAAACCCCAGCAATACTTATTGGAGTACTACTTATGGCTCGCGTCAATTTACCGCTACTCTGACGGTAAAAGATGGAAAGGGCATGACTGCTCAGGCCAGCGTTGTGATTGAGGTTATTGCCGGATAGAATTCCACGAAGTAAATAATATCCCCCGCACGAAAAAAGAAGTTAGTTGGTCGGCAGTTTAGAGATAAAATATTTATGCAGATACAGCTTCCCGTCCGTAAAATAATTGCTATTCAAATTATTTCATTAGTAGTCTTGGGTTTTCTCGTATACGCCAATACCCTGCCGGGAAAATTCCTTTGGGATGATTACGGGTTGGTAAGAGATAATCCTTGCATTAAAAACTTAGCTTATCTTAAAAAAATTTTTAGCATGAATATCGGAGCGGGATTAGATGCGGCCTCTAACTTTTACCGTCCCCTACAAATGCTCACCTATGCGCTGGATTATTCCCTCTGGCACTTAAATGCAGTAGGGTACCATTTAACCAGCATTTTTTTTCATATTGCGGTTGCCCTGGCAGTCTATTGGCTGGCCAGTATAATTTTTAAAAACCATTGGCTTTCTTTCCTCTCCGGCGCATTGTTTGTCATTCACCCTATACATACTGAAGCAGTTGCCTATATTTCCGGGAGGGCGGATATAATGGCGGCGTTTTTTTTCTTATTGACGTTTATTTTTTATATTAAATACCTTAATTCCAGAAGCACCAAACCGCTTGTTCTTACGCTATTATTCTATCCATTAGCGCTTTTATCTAAAGAGAATAGCGTGATTTTACCCTTACTTTTGCTATTCTACCATTATATTTTTAGAGTAAAAGTCAAGCCGCGAATCTTCCTGTTTTTTCTTTTTGAAATAGCCGGTTATTTTTTGATCCGTCTAGCCGTTTTAAAATTACAACCGATTATCCTGCCGGGAAATGAGCCTTTTTATCATAGATTGCCGGGTTTTTTCCTGGCCCTAAGCGAATATGTCAGGTTAATCTTTTTGCCCTTCAATTTGCATATGGAATATGGACTCAGGCTTTTTAAATGCAGCGATTCCGGAGTAATAACCGGCGCATTAATTCTTAGTGCGGGATTATTTTGTATGTTTAAAAAATGGAAAAATAAAATCTGGCCGTTTGCCCTAGGCTGGTTTCTGATAACCCTCTTTCCCGTAGCTAATATTTTTCCGATTAATGCGTATATGGCTGAGCACTGGATGTATCTACCATCGGTAGGAGTATGCCTCGCCGTATCTTACGCGATATTGAACCTGCATAGCTTAAAATATTACCGGCTTTTTGCCAAAATATTAATTGTATTGTTGGTTTTTTACTATGGGTATCTGACGACCCAGCAGAACAATTACTGGAGGAGCCCGATTATTTTATTGGAGAGGACCTTAAGGTATGCTCCGCATAGCCCGAGAGTCAATAACGAATTGGGGAATGAGTATGCGGCGTTCGGGGAGAGCAAAAGGGCGGTAGAATTTTACCGGCAAGCGATTACTGCTGATCCGCGCTATAAATCAGCCTATATCGGTTTAGGTAATTTATATTGTACGGCAGATAAGCCCGCGGAGGCTCTAGCGGTATACCAAAAAGCGGCAAGGCTTTTTTCTGATTCTCCCGAGCCCTATGTTGGCCTGGGTAATGCGCTGTTAAAATTAAGGCGAGGGGAGGAGGCGATAGATGCTTATGAGAAGGCTATAGTGCTGCAGCCGGATGCGGCCTATATCTACCATAATATTGCGGTAGCCTATTTTTCTTTAAAAAGATACGGTCCGGCGGTTAAATATTTCGATAAAGCAAATAAGCTCGGTTACCCGCAAAGCCCTCAATTAGAAGAATCCCTCAGGCCTTATCGATGAAATATCTTGACGGCAAGACGCGCTTATTATAGATTCAGGCAGAATCAGCGGGCGTTCTAAAAACACTGAAAGAAGATGAGCAAGAAAATATTTTTTAAAATTGTTGCAGGCGGGGTGCTTATTATTAGCATAACAGTTTTTATCGGACACCGTATAATAACAGTCCGCAAGCCGAATATTATTTTGATAACCCTGGATGCTTTAAGGCCTGACCATCTTGGATGTTATGGTTATAAACGTAATACCAGTCCGACTATAGATAGGTTGGCTGAACAAGGGGTTATATTTACTGATTTTATCGCGCCCAGCGCGCATACAGCTCCTTCCAACGCATCTCTAGTTACCTCCACCTATCCCAACTTGCATAATGTTAAAGATTGGGGTTATCAATTCGCTCAGGAAATGCCCAGGACCCTCCCCATACTTTTAAAAGAAAAAGGTTATAACACAGCGTTTATTTCCGACCAGATAGGTTTAACATCAATTCAAGAGTTTAAAAGTGGCTTCGATACATTTGACGTGGTAAGATCAATAAACCGCAATCCTCTCCCCGCGCGGATCATCGAGATAACGGATTTGGCGCTAAACTGGCTGAGAAATAATAAACATAAGAAATTTTTTCTCTGGGTATATTATCTTAGCCCTCATGGGCCGTACGTCCCGGGTCGACCTTATAATAAAATATTTTTTCATGATGAATATTATAATATTAATAAAAGCATACCGATTTCTCAAGATTCATATAACCAGACTTCGATTGGAACTATACCCAGCTATTTGTCGGTTGACGGCGTTAACGATGTAGATTATTATATCTCGCAGTATGACGGCGAAATCCGGCGGGTTGATCATCAAATAAGCCGCTTACTGGAAGAATTAAAAAAAGGCGGCCTGGATAAGCATACGGTCATTATCATCAATTCCGACCACGGGGAAGCCTTAGGCGAACACGCAAGGTATTTTTGCCATGTTAATTCTTTATACGATGAGCTAATCAAGATTCCCTTGATTATCAGTTGGGATAAAAAAATTCCCTCTTCTACGGTAATTAACCAGCAAGTTCGCTTAATTGATCTTATGCCGACGATTTTGGATATTTTAAAGATAAAATTTGATCCTAGGCAGGGCCAGAGCCTTTTACCGTTAATTACGCAGCAAGTAGGTAATTTTCCATTATTCGCATATAGTGAACAGTTTAATTTGGTTTCAGTGAGGATGAAAAAATGGAAGCTTATTTACGACCAGAATAGCATGCGGTATGAGCTTTATGATCTAAAAAATGATCCTCGGGAAGAAAGGAATATTGTTGCTCTGAGAAGTGGTATGTTTAAATTTTTAAGGTTTAAGTTAAGCGAATATTTATCTGATGCCAAGGTATGCAATAAACCGGTTAAATCTTTTATGCACAAAGAGGTTAAAGAAAAACTGCGTACGTTAGGATACGTTCAATGAATTTTATTTCTTTAAAAATCCGCAGGATACCTATGCCTAAAGTAAACTTTGGTTATTTCATTAAAAAAATTATAATTTCTAATAAGGAATAAATAATTAAAGCCACTAGAATAGATAAGGCCCCGAAGGTAAAAAAGAGACTTTCGTGTGATTGCCGTTCCGATAGAATACTCTGGTAAGCCTATTTTTGCGTTTATCCTGTGAGTTTAAATTAATCCTCCAATTTTCAACCCCCGTTTTATCCCTTTAAAAAAATCGGCCGTTATCTTGGTATTTCCACCATCTTAGGCGATTTTTACGATTTATTACCCAGAACATATACTGCTTTACAGCAATGGAATAATGAACTCTCCAGTTACAAAGCGAGGTCTTCTCTCCCACCGTCTAGAGGTCAACGCAGAAGTGCCATATTCCACAGCATATTGTTGATTTATTTCTCCTGTCGGTCCACACACCGCCTTCGCTGCAGCTACTGTTGGAATGACCAAGGAACTTACTCTAACCGGATCTTCCGAAAAAAAATCCCCGAACACCCGGAAGAGCGCATTGGTTTTGACTCAGTAGGAAGAGGGGAGAAGAAACTTTACTGATGGAATAAGCGCTCTCCGCTTTAAACAAAAAAATTCCTATCTAAAGAGCGGTATTGAATCGCCTCCGAGAGATGTTCCGCTTTAATATTATCAGACCCTGCTAAATCCGCAATCGTCCGGGAGACTTTCAAGATTTTATCATACGCCCTGGCGCTAAAATTAAGTTCACTCATAGCCATTTTGAGCAATTGGTTTTCTTTTTCGCCTAAAATACAGAATTTGCGTACCTGTTTATGGCTCATCCGGGCATTATAGAATAGTCCTTCGTCCTTAAACCTTTGTCTTTGGACCGCGCGGGACTTATTTACGCGTTCTTTAATCTGGAGAGAGCTTTCGGCAGGTAAATTTTCGCTTAATTCCTGGTAGCGCGCCGGAGGGATTTCAATATGAATATCTATTCTATCCAACAGTGGCCCGGATATTTTTGAACGGTACCTGGCGATCTGGGTAGTGTTGCAGTGGCAGGTCTTATGCGAATCAGTATAGTAACCGCAGGGACAGGGGTTCATTGCGGCTACTAAGACAAAAGAGGAGGGGAAGACAAAGGATTTGAATATACGCGAGACGCGGATCGAGCCGTCTTCCAATGGCTGCCGTAATGCCTCCAGGCAGTCGCGCCGGAATTCCGGGAATTCGTCTAGGAAAAGCACTCCTTGATGCGCTAGGCTGATCTCTCCCGGTACAGGCAGGGAGCCGCCGCCTACCAGGGCTGCGCTGGATATGCCGTGGTGCAGGGAGCGGAACGGCCGAGTAACCATAACCCCGTCTTTATTCAATAAAGTCCCCGCCACCGAGTGCAGCTTACTTATTTCCAGTATCTCCTCTAAGGTTAAATCCGGCATAATCGTAGGTATCCTTTTGGCCAGCATGGTTTTTCCGCTGCCCGGCGGGCCGATCATCAGGATGTTGTGCCCTCCGGCGATGGCTGTTTCCAGGGCTCTTTTAGCCAAAAACTGGCCTTTTACTTCTGAGAAATCTAGGCTGTAACGGTTTTTCTCTTGGGATAAATTAAGCCAATCTAGCTTGACCGGCTTAACCAGTTCCGGGCTATTTAAAAATTCCACACTCGCCTTGAGCGTTTTTAGCGCGAAGACAGAAACTCCAGAGACTATAGATGCTTCTTGGGAGTTTTGTTCCGGGACGATCATTTGTCCGGATACGAATTTTGCAGCAGCCATGGCTATAGGTAAGATTCCCCGGATCGGCCTAAGCGAACCATCCAGGGATAATTCTCCCAGGATGACATACCCGGTTAACCCGGTACTGTTTATTTGTCCGGTTGCCGCCAATATCCCCACGGCAATCCCCAGGTCAAAACAAGCTCCTTCTTTTTTAATTCCGGATGGAGCCAGGCTAACCGTAATTCTTTCGGCGGGCCAGTTAAACCCGGAATTCTTAATTGCTGATTTTACCCTTTCTCTGCTTTCTTTAACTGCGGAATCCGGCAGCCCGACTAAATTCAGCTGCGGCAGCCCCCGGGAAACATCTACTTCTATATCCACAGGGTAGGCCTCTATCCCGCATAAGCCAAAACTTAATACTTTTGCCAGCATATTTACCTCCTTTTTACCTTAAGAGACGCAGACAGAGAGGAAATCTAATGCATATAATATCTAGTCAGGCAGGTTACTCAAGAAAAGGCTTGCAATTTAAAAGGCTGATTATATAATATTTTAATATGAAGAAACCCCTGAGAAACATCCTTATCCTGCTTTTGGCGGCCGGCTCTATCCTGATTGTGCTTAGGTACGTTGCTTCTTTAAAAGAAAATATCGCTTCTCTGGAAAATCAGAAGCAAAACCTGTTGCAGGACTTAGGGAAAGAAAAGATGGCCGTTGGACAGCTTAAGGCCAGGAACGCGGGTTTAAAGGGCTACTTAAAGGCTGCGCATAAAAAGCTGGATAAGTTATTTCTGGATTTAAGCCTGGCAAAAGAGCAGATCGGAATGTTTGATTTAAGATTTTCTATGCTTAGGGCGGAGAATAAAGCACTTTTGGAGGAAAGGCAGAAGCTTGTTCAGGAGAATACCAGTTTGAAAATGCGGTTGAATTCTGTTGATGAGCTTAAAAAAGCCCTAGGCGAACTTAAGCGGCGCGCAAAAATAGAAGGTAACCGCGGGTTCCTGAAGAAGAACGGCCAGCCGACAACCTCTCCGAAAATTAGGATCGAAGTAATACCTGTCCCCAAGGAAAAATAATGAAAGAAATATTCCTGCAATTGTCCCAGAATAAGATTTTTCTTACTACCCTTTCTGCCTGGTTGATTGCCCAGGCAATAAAGGTATTTATCGGGGTGGTGCAAAAAAAAAGGTTGGATTTTCGTCTCTTTGTCGGAACCGGAGGGATGCCATCGAGCCACGTTGCCGGAGCAGCGTGCTTGGCCGCTTCCGTAGGCCTGGAGTACGGTTTTGATAATGTTCTCTTTGCTTTAGCTGCTTCATTCGCTATTGTTGTCATGTTTGACGCTCAAGGTGTGCGCCGGGCAACCGGAAAGCAGGCCCGCATCCTAAATAAAATTACCGATGACATCTATTGGCAGGGTAAGATACATGACGGACGTTTACGTGAACTTATCGGACATACGCCTTTAGAGGTAATCGGTGGGTTTTTGGTCGGTATACTCATAGCGGTATTGGCACGTTAAAAGGGAGAGATACAGTGAATAAAAAAATTTTGTTAGCCGCCGGCGCAGTATTTATAATCCTAGTTTTAATATTGTCCTTTACAGCGAGAAAAAGGAAAAATTATTTTTCCGGGCAAAGATCCGGAGGTACAAATGCGCAAGTCCTCTTAAATGAAGCAAAAACTTTGCAGGAAAAAGGCGACCTGTCGGCCTTAAAAAATATATACCAGAAATTAGTGAATGATTTTCCTAATTCCGCAGAAGTAATGAGTTGGCAGAGGAAGATAGATGATCTCAATATAAAGCTTTTGTTTTCTCCCGCCTTAACCCCCAAGAGCGCTCTTTATGAGATAAAGCCCGGAGATACCTTAACTAAAATTGCCCGGAATTTTAAAACTACGCCGGATTTAATAAAGAGAAGCAACGGTCTAAGCAATGATAAGATTATCCCGGGGAGAAAGGTTAAGGTCTGGAAGGAACCTTTTAGTATAGTCGTGGATAAGTCCCAGAATATCCTGCTTCTTAAAAGCGACGAAGAAATAATAAAAACCTACATTGTATCGACGGGTAAGAATAACTCTACGCCTGTCGGAAATTTTGAGATTACCTCTAAATTAATCAATCCTACCTGGTTTAAAACCGGAGCAGTTATTCCAGCCGAAAGCCCCGAGAATATCCTGGGTACGCGCTGGTTGGGATTAGATAGGCCCAGTTATGGCATACACGGTACAACTGAGCCTCAAAGCCTGGGCCGGCAGGCTACCCAAGGCTGTGTACGCATGGCTAATCAGGATGTAGAAGAGCTCTATACGATACTCCCTATCGGTACGGAAGTAACTATTGTCGATTAAATAATTAAAATATGGCCGAATTAGATTTTGAAAAACCTATCTTTGAGTTAGAAAAGAAAATCCAGGAGCTCAAACATTTTATTTCGGATAAAAGAATAGATCTTTCCTCCGAAGTCAGACGCCTGGAGGATAAACTCGAACACCTGAAGAAAGATACCTATACCCATCTTTCTGCCTGGCAGAGAGTGCAGCTTGCCCGCCATCCTCAGAGGCCTTATTCCCTGGATTACATTAGTCTGATCATGTCGGATTTCATAGAGTTGCATGGGGACAGGCTTTTTTCTAACGACAAGGCTATCGTCTGCGGCCTGGCTAAATTAGATAAACAAAAAATAGCAGTTATTGGACACCAAAAAGGCAGGGATACCAAAGAAAATCTCAAGCGTAATTTTGGGTGTGCCCATCCGGAAGGCTACCGTAAGGCGCTTAGGGTTATGCGGTTGGCGGAAGAATTTAATTTGCCGGTAGTAATTTTTATTGATACGCCCGGAGCATATCCCGGCATAGGCGCAGAGGAGCGTGGCCAATCTCAGGCTATCGCTTTGAATTTAAGGGAGATGTCTTCTCTGGCTACTCCGATAATCTCTATAGTTATCGGAGAGGGCGGTTCAGGCGGGGCTTTAGGCGTAGGAGTAGCCGATCGCATTTGCATTTTAGAAAATTCCTATTATTCAGTTATATCGCCAGAAGGCTGTGCGGCCATATTATGGAAAGACGGGGCAAAAGCCCCTCTGGCAGCGGAAGTTTTAAAGCTTACCGGAGAAGACCTTCTGGAGCTTAAAATTATTGATGAAATAATCCCGGAACCTTTGGGCGGGGCTCACCGTGACCCGCAAAGGACAGCCTCTAGCCTCAAGGATTCCATTACGAAGAATCTTAAAGAATTAACATCCCTGTCCAAAGAAGACCTGCTGAAATTAAGGTATAGTAAATTCCGCAGCATGGGCGAGGTAGCATGATTGAGCAGGAGCTATTATTGCTGGGGTTGCTTCGCGAGGGCCCTAAACACGGCTACGATATTAAAAGTAAGATCAAGCAGATACTTTCTCTATTCGCCGGGATAGACCTCAAATCCATATATTATCCTCTGCATATACTTAAACAAAGAGGTTTAGTCGTAAAAAAAAGAGTCAGGCCGGGAAAGCGTCCGGAGCGTATCGTATATGCTTTGACTCCTAGGGGCCAGGCGCGCTTTGAGGAGCTTTTGAGTAAGAGCCTGCTCAACCTTAAGCGGCCGCAATTCAGCCTGGATTTAAGTTTGTATTTTTTACGCTATATGAAACCGGCTGTTGCCTGCCGGAGGCTGCAAGCCAGGCTTCATATGTTGCATAAAATATCGCGGGGCTTAGAAAAAATGGTCCAAGGCTCATCCCAAGATAAAACTGTTTCCTTAAACCGCATCTTAGAACACAATCTTAGACTGCTTAAAGCAGAATCCCGATTTCTGGATGGCCTTATCCAAA
Organism: Candidatus Omnitrophota bacterium; assembly: GCA_041648915.1. Taxonomy (GTDB): domain Bacteria; phylum Omnitrophota; class Gorgyraeia; order Gygaellales; family Profunditerraquicolaceae; genus UBA6233. Next base: position 12,175 of record JBAZOC010000021.1, read on the forward strand.
CGATGCGCTGATTTTTTAAAGGCGCATAACTGTTTTTCTTGACAGGAGAGAGTTTATTTAATAGAATAGGCTAAAGCTATATAGTAAAATTTTACTATTAGGGGGCGTAAGGCATGCAATGGAATAGAACTACGCAGGAAAAACTAAAAGTCATGGTTGCCAAAATTCCGGTTTTCCACCGCCATATCACGGAAGAAGCGGTAACTAAGGACGCCGAAGAAAATGCCCGGGGCAGGAATTCTGCGCAGGTAGAAGAGGTAGATGTAATCAGCGCTTTTTTTTCGGATGTCCCCTCGCCGTTTTACAGTATGATGGTCAGGCTTCTGGAGCAAGCCGGGTTTGAATATAAGAAGTACGGTTTCCCCAAAGATAGAGGATCTTCATGCGGATAGCAGTTATCGGCGCAGGCGCTATTGGCAGTTTGGTGGCAGGTTATTTAAAGATCGCAGGAGAAGACGTTTATCTCGTTAGCCACGTTGACGCGGTTAAGGCAGTAAAAGAAAATGGCCTTAAGATTAGCGGAGTGCGGGGGGATTTTAAAGTTGATATCAGTATTTTCGAAGAACTTGTCTCTCAACCCGAGCTTCTTATCCTGGCAACCAAGACCCAGGATATTGAAGAGGCCTTAAGGAATAATCTGGGCTTAATTAAAGACAGTGTTGTCCTGACTACGCAAAATGGCGTACAGGCCGAAAATATTATTAGCCGGCTTTTGCCCGTAAAGAATATTCTTTCCAGTATAGTAATGTTTGGTGCTACTTATTTAGAGCCAGGCAGGGTGGTGCATAATTTTGAGGGAAGTTGGGTCTTGGGTAATACCTTCTCTACGGCTCTGAATACCAGCGCACTCCCGGTGAGTATGATTCTAAATAAGGTATTCCCTACGGTTATCAGCGAAAATATGGCGGGGATGAAATATCTTAAGATGTTCGTTAACGCCAATAATTGCCTCCCGGCCATACTGGGCATGAGTATGCAGGAGGCTTTTAGCGACCAGCAGGTAAGCCGGATAAGTATCGCCATTTGGAAGGAAGCCTTTGCGGTAATTTCAAAATTAGATATTAAGCTAGTTTCTCTGCCGGGTTTTCCCATAGAACATGTAACTAAGCTTATCTCCATTCTCCCGGAGGAAGCAGCTAAGGTTTTCTCAAGCGCTATGACTAAACTAAGTAAAGACCCCCTCTACGGTTCAATATTACAGAGTATTAAGAGGGGAAAGACCTCAGAGATTGATTATATTAACGGAGAATTTGTAAGCTTAGCCCAAAAATACGGTTTAAAAGCCGAATTAAACCAAAGATTAGTAGGGTTGGTGCATGAAGTTGAAAAGACAGGCAGGTTTTTTACCAAGGACGAACTTTTGCATATTACGCGGGGATTAATAAATTAAATGTCCGGGATCAATTCACCTTTTCCAAGACTAAAACTTACTGTTACGGGGGTCTTCGGAGACTGTTACCACGGTTATAAGCTAGGCGATGAAATTCTCCTGGAAGATTTTACCCATCCGCCTAAGCATTTCTGTCTAGGATTGGCCCATGCATTATTTCCGGTAATCTATGCTTTAAGTTTCGGAGCGCAATTCGGTTTCCGGGATAATCAGCGTTCGCTTCTGGTCACCTGTCCTGACGGAGGAAAATTAGAATTTAAGGCGGAGATTCTGGATAAAGACGGCAAAGTAGAGGTTCTTCCCAAGGACCCAAACCATAAATTTAATCCCCAAAAGATGGTCATTGAAGTAGTCAAGGCTAAGGGAAAATGCACTTTTGGTTATAAGGTCGGAGATAAATGGGAAACTCTCGGGTTAAAATGTATACCCGGGTTTTGCGGCGCGGCATTTCATACCGCTTTTCCGGCGTTGTTCGCCCTGAATTTCGGCGCCAAGTTTTTCTTTATGGATAACCCCGATTCAATCGATACGGTAACTTGCCCTGACGGCGGGAATATTGTTTTTAAGGTAACACGCAGAGGAACAGAGGAGAAAAAATAATTTTATGAGTAAGCGTAGAGTAGTGATTACCGGTATAGGCGTAATTTCACCGAATGGTATAGGTAAAGAGAAGGTTTTTCAGGCAATGAGCTCAGGGATTTCCGGAGTAAGGCGCGTGGACGGCTTTGACGTTTCGGTGTTTAATACTAAGATCGCCGCTGAGGTGCGCGACTTTGATCCGTTTAAGCTCGGGCTTACGCACGAAGAAGTTATGCGCATGGATAGGTATGTGCAGTTTGGGGTAGTCGCCGGAGACATGGCGATTAAAGACAGCGGCCTTAATTTTTCTAAAGAAAATCCTGAACGTATCGGGGTCTGTCTGGCAAACGCTATCTGCGGCACAAAATATATGGAAGAAGAGTTTGCGCTGGTGACGGATGACGGTAAGAATCCTATTGACCCCGCCAAAGTCCGTCCGGATTTGTATGATGCGGCAATGTTTAATACTCCTTCCATTGAATTATCCGCAAAATACCATTTTAAAGGAATTTGCAATACCCTTTCTACAGGCTGTACCGCCGGGACAGATTCGCTCGGGTTTGGTTTAGAGGTAATTCAGGACGGTGAGCAGGATATTATGCTCTGCGGAGCGGCGGAAGCGCCAATCACGCCGATTACTTTTGGCGCGTTTGACGTAGTCAATGTTTTATCCTGCCGTAATGATAATCCGCAGGCCGCCAGCCGTCCGTTTGATAACAAGCGCGACGGTTTTATCTTAGGTGAAGCAGCAGGGTTATTAGTTTTAGAAGAGTTGAACCATGCGCTTTCACGCAATGCCCGCATTTATTGCGAGGTCTTAGGGTTTGGCACAAGCTGCAATGCTTTCCATATGACTGACCTTCCGGCTGACGGCCAGGCAATGACCAGCTGTATAGTCCTGGCTTTAAAAGATTCGGGGATCAAGCCCCAGGAGATAGATTATATTAATGCCCATGGCTCAAGCACCAGAATGAACGATATATTTGAGACTACTGCTTATAAGGAGGTCTTTGGAGATTACGCCTATAAGCTTCCCATAAGCTCGCTGAAATCCATGATCGGCCATCCCTTGGCCGCGGCCAACGCCGTAGAATTGACTGTCTGCTCCATGATTTTTGAAAGGAGTATTCTTCCCCCGACGATTAACCAGGAAGAAAAAGACCCTCTCTGCGACTTAAATTATATTCCCAACAAGGCTATCAGTAAAAAAGTAGACATGATCCTTAAGACCAGCAGTGGATTTTCCGGAATTCATTCTTCATTAGCCTTAAGGAGATATAATGGCTAAGATTGCAATTACTGGCATTGGCATAGTCAGCCCTTCGGGTATAGGTAAGCGGCAGTTCTGGGCCAATATAAAAGCGGGGCGCTCATTTATTAAAGAGATCACCCGTTTTGACGCTTCCAAGTACCCTTCGCGTATTGCCGGTCAGATCGACGAGCTGGATAAATATAGCAATATCTCGGAGCGCTTGCTGAAAAAAATTGACGCTTTTTCACACATGGCCTTAATTGCTTCGGAATTGGCGCTTAAGGATGCCGGTGTAGATATTAAAAATGAAGACCCGAATTTAGTGGGTATATTTTTAGGCAATGCTATCGGCGGATGGCTTTATGCCGAGACCGAGCTGCGCGACCTATACCTTGAAGGCCGGGAAGGTGTTTCGCCCTATATGGCCTCAGCCTGGTTTCCGGCTGCTCCGCAGGGCCAGGTTTCCATTTATTACGGTATTAAAGGTTTTTCCAAGACTGTAGTCGCCGACAGGGCCGGTTCTCTTATGGCCTTAGGTTATGCCGCTAAAGTCCTCAATAAGAATAAACTGAATATGATTTTAGCCGGCGGCATGGAAGCACCGGTTACGCCTTACGCGCTTTTATGTTGTAATACCTATGGAGCTTTGTCCAAAAATAATTCTAAGCCCCAAGAAGCCTACCGGCCATTTGATAAAAAGCGTGATGGTTGCGTGATCGGCGAGGGTGCTGGCATCGTGGTCATGGAAGGTATGGAGCGGGCAAATAAAAGAGGAGCGAAGCCTTTGGCTTATATCTCTGGATATAGCGCCACCTGCGACGGTGTTGATCGGATTAACTGTTCTGGCGATGGAAAAGAATTAGCCCGGGCAATTAAGATGGCACTTGCTGAAGCTAAAGCCAATGTGGATGAAATTGATTACATAAGTCTAGATGGGTTGGCAACAGATCTCTGGGATAATTCTGAAAGTAAGGCCATAGCAAGCGTCTTTACAGGCAAGTTAAAAGACATCCCGGTAAGCTGCCCCAAATCTATGTTCGGTAATTTACTGGGTGCCTCCGGAGCCGTAGATATGATTCTTGCTGTTTTAGCGATGGAGCATGGCCTTATTCCGATTACCCTAAATTTAGACGAGCCAACCGTTCAAGGGTTTAATTACGTTACTAAAGAAGCTAGAGAGCATAAAATAAACAAGGCATTAGTTATCTCGCGCGGAAGAGGCGGGATTAACTCGGTTTTAGTGGTTGAGAGTAACATCCCGCGCTAATAAGGAATTACGCGGGTGTGCCCTTGTGGGCTAGGAGAAAAATAATGAAGATATTATTTGTCATGCCTAAGGTGGGTGCTTGGGCCACGCACGGTATCCATCGTTCGCCAAACCAGCTCTATGCGCATTGGGCTTCTTATGTGCGGGAGAGGGGCTACGGGGATGTGGCCGTAATAGACGGTAAGGCTAATCAAATTCCGATGAATGAACTGGTCGAGCAGGTTAAAGAGAAGAATCCCGATATTGTCGTGATGGGTGAACAGTTGCACGGCTACGGAGGATACGGAGTTTTAAGGCATTTTAAAGAAGCAGCCCTAGAGATTAAAAAAGCTCTTCCTCGAACAAAAATCATCTTCGGCGGTTTATGGTATTCGGCGATGCCCGTGCAGACACTGGAAGAAAACCCGGCAGTGGATTTTATAGTTATGGGCGAAGAAGAATCTTTTGGCGACCTTATCGAGGCCATAGATAAAAAGAAACCTCTTCAGGATGTCGGAGGGGTTACCTCCCGGATTGATGGCGCAATCGTGCTGGGCCCGCATAAGCCGTTGATGGAGGATTTGGATAAATTGCCCTTGCCGGCATACGATCTATTTCCTATGGATAAATATGTAGGGCATACCTACTGGAAGCCGTTTGTGGATATGGTAACCTCGCGCGGCTGTCCCTCTGCTTGTACTTTTTGTTATGAGTGGGACCAGTTTGACCCGCGCCACCCTTCAGATTTTCTGAAATGGCGCGCCAAAAGCCCCGAGCGCGTAATAGAGGAGATGGAACTATTACAGAATAAATACGGGGTAAAGGTAGTGGTAATTCAGGATGATAATTTCAATGTGGACCCGGAACGCGTCAGGAAGTTTTGCGAATTAAAGAAGCAAAAAAAGATCGATATCAAATGGGTTTCTTTGGGCCGCGCTATCGATTGGGTTAATTGCGAGAGCGTTTTGCCTTTAATGAAAGAGACAGGGCTATTTATGGGTGTATTTGGCATTGAGGTTACCACGCAGTCTGAACTTAAAAAGATCGCCAAAGGCATAACTTTGGACCAGATTAAAAAGACTATTGAGCTTCTGCGCAAACACGATATAGCGATAGTCGCGGATATTATGATGGGGTTTGATTATGATACCGAGGCAATCATCAAGCAGCGTTTTGAATTTACCGATGCCGTTGATCCGGATATTCTCTGGGTGGGTTATGTTACGCCTGCCCCGAACTCCCCGATGTGGCGGATAGCCTTAAAGAATAATTGGATTGACCCGAAAAAAGTGGATTTTAGCACCTGGGATTTCCTGCATCCGGTTATCCCTACCAACCATTTAAGCAGCGAAGATTTAGGCCGCCTGGGCTCCTGGTGTATGCGCGAATTTTTCTCCAAGCCCGGCAGAATTAACAGGATCATGGAGAGTAATTTTGATCCTCTCGCCAAGCTTTGTTTTAAAGATGTTATGGATGGAGTTGGAAAATGGGAAGCCGGCGCGACTAAAGGCGAAATACATATATAAAAACAGTATGTAGTATATAGTAGGCAGTATGTAGGAGGAAAGATGGAGACAAAAGATAAAATTAAAGAAGTGCTCGTAAATTTACTCAAGGTAAAAACCGAAGAGTTGAAAGATGCTGTGGCTTTGCAGGAGAGTATTGGCGTGGATTCTACCGAGATGGTCGAATCGGTTATTGCCCTGGAGAAGGCATTTGGGGTAAAATTAAGCCCCAAGGAGATTACTAAATCCTCAAGCATTGACGATATCGAAAAAGTGATCCAATCAAAATTTGCCCAATGAAGATAGTTGACTTAAGCCTGCCTATTGATGATAAGGCATTTGAGGTCCATAGGGTAGCCATCGAGCGTGTAACCCATAAGGCTGGCGTGGAAAAATTCAACCGCGTGATTATGGGCAAGACCCTTGGCGGTAAAATTAAATATTTATTAGGAAAGCGCATCCTTAAAAAAGAAGACCTGCCCGATGAGGAATTTCTTTCATTAGAGATAGTGCATTCTCCGGTGCATATCGGCACCCATCTGGATTATTCTTTTCATTATGGTTCAAAATCAGAAGGCCGGCCTTCCAAGACTGCGGAAGATATCCCGCTGGAGTATTGTTACCAGGATGGGGTAAGGCTGGACTTTAGCCACAAAAAACCTAATGCAACTATTAAAGCTTCGGATATTGAAGAGGCCCTGGCAAAAATCAATTACCAATTAAAGCCTCGGGATATTGTTTTGCTACAAACCGGAGCGGACAAATTTTTCGGCTCGGCAAAATATTTTTCGGATTACCCGGGGATTGATACATCAGCGATAGATTATCTTTTGGATAGAGGAATTAAGATCTTCGGTGTGGATACGATGGGTATAGATAGGCCTTATAGATTCATGTTGCAAGAATTTCTCGAGAAAAAAGATATTAAGGCCCTCTATCCGACGCATTTCTACGGCAGGAAAAGGGAATTTATCCATATTGAAAGACTGGCAAATTTAAATCAACTTCCGGAGTTAGGTTTTAAGGTTATTTGTTTTCCGGTAAAGATTAAACAGACAGGCGCTGCCTGGTCCAGGGTAGTAGCAATTTTATAACGCCCGGCCTTAAAGGATAGACCGGTGTGCGCTTTCTGCGCAAGGAGGGAAAAATGGGGCATACCTGCAATTCTATCATTATTAACGCGCCTTACGATTTGGTATTTGATATCTCTAACGATATACCGCGCTGGACAGAATTGTTCGGCAGCGAATATAAAAAAGCGGAGATCGTCAAAAAAGAAGGCCAGAGAATAACTTTCCGCTTGACTGATGATGAAGATAAATCCTGGATCTCCTGGCGCCTGCTGTGTAAGGATAATTATTTTACTTATGCCGAAAGGGAAGAGCCAAAGTTCCCTTTTAAATATATGAAGATCGTCTGGCTTTATACGCCTAGGCCTCAAGGGGTGGAGCTCACCTGGATCCAGCATTTTGCAATGGATGAAAAAGCCAAATTTAACGATGAGCAGGTTGCGGGTTTCATCAATAAGCACTCCCAGGATAATCTTCTGATCTTTAAGAAGGTAATTGAAAAGGCAGCAGCAAAGTAAATTCGAGGAGGGTAATTATGAGCCAGGAATTAAAGGGTAAAGTTGC
>JBAZOC010000022.1:0-19159 GCA_041648915.1 Candidatus Omnitrophota bacterium
CCATTCCACCACTTGCCCGGCTATTTATTTTACAGGCGACGAGCGGATTCGAACCGCTGAATAGCTCTTTTGCAGAGAGCTGCCTTGCCACTTGGCTACGTCGCCAAATTTCAAATTATCTTATTGACTTCTTTAACGATTGCCCCTACCTCTGCCAGGCAGCCAAGGCCGGTATCGCCGCAAGCCAGCTTTCCTTTACGCGGCCCGATAAATTTATAGCCTAAAGCCTTCAATTTTATAATATTCGCCTGGGTGATCTTATTTGCATACATATTCTCATTCATCGCCGGAGCAAATAAAACCGGCGCCCGGGCAGCGCAGACCGTACAGGTCAGCAGATCATCGCAAATCCCGCCGGCGATCTTAGCGATAATATTAGCGGTGGCCGGAGCGACCAGGATTAAATCCGCCTTGGCAGCTAAGGCTACATGCTCAATATCCCAGGCCTCAGGCGTTGCAAATAAACCGCGATAGACCTTGTTTCCGGAAAGGCTTTCAAAGACAATGGGTTTAATCAATTCCTCGGATTCGCGGGTCTGGACTACGGTGACCGCAAAACGCGCATCCTTCAATCTGCGCAAGAGCTCACAGGCTTTATAAATAGCAATGCTCGCAGTCACGCCTAAGATAATATTCTTTACTTTTGCGGCCATAAGTTACTCTTTAGGTTTTAATTTTTTGCATTCTACCTTACCCTGGGCAATCTCATGCAGGGCAATAGTAGACGGTTTAGTGGATGCCTTATCCTCTGTAAGTTTAGGTTGGCCTTCGGCTATCTCTAATGCCCGCATCGCCGCGCAATTCACCAGCTTATAAATTGAATTTTCGCTTCTATCCAGCATCTTTTCTCTTTCCACATATCCCATCAGCTGCACCTCGCTATTGTTTTGCGGCTCTTATCTTGTTTAATATAATATCACCCAACCTAGCCGTTGACCGGCTTAAATTGTTATTTCTGACAACATAGTCGTACTTACGGGAATTTTGCAATTCGGCTTGTGCCAGGCTCACCCGTTTATTTACTTCCTCCGGTTTGGTCCGGTAACAACGGCCCTCAATCCTCTTGCGCAACTCTTTTAGCGATGGAGGGACAATAAATATCGTAACCGTGTTTTTAGGAAAAAGCTTTTTGAGCCTAAGCGCCCCCCGCATATCCAGACAGAGGGCTAAGTGCCTGCCGCTCTTTAAGCTCTCCTTAAGAAAATCCTTTTTAGTGCCGTAATAATAACCTAAATATTTCGTCCATTCAAGGATTTTTTTGGCTTTCTTTAAGCGCCGGAAAGCCTCGGGGCTGACAAAAAAATAATCTTTCCCTTGGCGTTCTCCTGATCTCTTGGCCCGGGTAGTTACGGATATAGATTTAGCCAGTTTATGGCGTAAGCCCTTACGGGAAAGAACCTTTTTGAGCAGCGTGGTCTTCCCTGAGCCCGATGGTCCGGAGATAATGAACAGCAATCCTGGGGGCACTCTCACTCTATATTCTGCGCCTGTTCGCGGATCTTTTCAATCAGGCTTTTCATTTTAAGAACTTTGGCTGAGACAGAGACATCAAAGGTCTTAGCGGCCATGGTATTTGCTTCCCGCTGCATCTCCTGGGCGATAAAGTCCAATTCCTTACCGATCACTCCGCCCTTAATCAGCCGGTTTTTAAAATTACGGATGTGGAAAGCAAGCCTGTCCGCCTCTTCCGTCGTATCTGTATCTTTCAGGAAATTCCCGCGTTCTTCATCCGTAGTAAAATCCTTAAGTCTTTTCTGAAGCTCAGCCTTAAGCCTGAGCCTGATCGTAGCCAATTCATCCCTTAAGGCCTCCGCCTGTTTTTTTAAATACCCCTGTAGAGCCTCCCCCTCTTTAGAGCGCGTCTTGGCTAAATTACCGACAGCCATATTTAAGGCGCTCTTCAGTTTTGGCCAGATATTTTCCGGACTCACCCGCTCTTCTTCCAGGGTTAATACCCCGGGCAAGAGGATCAGGGTATTCAGGCTTAACCCTTCTTTTATTTTGAACTCTCTTTTTACGTTGCTTATCTTATGGAGGTAATTTTTTAAAAGCGGTTTATTGATAAAAACATCGCCTCCTCTTGCGCCTTTCATATTCAACGCACAGGTAACCCTCCCGCGCTTGACTTTAGTTTCAATCGCTTTCTTAATACGCTCTTCTATTGAAAGCGAACCTTCCGGTAAATGCAACACTATCTCGAGGAACTTATGGTTCGTGCTCCGCAATTCTACGGACACCCTGCCCAAACCGGGGATAATTGTTTCATGGCTACCGAAGCCGGTCATACTCTGGATCATTTTAACAATCTCTCCTTTATGCGGTCCAAGCCGTTCTGGTGCACTCTCGGCAGACAACTTTCTTGTACGGATAGAGCTCCACGATTATCTCCTCCGGCGCAAACCAAAGCTTAATCTCTCTTTGCGCTTCGCCTTCATCCGACGAGACATGGATAACGTTTTCATACACCCCGGATGTAGTAATCCGGCCGTAGGCGCCACGGATAGAGGTAGACTCTGCCTCTTCGGGATTAGTCGCGCCGGCAAGTTCCCGGCATTTTTTAATCGCATCCTTACCCCAATAAACTAAAGCCAGGACTTTCTTGCGGTCATGCAGCTCCCCCTGGATATATTGAATAATATCATTAAAAAATGGCTTATCTTTTAAATGCTTGTAATGCTCTTCGGCTAATTCGCGCGGCACGCGCACGATCTTAGCGGCAACAATCTCAAGCTTAGTTTCAGAAAGCCGCGTCAAGATATTCCCAGTTAAAGATTTTTTAAGCCCGTCGGGCTTGATAAGAATTAACACTGCCTGGTTCATTATTTTTTCCCTCCCCGGATAATACCAGTGATCCTCTCCAAATCCTCCTGAGAATAAAATTCAATTAATATATGCCCGCGTTTGGCCCTCTTAGTTATCCTAACCTTGGTTGATAAAACATGCTGTAATTCTTCTTCCAGGACCGCAACATACGGCTCGCCTCCGGAGCCAGAAACCTTGCGCTTGAAGGATCTTGGCCGGCGGGCCTTAAGCAAATTTTCCAATTCCCTGACCGAAAGGCCCCGGGCAATTATCTCCTGGGTAAGCCTGCGCTGCAGGTTCTCGTCTTCTATTTCCAAAAGTGCCCGGCCATGCGCAAAAGAGATGCGACCCTTTTTTAATTCATCCTGTATTTCATGCGGGAGTTTAAGCAGGCGTAATGTATTAGCAATAGTAGAGCGGGCGGTGCCTAATGCTTCACTGATTTTTTCCTGGGTCACCTGAAACTTATCCACCAAGTGCTGGTAAGCATGCGCCTCTTCAATAGGATTTAATCCTTCCCGTTGAATATTTTCTATCAGGGCATATTCCAAAGAATCCCGGTCATCCACATCTTTTATTATAATTGGTATCTCTTTGAGCCCCAATAAGTTACATGCACGCAACCTTCTCTCGCCGGCAATTAATTCATAATAATCTCCCTTGCCCCTGACCAAAAGCGGCTGGATCACTCCCTTTTCTTTGATGGATTGGGCCAGTTCTGCGATATGTTGCTGGTTAAATTCTTCGCGCGGCTGGAAAGGATTAGGTTTAATCTGGCTGGGCGGGACATAATTAATTTCGTTTTTAACGCCGGCTTCTTTTCCCGGAATTAAAGCGCTGATACCTTTGCCTAAGGCTCTTCTCTCCATCAAGACTCTCCTTCTGGTTTAGCTGGGCTGGGCTCTAAAGGTAAACCTAAAATTTCCCGGCATAATTCCTGATATTTTTGTGCTCCCAAAGAAACCTTATCGTAGAGGAAAATGGGCTTGCCAAAACTCGGGGCTTCAGTCAGGCGTATATTACGCGGGATTACCGTGTTGTAAACTTTATCTTTAAAATGATTCCTTACTTCCTGGATGACCTCTTTAGTCAAATTGGTCCTAAAATCCGCCATGGTCAACAGTACTCCTTCAATCGCCAGGCGTGGATTAATATTTTCTTTGACCAGCCTGATGGTATTATGCAACTGGGTTAACCCTTCCAAGGCATAATACTCGCATTGCACCGGAATAAGCACTGAGTCCGCAGCGCATAAGCCGTTAATCGTCAACAGACCTAATGATGGCGGAGAATCAATAATGATAAAATCAAATTCATTTTTTATTTTTTCTAATGCTCTTTTCAGGCGGTATTCTCTTCCCAACGAACCAACGAGCTCTACTTCTGCCCCGGTTAAATCTAAATTGGATGGGGCGATAAAAAGATTATTTACGGCGGAGGCTTGCAGAATATCTCGTATGTCTAATTCTTCCAGCAGAACATGGTAGGTGCTTTGAACAACATTGTGGTTATTAATGCCGCTGCCGCTAGTAGCATTTGCCTGTGGGTCTAAATCTACCAGCATAACTTTTTTACCGGCAACAGCAAGGAATACGGCAATGTTAATGGCGGAAGTTGTTTTGCCTGTTCCTCCCTTTTGATTACAAACTGTAATTACCTTACCCATTGTAATTTATAGAGTTATAATATGTTCCACGCGGAAACATTCAGTTCGGACATTTATTTTCAATATTTATTATCTTAAATTTACGGAGAAAGTCAAGCATTATTTATCTTTAATTACGCTTACGCGCACTTTGGCTAATTTGGCTCCCGGCATACCAAAAAGCCCTTTAGCTTCTTCAGCAAGGATCTCCACCTTGACTTTGCTGCGAGGTAATTGCAATTGTTGCAGTGCTTTTTTAATAGCCTCTTGTACAGTCTTGCCTTCTATTTCAATGCTCTTATGCGCAATCATTTTGCTCTTTGCATTTGCAATTGGAACCCTAACATAAGCATGCTGTTTACTAACCAATATAGCACTAAACCTGAGGGCATGCGGTAAAAAATAAAACCAAACATAACAGGCATAACAATTAACATGATCTTCTGCTGCTCTGCTGAAGCTCCGCTGGCAGCAGCTGAAGAAATCTTTTGTTGAAAAAACATGCCGATAGCCATTATTATAGGCAAAATATTAAATTCGTTACCTATGAGCGGTAAAGCTACGGGCAAAGTAAAGAGCTTATCCGGTGCGGATAAATCTTGGATCCAGAGAAATTTTGCTCCTTTTAAGGCTGCCGAACGCATCAAGGCATTATAAAGTGCGAAAAATATAGGCATTTGCAAGATTAATGGCAGGCATCCACCAAAAGGGTTAACCTTATGCATACGATAGAGTTCCATAATCTCCTTATTCATCTTCTGGGGATTATCTTTGTATTGCTTGCGCAGTGCCTCTACTTTTGGCTGAATAGCCTGCATCTCCTTCATAGAGCGCATTTGCTTTAAGGATAATGGATACAGTATTAAATAAACCAAGATGCTTAAGGCAATGATCGCCCAGCCCCAATTATGAAATATCTTATGCAAAAAGTCTAGCGTTTGCAAAAGTATCTGCGCAATAAAATCAAATGTGCCAAAATAGATAATGCCTGACCAAGTAGGATTTATTTGGTTGAGTATTTTTAAATCTTGTGGTCCTAGATAAATACGTAATAAATGTCCAATCTGAGCACCAGGCTGTAACACTATGCTTTCAGTGTTAAAACCAACCTCAGCTTCTGTATTGCTCAATTTTTTTATGAAAGCATTATAAGAGGTTGTATCTGGCTCAACCATCAGACAAAAATAGCGATCCCTTAATCCCAGGAGCTTAGTTTTTTCTCCGTGGTAATCTTTCCCCGGAGCTAAATGCAGGGCTTTTGCAGGATTTACTAGATAGATGTCCTGATAACGGGACTGCTCATTATGGCTGGATAAATCTAATCTACCCAGAATTAATGGCCAATTCAGGGTAAGGGGAGCGGGTGAAATATTTTGAATTTTAATGTGTAACTCTATGGTATAATTTGAGTTAGAGAAAAGAAATTTTTTGGTGACTTTCTTGAGGGCATCTTGGCCAACAAAAGTAATCTCCTGCGGCCCGCTGTTTGTTTTAACAAATTTTAAGGTACCATCATCGCTTAATAAGCCGAATTTAAGCGGGAAAGAATGGTGAACATGGTTTCCTTTAAAGATAACTTTATTTATGGCTGCATGCTGCTCATCAAAAAATATTTCCCTATTCTTCTGGATAAAATGCAGTAGCGGTTGATTAAGATCTTCCGCCAAAACAGCCTGACTGGAGCTAGTTTCCTGGCTGGGCCGAGCCTCTACTAAGTTGGTTTTTGTTACTGTAACTTGTTGGCTATCAACTGTTTGAGTCTTAGAGCTAAAAGCTGACCAGGTTAATAAAACTAACAGAGACAAGCCGATTGCTAATAATAAGCGTTTTTCCATAATTACTCCAGTGGATGATATCCGAATTTTCCCGAAAAAGGATGGCAAGCTAAGAGCCTCTTAACCCCCTTCAACAGCCCTCTCCAAAATCCATATTTTACAAGCGCTTGGCGCATGTATTCTGAACATGTGGGATGGAAACGGCAGGAAGTGGGTAAGCAGCCTCTTAAATATAGCTGATATACTTTAATCAGGCTTAAGGATACCCGTCTTAACATTAAATAGTGAGCCTTTTTCTGCCTTTTTTTCTCCGGCGGGCCAGGAGACTACGTCCTCCGCGGGTAGCCATTTTACTCCGAAACCCATGCCGCTTTTTTCCAACAATATTTGTTGGGGTCTTCAGATTTTTTTTCATTTTATTACTCCCTGCCTGCCGGTAGGCAGGCTTTATCTGGTCATTGTGAGAATGGTTTTTAATTATAACACAAAAGGATACTCCGTCAATCGCTAATTTTATCCGGGAACTGTTTTGCGCCTAGCTACGCACGGGTTATCCACAACACCGTCGACAAAAAGCGACCCTGGTCCTTTAGTTGCGCCAAGGCCGCCCGGATTTTATTTAGAGACTTCCCGGGCTAAAGCGCTATTTTTTGCTGGCGGGGCTTATTTTTATTGACGCCATCAAGAATTATTGTATAATAGTTGGCATTTAACTTTTTTACTTGCAAGTTCTTGGGCTTCTGTTATAATTATGGAACAAAGCGGTCTGATAAAAGGCAATTCAGCCGCGCGTAGGTAATTAATCTTCTAAGAAAATAGCCTAAGTCTAGCCTAAAGAAGAGAAGACGGCTTTCCACAGAGTTATTCAAGTTGTGTATAAACTGTTAATAATAAATGGTGGATCTAACTCAAATCTGGCAAGAGGCACAAAAACAGGTTAAAGAACATCTCGGGACAACAATCTTTGAAACCTGGATTTTACCCCTTAAGCTAAAAGAGCAAAGCCAAGAGACTGTATTCTTGGAGGCACCGGATACTTTTTTCAGGGATTGGGTGCAGAAAAATTACAGCGCTGTCCTTGAAGACTCTTTACGTTCTTTAGGCCTGAGCGGAATACGGGTGGAACTAACTGTTGGTCCTGACGTAAGCGGGGCCGGGAATAGGCAAATTCCGACTAAAACTCCGGCAGGCCTAGCGCGCAACAATCAATCTGCCTTGAACCTGAATAGCCGCTATACCTTTGAAAATTTTATCATCGGTCCATCTAACCGGCATGCGCACGCCTATTCTCTGGCCGTAGCCAATGCCTTAGCCAAAACGTACAACCCTTTATTTATTTATGGCGGGGTAGGGCTAGGCAAGACCCATCTTATCCAGGCTATCTGCCATCAGATAATAGCTAATTTTGCGAAAGATCTTAAGATAGCTTATCTACCCTCAGAGCAATTCACTAATGAGCTGATTAACGCTATACAGCATCATTCTACAGCGGCTTTTCGGCAAAAATACAGGAACGCCGATGTCTTGGTGATTGATGACGTGCATTTTTTTGGCGGTAAGGATTCTACCCAGGAAGAATTTTTTAACACCTTTAACGCCTTATACGATGCCCATAAACAAATCATTCTTTCGTCGGATAGACCGCCTAAAGAAATCGCCGACCTGCAAGATCGGTTGGTATCCCGCTTTGGCTGGGGCTTGACTACAGATATCCAACCGCCAGACCTGGAAACGCGGGTAGCGATATTAAAGAAAAAAATAGAACGGGAACCGGTCTCCGTCCCCGACGAAGTTATATTTTTTATCGCCCAGTTAATTAAAACTAATATCCGGGAACTAGAGGGGGCGCTCATTAGAACCATGGCCTATTCTTTAATGGAAGAAAGGCCCATTACCCTGGATTTAACGAAAGAGGTTTTAAAGGACCTGCTCCGGGAGCCAAAAAGATTAATTACGGTGGATTTTATACAACGCTGTGTTGCCGAAGAATTCGGCGTTTCTTTAGGGGAATTAAAAACAAAACGTAGGAATAAAACCGTTGTTCTGCCCCGACAGGTGGCTATGTATTTAAGCAGGGAGTTGACGGATTTATCCTTACCGGAGATAGGCCAGTTTTTTGGGGGCAAGGACCACACTACCGTTTTACATTCTTTCAATAAAATCAAAGAGGGGGTAGTGCATAATACCACGTTGCAAGAAAAGGTGGAAAGAATTATCCAGACCATCAAACAGTAAATGCAGAGGTTATACAGAGATTGTTTTTGTGAAAAAACTAGAAACAGGAAGGGGTTAGGGGGTTTTCCACAAAAAAGCGCGGGTATATTACTTTTACTTTTTAATAAAATAATATAATATTATATAGTAAGGAGCAAAAATGAAACTTAAAATAGAAAAGGATGTTTTGTTAAATGGTATCCAAACTGTCCAAAATGTTATAACCACTAAAGCTACACTACCTATATTAGCTAATATTTTGATTGAAACCCAGCAGAACAGTTTACGCTTAACTGCCACAGATTTAGATATCGGGATAAGTTGTGTAATACCTGTAGACATCCAGGAACAAGGGGCGATTACGCTTCCCGCCAAGAGGTTTAGTGATATTATTAAGGAATTACCGGCGAATGTGGTTAGCATCACTACTAAAAAAAATAACCAGGTGAACATTGAAACAGAAGCGTGCCAGTTTAAGATTATGGGGTTAGCGCGCGAAGAATTTCCTAAATTACCGGAGTTTAAAGATAAAGAGGTTCTTCGAATAGAGCAGTCTTTACTAAGGCAAGTGTTAAGCTTAACCGCCTTTGCTGTATCTGCCGATGCAACCCGCTACGTATTAAACGGCATACTTTTTAAGATTAACAAAAATACCCTGACCCTGGTAGCCACGGATGGCAAAAGGCTGGCGATTGCCGAGAAAAAATTAAATTATGTCCCGGAAAAAGAGTTGAGTATTATTATTCCCATTAAAACAGTACATGAATTAAACCGTAATTTAAAAGAAGAGGGTGAGTTATCTTTGGTTTTAGGCAGTAACCAGGTATTATTTGATTTAGGGGGGGTTGTTGTGATTTCGCGTTTAATTGAAGGCGAATTTCCTGATTATAAACAAGTAATCCCACCGGCTTGCGAGAACAAGGTGCGCCTGGGCAGGGAAGAGTTTTTGTTAGCCGTGCGGAGGGCGGCGTTATTATCTACGCCGGATTATCAGGCGGTGAAAATGGAGGTTTTTAAAAATAAACTGGTTGTTTCTAAGTCTACGCCGGATGTAGGTGAATCGCGGGAAGAATTAGCGGTGGTTTATCTGGGGAAAGAGTTAGCCATAGGTTTTAACCCGGGATATTTAATGGATGTTTTGAAAAATCTCCACGCGGACACTGTAGAGTTAGAGTTAACCGACAGCGAGAAGCCCGGGGTTATCCGGATTAGTGGTTATGTTTATATTGTTTTGCCTATGCGCTTAAGTTAGGTATGGAGAAAATTAAGGATACACTGCAAAGTGTGATGCAGGATTTAGTGCAGAAGAAACAGGGGGGTCTTAGCGAGGATCCGGAGAGTTGGTTAAGAAAGGTCTTGACAAAAAAGGAATTGGGGCATATAAAGCTTCAATATTTTAGAAAAGGCATTTTAGGTATCCTGGTAGATTCATCAGTTTGGTTATATAGTCTTAATTTAAAAAAAGAAGACCTGTTGCGTACATTAAAAAAATGCTCGGGTCAAATCCAGGAGATCCGTTTGAGTTTGGGAGAAATAAGGTGAAGAGGGGAAAAGCAGGGGTGAAAAAAGAAGCCCGGGAAGAGCTGCCCGCAAAGGCGGCAGATAAGCCTAAGGCTTATGATGCTACCAGTATTCAGGTTTTAGAGGGGATAGAAGCAGTCCGGCGCAGACCAGCAATGTATATTGGGGATACATCGGTGCGCGGGTTACACCATCTGGTTTATGAAGTGGTGGATAACAGCGTGGATGAGGCCCTGGGCGGTTTTTGCGATTCCATTCTTACGGTCATTCATAATGATAATAGTGTTACGGTTACGGATAATGGCCGCGGCATTCCGGTAGATATGCATAAAACCGAAAAAAAGCCCGCCGTGGAAGTCGCTTTGACTACTCTGCATGCCGGCGGTAAGTTTGACCACCGCTCCTATAAGGTATCCGGAGGCTTACATGGCGTGGGGGTCAGTTGCGTGAATGCCTTATCTGATTGGCTGGAGGTAGAAGTAAAAAGGGATGGTAAAATTTACCACCAGCGCTATGAGCGCGGCAAGACCGTTTCTAAGTTAACGGTAATCGGTAAGAGTGCCAGCACCGGCACCAAGATTACCTTTAGGCCGGATAAAACCATCTTTGTTAAAACCGAATATTCCTATGATATATTATCCCAGCGCCTGAGAGAACTGGCGTTTTTAAATAAAGGCTTAAAGATAAAATTAGAAGACGAGCGCACAGATAAAGAGGCGATTTTTGAATTTGCCGGAGGGATTGTTTCTTTTGTGGAATATTTAAATAAAAATAAAAATCCACTGCATAATAAAGTGGTTTATTTTGAAAAACTGCAGGATGGCATTAATCTGGAGGTCGCCCTGCAGTATAACGACGGCTATGCCGAGACCCTGTTTTCCTTTGCCAACAATATTAATACTATTGAGGGAGGCACGCACCTTTCCGGGTTTAAATCTGCGCTTACCCGTGCGATTAACCAATACGCCAAGGCTAAAAATTTAATCAAGGATGAAATCGGGATTACCGGTGAAGATGTGCGCGAAGGCTTAACTGCAGTAGTCAGTGTGAAAGTCCCCAACCCTCAATTTGAAGGGCAGACCAAGACGAAATTAGGGAATTCCGAGGTGGAGGGCCTGGTGGCTTCAACCAGCCTGGATGCCCTCAGCGCCTATTTTGAAGAAAATCCTTCCGTCGCCAATAAAATTATTGACAAGGTTATTGTGGCCTCGCGCGCCCGGGAAGCTGCGCGTAAGGCCAGGGAATTAACTCGCAGAAAGGGCGCACTGGAAGGGGCCGGTTTACCCGGTAAGCTGGCGGATTGCTCGGAGCGCGACGCAGCGCTATGCGAATTATATATCGTGGAAGGTGATTCCGCCGGCGGTTCAGCCAAACAGGGCCGGGATAGAAGGTTCCAGGCGATCCTCCCGATTAAGGGTAAGATTTTAAATGTAGAAAAATCCCGCTTGGATAAGATTTTATCCAATGAAGAGATTCGCACGATTATTACCGCGCTGGGGACAGGCATAGGCGAAGAATTTGATGTAGCTAAATTGCGCTACCACAAATTAGTGCTGATGGCGGATGCGGATGTTGACGGTTCGCATATCAGGACATTATTGCTTACGCTTTTATACCGCCAGATGCCCAAGCTCATCGAAGACGGCTATGTTTATATCGCCCAACCTCCTCTCTATAAAATAAAAAGAGGGCAGCGCGAAGAATATATTCAAACTGAGCAGCAAATGGATGCGTTGCTTTTAGATCTAGGCCGTGAAGGGCATAAGCTTATTTATTTAAAAGAAAAAAAAGAATTTACCGACAGCCAATTTAAGGATCTTTTAGGGTGGTTAGTGGAATTAGAAACAATAGGCAGAGGTTTAGAAAAAAAGGGAGTAGCAATAGCAGAATATCTCACTTTTAGGCATTCAAAGACCAAAAAAATGCCTATTTATAGGGTAAAAGTGGAGGGTAGAGAGCATTTTTTCTATTCCGATAAAGAATTAGCCAGCTTAACGGATAAAGAAGATAAGGCCGGAGAGCAGGATGTGCTGGAACTCTTTGAGGCCCAAGAAATTGAGCAAATAGTGGGCAAAATTGAAAAATTAGGCTTGGATATCTCTACTTACAGTCCGCTACCCCTGGTACAAAAAGATGCTCCTGCCAAAGAAATGGTAAAAAAAACCAAGCCCCTATACCGGATAAATAATGCTAAAGACCAGAAGGATTTAGTGAGCTTACGGGCAGTGCTTGGTTATATTAAAGAAACGGCTACTAAAGGCATGCATATCCAGAGGTATAAAGGCTTAGGCGAGATGAATCCTCAGCAGCTTTGGGATACGACCATGGATCCGGAAAAACGCACGATGTTAAAGGTTACCTTGGAAGATGCAGTGGAGACGGATAAGATGTTTACGGTTTTAATGGGAGATGCTGTCGAGCCCCGCCGTGAATTTATTGAGAATTATGCGCACCAGGTCAAGAATCTGGATATCTAACTCATGTACACACGCAACGAAAAAATTATTTCGGTCTATATTGAAGAAGAGGTTAAGGACGCTTATTTGAATTACGCCATGAGCGTTATCGTGGGGCGCGCCCTGCCGGATGTCCGCGACGGCTTAAAGCCGGTGCACAGAAGGATACTCTATGCGATGCAGGAGCTTAACCTGGATCATACTAAGGCCTACAAAAAATGCGCGCGTATCGTCGGTGAGGTCTTAGGCAAATATCATCCGCACGGAGACGTAGCGGTTTACGACACACTGGTCAGAATGGCCCAGGATTTTTCTTTGCGCTATCCGCTGGTAGATGGGCAGGGCAACTTCGGCTCCGTGGATGGAGATGCCGCAGCTGCCATGCGTTATACCGAAGCCAGGCTGGCTGCGATTGCCGATGATATGCTCGGGGATATTGATAAAGATACGGTTAAGTTCGGTCCGAACTTTGACGCCTCATTGAAAGAGCCGCTTTTAGTACCGGCCTGCCTTCCTAACCTTTTGGTTAACGGCTCAAGCGGTATTGCCGTAGGTATGGCGACGAATATTCCGCCGCACAACCTAAGCGAAGTCGCGGATGCGATTATCTATCTTTTGGATAATCCGCAAGCTGAAATCAAAGACCTGATGCGTTATATCAAGGGTCCGGATTTTCCGACGGGTGGGGTGATCTGCGGCAAGGGCGGGATCAAGGAAGCCTATACTACCGGAAGGGGCAAGCTTACTGTGCGCGCCCGGGCCACCGTAGAACACCAGAAGAACGGCAAGGATTTAATTGTGGTAACGGAGATCCCCTACCAGATACAGAAATCCGGCCTTATTGAAGCCATCGCGGGGCTGGTTGACGATAAGAAAATAGAAGGCATATCCGATATTCGCGATGAATCGGATAAAGACGGCATGCGCATTGTGGTAGAGCTTAAGCGCGATAGCGAAGCGCAGATTATTTTGAACCAGCTCTTTAAACACACGCAACTGGAAACCACCTTTGGCATAATAATGCTGGCTTTGGTAGAGAACCGGCCCAGGGTCTTAAACTTAAAACAGGTCCTGGACTGTTACATTGAACACCGTAAAGTAATTATCCGGCGCCGGACCCAGTTTGAACTGGATAAGGCATTAAGGAGGGCGCATATTTTAGAGGGCCTCAAGATCGCGCTTAAGTTTATTGACCGGATTATTAGAGTTATCAAGACTTCCAAGAGTGTTGAGGTGGCTAAGGTAAATTTAATGAAGGATTTTGAGCTTTCCGAAATCCAATCTCAGGCCATCTTAGAGATGCAGTTACAGCGGCTGACCGCGCTTGAGCGGGATAAGCTAGATGCCGAATACGCCGAGCTGTTAAAGAAAATCGAATTGTGTAAGGCCATCCTGGCCTCGGAGAAAAAGATTGCCGGGATTATTAAAAGCGAATTGGAAGATTTAAAGAATAAATACGGGGATGAGCGCCGCACGGATATCGTCGGTGAAGTAGAGGAGTTGGAAGTGGAGGATTTAATCGCCGAAGAAGATGTAGTGGTGACTATCAGTCATGGAGGTTATATTAAGCGGCTTCCCGTGGGCTCATACCGTAAACAAAAACGCGGGGGAAAAGGCGCAACCGGGGCCGAAGTTAAAGAAGAAGATTTTATCGAGCATCTCTTTGTCGCCTCAACCAAAGACTATCTTTTGATTTTTACCGACAAAGGGCAGGTGCATTGGCTGAAGGTCTATGAAATTCCGCAGGCCAGCCGCATATCCAAAGGCAAAGCTATCGTAAATTTGGTGGCAATGGCCGCAGGCTCTGAAATAAGCTCGACTATCCCGGTTAAAGAATTCACCGGCGATAAGTATCTAGTCATGGTCACAAAGCTCGGCTCAATTAAAAAGACCAAGCTTGACGCTTACGGCAACCCCAGGAAGGCTGGGATAATCGGGATTACCCTGGATAAAGATGATGCGCTGATCGGCGTAGAGATGACCGACGGCAGCAAGGAATTGTTGATCGGCACGCGCCAGGGCAAGGCGATCAGGTTCCCCGAAGCAAAAGTGCGCGATATGGGAAGGGGGGCGCGGGGGGTTAAAGCCATATCTTTAGCTAAAAAAGATACGGTTATTGATTTAGTGATACCTCAAAAAGGCGCCGGAATATTAACTGTTACTGCGTTAGGTTTTGCTAAGCGGACAACGGTTGATGAATACAGGCTTACCTCGCGCGGGGGTAAGGGTGTTATCAATATAAAAGTTACCGATAAAAACGGCGAAGCAGTAACCCTTAAAACCGTCAACGATAACGACGAATTAATGGTTATTACCCAAAACGGCATATTCCTGCGCTGTGCGATAAAGGATATCCGGGAGACCGGCAGGTCTGCCCAGGGGGTGCGCCTGATACAATTACAAGATAAAGACCGGGTTTCCTGCGTAGCTCCGGTAATTGCTGAAGAGGAAGAATAAAGTTTAAGACCCCGTCGTCTAGCCTGGTCCAGGACAAGAGCTTTTCAAGCTCTCGACACGGGTTCAAATCCCGTCGGGGTCAAATAATCACATTGCACGGGTTCTCCCTGCAACAAGCCGCTTCGCGGTTGCAGGGATTAATTCCGGCAGGGTTATTTAATTATTATGTGCGGAATAGTCGGATATATCGGAGATAGAAAGGCGCAGCCTATCTTGTTAACCGGACTAAAGCGCCTGGAATACCGCGGTTATGACTCAAGCGGCATAGCCGTAATCCTGCCTGAAAAAAACAGTATATCGGTAAAAAAATCCCCGGGGAAAATAAATATGTTGGAGAGACTGGTCAAGCATAAACCGCTCGCTGGTTTTGTCGGCATAGCGCATACCCGTTGGGCAACACATGGCGCTCCGACGCAAAGCAACGCTCACCCCCATACAGATTGTAAAGGGGAAATTGCCCTGGCCCACAACGGCATTATTGAAAACTATGAGGCCCTTAAGGCCCAGTTGGTTAAAGAAGGGCATATTTTCCGCAGCCAGACCGATACCGAAGTGATCGTGCACTTAATAGAAAAATTTTATAAGAATATCCCGCTTGAAAAAGCAGTATGCTTTGCGCTGAAGATGTTAGTCGGCTCTTTTGCTATCGGAGTCATCTCTTCCCGGGAGCCTGCAAAATTGGTCGGGGCCCGTTCAGGAAGCCCTTTGATTCTAGGGTTAGGCAAGAATGAGAATTTTATCGCTTCGGATGCCCCGGCAGTTTTAGACTCCACTAAAGACATAATTTTTTTAGATGAAAATGAGGTAGCGATTTTGACTAAGAATAATTTCAGGGTGACGGATCTTAATGGAAAGCCAATCCTGAAGAAAGCCGTGCGCATCAATTGGGATATTGCCAAAGTGCAAAAGAGCGGCTTTGAGCATTTTATGCTCAAGGAAATAAATGAACAGCCGCAAATTTTAGAGAATTTAATGCATTCCCGGGTAGACCAAAAGACTAATAGAATAACTTTTGAAGAGCAGGATATTCCCGAAAGTAAGCTGAAAAATATCAAGAATATTTTTATTGTTGCCTGCGGGACAGCCTATCACGCGGGGCTGGCAGGCAAGTATATTTTAGAATCCGTCTGCGCCATCCCGGCGCAGATAGATGTTTCCAGCGAATTCAGATACCGCGACCTTTTAATCGGTCCGGATACCCTGGTCATAGCTATCAGCCAGTCAGGCGAGACGGCGGATACCCTGGCCGGAGTAAGAGAAGCAAAGAAGCGCGGCTCAAGCGTAATTGCTATTTGCAATGTTTTAGGTTCGACCCTAACCCGCGAATCCGACGGTATCGTTTATACGCATGCCGGCCCCGAAATCGGGGTCGCTTCTACCAAGGCCTATACCGCTCAACTGCTCGTTCTTTATTTATTTGCTTTTTACCTTGCCAGAATAAGGAATATTCTAGCGCCGGCTAAGATCCGCAAGTACCTGTTGGGTTTACGCAAGATACCTAAACAGCAGGAATTGATCCTCAAGGAGCAAAATAATATTGCGCGCCTTAGCCGCAAGCACGCACACCTCGGTTCATTTTTATATTTGGGCAGGGGCATTAATTATCCTTCGGCGATGGAAGGAGCGCTTAAACTTAAAGAAGTTTCCTATATTCCCGCGGAAGGTTATGCTGCGGGAGAGATGAAACATGGGCCGATCGCTTTAATTGACGAGTACCGCGCCGTAGTCTGTATTACGCCTTTTTCCAAAGTTTATGAAAAGATGGTCTCCAATATTCAGGAAATCCGCTCCCGGCACGGCAAGATTATCGCTATTGCCAGCCGCGGCGACCCGGGAGTCGCCGAGTTAACCCGGGAAGTAATTTATATCCCCCCGGTAGAGGAATTGTTTTCTCCGCTCTTAGTAGCGTTGCCTTTACAGCTCATCGCCTATCATATTGCTACCAAACGCGGCTGCGACGTAGACCAGCCGCGCAATTTAGCCAAGTCCGTAACGGTTGAATAATGCTTTATATCGTTGCTACGCCAATAGGGAATTTAAAAGATATCACCTTGCGTGCGATGGAAGTATTAAGAAGCGTGGATTTAATTGCCTGCGAAGATACGCGGCATACGAAAATACTCCTCAACCATTACGCTATCCATAAACCTACTACCAGTTTCTATCAGCATAACCGGTTTACCAAGGCAGAATACCTGCTTGCCTTTTTAAAAGAGGGCAAGGATATCGCGCTGGTCTCGGATGCCGGCACGCCCGGCATATTGGATCCCGGGTATAACCTGATTAATTTAGCCATAAGAAATAATATCGCCATGACGCTTATCCCCGGGCCAAGCGCGTTAATTAATGCGTTGGTGCTTTCCGGAAAGCCGGCGCATGAGTTTTATTTTGCCGGGTTTCTGCCGCCTAAAAGAAAAGCCCGGCAGAATAAGTTACAGGAATTATCCAGGCTCAAATGCACGCTTATCTGCTATGAATCCAGCCACAGAATTGTAGCTGCCCTTGAGGATATGGCAGAGATTTTTGGCGCCAAGGAAATTGCGGTTGCCCGGGAATTAACTAAGAAGTTTGAAGAGGTTACCCGCGCTGCGCCTGGGGCGATCCTGGAGAAAGTCCGGGCAGCCCGGCCCCGCGGCGAATTTGTTATAGTTATCTAATTTAGCCTTGACAATAGAGTGCAATATGCTATAATTAGACCAATTAAAGATAACCTTTAAGCCTAAGCCCTTGAGAGGCTGGCAAGGTGGAGAGTAAAATGCAGTGGATAAACCCAGACAATTGTTACCCTTGGCATCAGCAGCCAGGGGATTTTTTTTGCCGCAGACAGCGGCATCGGTAGATTATGAAAGAAAAAGCCAAGATTTTGGATAAAGACGCTATTACCAGAGCCATTATGCGCATTGCCCACGAGATAGTGGAGAGAAATAAGGGCATAGATAATCTCTGTCTGGTGGGGATCCGGAACCGCGGGGTTTATCTGGCTCAGCGCCTGGCTGTTTGCATTAAAAATATCGAAGGCCAAGATGTCCTGACCGGCGCCCTGGATATCACTTTATACCGTGACGATTTAGCTCTGGCTTCCGGCCAGCCCTTGGTACGTAAGACCGAGATAGATTTTGATATTAATGCAAAGAACCTGGTTTTGGTGGATGATGTTTTGTATACCGGCCGTACAGTCAGGGCGGCCTTGGATGCCCTGGTAGATTTTGGCCGGCCTAAATCCATACAGCTGGCGGTTTTAGTGGACCGCGGCCACCGTGAACTGCCGGTAAGGGCAGATTACGCGGGCAAAAATATTCCGACTTCTAAAGATGAAACGGTCGCAGTACGCTTAGAGGAGACAGAAGGCAGGGACGAAGTGGTGATTGTTGAAAAAGGCTAAAAATGAACTGGACCAGGAAAGACCTGTTGGGGCTGGAAGAGTTAAGCCGGGAAGAGTTAGGATTAATCCTTGCAACCGCCGAGTCTTTTAAAGAAGTTTCTTCCCGCGAGATTAAGAAAGTCCCGGCGTTACGCGGGAAAACCGTGGTAAATTTATTTTACGAACCTTCTACGCGCACGCGCGTATCTTTTGAGGTGGCGGCCAAGAGGCTCTCTGCCGACGTAATTAATATCGCTACAGAAACCTCCAGCGTCAAGAAGGGCGAGACCCTGATTGATACCGGCAGAAACATCGAAGCCCTGAAAGCAGACATTATTGTTATGCGCCATAATTTTAGCGGCGCAGCAGTTATGCTTAGCCGTCACGTGGGTCTAAGCGTGGTCAACGCCGGAGACGGCTGGCATGAGCATCCTACCCAGGCACTCCTGGATATTTTTACCTTGAAGGAAAAATTGGGCAGAGTCGAGGGTTTAAATGTAAGTATAGTCGGCGATATCGCGCATTCGCGCGTAGCCCGTTCCAATATCTGGGGGTTGACTAAATTAGGCGCCCGGGTAACCGTGTGCGCGCCTAAACTGCTTATTCCGCCGGCTATAGAAGAAATGGGCGTCAGCGTAACCCAGGATATAGAGGAAGCATTAAAAAACGCGGATGCCGTGAATGTTTTAAGGATGCAGTTTGAGCGTGACGGAGAAACAGCCTTTCCTCAGCAGCTGGAATATTTTAAAGAGTTCGGCATCACTGAGGAGAGGCTCAAGAAGGCTAAAAAAGATATTATCGTCATGCACCCCGGACCGATCAACCGGGGGATTGAGATGTCTAGCGCTGTGGCCGATGGGGCGCATTCGGTGATATTGGAGCAGGTCACTAACGGTATTGCGGTAAGAATGGCGGTATTATTTTTAGT
>JBAZOC010000023.1:0-18402 GCA_041648915.1 Candidatus Omnitrophota bacterium
GCAGGACGCCTTCAATAAATTAAGATTCAACGCGAACAAAACTATGTCCGTTGCGCAAAGCCTTTATGAAGGCATTGATATCGGAGAGGATAACCCGGTTGGCTTAATCACCTATATGCGTACGGATTCTCCGCGCGTAGCTCCCGAGGCCATTAATGAAGTACGCAGTTTTATCTCCAGGAACTTCGGCCAAGAATTTGTCCCGGAAACTCCAAACTATTACAAGGTGAAAAAGCTCGCCCAGGAAGCGCATGAAGCCATCCGGCCTACTTTTGTATCACGCCATCCGGACAGCTTGAAAACTTTCTTGACCCCTGACCAGCAAAAATTATATGAGCTTATTTATAACCGTTTTGTGGCTAGCCAAATGAAGCCTGCTGTTTATGCCGTAACTTCCGTAATTATAGAAGCAGGCAGGTATCAATTTAATGCCTCGGGGAGCACGCTCACTTTTAGCGGCTTTAGGGCAGCTTACAGCAGGAACGGAGAAGATGAAGAGCCGGAGAAAGATAAGGAGAAAAAAAATATAATACCTCTCTTGGAAAAAGGAGATAGTCTGGAATTGTTACATCTCCTGCCTTCGCAGCATTTTACCAAGTCCGCGCCGCGTTATTCCGACAGTTCCTTGATTAAGGCGCTGGAAGAAGATGGAATCGGCCGGCCCTCAACTTATGCGCCGATAATCTATACTTTGATCTTACGCGATTATGTGCGCCGGATTAAAGGGTACCTTAACCCGACGGAGTTGGGTTTTATGGTCTGCGACCTGCTGGTTGAATATTTTCCTAAAATTATAGATGTGAATTTTACGGCTGCCCTGGAGGATGAGCTTGACCAGATTGAAGAAGGCAGCTTGGGCCGGATTAAGGTCCTGCAGGATTTTTATACGCCTTTTAAGGCGAGCTTGGATTTTGCTCAAGGAAATATCAAAAAGGAAGTTATTACCACGGATGAGGTCTGCGCTAAATGCGCTAAGCCCATGATTGTCAAGTGGGGCAGGCGGGGAAAGTTTTTAAGTTGCTCTGGATTCCCGGAGTGTAAAAATTCCAAGTCCATTACTTCGGGAGTTAAATGCCCCGAACCGGGCTGCGGCGGGGAATTAATCGAGAGGCGCTCTGCGCGCGGATTTTTCTACGGTTGTTCTAATTTTCCGAAGTGCAGGTTTACTTCGCGTACCTTGCCGGAGGATAAAGAATAGAATAGGGGTTAGGGACCGTTTCCCTATCCCTATAGGGATAGGGAAACGGTCCCTATGCGTATTATGGATAAATATATCGAAAAATTCATGCGGTATATGGAGATCGAGAAAAATTATTCGCAACATACTTTGACAAATTATAAGCTGGATTTAAAAGATTTCAGTAAATTCTGCGGGGAGCTTAACCTTGAAAAAATAGATTATTTGCTTTTAAGAAAATACCTGGCAGTTTTAAAGGAAAAAAATCTGGGTAACAGGACGCTGGGCCGGCACCTTTCGGCGTTACGTAGTTTTTTTCGGTTCCTTTGCCGCGAGGGCTATCTAAAGGCTAACCCCATTCTTATGCTCTCCAGCCCCCGGCTGGATAAACACCTGCCTTCTTTTATGACGGAAGAAGAAGTGTCTAGATTAATCGAATCCGCCCTCCCCAAAGATAATAATGATGAATTGGGTTTACGTAACCGGGCGATATTAGAGACCTTTTATTCCAGCGGCCTAAGGATCTCCGAATTAGTAGCTTTGAGCCTTGAGGACATAGATTTTATCGCGGGGATAGTCAAGGCCATGGGCAAAGGTAAAAAAGAGCGGGTTGTGCCGATAGGGGATGCGGCGTTAACCGCGATAAGAAAATACCTGGATAAACGCAAAAAACAGAGTAACGCGGTATTCTTGAATAAGAATGGCAAGCGTATTTCTGCAAGGGGCGTGCGCGATGTGGTGGAAAAATATCTAAAAAGCGCGGGTATCCAGAGGGGGATATCTCCGCATACTTTTCGGCATTCTTTTGCTACGCATTTATTAAACCGGGGGGCTGACCTGCGCACGGTGCAGGAATTATTGGGCCACGCGAATTTGTCCACTACACAGATTTACACGCATCTGACAACCGATAAGCTCAAAAACGTGTACGACAAGGCGCATCCCCGCGCCTAAAAGGAGAATATGTTTGTCTGGTATGATTTAATATTTTTAATCTTTATTCTCATCTGCCTGCCGGTATATTTATGGAAGGGCAAATTTCATCGCGGGTTTTTAGCGCGCCTGGGAGTTTTGCCCGGGAATTTATTATTGGACAGGCCGATCTGGGTGCATGCCGTAAGCGTAGGAGAAGCAAAATCCATCCGCGGTTTGGTTGAAGAACTGCGTAAAATTTATCCGGCCAAGAAATTTGTCTTTTCTACCGTTACCCCTACCGGGAACAAGATCGTTCTGGACTTAAAGAAACCGGGCGATCTGGTTACGTATCTGCCGCTGGACCTCAGTTTTATAGTCAATAGCGTGATCAAGCGGATGAATCCGTTTTTGTTTATTATTGCCGAAACCGAAATCTGGCCAAACCTGATAGCCTGTCTTTACCAGGAAAATATTCCTATTGTTACGGTTAATGCCAGGATTTCCGACGCTTCGTTCAAGGGGTACTCCGCAATTAAGTTTTTGATTAAACCCGTTTTAAACAGAATAAGCTTATTCTGCTGTCAGACTGAAGCTGACGCCGCGAAATTGGAGCAGTTGGGAGTTGCGCCTGTGAAGATAAAAGTAACCGGGAATATGAAATTTGATCAGTTAGTTCCCATTCAGGCATCTGGCTACAGGGAGAAATTGGGCTTAGGGCCCGACGATAGGCTTTTCATCGCCGGTTCTACCCACGAGGGAGAAGAGGAGATAATATTGAGCGTCTACAAGAGCCTAGTGGATAATTTTCCTTCCTTAAAGCTTCTCATTGCCCCGCGCCATCCCCGGAGGCTAGCGTATCTCCTGAAAACTATATCCAAATTTGGGTTCAACGGCCGGGAAATATCTAAGCTGGATTCCCGGAATTTATCCGGGATAACGCATCCGGTTTTTGTCTTGGATAGCGTTGGAGAGCTGGCTAATTTTTATACGGCGGCGGATGCAGTTTTTGTGGGCGGGAGTTTAATCAAAAAAGGCGGGCATAATATTTTAGAGCCGGCCTCCCTGGGTAAACCTGTTATTTTCGGCCCGCATATGTTTAATTTCCGCGATATAGCGGAGATGTTTTTAAAGGATAATGCCGCTATAATGATAAAAGACGGGAACGATTTATTATCGGCCGTAACGCGAATTTTAAGAGACAGCTCTCTGGTTGTTCAGCTAAAGGCTAACGCCTTAAGCGTCATAGCAAAAAATCAGGGCGCGACGAAAAAGAACAGCCAGGCGCTTGGCGCGCTAGGATTAGCCGATGGAAATTAAAGCCAGGCAGAATAACGGTATTATAATATTAGATTTAACCGGGCGTATTGATGTAGATGCGGCTAACCTGGTGGAGGTAGTCGGGCAATGCCTGCGTGACGGTTATAACGATATACTCTGCAACCTGGAGGATGTGGATTTTATTGATTACATGGGCACTTCCGTGATTGTTATCGCCTATAAAGAGGTAATGAATAACCAGGGCAGGATGAAATTCTGCAATGTGCCGGTGCATATCCGGAATATTCTTTGTATCGCCGGGATGGACCGGGCCATGGAGATATATCCGGATGAAGAGCTGGCCTTAAACAGTTTTAAAGAAGATAAGATCATTGAGGATATCCAGAAGATGCAACTGCGCCGCAGGTTTAAACGCCTGCCGATTGATATAAAGGTAGAGCTAAGGGCCAAGTATGGCCGAAATCCCGTGGCCTTAAAACTCGACCTGCTGAATTTAAGCGCTATCGGCGCCTTCATTTTCGGCTGCAATAAATTTAAGTTTGGGGATGAAGTAATCCTTAAAATGAGACTTCCTCCTAAGCGCGAGCCCCTGGAGTTAGCAGCCAAGGTCGTCTGGATTCCTGACAAACAGGTCCAGCCGCATGCTTACCCCGGAGTAGGAATAGAATTTATCAATATCTCCCCGAGCCTGCAGCAGAAACTTATTGATTTTATCGAAAGAAACATTTCTTTTATCTCTACGGATTAGACCGCTAAAAATGCTTAATCCCGCATTTATCCCTAGGGCAGTTATTTTTGATATGGACGGCGTAATTATTGACTCTATGCCGTATCATTTTTTGGCCTGGTATGAGGCGTTAAGGCCGTATGGCGTACGGGTGAGTTGTTTTGAGGTTTATTCTAAGGAAGGCGAGAAATGGGAAAAGACGCTTAAAGGTTTACTGGCACGTTCAGGCATAAAACCTGCTCCTCAGCTTTTAGCCGAAATATTTTCCAGCCGCCAGAAGATATTCCAAAAATTTTTCCGGCGTTTTCTCTTTAAGGGAGCGCAAGAATTCATACTCTGCCTCTACCGGAGAGGGGTTTCCCTGGGCCTGGTTACCGGAAGCCCGCTCAAAGAGGTAAATAAAATACTCCCGCGGAAGACGCTCTCTTTATTTAAAGCCATTGTAGCTGGTGACCAGGTAAAAAAGGGCAAGCCGGACCCTGCTCCCTATTTAAAAGCCAGCCGTTTGCTTAAATGCAGGCCCAGCCAGTGCCTGGTCGTGGAAAACGCGCCCCTGGGCATAGAATCTGCTAAAAGGGCAGGGATGTTTTGCGTTGCCGTAACTACGAGCCTGCCTAAGGAATACCTTAAGCAGGCAGACATTATTGTTGATAAGCTGCAGGATATCCCGGGTTTGATTGAGCCGTCCTGCAAGAAGGTTTCTGCCCAGCGATAAATCTCCTATCTTGTTGTATTTAAAAGGCTTTTCTTCCTGATAAAGCTATTGCTTCTTGTTTTTTCCTGTGCTATCATAATAAACTAATATGAAGAGATATCTTTACAATCTGGCGACGGATAAAGAGAAGGGTTTTTTTGCGTTTTTAGCCAAACTCCTGCTGCTTTTAGCTTCTTTTATCTATGGGCTATTGATCAGGGGATTAATCCTGTTTTTTTCATTTAAGCCAGCCAGGTTAAATTGCAGGATCATTAGTATTGGCAATATTACCCTTGGCGGCACAGGCAAGACTTCCCTGGTTGAGTTTATCAGCCACTACCTTAGGGATAAGGGGCATAGGATAGCAGTACTAAGCCGGGGGTACAAGAAAATTGACGGGGAAATAGGGGATGAGCCGGCTATGCTGCTTAAACATTTAGGGGATATCCCGGTGATTGTAGATAAAGACAGGGTGCGTGCCGCAAAGAGAGCCATAAAAGAATATGGGGTAGATACGGTTATCCTGGATGATGGCTTGCAGCAGTGGCGGCTTAAGAAAGATTTAGAGATTGTGACGGTCAGCGCGGCGCAGGGATTGGGTAACCGCCACATGCTGCCGCGGGGGATATTGCGCGAACCGCTCTGCGCGCTTAGGCGCGCGGATATTTTTGTTTTAACCAAAACCGGTTTTACCGGCGATTTAAAGGTAATCAAAAGCGATCTCAACAAGATTAATCCCACGGCGCAAATCCTGGAATCTACGCATGTCCCGTTAGGATTTTACGCTATTGATAAGCCGGAAGAATTATGGAAACCGGATTATTTGAAAGCCAAGCCGGTAGCTTTATTTTCGGGCATAGGCGAACCCGAGGCATTTAGCGGTTTAATGCGCTCCCTGCATGTGCGTATCGGTCTGGAGTTAAGGTTCAGCGACCATCATAATTACAGCGCGGAAGAGCTGGCGGATATCTGCGCTAAGGCAGGAAAAGCGGGTTTAGGCATAATTGTTACGACGGTAAAAGATGCTTCCCGGTTGTCCGACGCGGACATCGGGATATTCAAGAAGTATAAGTTATTAGTCCTGCGTATCGCGCTAAAAATTACTAAAAATGAAGGACAGCTTATTACTAGATTACTTAGCCTGTATTCTCTTTAAGGCCTTAGGGGCGTTATTTGGGTTCCTGCCGGTAGGGGTAACTCTTTTTCTGGGCCGGAGGCTGGGGGACTGGTTTTACTATTTTGACGCGAAGCACCGCGCCAGGAGTTACGCTAATATAAAAAACGCCCTGGGGCAAAGTTTAACCCTGGGAGCTATTTGCCGGGTTACCCGGGAATTCTACCAGTCGTTCGGCCAGAGCATAATTGAAATATTTTTAATCCCCAAGGTAGATAAGGCCTATATAGAGAAATATATTACAATAGAAGGATTAGAAAATATTTACAGCGGGCTAAAAAAAGGCAAAGGCGCAGTCCTTATTTCAGTGCACGCCGGGAGCTGGGAACTCGCCAATATTATCTGCGCTACTTGCGGTTTCCCTTTTTACCTTTTTGTCAAAGACCAGGGGTTTCCCCGTTTAAATAAACTGCTGAACAGCTATCGCCAGAAAAAAGGCTGCCGGATAATTACTAAAGAAGGCGGCTTGAAGCAATTGATCGCAGCGCTTAAAAGCAATTCCGCGGTCGGCATAACCCTGGACCAGGGAGGTAAGAGCGGAGAGCTGGTTGAATTTTTCGGCCGGAGCGCCTCTATGTCTACCGGAGGAATAAAAATAGCCTCTAAATATGCTACCGCGATTATCCCGGTATATTTTACCAGGACCAAAGGCCCGAAGATAAAAGTCCTGGTAGGTAAGGAATTAGAACTGGTTAAAACCGCGGACGCAGCGCAAGACCTGCAGGATAATTTAAAGAAAGTTACCCGGGTGTTCGAAGATCTTATCCGGGCCTACCCTAAGGAATACCTTTGGACTTATAAAATCTGGAAATATTCGGACGAAAAGGAGATTCTTATCCTCAATGATGGCAGGGCCGGGCACCTGCGCCAATCAGAAGCCCTTAGTAGTATCATTACGCAGCGTCTGGAAAATAAAGGGATCCGGGCAAAGACCGATATCGTAGATGTAAGATTCCAAAACAAATTAGCTAAATCCGTTTTTTTCTTATGCAGCCTTTTATCAGGCAAGTATCCTGGACCAAGCTGCCTTTGGCGCCTCAAGAAATTTTTCCAGGCAGATACCTATGCGGCGCTTGCGCATTCCCGGCCCGATATCGTTATCTCCTGCGGTTCCGGCAGTGCTCCGCTTAACTTTATCGTCTCGCGCCAGGCGCAAGCCAGGTCCATCGCGATAATGCGGCCGTCATTCTTGAGCCTGAGAAAATTTGATTTAGTGGTTATGCCCCAACATGATCGTCCGCCCAAGAAAAGGAACATAGTGGTCACTAAAGGAGCGCTTAATCTGATAACCCCCAGATACCTTGAGGAACAATCCGCGGAATTAGTTAAAAGGTACAATTTAGATCCCGGTGTTTTTTATATCGGATTACTCTTGGGCGGCAATAGCAAAAAATTTATTCTGGACAAGGCTTTAGCCGCCAGGTTAGCCGGCCAAGTCAAGGCAGCCGCCGAAAAGATGGATGCCTCTATTCTCATAACTACCTCGCGGCGTACTTCGCTAGAAGTAGAAGGCTTGCTAAAACAGGAATTTAAGGAATATCCGCGTTGTAAACTTATGGTTATCGCTAATGAAAAGAATATTCCGTTTGCGGTGGGCGGTATTTTGGCCTTAAGCCAGTTCGTTATAACCTCTCCAGAAAGCATATCTATGGTTTCTGAAGCAGCCAGCAGCGCTAAATTTGTAGTAGTTTTTGAGTCCGCGGGCTTGAGCCGTAAACACGCAAATTTCCTTAAGGGCCTGGCGCTGAGCAATTATATATATCTAAGCGGAATAGATAGTTTAGGCCGGACAATTGCGGATATCCGGCAGAATAAAAAGCCGGTAAAAGTTTTAGCAGATAGGGAGACCGTTAGTAAGGCGCTGGAAAAGGTGCTCTGAGGAGATTATGAATATCTTGCAGGTATTACCTGAGCTTAATGTCGGCGGAGTAGAGACCGGGACGCTGGACCTAGCCAAATATTTACTGCGTTTGGGGCATAAGGCAGTAGTGGTTTCTGCCGGCGGCTCGCTGGTCAAGGATTTAGAGGAACTAGGCGCTGTTCATTATCATCTGCCGGTACATAAAAAATCTGTTTTCTCAATTATAAAAACAGTTCCGCTTTTGGCGGAGATTATTAGAAAAGAAAAAATAGATATCGTGCATGCGCGTTCGCGCGTCCCTGCCTGGATCGCCTATTTTGCCTGCCGAAGGACTAAGGCCGTCTTTATTACTACTTGCCACGGTTATTATAAAAAACACCCCTTTAGCTATGTGATGGGTTGGGGGAAAAGAGTGATTGTTTTAAGTAATGTCATTGCCCGGCATATGATTGAGGATTTTACTGTTCCGCATGAACGGATAAGGTTTATCCCGCGTAGCGTGGACCTGGAGAAATTTAAATATTTGAGCCCTGATAAAAAACGCGGCCGGGAATTCAATGTCGGTATTATCGGAAGAATTACTCCGTTAAAAGGCCACCTCTATTTTATCAAGGCTATGGCTAAAGCAGCCCGGGCTATTCCCTATTTAAAGATCTGGATAGTCGGGGATGCGCCGAGTTCCCGGCAGGCTTATAAAGAGCAGCTAGAGGTCTTGGTCAGGAGGCTGGGGCTGGGCCACTGCACGGAATTTCTGGGGACGCAGAGAAATATACCCGAACTATTGCTGAATTTAGATTTGGTGGTCCTGGCAACTACTACTCACGAGGCGTTTGGCAGAGTAATTGTGGAGGCGCAGGCCGCCGGAGTGCCGGTAGTGGCTACCGAAGTGGGCGGGGTAGTGGATATTATTGAAAATGGCCGTACCGGATTAATGGTCCCTCCGAGCGACCCGCAGAGTATGGCTGAGGCGGTGGTGAAGATATTTAAGGACCCGGTTTTGGCGGCCGAACTTGCCGGGGAGGCCTATAAAAAGGTAAAGGAAAAATATAATGTTGAGCTGATGGTAAAAAATACGCTGGACGTTTACGCGGAGGCACTCAGCAATTTTAAACTTTTAATCATCAAGTTAAGTTCTTTGGGGGATATAATTTTATCTACCCCGGGCCTGCGGGCGATCAGAGAGAAGTTCCCGCGCTATAAGATCAGTTTTTTAGTGGGAGAGGAAGCTAAGGAAGTCTTGCTGCGCTGCCCTTATATAGATGAGTTGCTGGTCGTTGACCTTAAAAATAGAGATAAGGGGTTAAAAGGGTTATTGGCGATCGGCCGGGTATTAAGAAAGAAGAATTTTGATTTAGTCATTGACCTGCAGAATAACCGGGCGAGCCACTGGCTTTCTTTTTTGTCTTTATGCATTGAGCGTTACGGTTACGATAACAAGAAGTGCGCCTTTCTACTGAAGCATCGGATTAAGGACGATAAACCCGCCATTGATCCGGTAACGCACCAGTTCCGGCTATTAAGGATGCTGGGGATAGATTTAAAAGATAGCCATTTGGAGTTGTGGCCCGGCAAAAGTGATGATGAATATGTGGAGAATCTGCTGAATACGGAGTGGTTGAGCGCCGACCAGAAGATCATCGGGATAAACATTAGCGCCAGTAAACGCTGGCTCACGAAATGCTGGCCTCAAGGACATATCGCTAAATTATGCGAAGAATTGGGCTTAAGAAATATGCGCGTGGTCATTACCGGCACGCAGGATGATACAGCCGAGGCAAATGCCTTGATCTCCATGGTGAAAAATACTAAAATTATCAATGCCTGCGCCAAGACTAGCGTTAACCAGTTAGCTTGCCTGATTAAACATTGTTCTTTATATATCTCGGCGGATTCTTCGCCTTTGCATATAGCCGCGGCAATGGGCGTGCCGGTAATCGCATTTTTCGGGCCCACTGATCCGGCCAGGCATATGCCTCCGGCTAGAAACGCCCTGGTTATCAAAAGAGACCTGACCTGCAGCCCTTGTTATAAGCCAAAATGCCGGCATAAGAGGTGTATGCACCTGATCAGGGTCGAGGAAGTATTAGCCGGCATAGATAAAATGTTGCAATGAATATTCTCCATATAACCAATCATCTTGATGTCGGAGGTATAACCAGCTACGTATTGACTCTGGCCGGCGGCTTGAAAAAAAGAGGGCATAACGTATATGTCGCTTCTTCAGGGGGAGAGCTTCTGGGAAAATTTAAAGAAGCCGGGGTAATTTATATCCCCATAGCGATAAGGACAAAAAAGGAGATCAGCCCCGGGATAATTTCTAGCGCCATTAAATTATCTGGTATAATCAGAAAATATAAGATTGATATAATCCATACGCATAGCCGGACCACTCAGGTCCTAAGCTGTCTCCTGCATAAATTTACCGGGCGCACGCGTATTTTCACCTGCCACGGATTCTTTAAGCGCAGGTTCTTACGCAGGATTTTTCCCTGCTGGGGAGAGGGGATAATCGCTATAAGCGGGCAGGTAAAGGAACATTTGGTCAAGGATTTTAAAGTTCCGGATAAGGATATTGTTGTAATAAATAACGGAATAGACCGGGATAGGTTTAAGGCGGTAGCCTCAAAGCCAAAAATCCAGATGAAGAAAAACCTGGGGTTAAGCGACGGGCCGGTAATAGGGATTATTGCCCGGCTTTCGGATGTGAAAGGGCATAAATATCTTATTAGCGCTATGAAAAAAGTCCTGGAAAAATACCCGGCGGCCCAGTTACTTATTGTCGGCACGGGAAAAACGCAGAGGGATTTAACCGGATTAGCCGGCAGCTTAGGGATTGGTAAAAGCGTATTTTTCCTTCCGGAAATTGCGGATACAATAGAGGCGTTAGCCGCGACAGATATATTTGTCATGCCTTCGCTCCAGGAGGGATTGGGCCTGGCGCTGATGGAGGCCATGGCCTCCGCCTTAGCGGTCATCGGTTCAAATGTCGGCGGGATTAGGACCCTGATCCAGCCCGGGCAGAACGGTTTATTAGCCAGCCCGGCTGACAGCGAAGAATTGGCTGGCGCAATTTTGACATTACTTAACGACCCTTTAAAAAGGGCGGAACTGGGTAGACAAGCGCAGATTTTCATCCAAAATAATTTCTCTCAAGACAAAATGGTCCGGGAGACCGAAAAGGAGTACTTAAGGTGCTTAAACGTAGAAGATTAGTTTTTCTTGGGGTAGTATTTCTTATGGGCATATTATTTTGCGCTGCGTTTTTGCGCAGCCGCTATAACGTGCCTATACTTATGTACCATTCTATTAATCCCAAGTCCAACCCTGCTATCGAGCTTTTGGTAGTCAAACCCGAAATATTCCGGAGGCAGATGCGTTTTTTTAAAAAGCATCATTATAATGTCGTGCCCTTAAGCTCAGTCGCCGATTTAATCAGGGATAATAAAAAAATCCCTCCCCGGACAGTCGCCATAACTTTTGACGACGGCTATAAGGATAACTATACTTACGCCTTCCCTATACTTAAAGAATATAACTTTCCGGCGACGGTATTTGTTATTATCGATGAAATCGGCAGGCCCGCCCAGGACAGGCTCTCCTGGGATGAGATAGCGCTTATGCAGGAATCAGGACTGATTACCTTTGGTAGCCATACCCTTACGCATCCCTATTTTTCGAAGGAAGTTTCGCCGGCAACCCTTAAAAAAGAAATCCGGGATTCCAAGAAGATATTGGAAGAAAAGCTGGGGAGGAAGGTGGATAGTTTTGCTTATCCGGTAGGCCGGTTTGACTCAAGGAGCAGGCAGGAGGTTATTGATGCCGGTTATCGCCTGGCTGTAGCGAGTAACCCGGGTAAGGCCTTCTCCGACAAGGATATATTCGCCCTTAAGCGATTGAGAATCTCCCGGAATTGCTCCAATTTATTTATTTTTTGGGTAGAGACAAGCGGTTATTATAATTTTATGCGGGAACTTAAACGCAGGAAATAATGCCGGAAAATAAAAGGATCCTTATTTTTAACGTCAACTGGCTGGGGGATGTGCTTTTCTCCACGGCGGTAATCCGGAATGTCCGGCGTAACTTTCCGGGGAGTTTTGTCGCCTGCATCGTTCCCAGCAGGTGTTATCCGGTCCTGAAAGGAAACCCGTATCTGGATGAAATTATCATCTTTGACGAAAAAGACCGGCATAAAGGGATTTTCCAGCAATTGGATTTTGTGCGCGTGCTTAAAGAAAAAAAATTTGATGTAGTTTTCCTTTTGCACCGCTCCTTTAGCCGCGCGCTTATCTGCCGCCTCGCCGGCATACCCGAAAGGATAGGCCATCATACCAAGAAGAGAGGATTTTTGTTGACCAAAAAAATTATGCCTCCCCGGAGGGATTCGCTGCATCGCATAGACTATTATTTGAGCGTAATCGAAAAGGCCGGATTAAAAGTTGAAGACCGCTATACGGAATTTTTTGTCAGCGAGGAAGATACTGCTTACGTGGAAAATTTCCTGGATAAAAATTCGGTGGCCAGAGGCGATTTTATCGCGGTAATCAACCCCGGGGGGAACTGGATGCCCAAGCGCTGGCCCAAAGAATACTGGGCAGAGCTGGCGGATAAATTAATCGAGGAATTCGGCGCAAAAGTGATTATCAGTGGTTCGCATAATGACTTGTCGCTCTGTAGGGATATCCAGGGAAGAATGCTGCATAAACCGCTCATTGCCTGCGGCGTCTTTAACCTCAAGCAACTGGGGGCCTTGGCGAAAAGAGCGGATTTATTTATTACTGCCGATACCGGCCCTTTGCATATTGCTAATAGCCTAGGCGCTAAAAAAATAATCGCCCTCTTTGGCCCCACTACCCCCGAAATAACCGGGCCGTATCCAGCAAAGAACGTCAGGATTTTACAGAAAGATGTCGGTTGCGTTATCCCCTGTTATGCGGTGCACTGTAAAGATAACCGCTGTATGAAAGCCATTAAACCAACCGACGTGCTCAGAGAAATAAAAAACTAAATGGTCAATAAAATTTTATTTATTTCCTTAAGCAATATCGGCGACGCGCTGCTTAGCCTGCCGGTATTGGACCAGCTGCGCGCAAATTTTCCCGCAGCGCAGATCACGGTCTTATCCGGAGAGCGGCCCAGGGAGATATTTGAAAGCAACCCGGCCGTGCATAGATTTATCTTATTCGATAAAAAGAATACAGCGTGGGAAAATATCAAATTATTTAATAGTTTAAGGAAAGAAAAATTCGATTTAATCGTGGATCTGCGCAATAGTTTCCTGGGCGCGATCCTTCCGGCCAGGTATAGAACCTCGGCTTGCTTAAAAATCCCCGCTCACCTCAAGCACATGAAGGAGAGGCATCTTTACAGGATTAAAGATATAGCCAAGATCAAAACTTTGCCTGTCTCGGTTAAATCGCTCTATTCTGCCCCAAAGGACAATGAGCGGATGGAAAGGTTATTCAAGGAAAATAATATCGGCAAGGATGACAGGATCGTCGTGCTCTCGCCGGGCAGCCGCAGCCACACCAAGAGATGGCCGAAGCAAAGGTTCGCCGAGTTAGTTAGGAAGTTAAGGGAAGAATTCCCGGTAAAGATAATCCTGATTGGGGACAAGGGGGACGTAGAAACCAATAAATATATAACTAAAGCTGTGGGCCTGGCTATTTTAGATTTGGGCGGCAGGACGACATTAGGGGAGTTGGCTTGTTTATTAAGGAAGGCCAGTCTTTTAATTACCAATGATAGCGCGAACTTGCATATGGCCAGTTATCTGGATATTCCGGTAATCGCTATATTCGGGATAACCGATGAGGAGAAATACGGCCCCTGGTCAAAAGATTCTTATGTCGTAAAAAAAGAAATATCCTGCCGGCCCTGCCAAAAAGCACAATGTAAATTCGGGACATTAGAATGTATGTCTTTGGTCAAGGTAGATGATGTGTTCGGGGCAGCTAAGGGTATCTTAACGAGCTGTGGTTTGCCCCTTAAGGCTTACGCAAAGCAGAATTTTAAACGTATACTGATTGCGCGCACCGACAGGATAGGCGATGTGCTCCTCTCCACGCCGGTGATCAAGGCATTAAGGGATAAGTATCCGCAGGCCTATATCGCCATGATGGTCTCTCCTTATGCAAAAGATATTGTGGAAGGTAACCCTTATTTAGATAAAGTAATTATTTATGACAAAGACGGAGCGCATAAAAGCTGGCTGAATTCTCTTAAGTTTAGCCGGGGCT
Organism: Candidatus Omnitrophota bacterium; assembly: GCA_041648915.1. Classification (GTDB taxonomy): domain Bacteria; phylum Omnitrophota; class Gorgyraeia; order Gygaellales; family Profunditerraquicolaceae; genus UBA6233. The sequence goes on from JBAZOC010000023.1 coordinate 14,063, forward strand.
TAAAGAAAAAGAAATTTGACTTGGCGCTTATTCTGCACCCGGTTAACCGCGCGCACCTGGTTAGTTTTTTAGCCGGTATACCTAGAAGAGTGGGCTATGACCGTAAGCTCGGTTTTCTGCTTACCGACAGGATCAAGCATACCAAGCAGTTAGGCGAGAAACATGAACTGGAATATAATCTGGATTTATTAAAGCATCTGAATATTGAGGCGCAGGAAAAAGATTTATATATGCCGCTTAAACCCGAATCCGAGGAGTGGGTAAAAGAATTGTTTAAGCAGGAGAATATACATGAGGCAGATAAACTTTTGGCTATCCATCCTGCGGCAAGCTGCCCTTCTAAAGTTTGGCCGGTTGAACGTTTTGCCCAGGCAGCGGATAAGCTGGCCCAGAGTTACGGATTGAAAGTTTTTATTGTGGCCGGGCCCAGAGACTTAAAACTCGCCGAGGCTCTGGTTAAGCATATGCGCTCAAGCGTAATTAACCTGGCAGGAAAAACTTCTGTTTCGCAATTAGCCAGCCTGTTAAAAAGGTGCGCGTTATTTATCTCCAATGATTCCGGGCCGGTGCATATTGCTTGCGCCGTAGGCACGCCGGTAATTTCCATATTCGGACGGAACCAGGCAGGCCTTAGCCCCAGGCGCTGGGGGCCGGTCGGTCGCAAGGATAAAATCCTGCATAAAGAAGTTGGCTGTATTGAATGCCGGGCGCACAATTGCCAGAAACAATTCGCCTGCCTGAAGGCGATCACTGTTGAAGATGTAATCTCTGCCGCGGATACAATTTTAAAATGAATCTGCCCAGGAAAGCTTTCACCCTCATTGAATTGATCATTGTCGTAGTAGTTATCGGCATACTCGCTCTTGTTGCCATCCCGCGATATTTTGCTAACGTAGCCAAAGCCCAAAAAGCCCAGGTGTACGCTAACTTGGATGCAATTAGACAAGCACTGCTGGCTTACTACGCAGTTAATGGCGTTTATCCTACCCCCTGCACTTGGCCCATTATAGTTACTCTTGATGGAGATACTATTATAAATCTGGCTCGCCCCGGTACCAGCATTTGGCAATACGGCTATAATAATGATACCAACGCATGTACTGTAACCCCATGGATGTATGGTGAATATCACCCAAATGGTGGAGCCTACTCATGCCAGTATGGGTTATGCATGGATGGCACAATGCCATGTATGAATTGCTGTACAACATAGATCATCCATATGAGCCGATACAAAACTTGGTAATACATTCCATTCATGCGAAGGTTCATTAACTATAGGCTAACATCCTACCCCAAAACCCCTTGATAAAGCTGGGAGGGGTAGGAGAATAAACTAAATAGTCATGGCTATACCTTTTAAAAAAAGTCTATCACCAAAAGGACATGGTTTTACCTTAATTGAATTGATCATTGTCGTAGTAATCATCGGCATCCTTGCTCTTGTTGCTATCCCGCGATATTTTGCTAACGTAGGTAAAGCCCAGAAATCACAAGCGTATGGCACTCTAGATGTGATAAGACAGGCATTATTGGGTTATTATGCGGTTTATGGAACTTATCCTGTAAATAATGTCTGGCCCATTGTAGTAACTATTGATGGAGAGACTATTATGAGCGTAAGTAATCCTAGCACCGCATCGCGAAGTTATTATCACCAGAACGGCGTAGGAGGAGGCTCGAGTCCTGGTGATGGCTGTTGGGTGTACTTTTCAGACAGGACGCCCTCTTGTTTCTATCAACTATACATAAGCGGGAAAACATTGCAAACATGTACGCCGTAGCCTAAGAAATGGGGTCAGGTTTATTTTATATAAATATAATTCTGGCCTATCTTTTTATAAAATCTCCATCTGCGTAACTTGCTCGCGTCATTTATAAGCATAATTTATTGTTGTCCTTTAGCGGGTGATTTGGCTTGTTTCGGAACAGGGCGTCTGCAGGCCTAGAGGCCGTCCTTGTGAAAAATAAGGCAAGGCAAAACCCGCACAAGGATATGTAAATATCTAGTTGATTTAGCGCCAGATTGTGCTAAAATTATTACTTCGCCATGATTAATCTAAATAAGGTTAAGACATATTCGGTGAGAGAGCGTGCAAGCAAGGTAAATTTAGCGGATTTTGCCCGGATACCGGCTAAACATAAGAGTTTCGCGCGCTTCTACAGTTCTTTGCCTAATATCTTAAAGGCAAAGGAGTTACGCAACGTGGCGAGCGACTTAGTGCGGGCCCGTAAGCAGGGCAAGGCAGTTATATTTATGGCCGGCGCGCACGTGATAAAATGCGGGCTTAATCCGGTATTAATTGAGTTGATTAAAAAGAAGGTAATAACCTGCATCGCCTTAAACGGAGCGGGTATAATCCACGATTTTGAAATCGCCTTGCAGGGAAAAACTTCTGAAGATGTCGCCGAGAACCTAAAAGACGGAAAATTTGGCATGGGTAGAGAGACCGCGGAGTTTATTAATGCTGCGGTAAAAGAAGGCGCTGCCCAAGCGCTGGGTTTAGGGCTTTCGGTCGCCCAAAAAATAGCTGCTTGCGCCTTGCGTTATAAAAATTTGAGCCTTTTATATAATGCTTATAAATATAAAATCCCGGTTTGTGTTTTCGTCGGTATCGGCACAGATATCATTCATCAACACCCTTCGTTTAACGCCGGTTTAACCGGACAGGCCAGCCACCGGGATTTTTGCACCTTAACGGAGAATATCCGTTCTCTGAATAATGGCGGCGTAGTTTTAAATTTCGGTTCAAGCGTGGTCCTTCCGGAAGTATTTTTAAAGGCCCTTAATCTGGCGCGCAACCTGGGCAATAAAGTCAGAGACTTTACCAGCGCGAATTTTGATATGATCTATCAATACCGGTCGCTGCAAAACGTGGTGGTTCGTCCGACGGAATCAAGCGCTAAAGGCCATTATATCATCGGCCATCATGAAATAATGCTGCCGCTTTTAGCGCAGGCAGTAATCGAAAATTTATGAAAAATCTTAAAGGTATAATCCACAGGCTCAATAAAGCCAGGGTACTGGTTATCGGCGATTTGATTCTGGATGAGTATGTCTGGGGTAAGGTAGAGAGGATTTCGCCGGAAGCGCCGGTGCCGGTAGTCTGGGCCAATAAGCGCACGCATATCCCGGGCGGGGCGGCGAACGTCGCTAACAATATCCGGTCATTTGAGGCCGAGGTTTATTTGGCCGGCGTTATCGGCAACGACTCTAATGCCCGGATACTCCTGTCGGAATTAAAGAAAAACAAGATAGATACCAGGGGTATCTGTATGGAGCCGGACAGGTATACGACAGTCAAGACCCGGATCATTTCCGGCCACCAGCAGGTAGTCCGGGTGGATTGGGAGCATACCGAGGCCTTGCGCCGGGAGACCACGCGCAAGATTTTTAATTTCATTAAAAATAATATTGATGATTTCGATGCTATCATTATCGAGGATTATGGCAAAGGCGTGATCAACGCCCAACTATTAGAGGGCGTAATTTTACTTGCCCAGTCCCATAAAAAGATTATCACGGTTGATCCGAAAGAAGACCATTTCCAATACTACCGCCAGGTGACTGCCATTACCCCTAACCGCAAAGAGCTGGAGAACGCGGTAAGGAATTTGAAGATCAAGGATAATAAAAATAAGCTCAAGTTGGAGAGTGATAAATTATTCACGGATAAAGATATTGACCTGGCGGGCCGGCAGATTTTAGAATATTTAGGCCTGGATTCTTTGCTGGTTACTTTGGGCGAACAGGGAATGAAATTGTTTGAAAAGGGTAAAAACCCCACGCATATACCGACTGTTACACAGGAGGTATTTGATGTCTCCGGCGCCGGCGATACGGTAATAGCTACTTTTACCCTCGGGCTTTGTGCCGGAGCGGCTAAGTTGGAAGCTGCGCATATCGCAAATTTCGCCGCGGGTGTTGTCGTAGGCAAGATCGGCACAGCCACCACTACCCGCGCCGAACTTTTAAAGAGGTTAGGTTAAGATGGACGTAATCGGAGTTATCCCAGCGAGATTTTCTTCCACCAGGTTTGAGGGGAAAATTTTAGCCAAGATATCCGGCCAGCCGATGCTGCAGATGGTTTATGAACGGGCAAAACAGGCCCGACTACTGGAAGATGTCATTATTGCCTGCGACCAGGAGTTGGTAGCGGATACTGCCCGGGAGTTCGGGGCTAAAGTGGTTATGACTTCTAAGAGCCACGCCTCAGGCACCGACAGGATCAGCGAAGTGGTCAATCCGCTGGATGTAAAAATAGTAGTAAATATCCAGGCAGATGAACCGTTAATCCACCCGAGTATGATCGATAGCGTGGCAGCCGCGCTTTTAGACG
>JBAZOC010000024.1:0-17257 GCA_041648915.1 Candidatus Omnitrophota bacterium
GCCGACTGGTGCACGGGAAATACGGGAGCGCGCTCCGCGCGCGGAACATTGACAAAGATTGAAATTATTTTAACGGTGAGTGCTGGAGACAGGTTCTAACTTTCTCCAATACGCACCACCAAGAGTTGCATTGCAGTATGAAAAATATTAATAGGTTGTTTTTTAGTCTAGCTTTCTTTTTTTCTCTATTTATTTCCTGTATTTTCCTTCCGGATCTAGGCAGTTTTGAACAGCTCAAGGAAGCAGCGTTTTACCGCAAGCTTGATAATAAGCTTGTTCAATGCCAGCTTTGCCCCCGGCGTTGCCTGATCCCCAAAGGCCGGCGCGGGTATTGCGGAGTGCGTGAAAACCGTAATGGCGTTTTGTACACTCTGGTCTATGCTAAGCCCGTAGCCATACATATTGACCCCATAGAAAAAAAGCCCTTGTTCCATTTTCTTCCTGCGACAACGGCCTATTCCCTGGCTACTGCCGGCTGTAACTTGAAATGTAAATTTTGCCAGAATTGGGAGATATCGCAAAGCCGGCCCGAAGAAGTAGAATACAGGTATCTTGAGCCGCTGGAACTGGTAGAGAAAGTTAAAGACTCGGGGTCTGCCACCATTGCCTATACGTACAGCGAACCAACTATTTTTTATGAATATATGCTGGAGATAGCCAGGCTGGCCCGGCAAAAAGGGATAAAGAATATCATGCATTCCAACGGCTATATCAATGAAGCGCCTCTGCGGGCCCTGGCTAAATACCTTGACGCAGCCAATATAGATTTAAAAGGTTTTAGCGAAGAATATTATGCTAAATTAACCGAAGGCAGCCTTGAGCCGGTATTGCATTCCTTAAAAGTATTGAAAGAGGAGGGAGTCCACATTGAAATAACAACCTTGCTGCTTTCCGGTTTCAACGATGATGCGCCTACGCTCAAAAAGATGTGCCTTTGGATTAAAGATAATTTGGGCCCGGATACTCCGGTGCATTTCTCAAGATTTTTCCCGATGTATAAGCTGACCGGCCTCAACCCTACTCCGGTAGAGTCCCTCCAGCGGGCCAGGCGTATAGCTATGGATTGCGGTTTGCATTATATCTATATCGGCAATATCCCGGCTAGCCCGGCGGAAAACACCTATTGCCCCAGGTGCAAAAAGATGGTTATTGAGCGCAGGGGTTATTTTGTCGTACAGAACAATTTAAAAGAAGGAAGGTGCAGATTCTGTGGGAAAAAAATCGCAGGCGTCTGGAATTAGCGTATTAATTTTATCTCTTTTGTTTTATGCTGTTAGTTATGCCGGCAGCGTAAAAGAACCCTGCGCCGCCGGGGCCTTTTACCCCGGGAGCTCCGGGGAACTCTCTTTAATGGTGGATGGATTTTTAGAAAAGGCCGCTCCGGAAAAAGCAGGCGGCCGGATATTCGCGCTGATCTCTCCGCATGCCGGCTACGGCTATTCCGGCCAGGTAGCTGCGTTCGGCTACAAGCTTATTCAAGATAAACCCTATAAAACGGTGGTCGTCCTGGGTACAAGCCATCGCTATCCTTTTAGCGGCGCGTCAGTCTATCCGGAAGGTATATTTAAAACTCCTTTAGGAGAGATAAGCGTGGATAGCGATTTTACCCGTAAACTGCTCAACCGGGAACCGGAAATAAGCTTTGTCCCGCAAGCCTTTCAAGAAGAGCATAGTATTGAGGTGCAGCTTCCCTTTCTCCAAAAGACACTTACGGATTTTAAGCTTGTGCCTGTAGTTTTAGGGGATTGTTCTTTGGCTGCCTGTAAAAAATTTGCGGCATTGCTTAAAGATGCGATCGGAGGCCGCCAGGATGTCTTAATCGTTGTTTCTACGGACATGTATCATGGTTACGATTATGAAGAATCCGGGATAATGGATGAACGGACCCTGGGTGCCCTAAAAAATATGGATAGCGCAGGCCTTTATTACGGCCTGCGCGAGGGAACAATGCAGATGTGCGGAGGTTTTGGCGTTGTAACTGCGTTGATTTTGGCTCAGGACCTCGGCTATAATAAAGTTAAGGTCTTAGAGCATACCGATTCAGCGCAGGTTACCGGAAATAAGAAAAAAGGTACCTGGACCGTAGGCTACGCCAGTTGTGTTATTAACGCACTAAAAGCTACGCCTGTCCAGGCAGGAAGGGAGAAGGATATGTTGAATAATGTTCAGAGGGAAAAACTGCTTGAGATCGCACGCAAGAGCATAGAAACCTATTTAAAAACGGGTAAGAGACTGGAGGTAAGCCAGGCGGATCCTCTTTTAACCAGAGTTATGGGCGCTTTTGTTACTTTAAATGAGCGCGGACAATTACGCGGTTGTATCGGCAATCTCGTGGGCTCTGAGCCTTTGTATTTAACGGTGAGGGATATGGCGGTTGAGGCGGCGACGCAAGACCCGCGTTTTAACCCGCTTAGCTTAGCAGAACTAAAAGATGTTGCTATTGAAATATCTGTTTTGTCCCCGCTGCAAAAAATCACCAGCCCTGATGAAATAGAGTTGGGCGTGCACGGTGTCCTGGTGCGCAAAGGTTTACGCAGCGGTGTATTCCTGCCCCAGGTAGCTGCGGAAACCGGCTGGTCCAGGGAGGAATTTATGTCTAACCTGTGCCTGCATAAAGCCGGCCTGGCCGCGGACGCCTGGAAGGATAAAGCCACGGAAGTTTATATATTTACCGCCGAAGTATTTTCAGAAAAAGAGCTTAAAGAATGATTAAGGCAATAGCCAGTAGTTTTATCCTGGGCCTCTCATTTGGCTGGGGGCCGTGCCTGGCTAGCTGTGGGCCGCTCATCCTGGCCTATGTTGTTGGTAGCAAAAAAAATGTTTTTAAAAGCCTGGGCGCTTACCTGTTATTTTCGCTCTCTAGAGTAGCTGTTTACTTAATTCTGGGGGCACTCTTCTTTTTATTAGGGAGATTGGTCTTGGAAAAACTTGCCTTTTTCTACAGGCCCATTGCGGCCACGGCAGGATTATACGTTATCTTGCTCGGCGTGCTTATGCTTTTAGGTAAAAGCCTAAGCCTGGCCCCCTGTAATTTTCTACGCCGGAATATTCTGGAAAACGACCGTAAGAGCCTGATCCTGTTAGGCCTGGCGATAGGCATTTTGCCTTGCGCACCGCTAGTCACTATACTGGCCTACTCCGGCTTAACCGCGCAAAACGCCCTGGAGAATCTGTTGTATATTGCTGCCTTCAGTTTAGGTACCTGCTTGTCTCCTTTACTGCTTTTTGTAGCCTTAGCCGGCTTACTGCCTAAATTCTTAAAAGGTATGCAGAATAATTACGTAATGTTATTTAGGACTATCTGCGGCCTAGTTATCATAATAATGGGCCTGCAGCTTATGCGGGGGGGATTTTAGATGCACAGGTTTTTTTGTCCGGTGGTAAATAGTGCAAAGGGAAAAATAATTATCGAAGATAAGGAGCAGGTACACCATATAAAAAATGTCCTCCGGCTTAAAGAGAAAAAAAAAGCAGTAGTCTTTGATAAAAAAGGGAATGAGTATAGTTGTATTATTTCCGGAATCGGGGATAAGGTTTACCTGGACGTTAAAGGCAAAATATCAGCGGGAGAGAAGAAGGCTAAGATTAAATTAACCGTTGCCTGCGCTATACCCAAAAAAGCCAAAATGGACGATATTGTGGATAAGCTTGTCCAATTGGGCGTAGACAGGATTATTCCGCTAAAGACAGAGCGCACGATTGTAAAGCTGGATAAGCCTAAAGAAGCCCTGCGCCTGGTACGCTGGAGAAAGATTGCTCTTAGCGCCAGTAAACAGAGCCAAAGGAATGAACTGGCCATAATTGAGCCGGTAAAGAGTTTTGCGGAGGCAGTTGCCTTATCTGCGGAATTTGATTTAAAACTGATTCCGCACCTGCTGGGATTAAGGCAAAGCCTTAAAGAAGTCCTTAGTAAATCTAAACCGCGTAACATATTAGTTTTCATTGGGCCAGAAGGTGATTTTTCCCCCGGAGAGGTGGAATCGGCTATAGCTTCAGGTTTTATCCCGCTTACCCTCGGCGATCAGGTCCTGCGCGTAGATACCGCCAGCCTCGCCGTAGCCAGCTTCATAGAATTATATGCCCAGGATTAAATTCCATACCTTAGGCTGTAAGGTAAATCAGTATGATACCCAGAGCATAAGAGAGCGCTTCCTTGAGCATGGCTTTGAAGAAGAACGCCGGGCCTCCAGGAAAGCCGAGGTGTATCTTATCAATACCTGCACGGTCACCTCTAACGCCGATCAAAAATCCCGCGCAGCCATCCGGAGCTGTATCCAAGAGAACCCTAAGGCCAAAATTATTGTTACCGGTTGCCTGGTTACAAATGACAGCCGCCAACTGGCCAGAATAAAAGGGGTAAGTTTTATCGTAAGCAAAAGTTTTTTTGCCGAAGGGATAAGTAGTTTTTGCTCCCGCACGCGCGCATTCCTGAAAATCCAGGATGGCTGCGATAATTTCTGTGCTTATTGCAAGGTGCCCCTGGTGCGCGGCCGCTCCAGAAGCAGGCCCCTGGCAGAAATAGTCCAAGAGGCCGGGCGTTTGGCCGAAAACGGCTTTCAGGAAATTGTCCTTACCGGGATCTGCTTAGGCGCCTACGGACGGGATTTAAAACCAAGGATCAGCCTGGTGGAGGCGATCGCAGCGCTGGAAAAGATAGGCGGTATCCTGCGCCTAAGGTTAAGTTCAATAGAGGCGGGAGACCTATCGGAGGCCTTGATTGATAAGCTAGCTGAATCTGGGAAACTCTGCCGCCATTTGCATATCCCTATCCAAAGCGGCGACGATGCGATCTTAAAAAACATGCGGCGTAGGTATACGCGCAGTTATTATGCCGAGCTTATCCGAAAAATAAAACAGAAGATTCCCGGCCTGGCCCTGACTACGGATTGCCTGGTGGGTTTTCCGGGAGAGACGGAGAAGCATTTCCAGAATACTTTGCGGCTGATTAAGAGCATAATCCCTTTAAAGGTGCACATCTTCCCTTATTCCAGGAGAGAAGGGACTTTAGCCGGCTCAAAATTATCCGGAGAAATTCCCGCCGGCATAATAAAAGAACGGGTTGAGCGCCTTAAAAACTGCGCCGCGGCTTGCGCCAAAGATTATAAGCAGGGTTTTCTTGGGGCCAGAATGCCGGTGCTTTTTGAGGGAGAAGCAAAAGGAGCCCCGGGGTATTGGGAGGGTTACACGGATAATTATATCCGGGTTCTGCTTAAATCCCGCCGCAGTTTAAAAAATAAGCTCGTCTTTGTCCGCTTGAGGAATATTTCTGGCGACTGTGCGCTTGACAAGATAAGGGGCGGGTGTTATAAAGATGAAAGAATTAAATAGAAAAAGGGGGGTGGATACAATGAAAAGCAAGGGTTTTACGCTTGTTGAAATTATGATTATCCTAGCCATTATCGCGTTATTAGCCGCCATAGCCATACCTAATTTTTTAAACGCACAAATGGCAGCCAACACGCAAGCAGCCAAAGAGAATATCCGTAACCTGTCGGCAGCCTGCGAAAAATATGCCGCCGCCAATAACGCTGTTTATCCAGCTACACTAGCGCAATTATCTACTTTTATCAGCACGGCCGGTTCTTATTGTGCTGATGCTTCCGGCGGAGTTACTACGTCTAAGGGGTACCAATACCGTTGTACTTTAGCTTCCAAGGGTTATACTTTAACGGCTAGCCCGGTTACTCAGGGTATAACCGGCACTGTAGCTTATACCGCTAGTACCGGAGGAGTGTTTACGCCGTAAAGCAGCCTCCCAGAAGTTATACACTTGCCAATGCCTAGACTCAAGCCAGCCCTGCTCCTCTTAATATTTTTCGTCATTGCAGGATCTTGTATAGTTTTTTATTCCAATTCCCTGCACAATCCTTTTATCTGGGACGATCAGGCCCTGATTGTCCAAAATCCGGTTATCCGCAATGGGGCGGGTTTAGCTGCAGTATTTACCAGCGACTTATATTCGGGAATAGATTTTGGTTCAAATTTCTACCGGCCGCTGCAAGCAGCTTCTTATATGTGGGATTATTATTTTTGGCAATTGAACCCCTACGGGTACCACCTGACTAATATTATCCTGCAAGTTTTAGTTGCCTTCCTTGTTTTTTTATTCGCCTGCGCCATCCTTAAAGAGGTAAGTTCAGCTCTTGGCGCGGCTTTATTATTTGCCGTAAGCCCCCTGCATACGGAAGCCGTCACCTATATTTCCGGCAGGGCGGATATGCTTATGGGGCTGTTTCTGTTAGCGTCCTTGCTGCTATTTATTCGGGGCTACCGTTTTTTGGCCGGGCTTACTTTTATCCCGGCTTTATTGGCTAAAGAATTAGCCGTGGTTTTTCCCCTGGCCATCCTGGCGTATTTATTTTATTACCGCCGGGAAGAACTAAAAAAGCCGGGTAATTTAGTAAAACTGCTTTGGCCGTTTTTAGCGGTTGATTTTGTCTATATATTATCGCGGGCCATTTTTTTTAACTTTCCCCGCACTTACCCTCCGGCACTAATCAAATATCCTTTACTTTTAAGGATTACGGCCTTACCCGAGGTGGTCTTTACCTATTTAAGGTTATTATTTTTACCGCTAGACCTGCATATGAGCTGGACGGTAAGCGAACCGGCAGGTTTCCTGCATTTTTTCCTAAGCTGGTTTTTACTGGGGCTGATCTGCGTTGCCTGCGCCTACGTATTAAGGGAGAAAAAAAATAATAAGGCCCCGGCTTTTATGTTAAGCTGGGCTTTAATTTTTTTCTTCCCGCAGTCAGGGGTATTGCCGATTAACGCTTTTATCGCCGAGCACTTCATCTATCTGTCGTCAATAAGTTTTTTTATGCTGCTCGCCTATTTACTGCATAGGTATTTAAGCCGGGGGGTGTTTATTTTCGCCATATCCGGCTTAGTCATTTTTTACGGCTTGTTGACCCTTTATCGGAACCTGGAGTGGGGAACTCCTGAGCTTTTTTATGAGAAAATAATTCAATTCTCGCCGGACAGTTTCAAGGCGCATAATAATTTAGGCTTGCACTATGAAAACCGTTTTCTTTACGACCGGGCAAGCCTAGAATACAAAAAGGCCCTGGAGCTTAACCCGGATTTAATCGAGGCGCGCTCTAATCTGGCTAACTTATATTTTAAGCTGGGCAGATTTAAGGAGGCCAGGGCAGAATATGTCAAAGCGGAAAAAACCGCTCCGCAAAAAAAGAAAGCCCGGATAGAGTATAATCTGGGCTGTATTGCTACAGCCGAAAGCTTACTGGATGAGGCAATGGCCAGGTTTAATCTTGCCCTGCGCTTAGACCCTCAGTTGAATTTTACGCATTTTAATATGGCCAAGATCTACCTGCTTAAGGGAGCATTAGACCCGGCGGCGCGGGAGATATTAAGATCCCTTCCGGAAATAGGCCCGCAGGCTCTTCAGGATAAGCGGTATTTAAAAACCGTTACTAGCTATTTGCCAAAGGTAAAGGATCCCTGGTTTGCGCCAATTTTCTATAATAACCTGGGCTTACAGTTTGCTTCTTGCGGCCTGCTTGATGCGGCTATTACTGCGTTTAAGAGAACGCTGGAACTGGCGCCTTTCTATGCGGAGGCGCATTTTAATTTAGGGGCGGCTTTTTGGGAAAAAGGGTTAAAAAAAGAAGCGCTCCTAGAGTTTAAAACCGCGATTAAGATTAATCCTGATGATCGGGCAGCCAGGGATTACTTAACTAAAATTAGGCATAAAAAGTAATTGCTAAAGCCGCGCTTTATGTTAAAATAAAACCATTATGAAAAATAGAAAAGCCAGAAGCTTTGTCGGGATAATGATTGTTATCGCCTTGTCTGCCTTGTTGTTAAGAGTTGCCGCGGATAAAGCTATCCGCCTGAACTGCTCGCAAAACGAAGCCAATGCCCAGTCTACGCTTAAGCTTATCTCTACGGCCCTGGAGAACTATGCCAAAAATAACCGGGGAGTTTACCCGGATAAAATATCTGTTTTGACCCAGAGCGCCCCTGCTTATCTGGATAGGGATTATGTAAAACAGTCGCCTATAAAAGGCTACATTTATGGCTGCAGCCGGCTGGGTCCCGGCGGGTATAGCTGCCATGCGCTGCCGAGCCGGTGTAGGCTGACCGGGGGGACTCTTTTTACCGTGAGCACGGGTAGTCTACTAATAGCGGAAGATTGCGAAAAGAAAGAATAGCGCCTGAATGTATAAATTAAATTTTGTTTTCTCCAAAAAAGGCGCGGCCAAATATATAGGGCATTTAGACCTGATGCGCCTTTTGCTGCGGGCAATGCGCCGCGCAGGCCTGCCGCTTAAGATGTCGGAAGGGTTCTCGCCGCGGCCGAAATTAAGTTTTAAACGGGCGCTAAAACTAGGCTTGGAGAGCGAAGAAGAAGAAGCGGCTATTGCTTTAAGGCTTCCGGTTAAAGAGGAAGAGTTTAGAAATAAATTACAGGAGCAATTACCCCTGGGTATAGAGATAAAATATGTCGAAAGAAATTTTAGTTAATATTGAACCGCAGGAAAAACGCGTAGCCGTAGTTTCAAACGGCGAGCTGCAGGAATTTTCTATTGAACGGCCGCAGGACAGGACCATCGTCGGCAATATCTATAAGGGGAAAATTGAGGCGGTCCTGCCTTCCCTGGGCGCGGCCTTTGTGGATATCGGCCTGCCGAAGAAGGGTTTCCTTTACCTCTCCGAAATAGAATTTGCTTTTGAGTCCGTGGACGAGCCAAAGGCGCAAACCCCTAAAGAGATCAAGAAGGGCCAGGATGTGCTGGTCCAGGTAGTTAAAGAGTCTTTTGGCACCAAGGGGCCGCGGTTATCCACGCACATCGGTTTAGCCGGCAGGTACCTGGTAATAATGCCCCAGGATAAACAGGTGGGGATATCGCGCAGGATTGAGGATGACGTTGAGCGCAGGCGCCTGCGCCAGATATTTAATGAGCTTAAGCTTCCGAAAGATGCGGGTTTCATCGTGCGTACCGCCGCCTGCGGTAAATCCAAGCTGGAACTCGGCCGCGACGCGCAATTTCTCTATAAATTATGGAAGAGGCTAGAGAGGATTGTCAAAGAGAAAAAAGCGCCCAGCCTGATTTATGAAGAGTATGATTTGACCTTAAGGGCCATCCGGGATTCTTTTACCGAAGACGTCTCGAAAATGCTTGTAGATTCCAAGCCCGAGTATTACCGCATCCAGCATTTCATGCGCACTTTCCTGAATTACCTGGTAAAAAAAGTGGAATTCTACCGCGGGGATGATTTATTTGCCGATAAGGACATTGAAAAACAGATTAACCGGATATATGAGAGTAAAGTCTACCTGAAATCCAAGGCCTACCTGGTTATTGAGCCGACCGAAGGCCTGGTAGTTATTGATGTAAATAGCGGCGGCTTTAAAAGAAAGTTTGGCCAGGAGGAGACTGCTTTTAAAGTAAATTGCGAAGCAGCGCTGGAAGTGGCCAGGCAGCTGGTCCTGCGCGACCTGGGCGGGATAATCGTTATTGATTTCATTGACATGGAAAAAGAGCGGCACCGCCGGGAAGTATTCAATCTGCTTAAAAGGGCCTTAAGCGCAGACCGCGCGAAATATGATATCCAGGAGATCTCTAAATTCGGGGTAGTCGAGATGACCCGTGAACGGATCCATAAAACCGTGCAAATGCTTTCGTACCAGACTTGCCCTTATTGCGCCGGAAGGGGGAGGGTGAAGTCTGCGATGACCATGGGTATTTATGCCCTCAAGGAGTTAAAGAAGTTTTTACAGGGAAAAGGCAAATCCTTAAGAGAAGTTAATGTTACGCTTTCTCCCGTGGTGATTGAGGAAATATTAAAACATAAGGAAGACCTGAGGGTTATTGAATATAAATTTAAGACCAAGATAAGCTTTATTTCCAATCCTACCCTGCATATCGAAGACGTCCACATCGCCTAATAATATAGGGACCGTTTCCCTATCTTTTATAATCACTCAGTATAGGGAAACGGTCCCATTTTTTTTACTGCCTAATTTTACCTTGACCCTTCCGCTTTATTGATATATAATACACTTCTTAAAATTTAGCCAAATCTACTAAAAGGGAGAGCCGAAAATGTATGCTATAATTGAAGTTGGAGCAAAACAGTACAATGTGACTAAGGACGATGTGCTGGAAGTGGATAAGCAGTTAGCCAAAACCGGTAAGGATATTGTCCTGGAGAGGGTGCTTTTAGTCTCTAAAGATAAAAAAGTTGAGATAGGCCAGCCATACCTAAAAGGCGCCAAGGTGACGGCCGAAGTATTAGGCCAGGTAAGCGCAAAAAAAACCACTGCTTTTAAATACCGCCGCCGCAAAAACTCGCATTGGGAAAAAGGGCACCGTGCAAAACTTACCCGGCTTAGGATTAGATCCATTGAGATAGGCGAATAAACCGTGTCTGTCGGATTTGTTGATCAGGCTAAGATTTATGTGAAGGCAGGTGACGGCGGCAGGGGGAGTTCCAGTCTATACCGCGATCGGTCTATGCGGCTAGGCAGGCCCGACGGAGGTGACGGCGGTAATGGTTCGGATATCGTCATTCGCGCGGACAGGAACCTGCATACGCTTCTGGATTTAAAATATAACCAGCATTTTAGAGCCGCTCACGGCGCTCACGGCGAAGGTAATGATAAGAGGGGCCGTAACGGCGAAAGCGTAATTATTCGCGTGCCTTTGGGGACTACGATTACGGATGCTAAAAATAATTGCATCTTGCGTGATTTAAGGATTGACGGCGAAGAGGTAATTGTCGCTGCCGGCGGTAAAGGCGGCAAGGGGAATGATAAGCATAATCGCCAGGGTTCTTGCGGTGAGCCGGGAGAAGAAAAAGAATTGATCCTGGACCTTAAGCTGCTTGCCGAAGTTGGGGTAGTGGGATTTCCGAATGTGGGAAAGTCCACTTTTATTGCAAATATATCCAATGCCCAGCCTAAAATCGCAGCGTATCCGTTTACTACTAAAATTCCGACTCTGGGTTTGGTTAACCGCAAAGATAAAACTTTTACCGTGGCGGATATCCCCGGCCTGATCAAAGGTTCAAGCAGCGGCAAGGGGCTGGGAGACAGGTTCTTAAGGCATGTTGAACGCACCAAGATCCTGATCCATATGGTGGATATATCGGGTTTTGAAGGCCGGGAGCCGCTGGAAGATTATAAGACGATAAACAAAGAGTTAAAAGGTTACGCTACTTTGCTCAGTAGGAAAATTCAGATCATTGCGGCTAATAAAATGGATTTAGAGGGGGCAAAAGAGAACCTGAAAAAATTTAAAAAAACAGTAAAGAAAAAAATTTACCCTATCTCCGCTTTAAATAAAGACGGCCTGGAGGAATTACTGGATGCAGTCGCACAAAAATTATAAGAGGATCGTGGTCAAAATCGGCTCAAGCCTGTTTTACTCAGGCAAGGCTAAGCTTGAGGTAAGCATACTTAGCGGTATCGCCAGCCAGATCGCCGCGCTTATCGAGGAAGGGCGGGAGGTGATCATTGTTTCTTCCGGCGCGATTGCCCTGGGGATGTCTGTTTTAAAATTAGAGGAGCGCCCGAAAAAACTCAGCTTCCTGCAGGCAGCCGCGGCTGTAGGCCAGCACGAGTTAATGGATGCCTATAGAAAAATTTTTAAGGCATACGGGCTCAACTGCGCGCAGCTGCTTTTAACCTGGGAAGATTTTTCCAACCGTAAGCGTTATTTAAACGCTAAAAATACTTTACATACCTTATTGAAGTTAAAAAGTATCCCGATAATCAATGAGAACGATACCGTTTCAACCGACGAGATAAAATTCGGGGATAATGACCGGCTTTCCAGCCTGGCGGCGCTATTAGTCAACGCCGATCTCTTAGTTATGCTTTCGGATATTGACGGGCTTTTGGATAAAGACAAGAGATTGATTAAACTGGTGGATAAGATTTCCAGCGAAATAAAGGACCTGGCTTGCCCGTCGCAAAGAAAAACTTGCGTAGGCGGGATGATTACCAAGATTGCAGCAGCCGGTATTGCGGTGAATTCCGGAATTCCCTGCGTAATCGCTAATGGGCAGAAGAAAGATATCATTAAATCGCTGGCGGCTGATATTACTTCAAACGGCACCTTATTTTTAGCTAAAGGCGAAGCGTTGGATGCTAAAAGCCGCTGGATGGCCTTTGGCACTAAGCCCAAAGGTAAGATTCTGGTGGATGCCGGAGCAAAAAAAGCATTATTAGATAAAAAGAGCCTGCTTTCAGTAGGGATAGTTTCCTGTTCAGGCCATTTTTCTGGCGGCGATATCGTGAGCATCTGCGATAACCGCGAGGTGGAGTTTGCCCGCGGCAAAGCCGGCTTAGCCG
Organism: Candidatus Omnitrophota bacterium; assembly: GCA_041648915.1. Classification (GTDB taxonomy): domain Bacteria; phylum Omnitrophota; class Gorgyraeia; order Gygaellales; family Profunditerraquicolaceae; genus UBA6233. The sequence continues at coordinate 12,323 of JBAZOC010000024.1, forward strand.
TAAAAGAACTGGAAAAAGTGCAGGGAAAACGTTTTAACAGAGAAATAATCCACCGCGACCATATTGTTATACTTTACGAAGGATAGATGGATCTTAAGAAAGAACTAAGAGAGATTGCTAAAAACGCCAAAACCGCCTCTAGCTTTAGCGCAAACCTTGAGACGTCCGAGAAAAACAGGGTGCTGGAAGAGATGGCGGAAAAACTGCGCGAGAGTAAAGAGCGGATATTAAAAGCGAATCGGAAAGATATTGCTTTAGCCAGAGCCAGCCGCTTATCCGCAGCCTTTATTGACCGGCTGACGCTTAATGAAAAAAGAATAGAGGAGATGGTGAACGGCCTTTTGGGTGTAGCCAGGCTTACTGACCCTGTAGGCGTAGAGATCAAATCCTGGGAGGTCCCTTCGGGTTTGCAGATACACAAGGTACGCGTTCCCCTAGGCGTGATCGCGATTATCTACGAATCCCGTCCGAATGTTACCGCGGATTGTATTGGCCTGGCTTTTAAATCCGGCAACAGCGTAATCTTAAGAGGCGGGAGTGAATCCCTGAATTCCAATTTGGCTATTTTTGAGGCCTTAGCTGCGGTAATCAAAAAAAATAACCTTCCGCCAGGCACGATAAATATTATTGCCACCAAAGACAGGCAGGCCATCAATATCTTGCTTAAATTAAATGATTATATTGACCTGGTTATTCCCCGCGGCGGAGAAGCCTTGATTAAGAAAGTAACCGCCTTATCGCGTATCCCCGTGATCAAGCACTATAAAGGCATCTGTCATGTTTATGTTGACGATTATGCGGATTTAAACATGGCGGAGAAGATTTGTTTTAACGCCAAAGTGCAGCGCCCGGGAGTATGCAATGCGATGGAGAGTATGCTTGTCCACCGGGATGTGGCGGCCCGCTTTTTGCCCGGGATGCTCAAAAAATTTAAAGCAGCAGGCGTAGAGATCCGGGGCTGCCCTCTTACTCAGAAGATTGGTAAAGAGGGGATAAAGAAAGCCCGGGATGCGGACTACCGCACGGAATATTCGGATTTAATCCTGGCAGTCAAAGTCGTAGCTAGCCTGGATGAGGCCATTAGGCATATCAACGCCTACGGCTCGCATCACTCCGACAGCATTATTACCGACGATGACAATAGCGCCAGGGATTTTTTAAAAAAGGTTGATTCCGCCTGCGTCTATGTAAATGCCTCTACGCGTTTTACCGATGGGCATCAATTCGGCCTGGGAGCCGAGATAGGCATTTCCACGGATAAACTGCATGCCCGCGGCCCAATGGCCCTAGAGGAACTGACCAGTTATAAATATGCAATTTGGGGCAGCGGCCAGGTGAGAGAATGAAAATCGGTATCTTAGGCGGGACATTTAACCCCGTGCATATCGGCCACCTGATCCTGGCTGAAGAAGCACGCGAGAAGTTAGGTTTAGAAAAAATGATCTTTGTGCCGGCTAACCAACCCCCGCATAAAGATAATAGCGATATTGCCGCCGGGAGTATCCGGCTTAAAATGCTCAAGCTTGCCATCAAAGGCAATAAGCATTTTGGCGTATCGGACGCAGAAATAAAGCGGCAGGGCCGCTCTTACACCATAGATACGATCAGGGAATTTAAACAAAAGTATCCTTGCGATGAGGTCTATTTTATTATCGGTTCAGACCTGCTTAAATACCTGGATGAATGGAAGGACTTGAGCGAAATTAATAAAATGGTTAAGTTTATCGCGGCAACGCGGCCGGGGTACCCCTTGGAAAAAATTCCGGCCTACATTAAAACGCTGGGTATAAGAGCGGTAGATATTTCGGGGTTTGAAGTGCGCCGGTGTATCCAGGAAAATAAGTCCTTTCGTTATTTGGTCCCGGAGGCAGTTTTTAATTATATTAATAAAAAAGGGCTGTACAAATGAAGATAAAAGTTGCCCCTTCATTATTATCCGCGGATTTTAGCTGTTTGGCCGAAGAGATAAAAAAAGTTGAAAAGGCCGGCGCAGACCTGCTGCATATTGACGTTATGGACGGCCATTTTGTCCCGAATATCACTATCGGCCCGGCAGCGGTAAAATATATGCGTAAGTGCACAAAACTCCCGCTGGATGTGCATCTGATGATTAAGTGCCCGCAAAAGTATGTGGATGCATTCGTGCATGCCGGCAGCGATATGCTTACCGTGCATATAGAAACAATTTCAGGGCCTAAGCTCAAAGCCCTGAGCGCTAAACTTAAAGCCCGGGGTATAAAATTCGGCATATCGCTTAACCCAGCTACGCCAATAGCCAGGATTAAACCGGCATTAAAGTACGCTGACTTTGTCCTGGTTATGTCGGTCAAGCCGGGTTTTGGCGGACAGAGTTTTATCCCATCGGCAATCGGTAAGATTAAAGGATTGCGCGCCCTTTATCAAGGCGATATTGCCGTGGACGGAGGAATAAATAATTTGACTGCCCGCAGCGTTATCAATGCGGGAGCGAATATCTTAGCCGCGGGTTCCTACATCTTCGGCGCTAAAGACCCAAAGAAAGCCATAGAAAGGATTAGAAATGCAGCAAAATAGCGAAATTAAATTCGGGACAGACGGGTGGAGAGCGGTTATAGGAGACAGCTACAATTTTAAAAACCTGAAAATACTCTCCCAGGCAGTCGCGGATTACCTGGGCAGGAATAAAAAAGTTGTTGTCGGTTTTGACACGCGTTTTATGTCGGATAAGTTCGCCGCAGTGGTAGCCGAAGTTTTAAGCAATAATGCCATTAAAGTCGTGCTCTCGGATAGGCCTGTGCCGACGCCGGCTTTAAGCCTGGCTACCCGGGACCTAAAAATGGATTTAGGGATTATGATTACCGCTTCGCACAACCCGGCCGAGTATAACGGTTTTAAAATCAAGATGCCTTCCGGAGGCGCTGCGCCGGTAGAAGTAACCCGGGAAATCGAGAATCTTTTGCACAAAAACACGCCGGTAGAATCTAGCGCCCAGGGAGTGCTTTTTGAAAAGAAAGACCTGACCAGGGATTATGTTAAGTTCATCCGGAATTACATAGAGCTAAAAAAAATAAAAAATAAGAAGTTCAAGGTTTTGGTGGACGCGATGTACGGCTCGGGAGATAGCTTTATTGCCCGCATCCTGGAGGGGACGGGCATAAAATTGGAATTCATGCGTAATACTATAAACCCTTCTTTCGGCGGCAGCAGGCCGGAACCGGTTGAGGAAAACCTGGCGGAATTAAAGCAGCGGGTAAAGAAAGAGAAATTTGATTTAGGCATTGCCTTAGACGGAGACGCGGACAGGATTGCCGCGGTTGCTCCCGGAGGGGTCTTTATCCATCCCCAGAAAATATTAGGGCTTTTGGCCTTGCATTTAAACCAGGACAGGCGCTGGTCCGGCGGCCTGGTCAAGACTGTCTGCGGGACGGTGATGATGGACAATATCGCTGATTTTTTAAAGATCAAGCTCTACGAAACACCGGTAGGTTTTAAATATATCTCTAACCTGATGGAAACCGAAGATATCGTTGCCGGAGGAGAAGAGGCCGGCGGTATGGGTGTTAAGGGGTATATCCCCGAACGCGACGGGAGTATGGCCGGTTTGCTGCTCATTGAGATGATGGCCTACCGGAATAAAAATATCCTGAAGATATTGAACGAAACCGAGAAGCAGTTCGGGAAATATCATTATGTGCGCATGGATTTACATTTAAAGAGGCGCGTTGAGCCGAAAAAAGAAAATTTACCGGGAGAGTTACTCGGCAAGAAAGTCGTCCGGGTTAACGCATCCGACGGAATAAAATTGATCTGTGCAGACCAAAGCTGGTTGATGTTCCGCGGCTCGGGGACCGAACCGATTATGCGTATTTACGCTGAAAGCCGGCAGAGCCTGGCACAGGCCAATAAACTTCTTAACCTCGGTAAAAAGTTAATTTTGAAAGATGGCCTATAGATTCAGCAGATGGATATTACTGGTATTATCCAAATTATTATTTCGTATTGAATTCCAGGGAAGAGAATTTATCCCCGCAAAAGGAGGATTTATCTTAGTGAGTAACCATCTTAGTTATTTAGACCCTATTGCCGTGGGCACAGCTTGCCCGCGCAAGGTCAGTTTTATGGCTAAGAATACCCTGTTTGGCTATCCTTTTTTGTCCGGGTGGCTTAAGGCAGTCGGCGCTATACCCGTAAAACGCGGCGCTCCGGACTTTTCAGCCATCAAGACCGCGATGCATAATGCCGCTTCCGGCAAGGGGCTGGCTTTATTTCCCGAAGGCACGCGGCGCACGCAAGAAAATGCATTTATTAATCCTCAAGCCGGAGCCGGGTTCCTGGCGGATAAGTTGAATGTTCCGGTCATCCCGGCTTTTGTATCCGGAACAGAAGACGCCCTGGCCAGAGGGGCTAAATTTATACGCCTGGCAAAGATTAGGGTCAAGTTCGGTAAAGAAATTCACATAGAAAGGGGGAAGCCTTATCGCGAAATTTCCGAGGCGATAATGGCTAACATTAAAAATTTAGCGGAACAATAAAAATAGGCAGTACGAAAACCTAAAAAATAAAACGTAAAGGAGAATTTCAAAATGTCAGAAATAAAATCAGATACACATTCAGAGCTGGAACAGCTTTACAATGAAAGTATTAAGATCATCAAGGAAGGCCATGTGGTGACGGGAAAGATCGTCGCTATAAAAACAAAAGAGGTCCTGATAGATGTGGGCTTTAAGTCCGAAGGCCTGGTGCCGATAACCGAATTCAGCCAGCAGGACTTGGAGGTAGGCAAAGAACTGGAGTTTTATCTTGAGTCCATAGAGAATGATGCCGGCAATATCGTTTTATCGCGCGAAAAGGCTATCAGCATCCAGGGATGGGATAAGATCGTCAAGTTCTCCCATGAAGGGACATTGGTTGAGGGCCGGCCGGTAAAGAAAGTAAAAGGCGGATTTCTCGTTGATG
>JBAZOC010000025.1:0-16241 GCA_041648915.1 Candidatus Omnitrophota bacterium
AATGCCCGCGGATGGTATTCCGCCTCTTGCTCATAATGGAATTTACTTTTGGCGTACATTTTAAGCTTGGCGTTAGGATACCAGCCGCCATGCCTGATCCAGTAGTCGCCGATAAAATTCCTGTGCGCTATGTTATACCCGGCGAACTTCGGGCCTTCCCGGAATATTCCGATAATCTCATCGCGCAATTCAGGAGTAACGCGCTCGTCAGAATCAAGGCTCAAGATATAATCAAACTTGGCTAAGGAATACGCGTAATTCCTGTGCGCGCCTTCCCTTTCCCACTTCTTGACATAAACCCTATCCGTATATTTTTTAACGATCTCGAGCGTCTTATCCGTGCTGGCGTCGTCAACAACTACGATTTCCCCCGCCCAGCCATAAACGCTTTTAAGGCAATCATCGATAATCGCTTCGCTATTTTTAGTCAACGTCACTACCGTCAAATTAATCTTTTCCATAAATATGCTCCTTTTAATAGGGGCAGCGGCCATTTTAATCCAAAATAATAAGTCGCTGCCCCTATTTAATAATCTCCTTTACGGATTGGACTATATAGTTTTTTTCTTCTGCGGTAAGTTCCGGATAAATAGGCAAAGCCAGGATTTGACGCGCTGCCCGCTCCGCTTCCGGGAAGTCGCCCCTACGGTAGCCTAAATACCCGAAGCACTTCTGCAAATGTAGCGGCACAGGGTAAAAAACACGCGAATCAATCCTCTTGCGGCGCAAATATGCCAATAGTCTTTTGTTTGAACCTTCCATCCGCAAGACATACTGGTGATAAATATGCTTGTTGTAAACAGCAACGAAGGGCGTAATGATATCCGTCCCCTCGAAGGAACGATTATAATAGAGGGCTATCCTGTTCCTCTTAGAATTCCAGGAATCAAGGCATTTAAGCTTGCACCTTAATACCGCTGCCTGGATGCCATCCATCCTGTTATTGCTTCCAAGCATCACGTGATAATACCTGTCTTTGTTTCCCTGGTTCCTCAATATAAGTATCTTCTCGGCAATTTGTTTCTTATTGGTTATAACCATACCGGCGTCGCCAAAAGCGCCGAGGTTCTTCCCGGGGTAAAAGCTTATCGTGCCGCAATCCCCGAGGGTGCCGGCCTTACTGCCTTTATATTCTGCCCCGAACGCCTGGGCAGCATCCTCTATGACTACAAGCCTAAGCTTCCTGGCCACCTTGATGATACCGTCCATATCCGCGCACTGCCCGTAAAGATGCACCGGGATAACCGCTTTAATCCTGATGCGCCGGTTTTTCTTAAAAACCCTCTCTGCCTCGGCAGCGGTCAGGCAATATGTCCTGGGGTCAATATCGGCAAACACCGGCACTGCGCCTATGGCAGAAATTGCTCCGGCAGTAGCAAAATATGTAAATGCCGGGCAGATTACCCCCTCGCCTGGCTTAACGCCTAATGCAAGCAAGGCCAGCCTTATGGCATCGGTGCCGTTGGAAACGCCCATAGCAAACCGCACCCGGCAATATTTTTCTACGGCCTTCTCGAACGCCTCAACTTCACTGCCCAGGATAAAATCGCTCTTTTCAATTACCCTTTTTATGGCAGAGTCTATCTCCCTGCGGATAGGGGCAATCTGTTTTGCGATGTCCAATGCCGGAATCTTACGCATCAGCGTTAACCTTTTCCAATAACCTTCCCGCCGCATCAAATGCCTCCTGGACGCTTATGTCCTTAAGGCACCGGTTATCCCTGGAGCAAACAGCAAGCCTAAAATTATTATAGCAAGGGCTGCATCCCGGGGGCTTTCTTAAAACAATATGGCGCTTATTGTCTGCCGGGTAAGGGCCGTAAGCAAGGGGATCAACAGGCCCAAAGAATGAAACCGTCTTTATGCCGAGCGCCACTGCCATGTGCATCGGCCCGCCGTCATTAGCAATCAACAAATCTGAATTTGCGATGACAGCTGCCAATGCCTTTAAGTCCGTGCTGCCTGTAAGGTCTATTACGCTGCTGCCGGCAATTATTTTGACCCTGGCGGCAATCTCCTTTTCGCTTCCATCTCCCAACAACAGGACCTTTGCCCCCAGTTCCCGGGTTATCCTCTGCGCCAGCCTGGCAAAATTTTCTTCCGGCCAATGCTTGCGCAAAGCGTCCCTGCCCCAGCTTGCGCCTCCGCCTATTGCTAAAGCAACAATTGAATCGCTTTTTTTCACGTTTACCGCAAAAAGCGCCTCGCGGGCCCTCAATTTCTCCCCTGGAGAAACAAAAAGCTCCATAGCGGCACTTTGAGGTATTATACCCAGAAACCCCAATAAATCCAAATAATATTCAATTACATGCTTATCAGCGTAACCTGCTATGTCAATTTTGTCGGTAAGAAACCTCCCGCGTCCTTTATAATTAAAACCGATGCGCCTCTTGATGCCGGCTGCCTTCGCAATCAAGCCATAGCGATGATCCAGCGAAAAATCCAACGTTATCTCAAAGCGGGATTTCCTAAGAGCCGACCATACCCCCCAGGAGCGACGGATACTCTCTAATCTGGAACGTTTGGCTATCCTTTTGGCGTCACCGCGAGAAAAAGCAAATACCGTATTGATGAGGGGCTGCCCTTCCAACAGCGGACCCACGCGCTCATTGCACCAGTATGAAAGGAAGGAATCCGGGCATGAAAGCTTTATCTGCCTGATTAACGCCGTGGTAAAAAGGACGTCTCCGATACCGAATGGATTTATGAAAAGGATTCTTTTCAAAGGTATTTGTCTAATTTCCTGTATTTAAGGAGCCGGGTGAGCTCCCTGACCTCCTGGGCTTTATCCTTATGGCAGACCAGCAGCGCGTCGTCGCTGTCAACCACGACGATATCCTTGAGCCCAAGCGTGGCAATCAGCCGCTTTCCGCCCAAGACTAAAACATTGCTGCTTCCGATATCAAAACAATTGCCGCGCAGGGTGTTTCCCTTGCGGTCGGCTGGCATAACCTCCTGCATAGCCGACCAACTGCCTAAATCCGTCCATTTGTAACCGGATGGCAGGACCGCTGCCCGCGAGGTCTTCTCCATTATGGCGTAATCTAACGAAATGGAAGCAAACCTTGGCCATATCTTACTTAAGGCTTCGCCGTTGTTAATCCTGTCTATCAGCCTGTGTGCCGCCGGCGCAAGCCTCTTAATTTCCCTCAACATAACCTCGGCCTTAAAAATAAACATCCCGCTGTTCCAGTAGTATCTCTTGTCCCTGTAAATCTTCCTGGCTGTTTCAAGGGGCGGCTTTTCAATAAAACTCTCCACCTTAAAACAACTCCCCCCTAGAATACCCCTTAGCCTCCGGCCCCTCTTGATATAGCCGTATCCGGTTTCCGGGCGAAACGGCCTGATGCCCATCGTGACAATATAGCCTCGCCCGGCAGCAGAAAAAGCCGTTGATACTGCCTTCTTAAAAAGAGCGGCGCCTTTAATAAAATGGTCGCAGGGTAAAACCGCTATAACCGCATCTTTATCACGTGAATAAATTTTACTTGTCAAAAAGGCGATAGGGGCAAAGGTGTTTTTAGCGTGCGGCTCAAGGAATATATTTTCTTCCCTGACGCCGAGACCGCGGAAATACCCTCTGCCGCCCTTCTCCTGCAAGGCATTGGCAGCCAGATAAATATTGCCTCCCCCGAGAAGGGAAACTGCGCGCTTTAGCGCCTCCGCAATCAGGGGCTTCTTAGAGCAGACCTTCAGGAACTGTTTCGGCCTGGCCCGCCTGCTTAAAGGCCAGAAGCGGCTTCCGCTGCCTCCTGCAAGGATTATCGCATATTTCATTTCTTAAGCATCTCCTCTGCTTTGCTGTAGACTTCCTCCACTCCTATTTCGCGGAGGCTGGGCTTTTCCACTACGGCGTGCCCTGCTCCCCACGGCCCCCACCTGCGCGCCCCTTTAGCAACAATCCCCGTGCCAAAGATTGCTAATGCCGGGGTGCCGACCGCAGCAGCCAGATGCACCGGGCCGCTATCCCCGGAAATCAACAGGCTGCACCTCTTTAAGACGGACGCCAGCTCCTTCAGGCTTGTCTTGCCGGTAAGATTTATGAATCCGCCGGCTTCATTATTGAAAATCCCGGCGCTTTTAGCCAACTCTTCCTTCCCGCCTATTGCCACTATCCTGACATTCGGCAAAAGAGACAACCTTGCTGCCAGGGAACGGAAATTTTCCAGCGGCCATTGCTTTAACACATCGCTTGTCCAGGGGTGGATTGCTATCAAAGTAGAGCCACCTCTTAAATCTCCTGCTTGCGCAAAGACGCTCAAAGCATCGCCGCTTATGTTTAAGGATATGCTGCGGTTATTCGTGCTTGCGCCTGCCGATGCGGCTAATTCCAGATTATACTCAACCTCATGCCTTAGGCCTAAATATTTTCTATCTGGTATCTTCTGCGTCAGCAATACCGCCCATTTACGGTCGTATCCGATTCTGCTGGGCACGCCTGCCAGAAAAGAAATCAGGTTGAATTCCTTGGAAGGATTAAATATCACGCAGAGGTCGAAACGCGCGGCCTTAAGGCGCCGGCTGAATTCCAGGATATCCCGAAAGCGGTGCTTGTGGTTCCCCCATATCAACACCTCATCTATGCAATCTACGGCCTCGGCAAGCTCGCGCACGTAAGGATTCACCGCCAGGGATAACCTTGAGCCGGGGTAAGATTCCTTCAGGGCGCGGAAGGCGGGAATATTCAGAAGAAATTCTCCGAAACGGTCATTCCTTGCCGCTAAGATATTTTTTATAGCCATAGATAGGTTATACGCTTACCTGCGGGATTTAACTATAACGTCCGGCAGGCTCGTCAAGAGACCGCTCTTAATCTTATAGAACAGCAATTTACCGATATGGCAAAAATATAATGCGGTTTCTCTTAACCCGAATTTGCTCCTGCCTTTGGCCCTGCTCATAAAAGTAAACGGGACCTCGCAGACAGAGTCAATTCCAGATTTAACAAATATCTCCAGCCCGATTTTAAATCCGACGGGCGCCAGGCGGGCCATGTCCAGCCTGCTTTTTCTAACGCAGAAGAATCCCGAGGTGTTATCTCTTATTCCCGTGACAACCCTACCCATGCAGCAAGCAAAACGCGAAATGATCCTTCTGGTAAGGCGCTCCCGGCTGCTGCCGCCTTTTACATAGCGGCTTGCTATTGCCAAGTCATGCCCTTCTCTTATCTTATTAAACAACATCGGGATAAGCTCCGGAGGATGATTCCCATCGCCATCCATTACAACGATAACGTCTCCTCTGGATTCCCTTATGCCGTCTAAGACTGAAAGGGAAAGACTCCTTTTAGGAGCGCGTCTCTGGATAACCCTTCCGCGGCCTCTCAACGCAAGCGCAGCCGCTGCGGCTGTGCGGTCGGGCGAGGCATCATCAACAATCAGGATCTCATATCCTACCTCTAACGGAAGGAGGCTCGCCACTGTACGGTCAACGGTAGCGGCGACATTCTCTGCCTCATTATACGTCGGGATTATGACTGAGACAAAACTGGCCACAGCCATCAAAACAAAGTATAGATAAAAGGCGCTACTGCTGAGGACTGGGTAAAGAATATCAGAAGCCCCAATAAAAGCAGCACTGCTATGATAGGGGTCAGCCACCATTTTTTGCGCACTCTCATAAAATCCCAGAATTCCCTCAGTATGGACATTCTACGCTCCCCCTTATTTTTGCTTTGTCTTAAGCGCCGATAGCGCTATCCTTCAACTTCGGCAACGCCAAGGAAACTCCTACCAGGTACCAAAATACCATCGCCACTCTTGAATAATAAAGGCTGGTCTCTGTCAGGCCGTTGATTAAAAAAGCAAGCAGGCAGGCGGACAAAGATAAAGCCGCCACATTCAAATATCCATCCTTTAGCATTCGGCCGGCCTTAAGGACCTGCCTGAAAACCCGTAACAAAAATAACAAAAATGCAAACAGGCCCAACAGGCCTATTTCACCCGCCATCTGCAGGTATATATTATGCGCATATATCGTATCCGGCGTATGCGCATATTTCTCGGCTTCTACGGTCTTATATTTTCCGTAGTTTCTGGAAAATGTGTTTACGCCCACTCCGATAAAAGGATGGTGCTTAATCATGTTCAGGGTATTGTTATAAATGCTGATTCTATCCTGGTTAAGCATGAATACTAAGGGGTTATAATTAACGTCTTTTGCCCACTGCTTTATATTTCTAGGCATCAAAAAGGGAGAAATTACGAGAACCCCTATCAGGACCGACGCAGCCAGGACCTTCCTTTTTGCAAAACACAAGTACAATATCGCCAGGTAAACCGCCAGCCCTGCTCCTCTGGATAAGGTCAGACAGATGCCAACCAGGCCCAGGCCACCTGCTAAAGCCGCCAGCAACCTGTTCCTGCCTCTGAAATAAAAAAATGTAAGCCCTAATATAAACGGCACGAGCGCCGTCAGGTAAATCCCGAAGACATTCGGATTAGGAAAAGCGGCGGTGGGCCTGGGAAGGCCTATCGCCGACTGCATTACATTATGCCTTATAAAATCATATCCGAATGCCATCTGCCATAAGGCATCTATGGATCCCAAGGACACGCCGGCACAGATAGAGATAAATATCCTCTGCAGATGTTTTTTACCCCTGATTTCTTCGCTGCATACCAAGAATACCAGCAGGTATTTGAGGAGTTTCGTGATACCGTGCAGGCTCGCATTGTAACTGACGGAATTAATCATTGAAATCAGCGAAGCAAGCAGGAAGAGCCCGAAGAAAAGCAAAGCATTCCGGTCGGTGGAAAACGGTTGTCGGACGGTTAATCTCTTGATTATGAATAAAACGCTGAAGATTCCTATAAAGGCATTGGCAAGCGCGGGAGCGATAGCTACCGAAAACGGCATAATCACAATCGCCCAATAAATCACGGGGTCTAAAATCCGGGCTATCTTCACCTTTTTAGCCTCCTAATCTGTATTTGAGCATCGCAAAGATTGCCTGAAAAGCATCGCCAAATCTGATTTTCTTGCCTTCTCTATAAGAGCGTGGACGGTAAGAAGCATGGACCTCCTTGATCTTGAGCCCCCTCCTTAAGGCCTTGCAGATAACCTCAACATCAATGTCAAAACTCGTTGCCTTAAGCCCCAGGGAATTAAATGTTTCCCTGCGCGCCAGCTTATAGCAGGTTGCATAATCGTTGAGGCCTGCGCCAAAGAGAAAATTCAAGGCAAACGTCAGAAACCTGTTCCCTGCCCTATGCATCAATAGCCCGTGATAACCCTTAAAAAAACGGGCCCCTAAAACCAAATCCGCTTCCCCGTTTTTAATTGCATCGAGTAAAGCCGCGTAATCATTGGGATCATACTCAAGATCTGCGTCCTGGGTAATGACATATTCACCGCTGGCATTGCTTAAGCCGGTCATAAAAGAAGCTCCCTTGCCGCGGTTAGTGCTGTGGTAGATAATCTTCAGGCTATCGTAACGGAATTCCCTTAATATTCTATGCGTGCCGTCGGTAGAACTATTGTCAACGATGATAATCTCCTTGTCTATATTGACCGAACGGACCTTCTCGATTATCTGCCTTATTGTCTTCTCTTCGTTATAAACCGGGACAATTACCGATAGCAATGGCATATTGTTAAATAATAATTGAAGGGTGGCATTCGTACCATTTATAAGTTATCTCTAACCCTTTTTTAAACGAATGCTTCGGCTTCCAACCTAAGACCCTCCTTGCCTTAGCGCTGGAAAGATATTGCCTGTCAATCTCGCCTTTTATCTTTGCTCTGCTTAAAATCTTAGGGGCCAACTCCCTCTTGCCTGAAATCTCAATGATCATCTTCACGAGCTTAATCACGCTTATCGGCCTGCCGGTGCCAAAATTGAAGGCTTCTCCAAAGTTAATTTCCTTCTTTAATAAACTGGCGGCCAGAATAAAATAAGCGTCAACGATATCCTCTACAAAGGTATAATCTCTTAGGGGGGTGCCGTCGCTTCTTATGATTGGGTCATCGCCACGGATAGCCGCACGACAGGTATCCGGAATAATCCTGGAAAAATTCAGGTCGCCGGGGCCGTATATGTTGGCGCACCGGGTAACCGCTACCGGCAGCTTATAGGTATGGGCGTAAGTCCTGCTTAGGATATCCGCGCAGGACTTGGATGCATCATAGGGATGAAGGGCAATCAAAGGGGCATCTTCCCTGTAAGGAAGGACTTTATGTTCTCCGTAGGCTTTATCGCTTGACGCTACGACCATGGCTGCAACCCCGAAAACCCTGGCTGCCTCAAGGATATTCCACGTCCCTTCAATATTGGCCCTGAATGTGCCAAGCGGAGATTTATTGGCTATCCCTACGATTGCCTGCGCCGCGATATGAAAACAAACATCAATCTTATTATTTTTAAATATACTGTTTATGAGCTTATCGTTAGACAGGTCGCCATGGTAAACCTTAACCTTTTTCACCATACCCTCAAGCTCAAATAATGAAAGGGGAATATCTTCTTTTATAAGCGCAATCACCTTGGATTGATGTGCCAGAGATCTTTTTACCAGATGCGAACCCAAGAATCCGTTTGCCCCCGTAACAAAAATTACTTTATTCTTGCAGATATTCATCATTTCTCCTTAGCCCTAACGACACCGCCGTTCAATACCTTATGGCTGCGGGCTCCATATCTTCCAAGCCGCCTTGCCACTTTTCCAAAGATTATTCAATTCAAGATTATCCTTATAAGTATCCATGCACCTCCAGAAGCCAGGGTGCTTAAAGGCATCAAGCTGCCTGTCTTTTAAGATGCGCCTAAAGCTGTCTTTTTCCAGTATATCATCATCCTTAAGATAGCGGAAAATATTTCTGTTAAATACGAAAAAACCTCCGTTTATCCAGTGGTCGAGAATTGGTTTCTCTTCAAAATGCGTAACCGCCTGGTTGTGCGGGTCAACCCCTACGATGCCGAATTGCGAAAACGGCCTGGTTACGGTAATGGTGGCGCTCTTATTATGCTTCAGGTGGAATTTAACGAGTTTCTTAAGGTTAATATCCGCGACACCATCGCCGTAAGTAGCGAGAAAATAATCTTCCTTGATGAACTCTTTGATTCTTTTGATTCTGCCTCCGGTATTGGTGTCTTCCCCGGTTTCTGCGAATACTGTCTTCCACTTATTCAGATTCGAGAAATACTCTTTTATCTTCTCCCCCTTATACCCCAGGCACAATATAAAATCATCGAAGCCATAATGCGAATAAATACTCATTATGTGCCAGAGGATGGGCTTACCGCCTATCGGGAAGAGGACCTTGGGCAACTCATCGCCGCCCATTCTCGTCCCCTTGCCCCCGCACAATATTACTGTTTTAATCTTCTGCATCTTTATAGCAAATAAGCCGCCAGCTCTTCGGCCGAGTCAGCATCCTCGGCAATATCGTAAACCATAACAAGAATCTTTCAAGCTTTTGGTGCTTCTTTAAAAAATATGCCAACCTTAATTTGAAATCAACCTTAGCCCCTCTGTTCCTGCGTCTAGTGACGTAGTCAGCGGCCAGGGATAAAAATTCTACCCTGGCATTCTTGAATCCTCCGCCGCGGGCGGCCTTGCTCCATTCAATCAATGTATAAGCGGTATCGCCGTAGCCCTTTTCCTCCATCTCTTTATAAACAGGATGTATTCTCTCCAAGACTCCCCGAGAGGTCTCATTAATCAGAACCAGCCTTCCTCCCGGCTTTAAAACACGGTAAATCTCGCTAAAAACTTTCTTTAGATTCTTGCTGTGGTGCAAGACAGCAGCGGCGAATACCATATCAAAGGTATTGTCAATAAATGGAATATTATGCATATCCGAAAACATACGATCATAATATGCCTTTCCCACGAAAAGTCCCGAGACCTTCAAATAATTGCTTATGTCCGTTGCTACCACGCTACATCCTTTTTGGGCGAATTTAAAAGAGGCGTATGAAAAAGAGGCCCCGATCTCCAATATTTTTTCCCTTCCCGTCAGGCGCAACTGATCCAGGGTAGAATAAAATCTGTCCGAGGCTTCCGCTATAGTCTGGAAACTTCCTCCTCTTTTAAAAAAATACGAACCATCCCCCTCGGGCAAAGCAAAGAATACATCGCTGAATTTCCGGATGCTTTCGGCATTTATCTTGTATTTATTCCCGCCCTTGTCTTTAATATAGTCATCTGCATCCATCGCCTCCCTCTCGCGGGATATGGCCTTGTTCATATCACAAAGAAAGTTAACGATTCCGTTCTCAATCTTATAGGATACCCCACATTTGTTACATTTAAGCGTTCCATTGACTATCTCAACCGAATTAGACTCATCTTCCATCAAAGAAAATGAATTGCCTTTACAATCCTGGTTAATACACATTAAACTTGCTAAAAGTTGTTTTCTCATATATACCTACATATGCATAAAACCGTTATCTCGACATATTCCGCAAATTGTGCAAGCTTGATACTTTTTATCTAAGATCTCTTTTCTAGCCAGGATAAATTTATGATTATTCCAGATATTCTTTATTGGATCATTCTTTACATCGCCAAAGCTATATTTCTCCTCATAAACCGCACAGCACGGGAGAACCAAACCGTTTGAATTAATAGCTATTGACTGCCAGGGCTTCCTACAGGTCTTCAGGACTTTTTTAACTGAAAGACTGGATTTATCATATGCGCTATAAATAGGATTATCAGGTATCCAACTTTTATCCTTGGAAATTCCCTCTTTATGCGGTTTCAGGATTTCATCCTTAAGAGAGGTTCTCATTAACCCGGTGCTAAAACTTACCCCTATGCCTTTTGCCATATTCCTGGCGGCCTCAATCTCGTGCTCATTATGCTTGAATACTATAAAATTCCAATTAATTAAGGTTTTATCTCCTTTCTCCTTATTCACTTTGCTTAAAAAATGCAGGTTTTTCATAACCAAATCAAAATCTCCCCCTACCCTATATTTATTGTAGGTTCCTGAATTGACCCCATCACAAGAAACTATAATCTCGTCTATACCCGACCCCAATAAATCCTCTAATAAATTATTATTCCTTATATTAAGGTTAGTGCTAGTTATAATTCGAATAGTTCTATTCTTTTCTTTTACATACCTGATCATGCTTATCAAATCTTTATTTAAAAGGGGTTCTCCCCAATTAAAGATATTTATTTCAAGCAAACTGTCTTTAAGTTGGTCAAAAATCAATTTAAATAAACCAAATTCCATAAAACTTCTTTTAACGCCCGGCTCCCCCAAGCCGGTGGGGCACAACGGACACTTAAGATTACATATATTCCCCGGGTCAACACCTAAACTAAAAGGCAAATAAGGAAGCCGGCTGGATTTAAGAAATTTAAACAATTTTGCCTTTCTTTTCTTAGTTAAAAACATTTTCTACGCCTTTTCTTGCAGATAAATACAAATTCCCTTGCCAGGTTCACCGGGCAAAGCTTCTTTATCATTAACCTACGCAAATATTTTGATATTGATTTTATTTTAAATGTGCCCTCTTGGAATAATTCAGGCCACAAATTAGAACCATGTACGACCTCTACCGCCACACCATTTCTCTCAAGTAGGGATATCCACTCTATTTTCGTAGCTGTCTTTTCTATTATTTGAAAATCATCAATTAACCTGTCGCCTTTCTCCATAATATGAATGAATAAATCTATGCCCGCAGAATTAGGCAATATGATGCAAAATTTGGCTTCGTCTTTTGCAACTCTAACTATCTCCCCAATCCCTAATTCGGGATCCAAATAATGCTCAATACTCCCTAAGCAACTCACATAATCAAATTGCTTATCCTTGAATGGTATCCTTTGTCCATCAGCCACTAAAAGTCTCGAATCCGGAGAATTTATCTTAGCTACTGATATTGCAACATCTGAAATATCCAATCCAAACGTTTGGACAGCATTGTTCTTTTTCAAAACCTCCCGAAGAAATAAACCTTCCCCGCAAGAAACATCCAAAAGCTTTGAATTTGTCTTCGGACTAAAGATACTAACCAACCATTTATAATAAGCCGAGTTTGTTCGTATTCCCGGGCCGGAATAAATTCTATTATAATCAGAAATTATATTGCTGCTACTTAACTTATCATTAATCATAAGAAATTAAAATTTTATATATGCGCGACAAGGAGTTATTAAATACTAACCGGAAGTCTTCCGGATGCATGCTGGCCCACTCATCCTCAATAGGAAATTTATCAGGATCAGGCGATTCCCTGTTTTCAAAAACCGGTTTGGCTATGAACAAATATTCAATCTTATTTTTCTTAAGGTTTCTCCTCCACGCTGAAAAATCTTTGGTCTGCCGATAGCGTCCATCAGGGTTGTTATACGGGGTTATCTCCTTCTCGTTAACAGAAACATACTTTACGTCATTTTTAAGGGCGCTGCCATACAAAGGATAAGCCTCCTGCCGTCCCGTATACGCAACCCTTGCCCCTTTTCCGGTTACTTCATTAAGCGCCTTCCATCCTTTTCTCAAGTCAACCTGCCACTTCTCGTTTTTGCTAAGGCTAGAGATATACCGATCATACTCTTCATTATTATACTTATTGTTTGAATAAATCAAAAATGTGCAAACCATAATAAAAACGGTTAAGATGAATTTAATGAAGTTTCTGTTTTCATAAAAATCAAACAGTTGCGTCTTATAACGCAAGAGAAACACAAAGCACGCCGCAAAAAGAAAAAAAGACACAATCAATTCATACCTATGCGCCAGCTGGAAGATTGCGTAGAGAATAGATGTAAAGAAAACAGCATAGAAATATTTGCCCCCATGCCTGAAGCTGGTTAGAAATAAAACAGAGGTTAATAATCCTAAGCACAAATATGGAAAAAAATATCTTACTATATACACATCGATAAAAATCTTAAATAAAATAAGCGCCATCAATGGGGTGAGTAATAACAACTGATATCCTCCGGGAAACGGCACTCTTTTCTTTAAATGCCCGCAAAAGAATAGGGGAAGAAAAGTAAACGGTAAAATCAAGGTGAAAAACTGTATGCCTAAACCTTCCCTAAAAATTCTAAAAAAATTTAGGGCGTCTTTTCCGAACACCTGCAGTTTAAGTGAATTTTTATCAATTAACCCCTTAAATATCGTCTTACCGAAGAGCTTAAATTCAACAGGAAATATCGGATTCCCTGTAAACAAATAATTCTTTGCATACATATAGCCGCCAAATATCCCCATCGCCAGAATAACTACTATTAAAAATTGCAGGATTTTAGCAAATGAGATTTTCCTTATTTTCACCTGGTGATAAAATACATAGAATATGAAAGGAAATAAAGCCAAGAGATAAACAAAATTGTTAAACTTGATTCCGACAAAAATCCCGGCAGAACTTCCAAAAAGAACAGAATTTTTAAGAGTAAAATTAGACTTAAGTAACAAAAGAGTAAAAATTACCAGAAGAAAAAATGTTGCGCAAATAACATCTAAATTATTGGCAACTTTTATCTGTTTAAAGACGTTGGGAATCAGCGCCCATAAAAATCCGCTTAAAAGGGCTATCTTACCGTTTACGTTATATTTACTTAATATAGAATAAAAAGCGATTATCCCAACAACATAAAACGGAACCTCCCCTAAGTCGGCCAAAAAGGCATTTCTCAATGGCAACACCAGCCACGCAAAGAACAGCTCGCCATTTATAGGATAATAAGAAGGAAAGCCATCAATCGGCGATCCTGGATAGAGGGTAGGTTTGGAAGCGAATATAAAAAATGGATTATCTATAGTACCGCTTTTAATCCAAGAGGTGGGAAAAACAAGATGATATATTAGGCTATCAGCATCTAAGGGAGGGTTAATTAAATTTTTATACACGCTCACCAGACCAAAAGAAACAAAAATTGAAACAGCAAAAAGCAACAATTTGCTATCAGCGAAAGGTTTCAAATCCGGCTTTGTAGGGAAAGGAATTGTCTTGCGCAAGAAAAACAACAAAACTACCGACAGAATCAGAAAATGAGCAATAAATACATTAACTAGATACAACTTGCCAATAATTCCTAAAAAAGTAGTGACCAAAATAATTTGAGCAAAAAACAACAAGGAAGATACCAGTATTGAATCGCTGTACCGCTCTATACAAAAATATTTCTTCGTTAGTATCCAAGAGCTGGCTATTACCATTAGAATTTCCGCAATTAGAATTATCATTTTTTATTTTTTTTATAACTCCCCCTGCTCAACCATTTCTCCAAGAGGCAATAAAGTATAACAAAAAGATACCTGCCCCCCAGCTCCTTAATCTTAAATTTTGAAATCCCTTTTTTCCTATTTCTCCAGGAATTAGGAATGACGCAATAGTTATATCCTCTTATGATTGCCTTTAATGGGATTTCAACAGTCATATCAAAATAACGACTCAACAAAGGCTTAACTCCGTCTATAACTTCTTTTTTGTATAATTTAAATGCGTTTGTTACATCATTGTATCTGATTACGAAGAGGAACATTATAAGTATATTCCCTAATCTGTTCAGAATAAGCTTATAGATAGGATATTCAATCAATCTGCTCCCTTCGATAAATCTAGATCCAAAAACACAATCATAGCCTTCCTGCATTTCTCTATAGTATCTTACCAGATCCGCAGGATTATCGGACATGTCTGCCATAACGATAGACACGCAATCGCCATTAAATTTTCCTAACCCCTCACTAACCGCAAAACCATAGCCATTTGGCGAAATACTGTTAATATAATTTAAATCTTTGACCTTAAGCTTGAGCCTTTTAAGAACCTCTTCCGTATTATCCGTGCTGTTGTCGTTAACAACCAATATTTCATACTCTATCTTGTTATTTTCTAACTCGTTGCTAAAAGACAAAACCGTTCCTTCAATATTTTGCGCTTCATTATGAGCAGGAATGATAACTGATAACTTCATTTTGCTATATACATACCTAACAATTCAGTAAGCTGAAGATATCCTTATTAGTAATAAAAACCCCAGAATTAATCGAATTTTATCTAAGGTTGATAACGAATAAATATCATCTCGAATAACTATCGTTCTTCTGGATTTCAGAATTGTTTTTCGTAAAGAAATTTCTCAAGAGGTTTAACATCTTTTCTTTTCCAGTAAGAAGCCCCGGAGCGCTCTATCTTCCTTTCCAGGAGGTCCTTGCCGAACATCCGCATTAGTAAACCCAGCGGGGTAAATACAAGGTAAAAAACCAGAACCAGAATAATCCTGGTATTAACCCAGCTTAAAACCAAAGCAAGCCTCATCCAGAATATATATACCGGCTTCAGCGGAAGAGGGAAGAAAAAACCGGTCAGGAAAACCCCTAGCGATATCACCGCCAAAGACATGCATATGCGATGGTGCTTGAAAAAGAACAAAAGGGTAATTGCCGCCAGAGCCACACCCATTGTAACCCCGAATTTCTTAAGCGTATTCCTATCGGTCTTCATAGATTGCATCAATCCGGTTCAAATGACTTTTGCCACGAAACACTCTCTTTGGGCTGCTTTTGTTCCTTTTTATCCAGGAGAAAATTCCCTATTGCCAGATAGTCAATACCTGTGCGCATAAAACACCTGAAGGCGTCCTGGGGTGTGCAGACCAAGGGTTCCCCCCTTATATTGAATGAAGTATTTATTATAACAGGGCATCCCGTCTTTTTGTAGAAAGAATTTATCATATTGTAATAAATAGGGTTATCTTCTTTCTTGACGGTCTGAAGGCGCGCGGAATAATCCACGTGCGTAACCGCAGGTATCACGGAACGCATGAGCTTAAGCATCGCAAACCCCTCTTCCGTATCTTCGCACCTTAACCGCTTATCCTCTTTTACCGGCGCTGCCAAAAGCATATAGGGGCTCTCCTTATCAAACTCGAACCAATTATTTACTTCTTCTCTTAACACCGTAGGCGCAAACGGCCTAAACGACTCCCGGTATTTTATCTTCAGGTTCATCCTGGATTGCATCTCGGGATTGCGTGAATCTCCGATAATACTCCTTGAACCTAATGCGCGCGGCCCGAATTCAAGCCTACCCTGAAACCAACCTACGACATTGCCTGAAGCAACGAGCTCAGCAACCTTATCAGGCAACTCTTCAGAAGATAATTTATGGTGCGGCGCCTCGCTCATCCTTAAAAATTCCTCTATTTCAGCGTCGCTGTAAGAGGGGCCTAACAAAGACGCCTTTTGCTTATCGCTTTTCTCATCGGCGCTGCGCCTGTTACCGAGGTATTTATGCCATACAAGCATTGCCGCGCCCAGGG
>JBAZOC010000026.1:0-14635 GCA_041648915.1 Candidatus Omnitrophota bacterium
ACCAGGAAGGCCGCCCAAACCGACAATAATATTTTATTTGTTTTTAAGAATACATAGAAAAAAGACAACAGGCAGATAATAAATATCTCTGCGCGCAGGCTGTAAGGAACCCCGGGGATATTAAAAAATGGGTTAAAGAAATTAACTACGGCCTCTTGCACATTAGCGCTGACGTATTCGTAAGAGATGCTCGCGCCGGTGGTCAGGGTTATCATAAGGTCGCAGGTAACCGGAAAAATTATGAGCGCAAAGAAAACCAGGCTTATTTTAGAGATTTTCAGGATATCTTCCCCAGTAACCAGGCGCAGTAAGACGATGATGGATATAAGCACCGCCAGGAAGAATACGGGGACGTGCACAAGGTGAAAAAGAGTGAATGTTGGGAACGCCTGCGTGCTCACCAGGCTTTCCAGGGAATCCCGGATAAAGATTATGGCCAGGGCCACGGCTACCCATAGCCCAAAGCCTATATTACTTTCTTCACAGTAGCGGATAAATCTCTTTATCTTTTCCATGCCTCAAAACACTCCTGATAGGATTTAAATGCGCTCTTGCGGGAATAATCCCAGCGCACCAGGCCAAAATAATCCACGCCGTTCTTCCAGTGCCCCGAGCAATCGCGGAAAAATGCCCAGAATACCCTTTCCACATCTTTATTTTTAAGCAACCCGGTATAAATTGCCTTTACCCAGGCGGCCTGCTCTCTTTCGTCGGGATTATCCCCGATCCACCAGTTATCCGTCCTTACCCCCGGCTTAACCCCGGGACAGCCCGTCTCGGTAATCCAGATTTTTTTATGCTCATCGCCGTTAGCAACCATTATCTCGCGGGCTAATTTCGGATAAGCGAGTAGCGCCTTGATCCCGCCCTTATGCCGAGGCGACTCAAAAAAATGCAGGTTCAAGATATCAAAATAATCCTTAGCTCCGTTATTATAAAGATCCTTAATACTGCCTGAACCGTTAGCCAATCCTCCGTTTAAGATTTTACAATCGGGGTCGGTTTTTTTGGCAGCCGGATAAACCTCTTTAAGCAAAGCGCAATAGCTTTTTAATCCGTCCTGGGCCGGCCAATATACGGCCGAATCCGGTTCGTTCCAGACCTCCCAATATTTTATTTTGTCTTTATAGCGGGCGATTACCTCTAAGGCATATTTAACAAATAACGCCCTATCTTTGGGCAGGCAATTCCAGGCTTTAGCAGAAACAGCCCAGTCAACGCTATAATTTAAAATGCCCAAGGCCTTTAGATTATACTTGAGGAGTAAATCTACAATTTGGTCGTAGCGCTCGAATTTAAACTCTCCCCTTCTGGGCTCGATATCCTGCCAGAGAAAATCCATCCTCACCCAGCCGACCCCCGCCTCTTGCATCAACTGAATAATTTTCTCCAGTTCCGCGGAACCGGGATACTTATGCTTATTCCAGGAATGGTCCCACTGTAAAAATTCCAAGACCCCGAAAGGATTATTCATCTATTTGTGCGGATTTTGCTCAATATTAATATAATCATCAAAATCAATGCTTTCACCCAATTCTTCCTTGACGATTCTGATCCTGTCGGGCACATAGGGGTGCGTTTTATAATAGTTCTTTTCCCGAAGCGGCCTTCTTTTCTCCACCTCCTGGAGTTTTTCCAGGAATTTAACCATGGCGTGCGGGTCGTATCCGGCTAATTTCGCGTAGCGTGCGCCTAGCTGGTCAGCGAGCAGCTCATCCTCCCGGGAATAACCGAGGATTAATTCGGTAAAAGCAGTATCCGCCGCTGCGCCGACTCCGCCTGAAGAAGGAGCTACTGCTACCAGCAGCCGCAATATGGAATAACCCTGCTGCGCCTGGAGTTTTTTGATACTGTGCCGGGCAACAATATGGCCGACTTCGTGGGCAATGACGCCGGCCAGTTCGTCGTCGTTAGCTACCTTCTCCACTAACCCTTTAAATATATAAACATAACCTCCGGGTAAAGAGACGGCGTTCACACTGTCATCTTCTAAAACAAAAAAATGATAATCTATCTCTTTCCGGTCGCAGACTGCGGCTATCTTCTTGCCGATGTCCTCCACGCGCTTTTGTATCAAAGGGTCATCTCCTAATTTATATTCCTTGGCTACTTCCCTGGCAATGGACCGGCCCATCTGCACTTCTTTATCCGTAGAGTAATAGTAAGATTCCTGCTCTCCGGTAACGATATTATACTCGGTAGAACACCCGGCTAAGAAAACAACCGTAAGTATGCCGTATAGGCCGAGCTTCTTCAAGATAAGATAGAGTTTTCTTAGCGGCAATCCGACGACATTATAAAAACAGCCGTTAATGCGGCGGATAAAAAACGCGCCCCGGCCCCGGATATCAAAACTTCCGGCTTTATCCAAAGGAGTTACCTGTTGAAAATATCCGTCTATCTCTTTATCGCTAAGCTTATCCATAAAAACCGTAGTTTTCTCATAATCCACTATTATTTTTTCGCTACCCTGGCCTTCTTCTTTTTTAATTACGGCAACCCCGGTATAAACAGCTTGCGGCCTATTGGACATTGCCTTAAGCATCTGCTTGGCGGCTTTTAAATCTTTGGGCTTGCCGAAAATCCTTCCTCCCTGGACCATGATGGTATCCGCGGCAATGATAATCCCGTTTTTTACCCGCGAGGAGATATCCCTGGCTTTATTCTCCGCGTTTATCTTTACCAGCCTGGCATAGGAAATACCCCTGGCCTTCTTTTTCTCCCTTGCTTTAGAGGGAAAAACCTTAAACTTCAAGCCGGCGTCTTCTAATAATTTCCTGCGGGCTCTGGATTTTGAAGCTAAATATATCATCCTTATATTATTAGGGACGGTTCTCAAGCCAATCTCAAAGCGTCCCCTTAATGGGGACGCTTTTGCTTTGAGTTGAGAACCGTCCCTGTTCCTGCTGTGGCTGCGCTCTCGCCGGCCAGGTATCCGGTAGAGAATGCCGCCTGAAGGTTAAATCCGCCGGTATCCGCATCCACATCGATCATCTCTCCGCAAAAATACAGCCCCTTAACCCGGCGCGACTCCATCGTGCGCGGATTTATATCTTTCAGGGTTACTCCGCCCTGGGTAACCATGCCTTCTTCCAAAGGCCTGGCCCGGCTGACAGCTAAACGCCAGGATTTAAGCAGCAAAACAAATTTCCGGCGTTCGTCCTGGGCGAGCTGATTCGCTTTTTTATACGGATCTATCCCGGCTGTCTGAATAAATAAATCGATCAATTTCAAGGGCAATAAATTTTTCAGGATCTTTTTAATTCCTTTTTTGGGGCTGGCCTTGAATTCCCTTAAAAACCGCTCGTCCAGCTGTTCACGGCTTAACCCCGGCTTTAAATCTATCTCCACATAAACCTCTTTATTTTCCCTGAGCCAATCTACGATTTTGGCGCTTAAGGTAAGGACCAGGGGGCCGGAAATACCAAAGCCCGTAAAGAGCAGTGCTCCGACTTCGGAAATAATCTCATTTTTTCCGGCGCAGGCTTTGATCCGGATATTCTTTAACGCCAATCCTTCTAAGATTTCCGGGAACTTTTCTTTTATTTCAAGAGGCACCAGCCCCGGGCGCAAGGGAATGATCGTATGGCCTGAATTTTGCGCCATCTTCAAGCCCTCGCCGGTTGAGCCGGTAAAACTGTACGAGGCTCCTCCCGTAGCCAGGATTATTTTAGCACAGGGAATAAATTCCGCGTTAGCCAGGTAGAGGCCGTTTACCCGGCCCTCTTTTACCAGGATATCCTTTACTTCTGACCTTAGGGAAAGCTCTACCTTCTGCCGCGTTAATTCCTTTTCCAGCACACGCACAATGCTGCTTGCGCTATCCGTAACCGGGAATACGCGCAGCTGCCTCTCTACCCTAAGGGCCAGGCCCCGGCTCTGGAAAAAATCCATCAGTTCGCGATTAAAAAATTTTTTGAAGGCGTCCCTTAAGAATTCCCCGTTACGGGAAAATCTTTTTAAAAATGTATCTAAGTCGCCGGCGTTGGTTAAATTGCAGCGGCCCTTGCCGCTCAGAAGGAGTTTTTTGCCTAAGATAGGATTTTTATCGATGAGGAGTACTTCCTGTTCGAGGCTAGCGGCTCTTATCGCAGCCATCATTCCTGCGGGACCTGCTCCGATGACTATTATTTTATTTTTTTGCACAAGCTTCCTAAATCCCTAAAGGCCGAAATCTTTTATGGTGAATATGGCTTCCAGGCGCAGGCCGGCTTTAGCCAGATTTTCCCCGGCGCCGGCGCACCTATCCACGATAACGATTGCCTCCCGGGCTACGATACCCAGCTTGTCCAGGGCTAGCTTGGCTTCAATAAGGGCTTTGCCGGTAGTGGCCACATCATCAATTAGAATAACTTTGCTCGCCTTCGCCAGGGCCGGGCCTTCGACCTGGCGTCCGGCTCCGTGCATTTTGGCCGACTTCCTGACAATAAATGTTTTTAAAGGGATCTTTTTAATATGGCTAAGCAGGGCGATTGCCCCGGCAAGCGGGTCAGCTCCCAGGGTCGGCCCACCCAGCGCGTCTATCTTCCTGTCTCTGACCATTTCCAGGATGATGCTCGCGGCTAAATACGCGCCTGCGGGAGTCAGGGTAATTATCCGGCCGTCAAGATAATAATTGCTCTTCTTGCCGCTAGAGAGAGTAAAATTTCCTCTCTTGAGGGCTTCTTTGTCCAGCAGGGCTAATAATTGCTTTTTTAACGCTTTGATATCGCTTTCCATAACAGCTTTATTTTACTACAACAATAATGCTATTGTAAAGGTGAAACCCTGACCACATATTCATTGCCGACCTGCTTTAAAATCTCAAACTTGAAATAATCCGCCGTAAGCCGCTTAAAATCCACAACATTGCCCTTCTTAATGATCCCGTAGGTAACTGGCTGTTTGCTCAAGAATTCCCTCACCTTTACGTCGGAATCCAGGAAGGGCACCGGATGCGGGCTGAAAAACGGGGTCCCGGGAATATCTACCACCGCGACTTCCCTATCGGTATAAAACCTCACTCCCCGGGCAAAAAACTTTGAGCAGATAATCGGCCCGCTGACCAGATGCTCTCTCATCAGGTATTCAACCGCCGGTTTAGAAGACGCATACGGCTCAATATGCTTACTTACCGAAGCAGCGCCCAATAGCATGACTAAAGGCAGGAAGATCAAAGTAAAAACAAACCCCATAAATCTCTTGCGCAGGACAAAAACCAGGGAAAATACGCCTAAGATAAATAATCCGGCTGCTAAAGCGTAAATCGGGGCCTTTGAACCCACATACATTAAGTAACTCGGCAGAGTAGCGACCAGAGCTATAGGAAAAAGCAGGACAACGATGGCCGTGATCAAAGAGAGAGAGTAAAATGTACGGCTGGAATTCTTAGCAGATAGCCCCTTATCGCAGATGAAGCCCGCCGTAAGCAAACCCAGGGCGGGGAAAAGCGGAAATATGTAACTGGTCAACTTGGAATGCGCGAATTGGAAAGCCAACAGGACCACGCCTATCCAGATACCTAAGAAAAGAATAAAATTATCCGTGTTCCGCTTTATCCCCCTGACCAGATAGATCAACGCCAACAAGGTAAACAAACTCCAGGGGAACATCGGGCCGATTAGGGTAAAAGGGTAAAAGTACCAGGTGTCGGCTGCCGGGTGTTCGGCTTTGATCAGGCGGACGAAATGGTCATTATAAAAGAATTCCCGGTTAAAGCTGGCGCCGTATTTAACCTCCATCAGGACATACCAGGGTAAGGCAACCGCGCAGAAAATCAGCAGGCCCCACAGCGAATATCTACAGAACAGGAATTTCAGCTCTTTTCTAACAAACAGGAAGGCGACAACAACTGCCAAAGTGATCATAATACCCAGCGGGCCTTTGGTTAGAACTGCCAGGCCGGAGAAAAAAGCAAATAACAGCAGCCCTGCGCTCTTTCTTAGCGGATAGGCATAGCCCCAGTAGAACGCCAGGAGCGCAAAAAGGATAAATACGGAAAAGATCATATCGGTAAAAACGCTCCGCGATAATCCGATATAAAAACCACAGGAGACCATGACCAGTCCGGAGAAAAATGCTTTTTTGCTGTCTTTAAACCCGATCAGCCCCAATAGATATATGGCGACGATCCCCAGGAGGCCGATGAATGCGGCAGGCAGGCGCGCGGCAAAAGGAGTATTCCCCAGGACCGCGATACTTGCGCGGAGCATCCAGTATAGAAAAATAGGTTTCTCAAATTGCGGCTGGCCGAACAGATACGGAGTCATCCAGGTCTTCTGCTGGATCATCTCCTTGGCTGTCTGAGTGTAAAAAACCTCATCGGGATTAGTCAGGCTGATAATGCCGTTGCCCATGATCAGAAAAACATAGGCCAGGCCGATTAAAACCAGTATTTGGATAAGGATTTTCTTTTGCATTACTCTCCTTTTTAATAATCTAATCGGCAATTATTATAACATCACCGCTATATTTAACAAATGAAAAATAGGTTGGAATTATTTTTATGGTGTGCAACTCCCGTAAGCAGTCCCATTACTATAGCAAAGTGAATAGAAACAAATATTGCCGGGTAGTTTATAAGCGAAACAAGCTCCGCTAGGTAAACATGATGCTGTAGTATCATGCCCATAAGCCCAAGCAGCATTTGAGGGGTTATCTACGTTTACAATGGTATCTCCATCAACAGTGACTTTAATTGGCCAAGAGTAATTAGGGGGATAGACACCATAAACTGCATAATAAGACAGTACTGCTTGTCTTATGATACCTAAGCTGGCATACACTGCGTTTTTTTTGGCTTTCTCAACATTGGCAAAGTATTTTGGGATAGCAATAAGGGCGAGGATACCGATAATGACCACAACGATAATAAGCTCAATAAGAGTAAAGGCTTTCCCTGCCTGCCGGCTGGCAGGTTTCTTTTCATGGTCCATCTTGTTTTTATATTAACACGAACTGACTAAAATTACAATTTTTTTTGCTTTTGACTTTTAATAAATTAGCTGCTATCATATCTTTATGTTGCGCAGTTTTTTCCGGGTATTAAAGGATATCGCTTATCCTAAAATATGCCTAGGCTGCAAAACCAAGCTTGATGAACACCTGGGGGATGAATATATTTGCAGCCAATGCCGGCTGAAGATCAGGAAAAATACTCCGCCCTTCTGCCATAGCTGCGGCAGGCACCTGGAAAAGGATAACCTGCACAAGCATATCTGTCCGGCTTGCCTAAGGAATAAATTACGTTTTGACCGCGCCTTTAGCCCTTGCCTATATGAAGGCGTGCTCAAAGAATTAATCCATGAGTTCAAATATAAAGGCAAAACGCACCTGGCTGCGCCTCTAAGCAAAATGATGACGGACTTTATCCGGGAGTATGACTTTCCTATCGCCTATATGGATTTTATCGTTCCTATGCCCCTGCACAAAGCCAGGGAGCGCGAGAGAGAATTCAACCAGGCAGAGATCCTCGGCAGGCAGATCGCTTTTGAATTCAATAAAGACTTAGAAAACAACCTGCTGCGGCGGGAGCGCCTGACGCAAACCCAGACCGGCCTAGCTCATGAGCGGCGCTTTCTAAACGTAGAGAATAGTTTTAGCGTAGCCAAAGATACTGACCTGAAAGATAAAAACGTGCTTATCGTTGACGATGTCCTGACCACCGGGGCGACTTCTTCGGCCGCGGCCGCAGCCTTAAAGAATGCCGGGGCAACTATAGTTTTTGTATTGACCCTGGCTAATTAAAATATGAAAATACTGCGCAGTTACCTGTTAAGGGAGTTTAGCGGGCCGTTCTTGATGACCCTGGGGCTTTTGAGCTTTGTAATGGTCGTCGTGGGTAACCTGAAGAAAATAGCCGACCTGGTCATCAACAAGGGCGTAGATATCTTTAGCGTAGTCAAGATATTTGTACTGATGGCCCCTTATATACTGACCTACGCCTTACCCATCTCCATCCTGGTCGCCGTACTCATGTCCCTGGGCAGGTTATCCAGCGATAATGAAATTATCGCCATCAGGGCCAGCGGTATAAATCTTTTCCAACTTATCCTGCCCTTACTTACCCTCGGTCTGATCTTGAGCTTAGCTCTGGCTCTATTCAATGACCGGGCTGCCTCCTATGCGCACTACGCCTACCGTAAGACCCTAATTGATATAGGCGTGAAAAACCCTACCGCCGCCTTTGAAGAAGGCGTCTTTATCAACTCCTTCCAGAAATATATACTCTTTATCTATAAGGTAGACCAGAAATTGAATAAGCTGATAAATGTACGTATCTACGAGCCGCAGGGAGATGACCGGCCGACGCGCACCATCGTCGCCAAGAGCGGTGAATTTATTGCTGTCCCGGAAAATAATACGGTTAAGCTCAAATTAATAGACGGGACAAGCGATGAACCCGACCCCAGCAATCCTACTAACTTTTATAAATTGAATTTCCGGACTTATTTCATGAATCTAAACCTGGCCGATGCGCAAAAGAAACAGAATATCGAAAAGAAATACAAAGAAATGACTATCCGGGAATTGGACACGGAAATCGCGAAATTAAAAAAGGAAAATATCAACCCGGCGCCGCTGATTACCGAAATACACGAAAAATTGGCTCTGGCCTTCTCCTGCTTCATCTTTATATTGATGGGCGCGCCCCTGGCCATCATTACCCGGCGCAGGGAAAAATCCATCAATATCGGGATTGCCATACTGATCATCGTGGTCTATTACCCTCTTTTTATCGGCTGCGAGGCCCTGGCTATGGAAGGCTTTATCAGCCCGGCTCTCACGATGTGGATCCCCAATATATTATTCGGAATACTGGGCTCCTTCCTAACTTTTAAATTATGCGTATCCTAGACCGTTATATCTTAAAATCCATAGTCTCTACCTTTATCTCCTGCATATTCGTCTTCCTCTTTATGTATGTAATCATTGACGTTTTATCGCGGCTGGAGGATATTCTCAAGAACCAGATCCATTACACCCTGCTCATCCAGTTTTACTTAACTAACCTGCCGATCATGTTTGTCCAGGTAGCGCCTTTTGCCTGCCTCCTGAGCACGCTTTATACTTTCAGCAAGCTAAACCACGACAATGAAGTAATCGCCATGCGCGCCTCAGGCCTGAGTATCTTTTACATCACCAAGACCGTGATCATCTTAGGCATAATCATAAGTTTATTCGTTTTCTGGATCAATGACCGTTTTGCCCCCGGCGCAATGTTAGAGATCCAGAAGATCCAGGTCAAAATGGATGAAGGTAAAAAGGGTAAAAAAGAAAAAAAGAAAGAATCCTTGATCAACTTGTCTATGTATGGCTTAAAGAACAGGCTCTTCTTTATTGACAGGTTCTACCCCTCTAGCGCGACCATGGACGGGGTAATTATACTCGAGCAGGATGAAAAACAGAATCTCACCCGTAAGATTGTCGCCAATAAAGGTATTTATGAGGATGGGCTCTGGAGATTTTACCAGTCTATTACTTATGATTTTGACCATAACGGCCAGATTGTCGGAGAGCCGTTGTACCTGGAAGAAGAAATAATGAACATACCGGAAACGCCGCAGGATTTTCTCGCCCAGAGGCAGCGGCCGGAACATATGACCATCGCGCAACTGGATAATTATATCTGGAAATTATCCAAGAGCGGAGCGACCACGGTAATCCGCAATTTGAAGCTGGACCTCTACCAAAAGTTTGCCTCTCCTTTTTCCAGCCTGATTATTATTTTATTAGGGATACCTTTTTCGCTAATGATCCAAAAGCGCGCTAGCGGGCTCTCTTCTATCGGGATTGCGATTATTGTGGGGTTTTTGTATTATATATTGGACGCAATATGCATCGCTCTGGGCCGCGGCGGGATGCTCCCCCCGCTTCTCGCGGTATCCTCAACGCACATCGTTGCTCTGGCTTTCAGCGTTTATCTGATCAGCCACCTTCCTTAACAGACAGAAATCCTCGGGATGCGGCTGCCTAAACCACAAACAATTTCATAGGGAATGGTTTTAGAAAGGTCGGCTAATTCCTCGGTGCTGATCATATTTTTACCCTGGCTGCCGATTAAAACTGCTTCGTCGCCTATTTTTACCGCGGCCTTGCCGACATCCACCATGACCTGGTCCATGCATATCCTGCCGCAGATCCTAAAACGCTCTCCCCCGATTAAAACAGGGGCCTTATTAGAGAGGTTCCGCGGGTAACCATCCCCGTAGCCGATGGGAAGAGTAACAATCCGGGTAGGCCTGGGCGTAATATACTCGTGCCCATAACTTATGCCGCATCCGGAAGGAACCTTCTTAATAAAAACTACTTTAGTCTTTAAGCTCAAAACCGGCTTAAGGTTTACTTTTAAATTTCCTTTTGGGTAAAGGCCGTAGATTACCAGACCCGGCCTGACCATGTTAAAATGGCTATGGCGATAATTAAGGATGCCCATGCTGTTAGCGGCATGGACCAAAGGTATGGTTATTCCTTCTGCGGATAATCTCTGGATAAGCGCATCGAATAAATCTATCTGGTAAAAAGTAAACTTCTTATTCATATCGGCAAAAGCAAAATGCGTAAAAATACCTTCTACTTTTATATGTTTAAATCCGTAAATCCTCCTGACTAGTTTATACGCGTCATAATGCAAGATACCGATGCGGCCCATCCCGGTGTCTACTTTGATATGCACTTTAGCTTTCTTGCGGAGCGAGCGGGCCTTGTTATTTAAAGCTGCGCTCAACTCTTCGTCACAAACAGAAATAGTGAGGTCGTATTCAAAAAGCGGCGAGAGCTGGTCTTTCAGGATTAAACCCAAGACCAATATGGGGCTCCTGATACCGGCCTTTCTTAAGGCTATCCCCTCGTCTATGGAAGCAACCCCCAGAAAATCTACTCCGCAACTCTCCAGCCTCTCGGAGGTAGGGACCAAACCATGGCCATAGGCGTCTGCCTTGACAGTAACTAGAATCTTGGTGCCGCAAGCAATCCTTTCCTTTATGCGCAAGAAGTTATATTCAAGGTTATTCAGGTTAATCTCGGCCCAGGTCGGCCGGTATCCGATATGTTTAACAGTAGGCATTATTTTTTCCCTCTAACCTGGCATTCCTTAGGGTAAAGATAAATCGGGTTAATCTTGGAAAGAATATCGAATTTTTTATTTTTGATCCGGACCAGGGCCAGCTTAATGATATTATGGGCCTTAGGATACCACCGGTCTTTATCCAGGAGTATAAGGCCCGGGTTATTTTTTAAAATATCCTCCCGGTATAAATCCAGCGCATCCCCGAAGAGCAGGGCCGGAGATTTTATCTTTTTCAATAACTCTTCTTTTGAAACGAGCAGGTAAGGAGATAATTTCTTAAGGGCATTGCCTGTATTGCGGTAAAAACAGGAATAGATCAGGCTTCTTTTGGCGTCAATAACAGGAATGACCATCCGGGCATCGGCTCCCACGTTCATCGCCAGAGTATCCAGCGTAGCTATGCCGATTAACGGCTTATGGGTCAGCCAGCTCAATCCCTTCATCGCGCTTAAGCCCACGCGCATCCCGGTAAAAGAACCGGGCCCCAGGCCGCAGGCAAAATAATCTAAATCGTTTATCTCCAGCCCCAAAGCATCCAATACCCTTTTAATGCTACCGGTTAAAAGCGACGATAATTTCGGCCCCACCTCCAGGTTATATTCATAGAGTGCTCCATCGCTATAAATACCCAGCGACAAAAACTTTGTTGCGGTATCAATGGCTAGTATTTTCATTTAAGGCCCTGAATAATTTTTTTATAACGCGCCGCGCCTGCGGAAAATTTAAGCCTTCTCGCATTTTTCCCACGGTAGGATAATTCTACCATAAGATGTTCTTTTGGCCTAAGATAATCCAGCTTCTCTGCCCATTCAATAACCGCAACGCCTTCGCCGTAAAAGTATTCTTCATACCCGACAGCGGCGATATCACCCGGGTCTTTGAGCCGGTAGAGGTCAAAGTGGTAAAGAGGAATCCTGCCTTCCAGGTGCTCGCGGATAAGAATAAACGAAGAGCTGGTGACTTTAGCTTTATTCACGCCCAGGCCTTCGGCAATGCCTTTGCTGAATACGGTTTTGCCGGAGCCAAGTTCCCCTTCCAGGCAAATGATGTCCCCGGCCTGAAGATGCCCGGCGAGCAGCCTGCCTAAATTTAAAGTCTCCTTCACTGAACGGGAAATTATCTGCATTTAAAAATGCCTGAAGCCTCGCGGAGCGATATTTATCAGCCTATCTTTCTTATCTATTAATTTAAAACCGTATTGCTTATTCATCACTTCTCCGATAGGTTTAAAATCCGGCGCTTTTCTTCGGAATAACTTCCGGGCCTCTGGCCGGGACAGCGTAAAAAGAAGCTCGAATTCCTCTCCGCTATGCAGGGCAGTGGATAACCCCGGCGCCCCTTTACCTAACGGAATTAGTTCTTCATAGATTACCGCCCCTACCCCGCTTTTATCCAATATATGCCCTAAATCCTGCGCTAATCCATCAGAGATATCAATCATGGCGTTGATTTTAAAATTACGGGCCAGAAACCTGGCCTCTTCTACGCGCGGGGTGAATTTAAGGTGTTTGCCCGAAGCAGGGCCTTGGAGCTCTCCGGTCATAAAGATAATATCACCCGGCAGCGCTGCGCTCCTTAAAGCCAGGTACTTCTTCTCTACCTGGCCGAGCATGCTCACATCTATAATGATTTTATTACTCCGGCTTAGATCTCCTCCGACAATATTCACCTTGTATTTACCGGAAATATCCCGCATGCCCTTAAAAAGCCTGTCCACGAATTCCAGCGGAGTATCTTTAGGCAGCCCCAAAGAAATAACGCAATGGAGAGCCTGGCCGGCGCAGGCGGCAATATCGCTGAGCGATACGGCAATCGCCTTCCTGCCGATAAGATAGGGCTTGTCTCTCAAAGTAAAATCCACACCTTCGGCGAGCATATCGCAGGTAAAGAGCTGATAATTTAATTTATCCAGTTTTAAGACTGCGCAGTCATCGCCGCTTGCTTTTATTACCGAAGGATCTGTCCGGATTGACTTGCGGAACCTTTCTATCAAGCCAAACTCTCCTATATCTTTTATCAGCATTTAGCCTTCCTATATGCTAACTACTACCTACTAACTACCCTCTTAATGTTTCTCTTATACGGAGGCCTGATAATTCCCCTGTCCGTAATAATCGCGCGGATTAAATTATGCGGGGTTACGTCAAAAGCAGGGTTAAAAACCTTTACCCCTGCCGGAGCCACCCTCTTCTTGAACAACAATTCGCTGACTTCCCGCCTGTTGCGCTCTTCAATCGGAATATCTTTACCGCTTTGGGCACTGAGATCAAAAGTGGAAACCGGAGCGGCGATGTAAAAAGGAATATTATGGTACTGGCTTAAGGCTGCCAGGCTATAAGTCCCGATCTTGTTAGCTGTATCACCGTTGGCGGCAATCCGGTCAGCGCCGGCAATTACTTTATTGATTTTACCCTGCTGCATAAGAGAAGCCGCCATATTATCGCAGATAACCGTTAGAGCAATACCGCTCTTCTTGAGCTCCCAGGCGCTCAGGCGCGAGCCCTGCAATAAAGGCCTGGTCTCGCAAACAAAAACTCTTATCCTCTTACCTTCTCTTTTGGCGCGATAAATAACGCCTAAAGCTGTGCCGTAATCAATGGTCGCCAGTATACCCGCGTTACAGATAGTCAGGATAGTATCTTTATCTTTAATCAGCTTGCTGCCGTAGCCGGCAAGCCTGCGGCAGCTAAGCCTGTCTTCCGCAATAATCTTACGCGCCTCCTTCAGGATCAATTTTTTAAGCGCGAATAAATTCTTATCCTTATTCTTCTGGACCACCCTGCGCGTTCTCTCCAGGCCCCAAAAAAGATTCCTGGCGGTGGGACGGGAACCGGCGATATACCCGGCTACTCTAGCCAAAGCCCGGCTAAAGGCGTTAAAATCTTTTGCCTGCACGTCTTTCATCCCCAGATATACGCCTAATGCGGCTGCCGCGCCCAGGGCCGGAGCTCCGCGTACCTTTAACCGCTTAATCGCCGACCACAAATCTTCCAGCTTATCAATATGTATATACTCCAGCTTATCCGGAAGCTTAGTCTGGTCAATAAGCCTGATTTTATTATCCCTCCACGCAATAGTAGTTATTTTCATAATCCTATAATTTTGGCAAACAGGCTCTTCTTAATTCTAATCGCTGCCGAAGGGCAGGCCTCCTGGCAGCAAAAACAGGCAATACACTTTCTATAATCAAAAACTATTCCCTCTTGCCGCATGCGGATACATTTATTCGGGCATATTTTAACACAGGCAAAACACCTGGTGCAGTTATTCCGCACAGGATAAGGATAATACTTAACCCAGCGTCTAAACGTTTTGATTACCAACTCAGGCAGTTTCTTCTTCAATAAGGTTGAAGTAGGGAGTAAAAACGGCTCAACCTTTAAATCCTCCAGTTTCTCTCCGAGGACTTTTATAGAGTTAAAATCTGCTGTCCCTAGCCCTCTTTGGCTGGCTTCCCGGGTACTCAAGATATCAAACGGCTCAACTCCTATTATTTTAGCCATTACGCTATCGAGTGCCACGCAATCGCTCCCCGCCAGCAGTAATCCCAGGTTGCGCAGCTTTCCGCCGGTTGCCGGGCCATCCCCT
>JBAZOC010000027.1:0-12632 GCA_041648915.1 Candidatus Omnitrophota bacterium
GTTATTTTGATGGAAGCGCTAAGATAATTAAATTTATTCTCTAGGCTCTCTTTAATTTTTTCTTCCAGGGCCATGGCTCTACCTCCCGCTCCTTTTAGTTGCTTCTTTTTCTTCCAAGCTGGTTAAAAGCTTAACCACGCCGTCAATAAGTGCCTTGGGGCTGGCCGGGCAGCCCGGAATATACGCCGCAACCGGGATGACTTTATCAATCCCCGAATCCACATTATAGCAGCCGTCAAACACCCCGCCGGAACAGGCGCAGGCGCCCACTGCCACCACGAATTTAGGCTCGGGCATCTGTTCATAGATCCGGCGTAATCTATCTTCTATTTGTTTGGTCACCGGCCCGGAACAAACTATTATATCCGCGTGGCGCGGCGTGCCTTTTAAAACTATCCCAAAACGCTCCAGGTCGTATCTAGGAGTAAGTGCGGCAATAAGCTCAATGTCGCAGCCATTACAGGCGCCGGTATTAAAATGCAGGATCCACGGCGATTTTATTCTTGCCCAGGTAACTATCTTTTTGACTAAGCTCATCGTACTAGACTATTTCCTTAATAATATATACAGACTGATAATGCCCCCGACAATATAAAACAGCGCCAAGGCCAGCGTGCCCGGATCTATCCGCGGTATGCTGGTAATGATCAAGGTAGCTACGTGCGCCAGCGTAAAAAAGAAAACAAAGGAAAAAAACTGGCTGTAATCCGGCTGGGCAGTATTGTCGAAATTACTCTCTCCGCAGGCGTAAGATTCGCAACGGCCGGGAGCAGATTTCCTCTGGGAGCGAAAGGCCAAGCCGGTAAATAATCGGTTCAGAATAAAAATCACCGCTAAGATAATTGTAAAAACAACCGCGGGATTAACCAGGTATTTTTCCATAAAATCAACCTTTTAACTTTCTGATGTTCCTGGAATCCAGTGAATTACTGTGGAGATGGATACCTAAGACAACGCCTACGGCTATAGTCATTATCACTACTTCCATAACAATAATACTGACCACCATTGCCTGGGCCAGGGCCATATTCCCGTTTTGCCGGCCAGCCGCGATGATTAAAAGCGTGACCGCTTTAATCAAGATCTCGATACCGATCAGGACGCGGAGCAGATTGTAAGTTGCCAGGATGCAGTATATGCCGATAGCCAAAAGCAGGACCACAAAAATTGCGCTAAGCACTCTTCTTCCTTTCCTTAAACAATACTACCACGCCAAAGACGCCGCCGAACAGTATGATGATCTGGCCTAATAGATCAAACTGCCTCAGGTGCCATAAGACAAAACGCGCGCTGTCCGGAGTTTGGGCCGCAGGCAATGGCGCCTTAAATTTTACGCTGATCAGAACAAGGATTACCCCTAAAATAATCACGATCAAAGGCAGCACCCAGAAACGCGCCATCCTCGAGTGCATATGCTCAAGGGCCTCTTTAAAAGTCAAGGGCTGGGTAAGGCTGATGACGCTGATAAATAAAACCGGAATCAGCCCTGCGCATACGGACAATTCCAAGACCGCGGCCAGGCTGGCACCCATATTAAACATGATCAAAGTCAGGATAGCACTGGCCAGAGCCAGACCTAGGCTTGCGCGCAAAAGACTCCGGGTCATTACCGTCCATAAGGCTGTCAGGACCAATAATATTAAAATAATTAAATCTAAAAACAAACTATCCTCCCAAAACCGTATTAAAACTCAAGATAAATTTATCCAGTACCAACGGCAAAAATATGCCTGCTCCCACGATGATAACCGCCAGTAATAACGCAGGGAATACTAGGCTAAAACCCGCTTCTTTAATATGCTTGAACTCGGCATTAAGCTTACCAAAAAAGACACTTCTCTGCAGACAGAGGAAATAAGCCAGGGTCAAAATACTTCCTAAGATAGCGATTACCGCGTAAGTTTGGTAACCTGCGCTCCAGAGCGCGATAATAATGATCAATTTGCTCCAAAAGCCCGCTAACGGCGGTATACCGGCGCAGGATAAGCTCCCCAGGACCGAAGTCAGGCTGGTTATGGGCATTTGGCTGCCTAAACCGCCCATTTTATGAATATCCCTTGAGCCCAACGCCTGCTCTACTGCCGCGGAATTTACGAAAAGCAGCGACTTAAATACCGCATGGTTAAAAATATGCAAGGCTGCTCCGGCCAGGCCCAAAGCCGTGCCCGCGCCTACGCCTAAAATAATATAGCCCATCTGGCTGATACTGGAATAACTCAGCATGCGCTTAAAATCAGACTGGGTCAACGCAGCTAGCGCTCCGATAATTGCTGAAAAAGCGCCGATAAACAAGAGTACGGATTTAATGCTCAGACTGAAACCGGTTATGGAGACTAATATCCTGATGAGAACATATATGCCGGCGGTTTTGGTTATTATACCGGCTAAAAATACGGATGCCGCAGCCGGCGCCGCAGTATAAGCGTCAGGCACCCAGCCGTGAAAAGGCATAAGCCCGGCTTTAATAAATAAAGCTGCAAGAAACAAGGCCATTGCCAGATTGATCAAAAGGCTTTTATCCTGGGCCAGGAGCGCAGAATGAATAGCGGAAAAATGCGTGCTTGCGCTGACCAGGAAGAATAAGGCGATACCGGCGATCATTAAGACCGAGGCTATACTAGAGAGCAGGATATATTTGAACGCACCTTCCAACCCCAGCTCCTCCCGGTTAAACGCAATCAGGATAAAGGAGGCGACGGCCGTAATCTCTAAAAATATATAAAGAGAGAATATATCTTTGGCTAAGACTATACCGTTCATTCCGGCTACGGCAATTAAAAGTATGTTGATAAAATTGAACTTATCGTCGCTATCTTTTAAAAATAGGGAATTGGCGCATAAAGTAACCAAAGCGACCAGGCCGATGCAAAACAGCATGACCTTGCTTAAAACATCTACTCCCAGATCAAAATTAAAAATATTAGCCAGGACAGCCGGATTGATTTTATCCAAACCCAAACCGGGAATTATGCTCACCGCCATCTGCAGCAGAAATAAAACCGCGCACACCCCGCAGCTCAACCTTTTATTTACTTTCCTAAAAGGAAGGTTCAGGATAAAGCTGCTCAAAAATGGGACCAAGACAAATAATGCGTACACCCTAAAATTTCTCCTTCTTCTTTAGGGACGGTTCTCAAGCTAATCTCAAAGCGTCCCCTTTAAAGGGACGCTTTAGCTTTGAGTTGAGAACCGTCCCTATCGTATAACCAATAAGCCAAAAATAACCAGCATCCCTACGAGCGACCAAGCCAGGTACACCGAATAATTCCCTGTGTGCATCTTCCTGATCCCCGAAGAAAAACCATACGCCAGACGCACGGTAAATCCGTCAGAGAGCCAGTTTATTCCCCGGTCTATCCCCAGGCTGATCCTGGAAATAATACTCACTAAACCTAATCCCCAATTATAGGGGTCAAAAAATCTTTTCTCGGCTAAATCATAAATCTTAGCCAGGCCAGGCGCATAACGGATATGGTCTAAGGCATGTAAACCGCTACCCTTGGCCCGGACGCCTAAAATATGGTTCACTAAAGCTAAAAATAAAACCACACAAGTAATAACCACCAGCTTCATGCTGGCGGGGAAACCGCTGAAATTATGCCCGGCTAATTTTCCAGCCAGCACCGGCTGAATTAAATGTTTTAACGGTAACTGATTAAATACGCCAAAGACCACACAAACAATGGCAATTACAGCCATGGGAAATAACATACTCCAGTGAGCCTCTTTGGTCTTTGTGTTTTCAGAACCGAGCTTACCTAAAAACGCGGCGTGCCCCAATTTTAAGAATGAGGCAGCGGTAAAAAATGAGCCTAAAACTGCGGCCAGATAAAATATCCATCCCCGCTCAATTGCCGCCTCATAAACCAGCTCCTTGGAAAAAAAGCCATTAAACGGCCAGACCCCCGATATAGCAAAAGCAGTAATCAGAAAGCAGCCGAAGGTAACCGGCATCTTCCTGCCTAGCCCGCCTAATTTCTCCAAATTAGTCGTACCGGTCTGTTTCTCCACGTTGCCGGCAGTAAGGAATAGCCCGCTTTTATATAAAGCATTGTTAATCATATGGAAGATCCCGCCGACGATGCCCACGGGAAGGGCAGTACCGATACCTAAGATCATATAGCCCACCTGGCTTACGGCGTGGTAGGACAGGAGGCGCTTATAATCCTTCTGGATTAAAGCCATCATTACTGCCAGGACAATCGTGATTGCGCCGATAACCATAAGCAGCGTGCTTAATGTTGAATGCGCAGTGAACTGGAATAAATCCAGCGCGATCCTGGTAAGAAAATATATACCTAAGAGCTTCTCTAATGCCGCCGGGATAAGGCCCATAAAAGGCAGCGGTGCGTCAATTGCCGCATCCGGTATCCAGGTATGAAACGGCATTGCCCCGCCTTTTGAGATTGCGCCGATCATAAGGAGTATAAAAGCTAAATTTGCCAGGGTATTATTTAAGGGAAGGTTTATACTGGAGATAACCATCGTTCCGCTAAGGTGTGCGGTTAAAGCAATGCCTGCCATCAGGCATAAATCAGTTATCCCTACGATAATAAAAGCTTTGGTAGCGGTTTTAAAAGCATCCTTATTACCGAGAGCGATCATCCCGAAAATTAAAACCAGAAATCCTTCCCAAAAGAAAAGCATAGCTAGAAGATTATCGGCTAAAAACACGCCGTTACTAAAACCCAGGCAGAGGAGAAAATAACCGTAAAACTGGCTGACAAATTTTTTCCCCTGCATAAAAACAACAGAATATAAAGCAATTAAGAAGCCAAAGAACCCGGTAGACAAAAGCATAAAGGCGCTGAAATTATAGACCCTAAACGATAAGCCCAGACCCGGACCAATCCAAGGCAAAGTAAAAGTAAAATCCTGTGGGAATAAAAATACGGACAAACACAGCCCGGCCAGGCTAGAGAGGATCAACAAAGCTTCTTTTACCCGCCGCACCTTATGCGGAAAAAGAAACATACCTACGCCTGAAAATAGAGGAATAATTATTATCAGGAGTAAAGCTACAGCCGTCATTTAATCGCTCCTAACATCTGCCAAGCAGCGGTTTGCGCGAATTTATAGGGATAGTAAATTAAAATTCCCGCAACCAGAGAAAGTCCGGCGAGCGCCGCGACAGTTGCGACCATAATCGGGCTGGACTCTTTTGCCTGAATGTTTGCCTTGCCTAAAAATACCAGGTTAAAAACCCTGAAAAGATAGATAATAGTCATGCATGCGGCGATGAGGAATATAAGGACTACCCAGAGCCTCTCCGAAGCTAACGCGCCGTTAAATACCAAAAACTTACTGAAAAAACCCCCGAAGGGCGGCACGCCCATTATGGAAAAAGAGCAAAATAAGAAAGCGACAGCCGTTACCGGCATGGTAGAAATCAGCCCGCCGAGCTTGGTAATATCTTTGACTTTGGCGTTCTGCTCAACTATGCCGGCACAAAGGAATAACCCGGCCTTAGCCAGGCCATGCATCAGGATATAAAGTAGTGCGCCCAATATGGCCACTCCATTACCTATGGCTAAGCCGAAGAAGATAAAGCCGATCTGACTGATCGTAGAATAGGCAATAATCCTTTTTAAATCCGTCTCCAGGAGCGCAGCGCCTGCAGAAACAATCGCGCTTAGGCCGGCAACTAAAGGCACAACCGTATGCCATAAGACATCCGGGGTAATATTCACGATAAAAATGCGGGCGAAAACATAGACGCCTATTTTGACTAAGACCGCGGCGTGCAGAAGTGCGGTAACCGGGCTGGGCGCGACACCGGCATCCGGAAGCCAGGTATGAAACGGCAAAGTTGCCGATTTAGAGAATATACCGGCCAGGATCAAAATTACTGTCAAGTTAGATATTAATTGTGTCTTAAAGGCCTCTCTAATTACGGGCAAATCAAATGAACCGGCCTGTTCATAAATAGCTAAGAAACCAATTAACATAACCAGGCTTCCGAAAACCGTCACTAAAAAGGCTTTGTCCGCTTTCAGCACATAGGATTTGTCCCTGAAAAATCCTATCAGGCGCCAGCTGGTAATAGCGGTTATCTCCCAGAATATATAAAGGAGAATAAGATTGGCGGAAAAAATCAGACCGATCATGGCGCCCAAGAAAAGCGTAACCATAAAATAATATTCATTCTGATTTTCGTAGTGGCTGATATAGCCGAATGAATACAAGACGATGAGCGCGCTGATTAAGCTTGAGACGCAGGCCATAAATACCGCCAGGCTGTCTGCCAGCAGGGTAAAATTAAGCCCGAGCGCGAACTGCCTGGTAATCAAGACGGTCTGGCCGGATAAAACCAGCGGGATCAGCCTTAAACAAAGAATAAATGAAGACGCGATAAAAATAAAAGAAAGCAGGTTCCTTAAACGACTGGAGGCCCTGGCAGCCAGGGGCAGGCAGAACGCGCCGATAACCGGGATAAAAATCGCACCTATGACTAAATTAGCATAACCCATAATCTGATTACCCTTCTAACTTACCCCTCTGCTATCTTTATTATCCCTATATGATGATAATAAATTTGACTCTATTCAGGTAGGCCTCCCTGCCGCCAGGCAGGGTAGGCAGGCTTAAAAAGCCCTGCAGTAAGGCTGGTTAACGCGAATCGGGTAGTATTTTACCAAAAATACCCTGGCTGTCAAG
Source organism: Candidatus Omnitrophota bacterium (assembly GCA_041648915.1). Taxonomy (GTDB): domain Bacteria; phylum Omnitrophota; class Gorgyraeia; order Gygaellales; family Profunditerraquicolaceae; genus UBA6233. Next base: position 6,658 of record JBAZOC010000027.1, read on the forward strand.
CCTAATAGAAAAAAATTATCTTAGGAAATTTATACAGCTAGGGAGGATTTATTATGCGCAAGTACTAACCTTAAGCATGATACCCCTGGATAGCCCTTATTTCCAAACTACCCTTTACGAGAGCCTCAATCCCATTTACCGCTGCCTGAGCGCCCTGAAGCGTAGTAATACAGGGTATACCATGCCTAACTGCCGAATCCCGGATCAATCTCATATCTGAATGGCTGGAATAACCGGACGTGGTATTAATCACTAACTTTAATTCTCCTTTTCTAATAAGCTTTAATATCCGGCTATCACCTTCACTAATCTTGCCCACTAGCTGCACTTTTATATTATTAGAAACAAGAGACTTATAGGTGCCTTGGGTGGCAATAAGTTCAAAATCCATATCCGCGAGCTTCTTGGCAATAAAAACCATACCTCTCTTATCGCCATTCCTGACGCTGATAAGAATCTTGCCCCAGGCAGGAAGGGCCTGGTTAGCGGCAAGCTGGGATTTGTAAAAAGCCTTGCCGAAAGAAAGATCTACTCCCATGACCTCTCCGGTTGACTTCATCTCTGGGCCCAGCAAAATATCTACCCCGGAGAAACGGGAAAAAGGCAACACCGATTCTTTTACGGAAATATGCCGCACTTGTTTTTCTCGGGTGACTTTGAGCTCCCGGAGAGTTTTACCCGCCATTACCTTAGCTGCTATCTTGGCCAAGGGAATTCCGGTGGCTTTACTCACAAAAGGAACGGTTCTGGAAGCGCGGGGATTTACCTCCAATACATAAACCTCATCCCCTTTAACGGCAAATTGAATATTGATCAGTCCTTTGACCTTGAGCTCCTTCGCTAAAGCCTGAGTATATCTTCTTATCAGATCAATGATTTCATCCCCCAGGGTATGCGGGGGGAGAACACAGGCTGAATCCCCCGAATGTATACCCGCTTCTTCAATATGTTCCATGATTCCGCCGATTACCGTTTTTTTGCCGTCACTAAGCGCATCCACATCCACTTCCACGGCATCCTCCAAAAATTTATCGATCAGGATCGGATGTTCCGGTGATACCTCCCGGGCCACTTTTACGAATTCAACCAAAGATTTTTCGTTATAAACTATTTTCATTGCCCGGCCCCCTAAAACATAGGAAGGCCTGACTAAAACAGGAAAACCGATTTTCTCGGCAATTTGGATTGCCTCTTTTATCGAGTCCGCGGAGCCATTTTCCGGCTGATGTATCTTTAATTTTTTTAAAATCTTAGCGAATTTGCCTCTATCCTCGGCAAGATCAATGGATTTAACGCTAGTGCCGATAATCGGCGCACCGGCCTTCTCTAATTGCCTGGCCAGATTTAAGGGAGTCTGCCCACCGAGCTGGACGATTACCCCGACCGGCTTTTCTTTGTCGATAATATTCATTACATCTTCAAAGGTAAGCGGCTCAAAATATAGCTTATCCGAGGTATCGTAATCAGTAGAGACTGTTTCGGGATTAGAATTTACCATAATCGTCTCAAATCCCAGTTCTTTCAGGGCGAAAGACGCATGGCAGCAGCAATAATCAAACTCAATCCCCTGTCCGATCCTGTTCGGGCCGCCGCCTAAAATCATAATTTTTTTCTTCGGAGAGACCCTCGCCTCATCCTCCTCTGCATAGGTCGAATAATAATAAGGCGTAGAAGCCCTAAACTCGGCTGCGCAGGTATCTACCAATTTGAAACCAGCCTCCAGGCCATTCTGCTTGCGCCGCCTCCTAATCGAGATTTCATCGGAACAGGTAAGGTCGGCAAGTTGTTGATCGCTAAAACCGTATTCTTTGGCCTGCTTTAATAATTCCTTACTTAGGGTGTGATTCTTTAAGTAACTATTTTTAAGGTGCCTTTCAAAAACTGTTATCTCTTTGATATTCTCTATAAACCAGGGATCAATGCGGGTCAACCGGCTGATCTTATCTACGCTGTAGCCTTTCTGTAACGCATATTTAAGATAAAATATCCTTGAGGCGTTCGGCTCTTTTAACCTTTGGTTTATCTTGCCGGCAGGAATCTTTCTATAATCCAATTTATTATCCAGCCCCGTATGGCCAATCTCTAAGCCCCGCAGACCTTTTTGCAGCGCCTCCTTAAAGGTACGGCCGATAGCCATAGTCTCGCCGACTGATTTCATGGAAATGCCCAGAATATCCTTGGCCTCCGGAAATTTTTCAAAAGTAAACCTGGGAAGCTTCACTACGCAATAATCAATAGCCGGTTCAAACGACGCAGGGGTCTCCCTGGTGATATCGTTTTGAATTTCATCCAGGGTATATCCTACCGCAAGTTTGGCCGCGAATTTAGCGATAGGAAATCCGGTAGCCTTGCTGGCCAAGGCGGAACTTCGGGATACTCTCGGATTCATTTCAATTACAACCATCCTGCCGGTTTTAGGATTAACCGCGAATTGAACATTAGAGCCGCCTGTCTCAACCCCAATCTCCCTGATTACCGCAATGGCTGCGTCCCGCATTTTCTGGTATTCTTTATCGCTCAGAGTTTGCGCCGGCGCAACAGTAATAGAATCTCCGGTATGCACTCCCATCGGATCAAGATTTTCGATAGAGCAGACAATAACTACGTTATCTTTTTTATCCCGCATTACCTCCAGTTCATATTCCTTCCAACCCACGACCGATTCTTCAACCAGGATTTCGCTGTTCATACTACTCTGTAATCCCAAATCTGCCAGGCGCTGGAATTCGGCCATATTCCTGGCTATTCCGCCGCCGGTGCCGCCTAAAGTAAAGCCCGGCCTGACAATAGCAGGAAACCCGATTTTCCTGGCGGCCTTAAGCGCTTGATCCATATTGTAGGCCAAAAGGCTTTTCGGCAGGTCCAACCCTATCTTCAGCATGGATTTTTTAAAATAATCCCGATCCTCGGCTTTCTTGATCGCTTCATAACTAGCACCGATCATTCTGACCTTATATTTATTGAGAATACCCTGTTCTACTAATTTAACCGTAGTATTCAGGCCTGTCTGCCCGCCAAGTGTCGGGATAAGCGCATCCGGCCTCTCTTGGGCAATAATCTTCTCAATAACCTCCGGAGTTATCGGTTCAATATAGGTAAAATCGGCCATTTCAGGATCAGTCATAATCGTAGCGGGATTGGAATTAACCAATACTACTTTAAAGCCTTCTTCCCTTAACGCCTTACAGGCCTGGGTTCCGGAATAGTCAAACTCGCAAGCCTGGCTAATGACAATTGGGCCTGAACCAATGATTAAAATCTTTTTTATATCTTTCCGTTTAGGCATATTTTTCCATTATCTTGATAAACTCTGCGAATAAATACCCGGCATCGCGCGGTCCAGCGGAGGCCTCGGGATGGAATTGCATGGAGAAAATCGGTAATTTCCTATGCCGCATCCCTTCCAGCGTCTGGTCATTCAAATTCAGATGGGTGATTTCAATTTCTTTATGGTCCAGAGAATCTATATCCACGCAAAAACCGTGATTCTGCACGGTAATGTAAACCTTTCCGGTCTTTAGCTCCTTAACCGGATGATTAGCACCGTGATGGCCAAATTTAAGTTTATAGGTTTTGCCGCCTAAGGCCAGGCCGAGGATCTGATGGCCGAGGCAAATGCCAAAGATAGGCAACCGGCCAATTAATTTTTGGGTAGTTTCCATAACGTAACTGATTGCGGCTGGGTCTCCCGGACCGTTAGAAAGCAATAACCCATCCGGTTTAAGTTTCAGGATCTCCTCAGCCCCGGTATGCGCAGGCACGACTACGGCCTGACATCTATTCTTTGAAAGTTCCCGTAAAATGTTATATTTAACTCCGCAATCCAGAACAACCACCTTATACCTATTGCCTTTCGGGCGCATCCAGGTATAAATCTCATTCTTGGTAACTTCTCTAACTAAATCCACGCCAACCAGCCCGCGGGAATTTTTAGCTTTCTGCACCAGCCTTTTTGCATCAAGGTCCGAGGTGGATAAAACTGCTTTCATTGCCCCGGCTTCCCGGATATGCAAAGTAAGGCTGCGGGTATCCACTCCCTCAATCCCCAAGAGATTATTTTCCTTAAGATACGCAGCCAGTGTTTTTTGTGAACGCCAGGAGCTGGGTCGCTTGCAGCATTCTTTGACTACTAAGCCTTCGGCAAAAGGTTTAAACGATTCTACGTCTTCCGGGTTTATCCCGTAATTACCGATCAAGGGATAAGTCATAGCGATAATCTGGCCTCTATAGGATGGATCGGTAAGAATCTCCTGGTATCCGGTCATGCTGGTATTAAAAACCACCTCGCCGTATCTTTCTCCGCTGGCGCCGAAAGATTGGCCCCTGAATATCTTTCCGTCCTCTAAGGCTAGTATGGCTTCCATTGTTTTAAATTTTAGCTTCTTGCGCCGCTTTGATGAACCCTTTAAATAACGGGTGGGCTCTATCCGGTTTGGATTTAAATTCCGGGTGAAACTGCACGGCAATAAAATACGGATGATTTTTTAGCTCTACTATCTCAACTAAATTTTTCTTGGGGTATATACCAGAGAAGAACAAACCCTTCTTCTCTAATGACTTCCGGTAGGCGTTATTAAACTCGTACCGGTGCCGGTGCCGCTCCCAAATCAAGACTTGGCCAAAAACTTTAAAAACAAGGGTATCCTTCTTAATCTTACAAGGGTATGCTCCCAGGCGCATGGTCCCGCCTAAATCCTTAATTTTCTCTTGCTCTGCTAACAAACTGACTACGGGGTACTTTGTCTTAAGCTTAAATTCAGTGGAATTAGCTTCGGTTAAGCCACAGACATTTCTGGCAAATTCTATCACCGCACACTGCATCCCCAGGCAAAGCCCCAAAAATGGAATTTTATTTTCACGCGCAAATCTAATCGCCTTAATCTTTCCTTCAATGCCCCGGTAACCAAAACCACCGGGCACCAGCACCCCCGAGGCCTCCGCCAAAAGTTTATCTGCGCCTTTTTTTTCGATATCTTCGGAGTCCACCATCATAATTTCAACCTTACAATTATTGGCAATTCCCGCGTGCGCTAATGCCTCATAGATGGACTTATAAGCATCCTGCAAGGCAATATATTTTCCGACGATAGCAATCTTAGTTTTGCCCTGAGGCTGAAGCGCTCTTCCGACAACATTTTTTTCCCAATCCTTTAAATCCGAAAACTTACAAATCAGATTAAAATGGCTCAGGATAATCTCATCTAAAATTTGCTTTTTAAAAACTAACGGAATCTGATAAATCGAGCCGACATCCCTGGCTTCGATAACCGCCTCTTTCCTAACATTACAGAATAAAGATATCTTTTCCTTGAGCTCTTCCGACAGGGATTCTTCTGTACGGCAGATAAGGGCATCGGGTTGGATCCCGATTTCGCGTAATGTCCCTACGCTATGCTGGGTAGGTTTAGTTTTTATTTCTCCGGAAGCTTTTATATAGGGCACAAGAGTTACATGGGCATAAAACACATTTTGGTATCCTACATCCAGTCTAAATTGCCGGGCCGCTTCCAAAAAAGGCAGGCTTTCAATGTCGCCTACCGTACCGCCAATCTCAACAATAACCACAGAGGCTTTGGAAACTTCAGCAGCCTTTTTAATTCTTTCCTTGATCTCATTAGTAATGTGGGGGATTACCTGGATGGTCTTGCCTAAATAATCACCGTGCCTTTCCCTGGCAATTACGGCGTTGTAGACCTGGCCCGTAGTTACATTATTAAATTTAGTGGTTTTAGTATGGGTAAACCTTTCATAATGGCCCAGGTCCAGGTCTGTTTCTGCTCCGTCATCAGTAACATAGACTTCGCCGTGCTGATAAGGATTCATTGTTCCGGGATCGATATTAATATAAGGATCAAATTTCATCAGCGCCACTTTTAATCCCCGGGATTCCAGAATTTTACCGATCGAGGCAGAAGTAATCCCCTTGCCTAAGCTCGAGATCACCCCACCGGTTACAAATATGTACTTAGTCATCG
>JBAZOC010000028.1:0-12134 GCA_041648915.1 Candidatus Omnitrophota bacterium
ATCCTTCCTGTCCGAGCCAAACGAAACCAGGGTAATTTTAACCTTAAGTATATCCGAAAGTCTCTCCAGATAACCCCTGGCATTAGGATGTAAGTCCCGTAAACGCCTCGGCTTAAGCAATATCTTAGGCCATCCGGCTAATGTCTTATATACCGGCTTAAGGTTATTCAATACTTCCAAATCGTGAGGAAATTCCCTGAAGAGCTTACCCTTGTATTTATAAGCAGTGCAGACCTTAACTTCTTTTAGGCCATCCAGTATATCTATCTTTGTTATGGCTAATTCGGATATCCCGTTTAACATGACTGACTCTTTTACCGCTACGCCGTCAAACCAGCCGCACCTTCTTGGCCTGCCGGTAGTTGCTCCGAATTCATGGCCTCTTTCGCGCATAAACTTTCCGAAACCCGCACTAAATTCCGTCGGGAAAGGGCCTTCTCCGACTCTGGTAGTATAAGCTTTGGCCACACCGATAACTTTGTCTATTTTTACCGGAGATACGCCCGCACCTATACAGGCGCCGCCGGAGGTAGTCGAAGAAGAAGTGACAAAAGGATAAGTCCCGAAATCTATGTCCAGAAATGTCCCTTGCGCGCCCTCGAAAAGGATATCTTTTTTTTCTATTATGGCCTGATTTAATAAATGCGCGGTATTGGAAATATAGGAAGAAAATAATTTCCCATAATGCAAATATTCCCGATAAACAGGATTAAAATCAAATCCGCTGTGCCGGTAGACCTTTTTAAAAATCTCATTCTTCTCTTTCAGGTTATCCTTTAATTTTTCGCTGAAGACCTTAGGGTTAAGCAGGTCAACCATCCTGATGCCGCAGCGGATAATCTTGTCCGCATAGCACGGCCCGATCCCCCTGCCGGTAGTCCCGATTTTATTTTTCCTTTTGGATTCACGCAGGCAATCCAGAATCCTGTGGTACGGCAGGATTACATGCGCCAGCGTGGAAATCTTCAAGCGCCCTTTAAGATCAATGCCCGCTTTTTTGATTGCTTTTATTTCGCTCAGGAGCACTAAAGGGTCAATGACTACGCCGTTACCGATGCAACAGATTTTTTTCTGGCGCAAGATCCCCGAAGGCATAAGATGGAATATGTATTCTTTATCCCCCACCACTACCGTATGCCCGGCGTTGTTGCCGCCCTGATAACGCACAATATAATCTACCCTGGCCGATAAGATATCAATTATCTTGCCCTTGCCTTCGTCTCCCCATTGCGTACCTACTAACACTATATTCATTTTCTTCCTTTTCCCTATATACTACCTGCTAAATACTACATACTGAATTTTTACGGCGTCATGGTGAATATCTTACGCGCGATATCCGGATATTTCGCCACAAATTTCAATTCTTCGTCTACCAGGGGCTTCTGGTTATGCACATTGGCATAGCGGACTAATTCCAGGACTTCCGTTGCCTCACGATCGTCTTTAAAAGCGATTTCCAGCTTGTCATAGACATTCCGGAAACCCTTTATCCCGGAATATTCACCGGCAGTAATCTTACGGCCCGTATCAATTACCTCCGGCTCTCCCCGGCCTAATTCTTCATAATCGTAAAGTTCGTAATTACGCCTGTCCTTAAGCGCGCCATCCGCGTGGATCCCGGATTCATGAGCAAAGGCATTTGCGCCCACTCCCGGCTGATTGATCGGGATAGGCACGCCGAAGGCATAAGAGGCATATTTGCAGATCTTCCAGGCGGTCCTAAGGGTTATCCGGTCGTCGAGCAAATAATTTTTCATAGCGTTTCCGTATTTTATAGCCAGGATCACCGAGACCAAGTCCGCATTCCCCGCACGTTCGCCCATTCCGTTGACACAGGTATTGATATAGGCGTCGCATCCGGCGTCGTTAGCTGCTTTTGCTCCGGCAATGGAATTGGCCACGACCAGCCCTAAATCATTATGGCAGTGCACCTCAATAGGAATATTGACCGCTTCAGCCAATAACTTTATCCTTGCATAGATGGAAAACGGGGTATCGCACCCTAATGTATCACAATAACGGATCCTGCTGGCACCGGCGGTTTTGGCTGCCTGGGCAAACTTGACCAAATAGTCTATTTCAGTGCGCGAGGCGTCTTCCGCGTTAACGCCGACAGACTCTACCCCTAAATGCCCGGCTTCTTTAACGGCTTCCGTCATCTCTTTTATTACCGACTGGTGGTCCAGCTTACCCTTAAATTTATGCACGATCATCTGGTCGGAAGTGGATATAGAAAGATTCACATGTTTTAAATGCGGCACGAGTTTAAGGGCATTTTTAACGTCATCCTGCGTTGCCCTAAGCCACCCTTCTAACCTTATGGGGACAAGCGCGCCTTTTTTGACCAGCTCAAGGTTGGCATTAAGATAATTTGTTTCATGACGGGTCAGAGGAAAACCAAATTCAGACTGAAATACCCCCATTTCATTTAGATAAAAATTAATCATGGTCTTCTGTAATTTAGACAGGCAGATGCGCGATGTCTGCACGCCATCACGGTTAGTAACGTCAATAAGGTAGATTTTTGGCTTAACCATAACTGACTCCTTCTTTATTTTTTAATTTTCTTCTTCAATTCCTCTTTGGGCAGCGCGCCTTGCGAAGAAAAAATTTCGCGGTTATCCAAAAGGTACGTTGGCCCGAACATAATTTTGAGTTCCTCACCCAAGCTGCAATTTTCTCTCAATAAAGCCTGCCCTTCCGGGCCGCGGCTACAGGATTTTATTTTTTTAGTATCCATCCCGCTGGCGCAATCCTCCCACCAGGAACTGTTTATATTCTTAGCCCGGCAAGCTAGATAATCCCAGAAACCCTGAGGATAATATTTTTGCACGCACACCGCGCGTAAATCCTCTTCAGCCTCGGCCTTACCGTGCCGGGTATCTATTTTATCGCCCCGTATAACAGCTAAAAGATGCAGCGTAGGATTGAATTCCCTAGTAATGTTCAGTACCCAAAAAGCATCTTTATCAAAAAGGCTTATAAATAAATCCAGTTGACCCTGGCGCAACTTACGGCCAAGAAAATAGCCTATGCCGCTAACCTGGGGTTTTAACATATAAAAATCGCCCTTCTGCTCTAAAGAACCCTTGAGGCCGGAAAAGTTCTTTTCCCGCTCTACTTCGTTTCCTAGGAGATATAAAGGAAGCCCGGTTGCTTTCAGCTTCTTAACCAGCTTCTCCGCTTTTTTATCCGGGTAATAAATATAGGAAACTTTTAACCCCGGAAATTGCTTTTTAAGAAAATCAATCACCTGGGCCGGGTTACAGCTGGAACATTCCCGGGGAGTAACTATCGTAAGATTAATCTTGGCTGCCTTACTGAAGAAACAGCTGGCATTGATACTGCCGGCGTTCTGGCAGGCGCCCACCAGGCCCTCTTTTTTACAATCACTATCCGAAAAACAGGGCGGCAAGATAGAAAGGATACCCGGGTCAGCGCTGACTTTATCCGAAAGCCTGATATCTTCCACGTTGACTTTATCTATTTTATTCCCTTTAATGTTTAAGGTGGCCCTGTTCAGCCTGCGGCCCTGCCAGGAGGGCCTTAAGATGACCGCACTGCTTGTCCTAGCAAATAACTCCTTGCCTTTACGGGCGTATCCGTCGATAACAACGGAAATCTCCGGGATATTCTCGATAATTTTCAAGTCCGCGTCTTCCCCAAGGTTGCTTAAAAGAATAACCAGCGTTACGCCTTTTGCTTTTAATTCCCGCACCGCTGTTTCTACGGCTATCCTCGGTTCAATGAACTTTACCCCTGCCGCTTTCTGTTTTACGCCGTAATTAGTCAGCCCGATTATGCCCACTTTTAAGCCGTTTATTTCTTTAACACTATACGGGACGATATCCTCAAGCTTCAAATTAGCAGAAACAAAATTTAATTTTACCTTACTTATATTTTCTTTTAAGAAATCTTCTCCGAAATTGAACTCATCATCGCTGATCGCCAGAGCATCATATTGCATCAATCCCATCGCCGCCAGGTTGATCCTGGAACGTTGCATATCTAATTGCGTATTCTGGGTGTTCTGGTCAAGCAGCCCGCCGCTGAAGAAATTTCCCGAATCCAGAACCAGGGAATCGGGATGTTTTTCTCTCAGCTGCTTGATCAAGGTTGCCCTGCGGCTCACTCCCCCATCCTCCTCAACCGGGCAATTGCAGGGATAGAGCGCTGCGTGCGTCTGGCCCGTATAAATGAGCGTCAATTCTTTGTCTTGCGCATAGGCCCGGGTAAGAACTATTAAAAATAAACCGCAAACTACCGCGCATACAACCGGGATAACGGTTTTTTTCATACCTTGATCCCTTTTACGGTTAAAATATTCTCCATTTTTTTAAGCTTATCCGCCAGTTCTGCCGATACCGGGCTATCCACATTTAAAACACTGATGGCCTTACCTTGCGGCTTATCCCGGCCGAAAGTCATCGCCGCGATATTAACATGATGTTTGCCCAAAACAGTACCCAGGCTGCCGATTAAACCCGGCCGGTCCCAGTTTTCAATATAAATCATTTCACCGACGGGATAAAGCTCTACGTAATATTCGTCTATTTTAACAATCCTGGCCTGTTTATTCCCGGAAAGCGTGCCCCAGATTGTCCGTGTCCCCTTATCCGTTTTTAAGGCCAGCTTGATAAGATTAACAAACTCTTCTTCTTTGGAGGTCTTGGCTTCTTTAATCTTAATCCCTCTTTCTTTAGCCAGGGAAACCGCGTTGATAAAATTAACAGTTTCTTTTAATATCGGGGATAACAGGCCCTTAGAGAGCGCCAGGGTCAGCGGGCTCAAGTCATACGCGGTTATCTCTCCGCTATAGCTTATATCTAATTCCTGGAACCTGCCTTCAACCAGCTGGGCGGCAAATGCCCCTACTTTTTCAGCCAAAGCAATATAAGGATTAAGCATCCTGCAGACTTCCGCTTCCAGGCAGGGGTAGTTGGCGGCATTGCGTATTCCTCTGCCCAAGAGAGCGTCGCGTACAATTTCCGCTACTTCAATAGCAACATTCACCTGAGCCTCCTCGGTAGAAGCGCCCAGGTGCGGAGTAACAATAATATTATCCAGTTTTAAAAGTTCGCAGTCGGCAGGTAAAGGCTCTTTTTCAAAAACATCCAGGGCAGCCCCAAAGACTTTGCCTTCTTTTATGGCGGCAACCAGCGCCTGCTCATCGACAATGCCGCCCCTGGCGCAATTAATGATGCGCACTCCTTTTTTCATCAACGCAAATTGCGCAGTGGATATAATATGCCTGGTCTCGTCGGTTAAAGGGGTATGCACTGTGATATAATCGGATTGCTCAAACAACTCTTTTAGCTCCACTACTTTAATCCCTAAGGATTCGGCGACATCCCGCGATAAAAACGGGTCATACGCCAAAACCCGCATGCCAAAAGATAAAGCCCGCTTGGCCACTTCCCGGCCTATCCTGCCAAAACCGACTATGCCTAAGGCTTTGCCATAAAGCTCAACACCCATGAACTTGGAACGTTTCCATTCGCCTTTCCGGGTAGAGGCATTTGCCTGAGGAATATTCCTGGAAAGAGAAAGGATCATGCTGACTGCGTGCTCCGCCGTAGAAATGGTATTGCCCGCGGGGGTATTCATGACAATAATACCTTTTTGCGTCGCGGCAGGCAAATCTACATTATCCAGCCCTACGCCTGCGCGGCCGATTACCTTGAGTTTAGACGCAGCGTTAATTATATCCTCGGTAACCTTGGTTGCGCTCCTGACTAAAAGGGCCTCATAATCCTGGATAATTTTTTTTAACTCTCCGGGTTTCAAATCCGTTTTCACATCAACCTGAAATTCTTTAACTTCTTTGAGGATATTTAAACCCTCATCCGATAACGCATCGCTGACTAAGATCTTAATCATTAGATTATCTCCTTCGACTCGCTTCGCTCGCTTTAGGATGCTTCGGCTTGAAGTGTTAAGCGTAAACGAAGCACTTATTTCAAAAATATTTCCTCGGCTGCCTTGACCCCCGCACCCATCGGAAATTTATACCCCATCTGGGCGAGGACCTTTTCTAGGCAGGAGATGCCTGTAATGATATCAAACTCTGCAATAAAACCCATATGCGCAAACCTGAAAATCTTGCCTTTTAATTCTGCCTGGCCGCCGGCTATAGTTACGCCGTAAGTATCGCGCATAGTTTTAACCAGCTTTTCTCCGTCTAGCCCCAAAGGGACTTTGACTGAAGTCACTACATCTGAACCGGCCAAGGGAGCAAATAACTCCAGGCCCAGGGCTTTAGCCGCTGCCCTGGTTGCCTCCGCCAGTTTCTTGTGCCGGGCAAAGACCGCATCCAACCCATCTTCTTTGATCATTTTAAGCGCTTCATTAAGGGCGATAATTAAAGTGATCGCCGGAGTAAACGGAGTATCTGTCTTATCCCAAGCTTTTTTGGCTTTCCTCAAATCAAAATAATAGCGCGGGCTTTTGGAAACCTCGATTAATTTCGCCGCTTTGGGGCTGACAGATATAAAACCTAAACCCGGAGGAAGCATAAGCCCTTTTTGTGAGCCTGAAACAACGACATCGCAGAACCAATCGTCAGTCTTTAAATCAATTGCTCCCAAACCGCTGATGGCGTCCACCACCAATACTGCCGGGGTATCCTTGACCAGGCGCCCGCAGGCAGCGATATCATTAACTACACCGGTAGAAGTCTCGCAAAGAGTAACAAATACCGCTTTTATTTTAGGATTGGCCTTTAATCTTTTCTCCAACTCCGCGGGGCTAACTGCCTTACCCCATTCTACATCCAGGACTTCCGGTGTAATCCCGTAAGCTTTACCTATCTCGGTCCATCTCTCGCCGAATTTACCGCCCTGGACAACCAGGGCTGTATCACCGCAGGAAAGGATATTTGTTACCGCCGCTTCCATCGCGCCGGTACCTGAAGAAGCCAAAATAAAAATATCATTTTTGCTCTGAAATACGAACTTTAATCCTTCGGCCGCCTCCTTCAAAACTGCCTGGAATTGCGGGGTGCGATGATGAATAATCGGCCGGGCCATGGCCGCGCGAACCTCAGGCGGTAAAGGCGTAGGCCCCGGCGTTAATAAATAATTCTTCCTCATTGGTAAATCCTCCTCCATGTCTTCGTTTTAGGAAAAAGTCTTAGGGAAACGGTCCCTATTTACTATTTTTTCTTTTGCGGCGGAATAACTTCGTCAACCAAACCGTAGGTCTTGGCTTCTTCGGCAGACATAAAATAGTCCCTGTCTGAATCCTTTTTCACCTTCTCCAGTGCCTGGCCCGTATGGTGCGCGATTATCTCGTTAATCTTATCGCGCATTTTTAAAATTTCCTGGGCATGGCGCGATATATCTTCGGCCTGGCCCTGGACTCCGCCCCAGGGTTGATGGATCATAATCCGGGAGTTCGGCAGAGCCTGGCGCTTGCCTTTAGCCCCGGCGCAAAGAAGCAGCGCGCCCATACTGGAGGCCTGGCCCACGCAATAAGTAGCTATATCGCATTTTACAAACTGCATAGTATCATAAATGGCTAACCCGGCGGTAACCGAGCCGCCCGGAGAATTAATATAGACATTTATATCCTTGCCCACGTCTTCCATCTGCAGGAATAATATCTGGGCGATGATTAGATTCGCCACATAGTCATCAATGGGCGTACCGATAAAGACTATCCGGTCCTTAAGCAGGCGGGAGTAAATATCATAAGCCCTTTCATAACCTCTTGAGGTCTGCTCGATAACCATAGGAACCAAGGTCTGCATTTTCGTTTCCATTATCCCCTCCTTTATCGCGTTAGGCATGCTCTACCTTCCAATTGGCCTCTCTAAATAAAAATTCCATTACCCGGCGCGGCATATGATCATCGAGTGCAATATTTTCTTTTTTAGCAATCGCGCTTAAGACCAGGTAAATCCTGACCTGCTTTTGCGCCTCGGGCTCCAGCTCCTTCCGCATTTTTTCATCCTCTTCTTCTAACTTTTGGCGCGCTACCCCTTTTAAGGCCAAATCCACTTTTGCCTGCCGGAGCATATCTTCCAGCTGGCGTTTAACCAGGCCCTGCGGTAATTTAAAATCTACCTTCTTGATCAAATCTTCAACAATTTGACTCTCTATTTTCTGGCGTTCGGCGTTTTCCTTCTGGATAAAAATCTGCTTATCCAGGACTTTTTCCAGCTCGCTGAGGTCTGGATAGCCTAAAGATTTAGCGAGCGCATCATCTGCTTTATCCAACTTACGTGATTCCTTTAAAGAATCGATGGCGCGCTTTACCTCATCGCTGGCAACACTAACGGCCTTATAATCAATTTTAATCCCTTTATAATCCTTAACGTCAATCTCCGGGCTGACCTCTACCCTGGCTTTAAAAGAAAGCGAGGAGCGGTCTAACTTTACTTCGGATATCTCGGGTAATTCTATTACATCCAGACCCTCTTTATTAACCGCTTCGTTATAGCTATCCGGAACTAATTCCTTGAGTACCTGCTCCTGGGCCGTGCCGGCATAATTTTTTTCCAGGATATCCCGCGGGGCATGGCCCGGACGGAATCCCGGAATTTTAGCCTCCCCGGAAATACGCTTGAAGACATCTTCAAACTTGTTTTTTACCACCTCGCCGCTTACTTCAATGTTAAGTTCCCTGATGTTGCTTTCCACCTTCTTCACTTCTGTCTTCATTTCTCCCTTTCTTAAGCTGAGTGCCTCTAGTTTTACATCCTGAATTTTTCTCCCAGGTAAATCTGGCGCGCCTGGGGATTATCAATTAATTCCTCCGCTGTCCCGGAAATAAGGATCCGGCCCTCGGCAATTAAATAGGCCCGGTCCGTTATTGAAAGCGTCTCTCTTACATTATGGTCAGTAAGCAAAATTCCCAACCCCTTCTCCTTTAATTCCTTAATAATCTCCTGCGCCTCATTGACGACGATCGGATCAATCCCGGAAAACGGCTCATCCAGGAGAATGAAAGAAGGGTTAGTGACCAGGGCCCGGGTAATCTCCAGGCGCCGGCGCTCTCCGCCGGACAAGGTAAAAGCCTTATTTCTGGCTAGATGCGCTATATTCAGTTCGTTGAGCAGGCTCTCCAGGCGCCTTTTGCGCTCGGGCCGGCCCAGGGGAAGCGTCTCCAAAATAGCGAGAATATTTTCTTCCACGGTAAGTTTGCGGAAGATGGACGCCTCCTGCGAGAGATAGCCGATGCCAAAGTGCGCCCGCTCATGAATGGATAAATTAGTTATATCATTATTATCAAAGACGATCTTACCGCGGTTAGGCGGGATAATCCCTACCACCATATAAAAAGTAGTAGTTTTACCCGCGCCATTGGGGCCAAGCAGCCCGACGATCTCCGAACGTTTGACCATAAGGTCAACGCCCTTGACGACCTGCCTTCCGTTATAAGATTTACTTAATCCCTGTATTTCCAAAAGATGCATTTTCTAAGCCTTCCGTAGAATAGAAAACCAGTTTGGGCCTGCCGCTTAAAACTACCCGGCTATCGGCAGCAGTATACACCGCTTCTTCGCTATACGAAATATCCTCTCCCCGGACGATTTTGACATTACCCCGCGCAACTATCTTATCAATCTTATTATTGCCCATGATCTGGGAAGTTTTGTTTTCCTGGCGGCTATCTTTTCCGGCGCTAAAATAAAGGTCCATCCTGTCGCTATAGATGGTTAAATCCGGCCTTTCTACTTTAACATCCTTATTAAAAGTGGCAATGTTTTTTTCATAATCTATTTCCAGCGACCCTTCGCAGGTAATCATAGTCTTTTCTTTTACGCCCAGGCCGCTGGAATCAGCCACGGCTTTAAGAGAAGGATTAATATCTACCCGGACATCTTTATTCAAGGCAATTTTTTTAAGGTTCGGTTCGCCATGCGCTCCGGTAGCGGTAATATTTATATTATCTTTTTCTATATTTACCCTATCTTTGGTGGTGACCAGTTGCTTATTTCTATCCCAATCCATAGAATCGGTCGTAAGCCGGGCGCCTTCGGAGGTAGTAATTACCACATCTTTTTCCAGGTGCACTTTGCCGCTGGCTTTATTAAAATCGCCGGTTTTGGCGGTAAGGTTTATGTCCTCATCTTTACCGTATAAGTTACCGTTTACATCTTTTAATTTGACTTCATCCGTGAATATATCCGCGGACTTACCGGCCAGATCCCAGCTCTTCTTGCCTTTTTCGCCGTAACCTGATAGGGAAAAATCTCCGATTTGCTGGTCTGATTCCGGGCTATCCGCAGTAGCGCCAAAGGCCAGGTTGGAAAATAAAAAAAATATGAAAACCAACGCCGTTCCCTTAAGCTTCATAAAATCTAACAATCTCTTCCCATTTACCCTTAGCTTTAAGGATTAGTTCGGCAATCTCGCGCACAGCTCCCCGGCCGCCGTGATTGATAGTGATGTAGCCGGCAACTTGTTTAATCTCGGGACAGGCATTAAATACGGCGATAGGTAAACCTACTCTCTTCATCAATCCCAGGTCTACCAGGTCATCTCCCACAAAACAAACCTCATCTTTGGTTACGCCGTATTTCTTTAAAATTTTATCCAATATCGCGCTTTTAGGAGAGATATCTACGAAGACTTCAGCTACATGCATATCGCGCGCCCTGGGTTTAATCGCCCTTGAACGCTTGGCGGTGACGATAATAGTCTTAATCCCCGCTTTGTATAAGGCATAGGCTCCCATGCCATCGTGCACATCAAAAAATTTTGAATCCCTGCCTTTAGAATCGTAAATAATCCGGCCGTCGGTCAAAACGCCGTCCACGTCCAAAAGCAAGACTTTTATTCTCTTGGCGCGCTCTCTTAATTCTTCTTTAAATGTATTCTCGGGCATCTCTCTAAACCAATCCTGCCTTTAAAAGGTCCTGCACATCCAGAAGCCCTACCGGATGTTTATTTTTATCTACTACGGGCAATTCATCAATCCTTTTTTTCCGTAAGATGCCTAAGGCCTCCAGCGCCAGCATATCCCGATCAACAACAGTAGGGTCCTTGGTCATAACCTCTTTTATCCGGCGTAAAGCCAGATTCCTGTCTCTTTCAACATGGCGGCGCAGGTCGCCGTCGGTAAATATCCCTTTTAATCTTCCCCTGCCGTCCACGACAGTAGCCGAACCTGCCCGGGCCTGGGTGATTTTAAGCAGCACCTGGGAAACTTTCTCATCTTCTTTGACTATGGGGTTGGCCGGGCCCGAGCGCATGATATCTCCTACGCTTAAGAGCAAACGCCTGCCTAAAGCCCCACCGGGATGAAAAAAGGCAAAATCTTTTTCTTTAAAACCTTTTAATTCCAACAGGCACACCGCCAAAGCATCCGCCATAGCCAGGGCTGCCGTGGTTGAAGCGGTAGGAGCCAGGCCTAAAGGACAGGCCTCTTTCCTGACCGAAACATCCAACACTATGTCACTGTATTTTGCCAGGATAGATTTAACATTACCGGTAAGGGCAATTATCTTACAGCCTATCTTCTTCAATAAAGGTACGAGTTGCTTTATCTCCGCGGTTGAGCCGCTGTTTGAGAGTATGATCACTACATCTTCGCTGGTCACCTTGCCCAGGTCTCCGTGAATAGCCTCGGCAGTATGTAAAAATAAACTGGGGGTGCCGGTGGAAGCCAGGGTCGCGGAAAATTTCTGGGCGATGATCCCGGTCTTGCCCATCCCGCTGACAATGGCCCGGCCTTTTGTTTTAAAGATGATATTGACGGCGTTTTTAAAATTACTGCCTATGCGCGCCCTTAAGTCTTTTACTGCCTGGGCCTCAATGTCCAGGACTTCTTTTGCCCTCTTGAGCACATTTATCTTCATAGCGCTTCCTCGATCGATTTAACCTGCTTTAAAAGTTTTTCCAGGTCTTTCAGATTAATCATATTCGGGCCATCGCAAAGAGCGCTCTCGGGTTGAGGATGTACTTCTAAAAATAAGCCGTCGCAGCCAAAGGCAATTGCCGCCCTAGAAAGTCCTTCGACAAACTGGCGCTCTCCCCCCGAAGAGGTACCCTTGCCGCCAGGGACTTGTATGCTGTGCGTAGCGTCGTAAATTACGGGATACCCGAATTCACGCATAATCTGTAAAGCCCGGAAATCCGAAACCAGGTTATTATAACCAAAACTCACTCCCCTCTCGGTAATGA
>JBAZOC010000029.1:0-11460 GCA_041648915.1 Candidatus Omnitrophota bacterium
CCGGAACGCGGGGCCTGGGTAAGAAAATCCCAGGAGATTACGCCGGCTCCCCTGACAGTAATAAAATATATTATTAACCCCAGGAAAAAAAGCGTGGAGAACATGCATAAAAATAACCCGCTGAAACCTATGCCCTGGATATATTTTCTTTTCATCCGCTTAAGCCCAATTTTATACGAAAACGCCTGCTGACTAACTCCGCGATAATATTGAATGCAAAAGTAATAAGGAAGAGGACCAGGGCTATGGCAAACAAAGCGTGATAATGCGCTCCTCCCAGCGGTGCTTCTCCCATCTCCGCGGCAATTGCCGCGGTCATCGGCCTGACCTGCGCTAAAAATGTATGCGGGATTACCGCAGCGCCTCCGGCAACCATCAGGACAGTCATTGTCTCGCCTATTGCCCGGCTCATCCCAAGGATTATCGCCGTAGATATACCTGAACCGGCAGCCGGAATCACTACGCGCGTTAAGGTCTGCCATCTATCTGCGCCTAACGCAAAAGAAGCTTCCCGGAATGATTGCGGGACATAATTTAATGCGTCCTCCGCAATGCTACACACGGTAGGCGTAGCCATAATCCCCAGGATTAGACTTGCATTTAAAGCGGTCAAGCCCGTCGGAAGATGAAATAACTCCTGCAAAAACGGCGTAACGATGACCATGCCGAAAAACCCGAAAACCACCGAGGGGATACTGGCCAGCAATTCCACCAGGGGCTTAAGCAGCGCCTTCTGCTTAGGCCCGGCTAACTCATTTAAATATAGCGCGCTCCCCACGCCTAAAGGCACACATACCAGGATCGCGCCAAAAGTAATCCAGGCCGAAGCCAGTATTAAAGGCAGAATTCCAAACTCCGGAGGTTCATAAGTAGGATACCAAAATCTGCCAAATAAGAATTCCAGAAACTTTACTTTTTTAAAAATAGGCAGCGCTTCCTTGAACAGGATAATGATAATTCCTATGAGGAATATCAACGAAGCGAAGGCCAAGGCCGTAAACAGCCACTTATATAGTCTCTCTTTAATCCTCGCCATATATTCTGCTGAAAAAGTAAGCGCTATTAGATTATTTTAAAGCCACAAACCCCTGTTCATCTATAATTTTTTGTCCTGCGCTACTTTTTACAAAATCAATAAAATCACTTGTTGCGTTAACCGGCTTACCATTAGTATACATATAAAGCGGCCGGGATATCGGGTACTTGCCGCTAAGCACTGTTTCTTTAGTGGGTTTCACCCCTTCTATATCCAATGCTTTTACTTCCGCAGAAACATACCCTAAACCGGCATATCCGATTGCAGCAGGCGTACGGCTGATTATGGAAATAATCGCCTGGTTGGACGCCTGCATCAAAGCATCTGTCCTGACCTTCTGGCCTCCGAGCACCAGGGTAGCAAATGCCTCAAAAGTGCCGCTGGAGGTATCGCGGGAGACCACAACAATTTTTCCGTCCTTACCACCGACTTCTTTCCAGTTGGAGATATCGCCGGTAAATATGGCCTTTATCTGCTTTCTGCTTAAAGCGGCCACAGGGTTAGCCGAATTTACAATTACCGCAATTCCGTCCATGGCAATAACATGCGCTTTCGGATCTACGCCGTTAGAACTGGCCTTATCCAATTCGCTGTCTTTAATTGCCCGTGAAGAATCCGCGATATCGCAGGTTTTATCGATCAAAGAGGCTAGGCCTACGCCTGAACCGCCTCCGCGCACGACAATCTCTACATCAGGGTTCTGGTGCATAAAAAACTCTGCTGCTGCCTGAGTAATAGGAAGGACTGTAGTTGAACCTTCAATAATTACCTTACTTTTATTCTCTCCGTAAGGGCCGCCGGCATACCCGGGTAAAACAAATCCAAGAAGTAAGCTTAACACTAACCCTGCCTTAATTGCATCTTTCATCTTGCTCTCCTTTTTCTTATATAGTATTACCATTTCAAATTCCAGTCAACCTGTAAAACCTGTTGAGGCCCAAAATTTCCGGCGGTCGAACCGCTAGCAGCCCTGGTCAACGACTCTGCCCAATAATAGTCCAGGACAAGGCTGGAGTTCTTACCTAAGCCGTATTCAAGGATTGCCTCAATGCTCTTCATATTGGTCTTACCGTTATAGCGGTCAGAATCCGGCAGGATATCCAGCCAGGCATCCCTTCCTAATTTAGCAAAGAGGACTTTTCCCTGCCACTGCCCCCAGGCACCGATCTTTTCCGCGCCAAACTTAATTCCAACATCAAAACCGCTCTTACCAGTATCAGGAGCGGGATTGTAAATAAAATCCCCGAATATACTAGTATACGGAACATACTTCGCTAATAATGGAACTCCGGCGAACGGATCTTTAAACCCAATCTCAATGCTAGGGTTAAAAGAATTATAATTATATTTATAATCCCCGCTGGTTGATGTTGCGCCGGTTGTAGAGTTAGTCCCACTGCTGTTGGTAAACCTGGACCTGCCTTTTAAACCGGTGAAAAAATATCCGGCAACTGCGCCTTTGAAGTTTATTTTATCTCTCCAGTTATATCTTACTCCCGGCTGGATCACGAACATTGTCCGGGCGGCATTACTGGGACTATCCTGGGTTAGGGCAAAGACTTCTCCGTTTAAGAACAGGCCCAGATAAGGATTCAGGCTATAATCTAACTGCGCGCTGACACCCTCCGGATTCAAGTCGCCGTCCCATAGTAAATCATTAGGCTGCCAGATAGGATTTTTGAATTTACCGCCCGTCAAGGTCAACCAGGTAGTCGGCGAATACGCAGCATAGGCATAATTTAAAATAATGGACTTGAATGAAGCTGGGCCGTTAGAATCGGCAATCGTGGCGTTGGTGGAACGCGGATTAGAAGTTGAACCGGTGGACATGCCTATCCCGACTTTCATCTGGTCGTTAATTTTTGTATCCAGGCCTAAGCGCACCCTGATCTGCCCCTTACTATCGTCGTTTGACCCTTTTTGTCTGGTGTTAGCATATCTAAGGCGGAAATCTCCTTTCATTTTTATCTTCTGAAGCCATTCGGGGAGAAGATCATATTTAGCCTGGGCTATCTCCTTACGGATATCTTCCTTAGTCTCGGTCTTAACCTGCTGCGCCTCTCCCGGAGTTAAAACCCCCTTATCTACCAGCTTTTGCAATAATAGATCTATTTCTCCGGCGTAAGAAGCCGTACCTAAACTTAAAAACATAAACCCCGTTAGCACCGCTACCGTTAAAAACCTCTTCATTTCTCCCTCTCCTTTCTTTATGTTTCCCTTACCTGTATATCTACCCATTAATTTTCATGCAAAGTTGGCTTCCTATAAATTCATTAACCCTCGCTGATTCTTCGTCTATAATTTTATTTAATAGCCTTTTTTGCGCTTCGATTATCATCTTCAATATTTGTTTTATCTTTACCCTCATTAGAATCATAAGGTATAGGCATTAAATATGCTTTGAGAACAAGTAAAATCTAAGAAAAATGTTATTTCTGCTTAACTACGAATTCCTGGTCCAGCATTGCCTTAATTTCCCTCACGGCGCCTAATAATACTGCGACGCTAAAGGGCTTGGCAAAATAACAATCCGCTCCCATAATATGTGCATAGAGCTTATCTTGTGGGCTGTGCTTGGCGCTGATCACTATGATAAATGTCCCGAACGAAGGATTATCTCCGCTCTTTATCTCTCTACAGATATCGAACCCATCAATACCCGGGAGCATGATATCAACTATGGCTATATCAAAATGCGTGTTCCTTATTTTATCGGCTGCTGCGTAACCGTCAAAAACCTGTTCCACGATAAACCCTTCCTTACGCAAATTGTACGCGATAAGCTCGTTGATATCTCTAGCGTCTTCCACAATAATAAGCTTAGCGTGGTTTTTCATAGGTTAAGCGTATTGCCGGTAGAAATAATCCAACTCTAGCCTTTCATCGTCGATAAGCTTTTTTATATTGCGGATTAACCTCAGCCATAACTTCTTAATTTTTCTTTTCATGGCTAAAGTATAAAGGAGGGGCGTTAAATACGCTTTAAGGCTAGGTAAAATGTAAGTAAAGTTTTTTCGGGAGTTAAAAAGACGTTACCGGGGGAGAATGAAGAAAAATTTTGAGCCCAGGCCTTCGGTGCTTTCCACTCCGACGGAGCCTGCGTGCAATTCCACGATATGCTTAACAATAGACAGGCCCAGGCCTGTCCCGCCGAGTTCGCGCGAGCGCGCTTTGTCCACCCGGTAGAAACGTTCAAAAATACGCGGAATATCTTTTGCGGGGATACCGCTACCGGAATCTTCCACGATAATTTTCACTTTTCCTTCAGCTTCCTGGGCATAAATCCTGACCCAACCTTTTTCTTTATTAAATTTTACGGCGTTATCAATAAGATTGGTAAATACCTGTTTTATCCTGCCCTTATCCGCCTTCAACGAAGTATCCGGAGGTAACTCATTCTTTATCGTGACGCCTTTCTTTTTTAGCTGGGACCTGAATCCTAGGATGGTCTCATCAAGCTCATGGCGCAAGTTAAAATCTTCAAGAACTAACGCTGTCTCCTTTGACTCCAGGCGGGATAAAGAAAGCAGGTCATCAACTAAAGCATCCAGGCGCTCAGCGTGATTCTGGATTATCTTCAAGAAATCAAGATTATTTTCTTTATCTTCGAGCGCGCCGCCGATAAGCGTCTCCACATAACCTTTTATGGAAGTAAGGGGGGTTTTTAACTCATGCGATACATTAGCTACAAAATCGCGGCGGATATTTTCTAACCTTCTTACCTGGCTTACGTCATGAATGACTAAAAGACATCCACTTATCTGATCTTTTTCAAATAGGGGCGAAGCATTAATCTGGAAGATCCTCTGCACCGGATAGGCAAGCGAAAGTTCGCTGGAGACAAATTTTTTTCCGTCCAGGACTACCCTGATGATTTCAGCCATAGCAGTATTACGAATGACCTCCAAAAATGGCCTACCCTTAGCTTTACGGTTCTCAATATTGAATATCTCTTCGACAGCCTGGTTAACCGAAACTATGCATCCGGATCTATCCACAACAATTATGCCCTCAACCATGCTCTGAAAAATGGTTTTAAGCTGCTGGTTTTGTACTTCTATCTCCTTGACCTTGCTTTCTATATCCTGAGCCATTTTGTTCAATGTGGTAGAAAGTTCGCCGATTTCATCATGAGCATCATAGTATATCCTTTGGCTAAAATCGCCCCCCGCAAACCTGCGGGAAACATTGATGATCTTATTCAGGGGCCGGGAGATGCTCGTCATTAAAACATAGGCTAAAATAAACGCTAATCCCAACGCAAAAAAGATACTGAGTATAATCGTTTTACGGATAACAGACATGATCTTCTGGACATTGGCTACCGGGAGAGCTAACCGGATGATCCCGGCTGCGCCGCCTCTGCCCATAATCGGCAAAGCCACATATAACATATCGGTTTTAAGGGTTGCTGAATAGCGTATACTATCGCCGGTTAATCCCCTTAAGGCTGCTTTTACTTCCGGACGAGTAGCGTGGTTATCTATATTTAAAACCTCGCCTGGAGACAGTTCTGAATCAGTCAAAACCTTCCCCTGATCATCAATAATAGTGATGCGGGATTTGTTCTTTAGGCTCAAGTTTTTAACCAGGGTTTCTAGATTGGCGGTATTTTCTTTCTTTAAGCTTTCCGGAGGGATCTGGCTTTCCATAAGCCGGGCCTGGGTAATAATGGAACTCTTAAGGTCTTGAAGCGAATGATTTTCTAATTGCTTATCCAGAAAAAATGCGGTAAGTCCGAATGAAATGAGGATTACCGCTACATAAGAAAAGAGCAGCCTGTATTTAAAGCTCTTGCGGAAACGCACTAATCCTCCTCCCTATCAAGACGATAGCCGTAATTTTTAACGGTAATAATACGCCTGGCCTCGCTTTTTAATTTCTTGCGCAAAGTCCGTATATGCACATCAACCGTCCGGGTCTGTATTTCAATGGCATGGTCAAAACCCCAGATATTGTCCAAAAGGTAATCCCTGGAAAGAACCCTGCCTTTTACGCTAATCAAAGTTTTCAGTAATTCAAACTCTTTTGCGGTTAGCTCAACGGGTTTATCTTTGACGGTAACGCTGATCTTGGAAAAATCAAGGGTTAAATCACCCACCTTAAATACTTCCGGAAGCTTATCCTTTTCTTTTACGCGGCGTAAGACCGCCTTGATCCTGGCAATAAGTTCACGGGGGCTAAAAGGCTTGGTTACATAGTCATCCGCTCCCAATTCCAGGCCAACAATCTTATCGGATTCCTGAGCCTTCGCAGTGAGCATAATTACCGGGATGCCGGAGGTCTTTCTTTCATTTTTAAGGGCTTTACAAACTTCTAAACCGCTCATCCCGGGAAGCATAAGGTCAAGGACAATAAGTCCCGGCTGATACCTGACCGCCGCATCCAAAGCATCATCACCGTCAGTTACGGAAAGAGGGGTAAATCCCTCTTTCTTGAAGTTATATTCCAGCATTTTCACTATGTCTTTTTCGTCTTCTACGATTAAAATTTTCTCCATCGTTTATCTCCCCTGCCGTTCAATTATAGGTGCGAGCTGACTGATTCTGATAATAATTATAGGTGAATAAGGCAATATCCGAAATAAGTTTTTTTGCGCGTCCGGCCGTATTGTCTTGATGCTTGACTAAAACACAAATCAAAAAATTGCCCTTACGGGTATAGACTATCCCTACGTCGTGGCAGATATGCCTCTCTAAACCGGTCTTATGGCAGATAAAGGTTCTGTCTTTGGGAAGCTTTCTGGGAATACGATCGTTAATCTTCTGTTCGCCAAGCAGTATCAGGCATTGTTCGGAAACTTCTCTATTTAAGAATTCTTTATAATAAAGCTTTTCCAGCAAAAAGGCCATATCCTGAGCGGTAGTATAATTCTCCCTGCCTCTTCTTCTTGCTTTAAAATCCAGCATCTTGCGCGCCAAGTTTGTGTTTTTAAGCCCCATCTTCTTAAAATACGCATTTAAATTATCGAATCCTAAGAAGTCTATGAGGAGGTTAGTGGCGGAATTATCGCTTTGCGTAATCATAGGGGCCAACAGTTCTCCCACCGTAAAGCGGCTCCCGGCAGGAAAATCTCCCAATACCTTGGAGCCGGCTACTTTAGCGCTTCCTTTAAGGATTAAGCTATCTTTGAAGCTTACCCGGCCTTCTTGCTGGGCATAAAAGTAAGAAAACATAATGGGAATTTTGACTAAGCTTGCCGAAGGGATCGCAATCACTTCATTTTGCGTTATCTCCCAGCCGGTATCCAGGTCTTTTATGACTATGCTGGCTGTGCCTGGAAAACGCAGGGTTTTAGCCCGCAGCTTCTTCTCTAAGGACAACCAGGCTTCCCTTCTTCTCTCTAATATTTTAAGCGCCTGATAATTCTTATATGCCTTAGATGCAAAAAACAGGCCCACGCTAAGAAAAGAAAAAGCAATTATTAACAGTATTATTTTTCTTTTCATGGATGCTGCTGGCCCATCAGTTCACTGATAGTCACAAACCTATAGCCTCTTTCTTTTAATTTTCTGACTAACCGGGGGATGGTTTTAATTGTCTGGGTGCGGTTTCCTCCTTCGGTGGTGAAAACCCCTCCGCTGTCATGGAAAAGGATGATATCCCCGGGCTGAATACGTTTTAAAATGTAAGAGGTAATCTGTTTATCGTGGAAAGTCACCCAGTCCTTGGAATTCAATGACCACAATACAATTTTATACCCCATTTCTTCGATCTTTTTCTTTTCCCGGGAAAAAAGCCAGGCCTTAGGAGGCCTGAAGTACCTGGGAGATTGGCCGGTCACGGCCTTAAGCGCATCTTCCGCTTCCTGGATTTCTTTTTCCAATTCCTCCATTTTATAATAGATCAAGACATGGTGGTCATAGGTATGGTTGCCAATTTCATGGCCTTCCGCTAAAACACGCCGGGCAATTTCCGGGTATCTTTCTACGTGGTTCCCGAGCATAAAAAAGGTAGCTTTGACGTGCGCTTTTTTAAGTTCATCTAATACCTGCGGAGTCCAGATAGGGCTGGGCCCGTCATCAAAAGTCAGGGCAACAACCTTATCCTGTACCTGAGCGCGGTAAAAAGTGCCCTTACGCACCAGGACCGCTTCATCAAAGAATAATGAAATTACAAAGAAGATAACGGCCAAAATAATAAAAAATATAAAAATTAAACATATTTTCTTAAACATATTTTTCATCTTAAAAACCTTACCTTAATATTAATAAATTAAGCGCTCCGCCCAGAATAATACTGACAGTGACCATCAACAGGGTCGCTTTAATCACGTCCCCGACGCCTAATTCTTTCCATAGTACAATAAAAGTAGCAATACAGGGAAAAGAAATTGCCAATAATGTTACCGCGATAAATAGCTGCTTAACTGAAAGCCCCAAAGGCGCTAACATCCCTACGGCAACATCCTTTCTTAAAAACCCGATGGCCAGGGCAACTACCGCTTCTTTAGGCAGCCCAAATATGCCATTGACTAAAGGCGCAAAGATGCCGGTTACAAAATCAAATAACCTGAAGTATAAAAAAATATTTATCACCAGAACGCCCAGCAGGACAACCGGGACTGCCTCAATGACGAATCCTTTGATGCGAAAAAAAAGTTTTCTGGCCAGTATAGCGAGCGGAGGAAACCGGTAAGGAGGAATTTCTAATAAAAATTCCGGGCTATACCCGGATAAAGTACGGTTCAGGATTATTCCTAATATCAAAATCAGGGAAAATAATACTAAATAAACTCCTGCCACGTAAAATCCTCCAAATTTACCCAAGAGGCCGAAAATCATGGCCTGCAAAGGCACACAGGGCACGCCGATAGAGATCAATGTAGAAGCGATGAATCTTTCGCGTTTTGATTCCAGCACGCGCGTAGCTAAGATACCCGGAACATTGCAACCCAGGCCTAAAAGCACCGGGATTATCGCATAGCCATGCAGACCCAGCCGGTGTAAAAGATTATCCAATAATATCGCCAGACGGGGCAAATACCCTATATCTTCTAAAAGGCTTAAAACAAAATAAAAGGATATGACATAAGGTAAAACCATCCCGAATTCGATGTAAGGGGCCGTGGTTAAGAGCCCCAGGGATTGCTTAAAATCAATCTTGCCGTTAATCAAATCGCCGATAAGTAAATGGAACCAAAACCCCTTCTCCTGCCAATGGAAGGTTAATTTTTCCAAGAGGGGCTGAAAAAAATTAATGAATAGCGGATCGGTGAATTTATTGATTATCCCTTCTCCGATAAAGCGCACAAACTTAAATGCGGCCCAGATGACCCCTGCCGCTATGATCAACCCGCTTACCGGCCGTACCGATGCATCTTCCAATAATTCCCGAAGGCGGTGATGCCGATGCTCAAGGCGCTGGGTCTGCTCGACAATCCGGCCGATCTCCTTCCAGCGTTCTTCGTGAATGAGTTTATCCCTGACGACGGGCGCTGCCTCTCTTATCTTTTCAATTAATAATTTTATGCCTGCTCCGGTTATCGCGCAGGTCGGGATAACCGGGATATGTAAAATACCTTCCAGCTTTTCAGTATCTATATGCACTCCTCGGTGGCCGGCATCATCGCACATATTCAGGCAGGCGATTACCGGGAATCCTTCCTCTATTAATTGCAGGGTAAGGAGTAAATTCCTCTCTAAATTAGTCGAATCCAGGATATTTATTACTACGATTTCATCCTTAGAATATTCTTTCAATAAAGAAACAGCCACTCCTTCCGCGGAAGAAGTGGGTTCTAACGAATAGGTTCCCGGTAAATCCACGACTTCCAGCCTTTCATCTTTGAGCTGCAAATACCCTTTCGTTATCTCCACAGTCGTGCCGGGATAATTCGAGGAGATTACCTGCACCCCGGTAAGCCGCGAAAATACCACGCTCTTACCTACGTTCGGGTTACCGATAAGATAAATTTTTTTTATCATTCAACCTCAACGATGATTTTTGCCGCTACGCCGTGCCCCAAGGCCAGGATGCTCCTGCCGGCCTTAACCACTACCGGCCCTCTTAAGCCAATATGGCTGAGCTTAACTAATTCCCTTCCTTTATGTAAGCTCATATTCATCAGCCTATTTTGTAAATTCAACCCGCCTAAGATCTCTATGATTTTAACTTTACGATTTTTTTTTGCTTGAGCCAAGGATATTTTTTTCATGCCTACCTCATTTTATATATTCTATGCGCAATAGCCTAACCTTACAAGCGATTATTTTTTGTGCTACTGGATTTTTAGATTATTTAGTCCTTAGTAAAATCTACGAATCCTGCGGCGGATTGGATTCCCCGGGCGACTTCCGGGATAATGCCTTTCTTGGCGTAAATCGGATGGACTTTTTCCCTGATTGAAGGAAGCTTCACGGCAAATATACCTGCGCCGGCAATACAACAAATGCCGCCCAATAACAGGGTATGGGGTGCGCCTATTGCACTGGCCAGGCTCCCCGCTAATAAACTGCCGAAAGGAACCATGCCCATAAAAGACATGGTATAAAAACTCATTACTCTCCCGCGCTTATCCTCTTCAACGATTGTCTGTAATATCGTATTGCTTGAGGCCATCTGGACCATCATCCCAAAACCGCTGAACAATAATATTAGCATAGAAACCCAGAGGACGCGAGAGAAAGAAAAGGCAATAATGCTCAAACCGAAAAACCCCGTAGTCCAGGCAATAATACTATTTAATCCCAAAACGCTCTTTCTGGCGGCAAGATAAATCGCTCCGGCTAGCGCGCCGATTCCGCTCATCGCTACGAGAAAACCGAGGGTAAGCGGGCCTCCGTGAAAAATATCCCGGGCAAAAACCGGCATCAATAACTGATAAGGCACGCCCATAAGGCTAACCAGCGCCAGGAGCAAAAGGATTATCTTGATCGGAAGAAAATTAAAAGCGTAGTTAAAACCCTCTTTTAATTCCAGAAGAATGTGCCTATGCTGCAGCCTCTCCTTCTTTTTATTGACGCGCATCGCCAACAAAGACGCGATAACCGGAATATAGCTGGCGGAGTTCAAAAGAAAACACACCCCTTCCCCGACTGAAGCAATCAGTATGCCGGCCAGGGAAGGCCCGATTAAGCGGGCTGCATTAACCATTGAAGAATTCAGGGCTATGGCATTACCTAAATCCTCCCGGTCTTCAATCATCTCCACGGTAAATGCCTGGCGTATCGGGATATCAAAAGAATTGATGATTCCCAGCAGGCAGCTTAAAGCTATAATCTGCCAGACCTGGATATTCCCGGTTAAGATAAGCAGGGATAAAATTAACGCCTGCAGCAGCGAAAAAACCTGGGTTATAACTAACATATTCCTGCGGTTATGCCTGTCCGCAAAAACTCCGGCGAACGGTGAAAATAAAAAAGTAGGGATCTGTCCGGCGAACCCCACTATCCCCAATAAAAAAGGAGAATTTGTCAAACGAT
>JBAZOC010000030.1:0-11059 GCA_041648915.1 Candidatus Omnitrophota bacterium
TGGAATGACGGGCTGGATATGGCGCAGAAATTTGGCGAGAGCGTGGCTTTCAGCGCGATGTATGCCTGGAATTTAAGCAAACTTGCCGAATTACTGTTAAAGACAGGAAGGCCCAATATCACTCTGGCCAAGGAGATGAAGATCCTCCTTAGGCATTTTGATTACGGCAATAAAAAAGAAAAACATAAAATCCTTGAGCAATACTTTACTAAAACGGAAAAGTGCCTTTCGGGCAAAAAGATATCCGTAGCTACGGCCGCGTTAGCGCGCAACCTTAAAATAAAATCCTTGTGGATGCAGCAGCATATCCGGAAAACCGAATGGCTCAATACCGGGTTTTTTAACGGTTATTACGACAATAAGCAGAAACGCGTAGAAGGAAAGGTAAACGGTTTATTGAGGATGTGTCTGGCCTCCCAGGTTTTTCCGCTTATGTCCGGAGTTGCCGATAAGCAACAGGCTAGTGAAATCATCAAGAGCGTAAACCGGTATCTTCTGGACAAGAAGCTTAAAGGCTATCATTTGAATACTGATTTTAAGGCCTCCCAGCCTAACCTTGGCCGCGCGTTCTCCTTTGCTTACGGCGATAAAGAAAACGGTGCGATTTTTAGCCACATGGTAGTGATGTATGCCTATGCTCTCTATGCCCGCTCTTTCGTGCAGGAGGGGTGGAAAGTGTTAAGCTCTCTTTATGGGCTTAGCGCTAATATCGCCAATAGCCGGATTTATCCCTGCCTGCCGGAATATTTTAACGCTCAAGGGCAGGGCATGTATGCCTATTTGACCGGTTCAGCCAGCTGGTTTATCCTTACTCTTATAACGCAGGCCTTTGGCGTGCGGGGAGAGGACGGAGATTTATTAATTGAGCCGAAATTAACGGCCGGGCAATTTGAAGGAAAATCCACGCTCAGCATTACCCGATCTTTTAACGGCGCTCAAGTGCAGGTGAATATCTCTAACCCTAAGGGGTTGGATTACGGCAAATATAGAATATTAAAAGCTTTTCTGAATTCTAAGCCTTTAGCGTTAGCCGGCCCGCAGCGCATCCGCATCAAACGCAAGGCCTTGACCCGCAAAACCCCGAATATCATCAGTATCCTAATTGGATAGGGACCGTTTCCCTATACGATTCAACTGCAGTTTATTCAGGAGTTTTTTTGCTTCAGCTAGGCCCGGATAAATTTTCAGGGCCTGGCGCAGATAATCCTGCGCCTTTTCTTTTTCTCCCTCGGCAAGATAGAGCTTGCCCAGTGCCAGATACGCGTAGAAAAAACGTTGATCCATTGCAATTGCTTTAAGGTATTCTTTTTCCGCCAGTCTGTATTGGCCCAGGTTGACGTAAGCGTTCGCCAGGTTATGGTGGCTTTGCGGGTAGGTATCTTCCAGTGCTATGGCTTTGGAATAATCTTCTATTGCCTCCGGATACCGGCGATCTTGGGCTAGGGCAACGGCTAAGTTATTCCAGGTTTTTGCAGAATCAGGCTCATAACGTAAGATAAACCGGGATAATGTTTCGGTATCTTTCCAGTATTGGTTGCGCGAAATAGTGATGGTACTGAATATTATTACGCCTAGTACCAGAAATAAACAGGCAACTTTTTGGGCCGCTTTCTTCCGCAATAGGCTCGCCAAGGCCAGGAGTATTCCAATCGATGGCGCATAAAACCAGTGGTCCAGGGCCAGGGCGTTTATCATGGCAATCAGGTTGCTCATGGGAAGGTAGCTGAAGAAGAACCAGAAGATGCCGAAGGCAAAGAAAGGATTTTTCTTGCTCCGGGCAACGGCCAGCGCGAGCAGCAAGGTTAGAGCCAAAAAGGAGAGGAATACCTGCGGGTCAAAGAAGCTGGTGAATATTGGCCAGGATTTTTCAGGATGCAGCCCGCTAGGCAGGAAGATTATGCTCAAGCCGCGGCCGAGTATGGTCAGGAAGGTATAGATGCGGAAAGAAAAATTCTGCGTGAATATATTTGCGCTGTTATAGAAATTCAGGGTATTTTCAAAATTGAGTAAAGTCAGGCGCAGGGAGATATAAATAAGAGCTATTATCCAGAACGGGGCATGCAGGATAAGAAGCTGTTTTAATTTTGTCTTTTTTAAGGCACCGGCTTGAACGCAGGCAATATGCATGCCTAAAAGCAGCCCGGGAAAAACAATCGCGCTTTCCTTAGAGAATAGAGAAAGGATAAAGCTTATTACGGAAGCAAAATACCATTTGATTTTGTTCTTGTCCTCAAAATATAAGAAAGTGAGGATGCCCGTCAGCATCCAGAACAGGTAAGAGGGGCTGCCCAGGCCCGTAACTCCGGCAATTTCTTCATTATGTATGGGAAGGCCGGCCCAAATAAGTGCTGTAAGAAAAATTATGGGTAGAGAGACTGCCGGATAAAGGAGCCTTAAGAAGACCAGGTAGATCAGTAGTCCGCATAAGCTATGCAGGAGTATGGAGGAGAAGTGAAACGGCTCCGGCTTAATCCCGATAGTATTAACAATTAAGCCGTAAGTAAGGAGCTGAAAGGGCCGGTAATAGTTGGAGATTACGCCTGAGCCTGCCTTAAAATTTTGAGTGAAAAACTTATAAAAGTCGCTGCTATCCCTAAGATAGGCGTTACGTAGGATGATATCTTCGTCATCTCCGGCCAGAAAACCGTTATGCAGGGAATTCAGGTAGATGGTAAAGGAGAAGAGGAGAATAAGTAAGCTGGAAACCAGTATAATTAATTTTCTATTCTTCTGTATAATCATCTGCAATCCGTTTAATAAGGGTATTATAACTAAGTTCGCCCTTTTATCAATACCATTCTAGTATAGGGACCGTTTCCCTATACTATCTTTTTTTGTTTGCTAAAAGGCGTTTTTTTGCTATAATACATTCCTCGTTAGAAGAGCCTGTCCTCGCGGCAGGCAGGGAGAAAGACCTAGATGATTGAACGTTACAGCCTACCGAAAATGAGCAGTATCTGGCAGGAGGGGTTTAAGTTTAAAACCATGCTTGCCATTGAGATCCTCGCCTTGGAATCCTTCGCCAAACAGGGGAAAGTCCCCCA
This sequence comes from Candidatus Omnitrophota bacterium, assembly GCA_041648915.1. GTDB lineage: Bacteria > Omnitrophota > Gorgyraeia > Gygaellales > Profunditerraquicolaceae > UBA6233. Next base: position 3,045 of record JBAZOC010000030.1, read on the forward strand.
GGAGGCAGTCCGCAGAATCAAGCAAAAAGCCAGGTTCAATTTAGCCCGGATCAAGAAGATTGAAGAAAAAACACAACATGATGTAGTAGCCTTTGTAGCCAATGTAGCCCAATATATTGGGAAAGATGCCCAATACCTGCACGCGGGGCTCACTTCATCCGATATCCTGGATACTACGCTGGGCGTCCAGCTTAAAGAAGCATCGGATATTTTACTGGATGACCTGGATAGGCTGCTTAAGCTGCTGGCGAAAAAAGCCAAAGTTTATAAAGATACAGTTTGTATCGGCCGCACGCATGGCGTGCATGCCGAGCCAACTACTTTTGGCTTAAAGCTGGCGCTCTGGTTTACGGAAACGGCCAGGAATTTAGAGCGCCTGAAGCAAGCCCGGGACGCAGCGGCAACAGGTAAGCTTAGCGGTGCCGTAGGCACTTATTCCAATATTGATCCGCAGGTGGAAACTTATGTTTGCAAAAAGCTGGGGCTTAAACCCGCGGATATCTCTACGCAGATAATACAACGGGATGTATATGCCCAATATATGGCAGTACTGGCGGTTATCGGAGCTTCTTTAGAAAAATTTGCTACTGAAATCCGCCATCTCCAACGCACCGAAGTTTTGGAGGCGGAAGAGCCGTTTGCTAAAGGCCAGAAGGGTTCATCGGCCATGCCGCACAAACGTAATCCGGTAATCTGCGAACGCATTTGCGGTTTAGCCCGGCTCCTGCGCGGTAATGCGCAAGCGGCAATGGAAAATGTAGCGTTATGGCATGAGCGGGATATCTCGCATTCATCGGTAGAAAGGATAATTATTCCGGATTCAACCTTGGCTTTAGACTATATGCTGAATAAGTTTATTCAGGTGGTTGCGGGCTTGAATGTTTATCCCGAGCATATGCTGGCTAATCTCATCAAAACCCGCGGCCTGATTTTTTCCCAGCGCGTGCTCCTGGCGTTGATGGAAAAAGGTTTAGCCCGGCCAAAAGCCTATGACCTGGTGCAGCGCTCAGCCATGCACACCTGGAAAGAAGAAATAGATTTTAAGGACGCACTCCTCTTGGATGCCCAGGTCTTAAAAGTTTTAAGCGAGAAAGAGATAGATAAGATATTTGATTTGAATTATTACCTGCGCAACGTCAATAAGATTTTTAAAAGAGTCGGCTTATAAATAGATAATTTACCCACCTTGCACCCCGTAATTGGTCAACCATGCTTTACAAAATTGAAGTAAGAGATAAACCCGGTATTTTTGACGCTGTCGCAGGAGCGGTCAAGGGCGATATTCTTGATTTCGGGATAAAGGCAGTCAAAGGTGTACGCTTTATCCAGGTTTATAATATTACCGGCGAACTGGCGAAAGAGGAAGTAGAAAAAATCTGCGCCGCACTGCTTACGGATAGAATCTGCCAGGATTATTCCATAAATCCGGCTCCGGAGAAAAAACTAAAAGACAAATTTATAGTTGAAGTTGCTTATAACCCCGGGGTGATGGACCCGGTGGAAGAATCAACCTTAAAAGGCATAAGCGATTTAGGCATTGTCGGAGCGGAGTCGGTTAAAACAGCCAAAAAATACATCATCCAGGGTAATCTCTCTGCCTCCCAGCTTAAAACTATCTGCGACAAACTCCTCTATAACAAATTAATCCAGCATATCGTAAAGCCCGATGCTCCCGGGCATAAAACAGGCAGCTTCGGCTACCAATTTAACCTGTCTAGCGTAGGCCTGTTAGGCGCTTCCGCTAAAAAGTTGTTAGCGCTGAGCAAAAAAGGGCAATTGTTCCTGAATTTAGCCGAAATGCAGGCCATTAGGAATTATTTTAAGGCCTTAAAGAGGGATCCGACCGATTGCGAGCTGGAAACCATTGCCCAGACCTGGTCTGAACATTGTTCGCATAAAACATTCCGGGGCAAAATTAAATATACCGAAAAGATTAAGCGCGCAAAGACAAAATTAATCGACGGCCTGCTTAAGGCCACCATAATGAAAGTAACCCAGGAATTAAATAAGCCCTGGTGCGTGTCGGTATTTAAGGATAATGCCGGTATAATCCGGTTTGACGAGCTGTATAATATTTGTTTTAAGGTGGAAACGCACAACCATCCTTCGGCTTTAGAGCCGTTCGGCGGAGCCAATACTGGTATCGGCGGAGTAATCCGTGACCCGCTGGGGACCGGGCTGGGCGCAAGGCCATTCCTGAATACCGATATATTCTGTTTTGGCCCTCCCGATTACCCGTTCAGCAGATTACCGGCCGGCGCGCTGCATCCTAAACGCGTGATGAAGGGAGTGGTCAGCGGTGTGCGCGATTACGGAAATAAAATGGGTATTCCTACGGTAAACGGCGCCATACTTTTCCATGAAAAATTCATTGGTAATCCCCTGGTCTATTGCGGCACAGCCGGGATTATGCCGCGGGATAAATCTTTTAAGAAGGTAAGTGCCGGAGATTTAGTGGTGGTAGTAGGCGGCAGGACCGGGAGGGATGGAATACACGGAGCGACTTTTTCTTCAGGCGAGTTGACGCATGAATCCGAAACGCTTTCCAGCGGCGCAGTGCAAATCGGCAACCCGATTCAGGAAAAAAAGATGCTGGATACGATTTTACAGGCGCGGGATAAAAATTTATACAGCGCGATTACCGACTGCGGCGCAGGCGGGCTCTCCAGCGCCTGCGGCGAGATGGCTGCGGAATTGGGGGCGAGGATTGACCTGGATAAGGTGCCGTTAAAATACAGCGGCTTATCCTATATGGAGATTTGGATATCCGAATCCCAGGAGCGGATGGTCCTTGCTGCGCCGCAAGAAAAAATCGGCGCGCTCTTGGAGGTCTTTGAAAACGAAAATGTGGAAGCAAGCGTAATCGGCGAATTTACCAACACTAAAAAATTAGAGCTTTATTATAAAGATAACCTGGTCTGTAACCTGGATATGGATTTTTTGCATAATGGCCTGCCTAAGACCGTCAAACAAGCGGTATACACTGCGGCAAAACACCGGGAACCGAAAATAAAATGCCCGCAAGACCTCACCCCCGCTTTAATAAAGTTACTGGCACATTATGATATTTGCTCTAAGGAATCGGTGATCCGGCGTTACGACCATGAAGTGCAAGGCGGTTCAATCCTCAAGCCCCTAGTGGGCGTAGATAATGACGGGCCCTCAGACGCCAGCATTGTCCAGCCGGTTTTAGGTTCGGCTAAAGGGGTGATTGTCTCCAACGGGATAAATTTCAGGTATGGTTTTATTGACCCTTACTGGATGGCTGCTTCCTGTATTGATGAGGCCCTGCGCCAGATAATCAGCGTTGGCGGCGCATTAAAACAGGTAGCTATTCTGGATAATTTTTGCTGGGGGTCTCCGGATAAGCCGGACAGGTTAGGAGCTCTTGTGCGCTGCGCTCAGGGGTGTTATGCTACGGCACTGGGGTTTGGCACGCCGTTTATCTCCGGAAAAGACAGCCTTTATAATGAATACAGCGTGCATGGCAGGTCTAGGGCAATTCCCGGGACGCTTTTGATTTCGGCTATCAGTGTGATGGATGATGTGCGTAAGGCAGTCTCCATGTACGCCAAAAAAGCGGGGAATTTGATTTACGCAGTGGGACAGACCTTCGAAGAATTAGGCGGTTCGCATTATTATGATTTATCCGGCGCTATCGGAAACAGCGTGCCTAAAGTAAATGTCAAGAAAGCAAAATTTATTTTTGATATTTTAAGCAAGGCCTCGGCAAAGGGCCTGGTCCGTTCAATGCACGATTGCTCTGAGGGCGGCTTAGGGGTGGCCCTGGCGGAAATGGCTTTTAGCGGCGGCTTAGGGATAAATGTGTTTTTATCCAGTGTCCCCTATGCCGGAGAAAGACGCAACGATTATGTCCTGTTTTCAGAATCCAATTCCCGGTTTATCGTAGAGGTAGAAAAGGAAAAGAAAGAAGAATTTGAAAAAAAATTAAAAGGCGCCCCCTTTGCTTTAATTGGCTGCGTAAGCGAAAAAAGAGAATTTAGGGTTTACGGTTTAGACGGTAAAGTTTGTATTAATTCCGGGATCGAGAGCCTAAAGAGTGCATGGAAGGAGCCGCTAAGATGGTAAAAAAACCTTATATCGATAAAATTGACTTAGTCAACGATTTTACCAAGGAAGACCCCTGGCGGGTTTTCCGGATCATGTCTGAATTTGTGGAAGGTTTTGAAGTCTTATCCAAGATCGGCGATGCCGTCTCCATCTTCGGCTCAGCCCGCACCAAACCCGAGGCTAAATACTATAAACTGGGAGAAGAAGTCGCTTACCATGTAGCTAAGGCAGGCTATGCCGTGATTACCGGAAGCGGCCCCGGCCTGATGGAAGCGGCAAATAAGGGGGCTAAGCGCGCCGGAGGCCAGTCCGTAGGCTTAAATATACATATCCCCTGTGAACAGAAGTCGAATAAATATGTGGATACCTTGCTGGATTTTCGTTATTTCTTTATCCGCAAAGTTATGTTTGTCAAATACGCCAAGGCCTTTGTGATTTTGCCGGGAGGATACGGCACGCTGGATGAATTTTTTGAGGCCATCAATCTTATCCAGACCGCCAGGATCAATAAGTTCCCCGTAGTCTTATTCGGCAGTAAATACTGGAAGGGGCTCTTGGATTGGCTAAAAGACGGGGTATTAGAGAGCGGAAATATCAGTAAGGAAGATTTAAATATTTTCAGCGTAGTGGACGAACCTGAACAAGTGGCCATGGTCATCAAAAAGTTCTATATGTCCCGTTAGGAAGCGGAATGAAAAACGTTAAAGTTTGTATTTTAAGGACAGCCGGGATTAACTGCGATCAAGAGACTGCTTTTGCGTTTTCTAAGGCGGGCAGCCAAGCGGAGTTAGTCCATAGCAATGATTTTATCCGGCAAAAAAATTCTCTTTCGGATTATCAGATTCTGGCTCTGCCCGGAGGTTTTAGTTACGGAGACGATATTGCCTCAGGTAAAGTCTTTGCCAATGAATTGAAATACAAGCTGGAAGAAGAGCTGGTAAGGTTTATTGCGGACGGAAAACTGATCATCGGTATCTGCAACGGTTTCCAGGTCCTGGTAAAAAGCGGCCTGCTCCCGGGTAATAGTACGTTTGAGCAGGAAGCCAGCCTGATCATTAATGATTCCGGAAAATTTGAGGACCGCTGGGTATATTTAAAAAACAGCGGCAAATGCGCCTGGACCAGGAATATGCCTGAAGTGATCTATCTTCCGGTTGCCCACGGCGAGGGAAAGTTCATGGTGAAGGACAAATCCGTCTTTAACCGGCTGAAAGCCAATAAGCAGATTATTTTCAGGTATGGCAGCGCGCAAGGAGAGCCAAGCGGCTATCCGGATAACCCCAACGGTTCGCTGGATGATATCGCCGGGATCTGCGATAGGACAGGCAGGATCCTGGGGTTGATGCCGCATCCGGAAAGGCACATTGCTCCCTCCCAGCACCCGCGCTGGTTTAATTTAAAAAATAAAAAAGAAGGCGACGGGCTGGAGATTTTCAGGAACGGCGTGGAGTATATCAAGAAAAATTTATAAGGAGAAAAAATAGATGAGCGGTATATTCGGGGTAATTTCAAAAAAGGACTGCACGGAGGATTTGTTTTACGGCACGGATTATCATTCGCACCTGGGTACGCAGTTTGCGGGCCTGGCGGTATTCGGCCAAAGTTTGCAGCGCAAAATCCATGATATCCGGGGCAGCCAGTTTAAGGCTAAGTTCCATGAAGACTACAAGAAACTGGAAGGTAAAAGAGGGATCGGGGTGATCAGCGCCCGGGACGAACAACCTATTATCATCAATTCAAAGTTCGGGCCGTTCGCCATTATTACCAACGGTTATATTGATAATGCCGGAAAATTAGCCAGGGAATTATTCCGGGAAGGCAGGTCTTTTAGCGAGGTGACTGACGGCAGGGTAAATTTAACGGAGCTGGCCGCTAAAATGATCATCCGCGGCAAAAATATCATTGACGGCATTGAAAAAATGTTCCAGAAGATCGAAGGGTCATGCTCATTGATGCTGCTAAATAAGGACGGAATTTATGCTGCCCGGGATAGGCTGGGCCTTACGCCGTTAGTTGTCGGCAGGAAGGCTAAGGATTGGGCAGTGACTACCGAGACCGCCGCCTTTTTGAATTTAGGATACAAAATTGTCAAACATCTTGAGCCGGGCGAAATCGTTTTATTTAACGAGTCCGGGATGCGCTTAAAGCGTAAGGGCGCCAAGAGTAACCAGATCTGTTCTTTCCTTTGGATTTATACGGGCTTTCCGGCTTCCTGTTATGAAAATATCAACGTAGAGATGTCCCGGGAAAGGTGCGGCTGTATGCTGGCCAAGACTGATAATGTCAACGCGGATATGGTCGCGGGAATCCCGGACTCCGGGACAGCCCATGCCATAGGTTATAGCATGGAGTCGGGGATCCCTCTGCGCCGGCCGCTGGTAAAATATACTCCCGGGTTTGACCGCAGTTATACCCCGGTTTCGCAGGAGAAGCGCGATTTAATCGCCAGGATGAAGTTAATCCCAATTCCGGAAATCATTAAAGGCAAGCGCCTGGTTTTTTGCGACGATTCCATTGTGCGCGGCACGCAGCTCAAAAATTATACCATCCGTAAACTCAAACAAAGCGGGGCCAAGGAGATCCATCTGCGCATTGCCTGCCCGCCGCTGATGTTCCCCTGCAAGTTCAATTATTCCACGCGCAGCATCCATGAGCTGGCCGCACGCAAGGCCGTAAAGGCCCTGGAAGGAAGCGCTATCAAGAATTTATCCGGGTACTTGAATGAAAATTCCCCTGAGTACAAAAAAATGGTAGAATGGATCAAGAAAGACCTGGGCGCGACTACTTTGAAATACCAGAGATTAAAGGATATGATTGCAGCGATCGGCTTGCCTGAAAATAAACTTTGTTTATACTGCTGGACAGGCAAAGCGCCGAAAAACGGAGTAAAGAAAGGCAAAAAATGAACTCTAGCGATTCACCCAAGGAATATTGCGGTTTATTTGGGATATTTGATACTAAACAAGCAAGCTGGATGACCTATTTAGGGCTTTACGCCCAGCAGCACCGCGGCCAGGAAGCCTGCGGTATTGTAGTGAATAACAACGGCAGCCTATCCTTGCATAAAGGGATGGGTTTAGTAAATGATGTTTTTAGCGAAACGGTCTTGAGTAAGTTAAAAGGAAGGGCTGCGGTAGGCCACGTGCGTTATTCTACTACCGGCTCAAGTGTATTAAAAAATGCCCAGCCGCTTTTAATTGACTATGCCAAAGGCTCGATCTGCATCGCCCATAACGGGAACCTGGTAAATTCTACGGAACTGCGCCAGCACCTAGAGGAGACCGGCTCCATATTCCAGACTACCACGGATTCCGAGATCATCATCCATCTTATGGCGCGCGGTAAATCCCGCAACCTGGATGAGAGTTTATTATACGCGCTGCAGAAGATCCGGGGCGCTTATGCGCTTTTATTAATGGATAACCGGAACCTAATCGGGGTAAGAGACCCCTGGGGGTTCAGGCCGCTGGCGCTGGGAAAAGTAGGGAATTCCTGGGTGTTAGCCTCGGAGACCTGCGCCTTTGACCTGATCGGAGCCAAATTCGTGCGTCCGGTTGAGCCGGGCGAGATAATCTTTATTAACGAAAAAGGGTTAAGATCGATCAGGCCTAAAGAGTGGCGCGTAGGGCACCGCCATGCGCATTGCATATTTGAGCATGTTTATTTTTCCCGGCCGGATTCCAATGTTTTCGGCGAGACAGTGCATGTGGTGCGTAAGAAATTGGGTGCGCAACTGGCCAAAGAATTTCCGGTGAAAGCTGATTTTGTGGTGCCGGTGCCGGATTCGGGTTATTCAGCGGCATTAGGCTACGCGCAGCAGTCAGGCATACCTTTGGAAATGGGGATTATCCGTAATCATTATGTCGGCAGGACTTTTATCCAGCCGGCGCAGGATAGGCGTGATTTGGGCGTACGCGTAAAATTCAACCTGCTTAGGGATGTCT
>JBAZOC010000031.1:0-9241 GCA_041648915.1 Candidatus Omnitrophota bacterium
TATTCTCAATCTCGGCGGCTATTCTCTCACGCACTTCCTGAGGTAACCCCATAATATCTTTTTTGAACGGCCCAAGGGCTTTCTTACGCGCTTTATAGAAGAATTGCTCATCGCTCTCCCCCGGTTTTCTTTCACTGGCAGCGTTCACGTTCAGCCAGTCATACATCCTCTTCTTTAAATCCGCGGGAAAGTTCTGGCTATCCAGCAGCATATTCTGGAAACCCGTGGCCAAATGCACTTCAATGGTATCATGTTCCGGGAATTTATGGAACATATCCTCCGGCAAGGTCGAGGCGCCGTGCTGCACTGCGCCGCCCAGCCCGAATTCCTTCCGGGCAATATGGGAAAGATTCTTTAAGGTAGCAAAATCAAGCTTGACTTCGGCAATAGAGCCGTCAGCCTTGACCACTCCTCCGTGGGATGTCCCGGTCTGAATAGAAATCTTGCTGATCCCTATCAGCCCCTTGCGCAACCTCTCCCGGTAGCCCTGCATAAACGCAGCCAGGTCTTCAGGGGTGGAATTCTGATGCCCGACTTCGCCTATTTCTCCGCCCACCGAAACAGTAATGCCTTTGGGTTCAATCCGGCGGATAAATTGCGTAAGCTTGGCGCAAACTTCGTAATTAAGTTTCTGCTGCTTCTTTATATCCGGTTTGGATAAATCCACCAGGGTGGATGAATCAATATCAATATTATAGAAACCAGCGGCAATAGCGTCGGCGATCACATCCTGCAAGGCCTGTAATTCCTTATCCGGATTTTCCTGAAATTTCTTGGCATTTGCCTGGGTATGGTCGGCCTGGATAAACACCGGCCCCTGATAATTTTCTCTAAGCGCAGCTGCCAAAATGACGCTGGCGTATTCAACCGGGGCCTGGGCAGTATAACCCATTTCAGACTTAGCGATCTCAAAAATAAACGCGCCGCTATTATTCTTTTTAGCCACCCGGAATATCGCCCGCGCCAAATCGTAAGTCAGGCTACGCAGGTTTATCGCCGGAACGGTAAAACCGTTAAACTCTCCGCGGCCGGCGGCCATATAAAAATCATGAATGCTTGACGGATAGATGCCTTTTTTATAAGCTAACCCTAAAATCTTTTTGGCCAGTTTCTGCTTAATGCTAGAATCGTCGCTTAACACTAAATCCATAACCAGCTTATCAATACTCAGAGCCTTCCTGCCCATGGTAAGTATTTTCTCCTTTCCTTCCGCCTAAGTTAACGTTTTAATTAAACTATATATTCCTTCTACCTGCAATTCTTTTTTCTTAATCGCTGTCTCAAAATCTACTACGGCTATTTTGCCGCTGCTTAACCCGACGGCTTTACCTTTTTCTCCCTTGAGCAGGCAATCAACCGCTGCCTTGCCCAAATTCAAAGCCAGATCCCGGCTAAATGCCGTCGGCCGGCCGCCTCTTTGAATATGCCCCAGGGTAACTGCCCTGGTCTCCAGGCTGGTAATCTCGGTTATCTTCCGGGCAATATCTTCGGCATGCCCTGCGCCTTCGGCGACCACGATAATCCAGCTTACCTTGCCGATCATATTACCATGGACAATATCATGGCAGGAGACCTCTAAATCAAAGGGCTTCTCCGGAATAAACACATCCTCGCACCCTCCGGCAAGGCCCACCGCCAAAGCGATAAAACCACAATCCCGCCCCATTACTTCCACCACGAAGATCCGCTCCATGGAGGTCGCGGTGTCCCGGATATTATCAATCGCAGAGAGCGCGGTATTGATAGCGGTATCGGCGCCAATAGTATAGTCTATGCCGTTTATATCGTTGTCGATAGACGCGGCGATGCCTATACAAGGGATATTATATTTATTGCCGAATTTATGCGCGCCGGTAAAACTACCGTTACCGCCAATCACAATTAAGCCGTCAATGGCAAATTTTTTAAGCGTATTGAAAGCACGCTCCTGTCCGGTTTCGGTTTGAAATTCAGGGCAGCGGCCCGTTTTTAAAATTGTCCCGCCCTGGCTGATTATCCCCGAAACAGAGCGATGATCTAAAACTTTTAATTCTTCATTAATCAGTCCCCACCATCCCCGGAATACCCCCATTACCTCCAGCTTTTTGACAATACCGTAACGCACAACCGAGCGGATTGCCGGATTCATTCCCGGGGCGTCTCCACCTGTGGTCAAAACCGCTATCCTTTTCATCATGTCCCCATCTCCCAGCTGGATAAATATTTCTTCTGTTCCGGAGTCAAGGTATCTATTTTTATGCCTAAAGATTTAAGCTTTAAGCCGGCAATATTCTTATCAATATCTTCAGGGACCTGATAAACCTGGTTTTTAAGCTGCTTATAGTGCTTAGCCATATATTCGGCAGAAAACGCCTGGTTGGCAAATGACATATCCATAACCGACGCCGGATGGCCTTCGGCAGCGGCTAAATTAATCAGCCGGCCTTCGCCTAAGAGATAAACCCTGCGCCCGTTCTTTAAAATATATTCTTCCACAAAATCCCGGATAACTTTTCTTTTTACGCTTAATTTCTTTAACCCCGCGATATCCAGCTCTACGTTAAAGTGCCCGGAATTACAGACAATCGCGCCGTCTTTCATCGCGGCGAAATGCTCTTTCCGGATAACATTTATATCGCCGGTTACCGTCACAAAAACATCACCTATCCGGGCAGCCTCTTTGATCGGCATCACCCGAAAGCCATCCATAGTCGCTTCCAGGGCGCGTAAAGGATCAACCTCTACAATAATTACTTTCGCCCCCAGGCCGTTAGCGCGCAGGCCAGCGCCTTTGCCGCACCAACCGTAGCCGCAGATCACAAAATTCGCCCCCGCCAATAATTTATTCGTGGCCCGGATAATCCCGTCTAGCGTAGACTGGCCTGTGCCGTAGCGGTTGTCAAATAAATGCTTGGTCATGGCGTCATTCACCGCGATAATCGGATAGCGCAACTTACCCTCTAGGGCTAAAGCCCTTAAGCGGATTACGCCGGTAGTCGTCTCTTCAGTGCCGCCGATAATATTGCTATGGCTAGAAAGCGAGCCGCTATGAATAGTGCTGACCAGGTCTGCGCCGTCATCCATGGTAATATCCGGCTTAACCGCTAAAACAGACTGGATATGGCTATAGTAAGTTTTAGTATCCTCCCCTTTGATCGCAAAGACCGCTACTTTTAAATCTTTGACCAGAGACGCGGCAACATCATCCTGCGTAGATAAAGGATTGGAGGCACAGATAAAAACCTCGGCTCCTCCGGCCTTTAAAACACCGGCTAATACGCCTGTCTCCGTAGTAACATGCAGGCAAGCGGCTATTTTTAAGCCTTTTAAAGGCTTGTCTTTGGCAAATCTCTGCTTAATTAAATTCAGAACAGGCATATTATTACTTGCCCATTCAATCCTCAGAGACCCCTTCTTGGCTAATTTTATATCTTTGATATCATATTTCATCTAGTCTCCCTGATTATAATTTCAAAGCCTGTTTTTTTAATATCCCCGCCTTGTCCGTCGACTCCCAGCTAAATTCAGCTTCAGTCCGGCCAAAATGTCCATAGCAGGCAGTCTTTCTGTATATCGGCCGCAGAAGATCCAAAGATTTAATCATGCCCTGCGGGGTAAGTTCAAAATTATCCCGGATTAATTTTATAAACTGGGCCTCGGTCAATTTTCCGGTGCCGGAAGTATCTACCATAATCGCCAGAGGGTCTGCCCGTCCGATTACGTAAGCCAGGTGGATTAAACATTTACCCGCCAGGCCCGCGGCGACGATATTCTTGGCAATATAGCGCGCCATGTAAGCGGCCGAACGGTCAACCTTAGTCGGGTCCTTGCCGGAAAAGGCCCCGCCTCCGGGAGCGGCTGCTCCGCCATAAGTATCCACGACAATTTTCCTGCCGGTCATCCCGGTATCGGATTGCGGCCCGCCGATAACGAATTTTCCGGTTTGATTAACAAAATATTTTGTATCTTTGTCTATATAGCCTTTTAAAACAGGCTTAGCAACCAGATCAATAAATTCCTGGCGCGCCTGCTTAGTAATTTTTTCTTTAGTGGAATCCAGGATATCTTCGGTATGCTGACAGGCCAACACGACGGAATCTACCCTCTTGGGATAGCCGTCATGGTATTCAACTGAAACCTGGGACTTGCAATCAGGGCCTAAATATTTTAAAACCCCTTTTCTCCTTATCTCCGCCATCTTTTTCACCAATTTCTGGGAGAGCATTATCGGAAGCGGCATAAGTTCTTCGGTCTCACGGCAGGCAAAGCCGACCATAAAACCCTGGTCACCCGCGCCGCCGGTATTTACCCCTTGCGCAATATCCGGAGATTGGCTGTTAATCGTATTAACAATAGCGCAGGTATGGTAATCAAACCCGTATTTAGGATGCGTATAGCCGATTTCTTTGATGATCCCGCGGGCTAACTTCTGTATGTCGACATAAGCGGTAGTAGTAACTTCGCCGCCGACGATTAAAAGTCCCATAGTTACAAATGTCTCACAGGCAACCCGGCCGTAAGGGTCCTGCCTTAATACCTCGTCCAATACCCCGTCGGATATCTGGTCGCAGACCTTATCCGGATGCCCCTCGCCTACTGATTCAGAAGTAAAAAAATGCTTGCGTGTTCCCATTAATCCTCCTTAAAAATTTTAAGCAAAGTATTTCTTTGCTCTGGTTAAGTATTTAAAATCCCCGATATCATACCAGGAACCCTGAAAGATAAAACCGTAGGTAGCCATCCTGCTCTTGAGCCAATCTATATAATTACCCGTAGCATCCGCTTTCCTGGCCGTTTTCAGATATTCCTTGATTAACTTCAATCGCGCGGCAGGGATATAATACAGGCACATAGCGACGAGCCTGGATTTTGGCTTAGCCGGCTTCTCTTCAAAATAGACAACCCGCTTACGCCCGTCCAGTTTGGCTACGCCGTAATTGGAAGCATCCTTTAAATTCCCTAACTTATACAGGCCGATAGTGGCTGCCGGCTTCTTACTCAGTGCAAAATTCACAAATTTAGTTAACCCCCCGCTAAACAGATTGTCGCCGCCGATAACCAGGATATCTTTCCGGATGCGCTTCTTTTTTATAACGAAAGCAATATCCCCGATTGCACCCAGCCTATCCGTATTACTCCTGGTTAGATCATCTATTAATACTACCGGTTTTTTTACCTTAAGCGACTTTTTCCACTCCCGGAACTTAGCCATAAATTTACTGTTGGTAACTACGGCTATCTCATCAACTGCCCGCACCCTCTCTAATTTATTGATGATATAGTCCAGAATAGGCCTGCGCTTGACCTCGAGTAAAGGCTTGGGGTATTCCCGGGTTAAAGGATATAGGCGCGTAGCGTATCCCGCAGCTAAGACTATTGCTTTTATTTTAGTATCCCCCTTAACTTCGCCTGGGCAAACTCTTCTACCTCGGACCCTGTAGAGAAGGCTAATGCCTCCTGGGCAATCTCCTGGGCTTCTTTCAGGGTAATGGAACGGATCAAATATTTCAATTCCGGTATAACCTGCGGAGGCATACTGAATTCATCCAGGCCTAAACCCAGGAGGATCAGCGCCAGGCCCGGTTCTCCGGCCATCTCTCCGCACATCCCCACGTTGATATCGGCATTATGCGCGGCATCAATAATATGTTTAATCAAGCGTAAGACCGCCGGATGCGTAGGCTCATAAAGATAGGCCACTTTTTCATTCGCGCGGTCAACTGCCAGGGCATACTGGATCAGATCATTACTCCCAATACTGAAAAAATCCACTTCTTTAGCCAATATATCCGCGGTCATTGCTGCGGAAGGAACTTCAATCATTGCGCCAACCTGGATATCCTCGTCAAAGGCCACGTCCTTAGCCTTGAGCTCTCTTTTAGCTTCCTCGAGTATTTTATTCGCCTGCTTTAATTCTTCAACACCTGAAATCATCGGGTACATCAGCTTTAAGTTTCCATGCACTGAAGCCCTTAGGATTGCCCTTAGCTGCAATTTAAATATATCCGGCCGCGCCAGACAAAACCGGATCGCTCTCCAGCCTAAAAACGGGTGCATCTCGTGCGGGACCTCAAACTGCGATAAAAATTTGTCTCCGCCTAAATCCAGCGTGCGGATAATTACCGGATAAGGGTTCATCTCTTCGGCTACATATTTATAGGCCTGATAATGGTCTTCCTCGGTAGGCAGGTCTTTTCTATTCATGTAAAAGAATTCGGTGCGGTAAAGGCCGATACCTTCGCCTCCGTGCAATTTTACCGCCGGCACTTCATCGGGAAATTCAATGTTGGCATTTATCTCAATCTGATTGCCGTCCAGGGTAATCGCGGGAAGGTCTTTGGCCGAAAGGAATTTCTCGGTTACCCCTTTTAATTTTAATTCTTCACTCCGGTATGATTCCAGGGTTTCTTCATCCGGGTTAACGATGACAATACCCAGGGTGCCGTCTACAATCAGCATATCGCCCTGGTTAATCTTAATGGTAGCGTCTTCCGCGCCGACTACAGCCGGTATCTCCAGGGACTTGGCCATAATCGCGGTATGCGAGGTCTTGCCTCCGATATCCGTAATAAAACCGGCGACATTCTTTTTGTGCATGGCTGCGGTATCCGACGGCGAAAGGTCATGGGCAACCACAACCACCCGCTCCTTTAAATCCCCCAGCCCTTGCCTTTCTTTGCCTAAAAGGTTGCGTAAAATTCTCTTGCCTACGTCGTTTATATCGGCAATACGTTCTTTGAGGTATTCGTCTTCTATATTGGAAAACACAGAAACATATTTCTTTAAAACCTCCTGAAAGATAAAAGCGACGTTGAGCTTATCTTTTTTAAGGCGGGAGATGACCTCTTCAATAAGCATGCGGTCTTCTAAAACTAATAAATGTGCGTCAAAAATCTGCGCCTCTTCCTGGCCCATTTCCGCGCTTATTCTTTTCTGCAGTTCAATAATCTCCCTGCGCGTCTTGATCAACGCCTCTTCAAAGAGCTGTATCTGAACAGGTATCTCTTGTTCATTGATTAGCTGCCGGGGGATATTAAATTCTTCCTTACCCACCTTGTAGGCTAAACCTACACTAATCCCCATAGCGGCAGCTATGCCTTTAATCTGGTTCATTTGTCTTCCTCGCTGATAATGATCTTCTCTAGCTCTTGAATCGCTAAATGCGCGTCCTCTCCTTCAGCCTCAATGATAATGACGCTATCCTTTTCGGCACCGAGCATAAGTATGCCCATGATCGACTTACCGTTAACTTCTTCATTATCCCGCTTAACGGTTATCCGGGAGTCAAACTTATTGGCTACCTGCACAAATAAGGCTGCCGGCCGCGCGTGCAGGCCCTGGCGATTCTTAACGGCTAATTCTTTTCTTATTATACTCATCAAAAAAATTAAATCTCCTCAATTAAACCTAATATAATCTTAGCTAATTTTTCCGCATCATGCCTGATGACACCGTCTTCAATAGTCGCAAAGTCATCTTCAATCACGCGGTAACCCATATCTTCTATTTTTTTCCTGTCGTTAGCCACCAGATATGAACCCTGCTGTATATAACGTTTAAAAGCAACCGGCGGTATCTCACCCGTATTCACGACGCAATAATCAAGGATCCGCGGATGAGAATGTGCAACCAGTACCTTTATATGTTCTAAAGCACTAAAGCCGTCGGTCTCTCCCGGCTGGGTCATCGCATTACATACGTATACCTTAAGCGCCTGCGCAGAAGCAACGGCTTCACTGATTTCAGGTATCAATAAATTAGGAATAATGCTCGTATACAAAGAACCGGGGCCCAGGACAATAATCCGGGCTTCTTTTATGGCCTTAATCGCATCGGGCGTCGCCGACGAATGCGCCGGGTTAAGATAAACTTTATTTATGGAACGCTTTGTTTTAGGGATCTGGTTCTCGCCTACGGTGGTTGACCCATCCTTATGCTCGGCAACCAAAACCACTTTATTCAGGGTTGAAGGAATAACCTGGCCCCTCAGCGCCAAGACCTTGCTGGTTTCCTTAATCGCCTTTTCAAAATCGCCGGTCAGCTGCGTCATCACGGTAATAAAAAGATTCCCGAAACTATGCCCCGCTAATTCGGAATTCGTGCTAAAGCGGAACTGGAAGAGGTCCCGCATAAGCGCCGGCGCATCCGCTAAGGCTACCAGGCAATTACGGATATCTCCTGGAGGCAGCATCCCAAACTCCTCCCTGATCCTGCCCGAAGAGCCGCCATCATCGGCGACCGTAACGATAGCCGATAGATTCGTAGTAAAATGCTTTAACCCGCTTAATAAAACCGATAAGCCTGTCCCCCCGCCGATAACCACAACTTTTGGGCCGCGGGAGAGCTGCCTGTTCTGGTAAATTATGTCAAAAAGCTCTTCCCCCCTTGAAGGAGGTACAAAGACGGCAATAAAAGAACGCATCATCCTTTTTATGCCTAAGATCAATATTATAATACCTGAAAATAAAATTATAGAATCCAGTATCTGGATTCCCAAAAATTCCTCGGCGCGCAGATGCCCGGTAGCAAAAATCAAAAGTAAAACGCCAAAAACACTCAGGCCTATCCAGCGCTTGACTCCTATGCCGGGATAAAACCACTTAAGCATATTATGAATTTTCTTGGTCATCTTAATTCTCTGGGAATAGTGCGTAAAAAATGGTTAAACTTTCTTTTCGTCTTCCTGCGCTATAATCTTGATAACAGCTTTATCGTCTTCGCAAGACCGCAAGGTGTCCCGAAAATATTTATCCTTAAGCAGCCGTGAAATGCGCGCCAGAGCCTTTAAGTGCGGTCCGGCAGAATCCTGCGGGGCAACCAGAAGAAAGAAAATATAGGCCGGCTCTCCGTCAAGAGAATCAAAGTCTACGCCCTTCTTGGAAAGGCCAAAAGCCGCAACTAGCTTTTCCACGCAATCTGATTTTGCGTGCGGTATGGCAATTCCCTGGCCGATGGCAGTCGAACCCAACGCCTCTCTGGACATCAACGATTCAATAAGTTTATTCCGGCAGCGCTTTTCAATATCGCCGGCAGCAATAAGCGCCTCCACCAGCTCTTTAATAACATCTTCTTTCTTGACGGATTTTATATCGGTGAGGATAGCTTTTTTAGACAAGAACTCCATAATCTGCATGTTGCTTCTCCTTTCAGTGGCTGGATTGTAGATTCAGTAGTTGTTTTTATGGAGCGGCGGACGGGACTTGAACCCGTGACATCCTGCTTGGCAAGCAGGCATTCTACCGCTGAATTACCGCCGCATTAT
>JBAZOC010000032.1:0-8697 GCA_041648915.1 Candidatus Omnitrophota bacterium
CTCTTGCTCCCAAAGCAAGCGCTCTAGCCAAACTGAGCCACGCCCCGTAAAAATTGATTATATCAACCCTTCAGTCTTTCTCAATATATTTCTTGATTATCTTGCCGGCTTTTTCTAGGGCCCGGTAACGGTGGCTCATCCGGTGTTTTATCTTCTCGCCAAGCTGGGCAAAAGTCTTTTTATATTTAGGAATGACAAATAGCGGGTCATAGCCAAAACCCTGCCTGCCTTTTAAGGCAAAACCGATCAGCCCCGCGCACCTGCCTTCGACTACGCCGAATAAGCCCTTACTGTCGGCCAGGGCCACTGCGCAGGAATAATGCGCCTTTCTTTTACTTAGAGGCAAACCTTTAAGCAGCCGGAGTAATTTCAAATTATTCTGGCTATCGCTTTTGTTCTTCCCTGAAAAACGGCTGGAATAAACTCCCGGCGCTCCGTCGAGCGCGTCAACGCAAAGCCCGGAATCTTCTCCCAGGGTTAATTTTCCGGTGAAACGGCTGATCTTAACTGCTTTTTTTACGGCATTCTCCCGGAAGGTCTTTCCGTTTTCAATTATCTTCGGAGTTTTAGCGTAATCTGCCAAAGAACTTATCCTAAGGCCTGTACCTTTTAAGAGTGTTTTTATCTCTTTTAGTTTCTTTCTATTTCTGGTCGCGACGATTAATTCCATGGGGGTTAAATTAAATCTCCGACCAGCTTGCGCTGGACGCTGAAGAGGTCTTCCATTCCCTTTTGGGCCAGGCCCAGCATTCTATCCATCTTCTCTTTAGCAAACGGCCGGCGTTCAGCTGTACCCTGGATCTCAATAAACTCTCCCTTGCCGGTCATCACAACGTTCATATCTACTTCCGCCTTAGAATCCTCTTCGTAGCATAAATCCAAAAGCAATTCTCCGTTTACAATGCCCACGCTGGTAGCAGCCACATAATCCTTAACCGGGATATCCCTGATCAAGCCGGATTTCTTGAGTTTACTTAAGGCGTCAACCAGGGCAATAAAACTTCCTGTGATCGCGGCAGTGCGCGTGCCTCCGTCCCCCTGGATCACATCGCAGTCAAGCCAGATAGTCCGCTCGCCAAAAGATTTCATCTCGGTAACTGTGCGCAGGGACCTGCCGACAAGCCGCTGAATCTCATAAGTGCGGCCGGAATCTTTGCCGCGCGGTATGCGGCTGCCGCAGGAACGCGGGAGCATGCCGTATTCAGCAGTAACCCAGCCGGTGCCGCTGCCTTTTAAAAACGGGGGCACGCTCTCTTCCACCGAAGCCGTGCAGATAACTTTAGTATTCCCGATTTCAATAAGGCAGGAACCTTCCGGATATTTAATATAATTCCTGGTAATATTTACTCTTCTTATTTTATCCACGCCCCGGCCATCTAATCTAACCATAAATACTCCTTCCCTTAGCGTCAATTCCTACGATCAACGGAAAATCCTTTACTTCTAATCTGTAAATCGCCTCCGGCCCTAAATCCCGGTAGGCCACCGGCTTGGCCTTTTGAACATATTTTGAAATAAGCGCCCCGCATCCGGCATAAGCTAAAAAATAGACTGCCCGGTATTTTTTAATTGCCCGCCTTACTTCTTCAGAGCGTTTTCCTTTGCCGATCATCGCTTTTAAGCCGCGCTTGAGTAATAAAGGCGTAAACGCGTCCATGCGCGCGCTGGTCGTCGGGCCGCAGGAGCCGATTATTTTTCCCGGTGGAGTCTGCGTCGGCCCGCAGTAATATATTACGGCATGCTTGATCTTAAAAGGCAGCTTCTTTATTAACCGCTGATGCGCCTGGTCGCGGCTGGTATAGATCTCTCCGCTTAATAAAACCTCATCCCCGGCTTTTAAGCGCAAAATGTCTTTTTCGGCTAACGGCGTATTTATTCTTTTCATAGTCTGGCGCTGGCGCTGCGTAAAGCGTGACAGCTTATATTTACGGCTACCGGCAGACCGGCAATATGCGTAGGAAAGCTTTCCACCCTGACTGCCAGGCAGGTTACTTTCCCGCCCAGGCCCATGGGGCCGATCCCGGATTTCCCGATTTCTTTTTCCAGCTCCCGCTCAAGTTTCGATCTTTTAGCGTTAATGTTCTTTAACAAGGCTACCTTAGCCAGGAATCCGGCATAATCGCTGCTGCCGCCTATACCGACTCCCACCACATAAGGCGGACAGGCATCCGGGCCGGCAGTCTTGACCGCCTGAAGAATAAACTTCTTTACCTGGCCTTCGCCGGCAGTAGGATTAAGCATTTTGAACTGGGATTTATTTTCACAGCCGAACCCTTTGGGCAGAACTGTTATTTTTAATTTATCCCCCTTGACGATATCCGTATGGATGACCGCGCCCCGGTATCCGGATCTGCCCCTGGTAATAGGGTCGCGGATAATGGACTCCCGGAAATTTCCTTTTTTATACCCCTGCTCAATCCCTTTGAGCACTGCTTTCTTGAGCTCGCCGGCAATGTTTATCTCCTGGCCCAAGGCAATAAAGACAATCGGCAGGCCCGTATCCTGGCAAATAGCCAGCTTTTCTTTTGCCGCCAGGCGGGCATTCTCGATAATCGCTCCCAGGGCCTTTTTGGCCTTTGGATTGTTTTCCGTCTTGTACGCCGCTTTAAGCTTACGCAATACATCGCTTCTTAAGATACAATTCGCTTTCAGGCATAAATCCGCCACTACTTTAGTGATTTTTTCAGCCTTAATAATCTTCATTTTTATACTCTCTTATTACGCTGGTCTTGATCCCGCCGCGGGGATTGAACTCACTGGTAATCCTGGCCCAACGCGGCTTACAGGCCTTTACGAAATCTTCCAGTATTTTATTCGTCAGGTGCTCGTGGAATATACCGATATTGCGGTAGAATATGGTATAGAGCTTAAAGGATTTAAGCTCTACGCAGAAGGCCGCCGGAGTATATTCTATTTTTATAGTGGCGAAATCCGGCAGTCCGGTCTTGGGGCAGATACAGGTAAATTCCGGAATATCCAGAAAAATAGTATAAACTTTATCCGGATACTGGTTTTTCCAGACTTCTATTGCGGGAGTTTCCAGGTCCCGGACCTTTTTTTGCAGCCCTTCATACGAAGAATATTTTTTACTTTTCATTTTACTCCTATAGCTTTATGGATCTGCTCTATTGCGCAGGCAGTGACCCTTTCTTTTCTGCAAAGCTCCTTAAAGCTTTCTATTTTTTTGTGAAGTTGCGCTTTATCTGCGTTACTATCCGGCTGCAGGATCAAAACTGCCTGCTGCGCGGTCTCCCGGATCAGCCTTAACCCTTCCCTGAAATCTTCTTCTGTTGTATCCCTGCAGATCACCGTCTTTAAAAAAACTTCCCGCTGCGCGGCGACCTCTAAAAACAGGCGGTGCTCCTCCCAGAAATCGCTTAAACCGGTTGAGCTCGGTAATTTCAGGTCCATGGCCACAAAATCCAGATAGGCTATGATATCTTTCAGCTCTTCATAAAGGGTCCCGTTAGTCTCCAGGTAATTCCGGAAATTATTCTTGCGCGTCAACCCCAGGATTTCTTTTAGAAAGTCCTTCTGCAGAAGGGGTTCGCCTCCGGTAAACGAAATGGAATGATATTTGTCGCGGTATAATTTTAATTCCTGGAATAATTCTTCCGGATCGTATTCCATAAAACTCTGTAATTTCGTATCGCAAAACCTGCAGCCGAGGTTACAGCCGTAGAAACGCACAAAGATCTGTTTTTCTCCCAGGTAGAGGCCTTCGCCCTGGACGCTGTCAAATACTTCCGCGATTTTTCCCTTCATCTATCTTTTATCCCCGCTTCCTTAAACCCTTTAGCCCGGTAATAACAGCTATCGCATTCCCCGCAAGGAGTCCGGCCTCCTTTATAGCAGGACCAGGTAGACTCAAACGGCACTCCCAGTTTATGGCCCAGCCGGATTATTTGCGCCTTGGTCTTATAGAGCAAAGGAGCCATGATCTTAATATCCTTATGCTGCAGCCCGGCTTTTGTCCCGCAGGAGATAACTTTTTTGAATGCACGGTAAAATTCCGGCCGGCAATCAGGATAGCCGGAATAATCCTGGGCATGGGCCCCGATAAAGACCGCGTTGGCAGCGATAGCCTCAGCGCAGGAAAAAGCAAAACTTAAAAAAATCAGATTGCGGCCGGGCACATAGGTAGCCGGAATCTCATCAGCCGCTAAATTCCGGGTTTTAGGTAATTTTACTTTCCTGCCTAAAAGGCTGGAGCCTCCCCAGGGTAAAGTGATTTTAATAACCTGGCAGCGAGAGCCGGTTTTTTTAGCTATTTTTTGGGCGGCTTCTATCTCCCGCAAGTGGCGCTGGCCGTAATCAAAAACCAGACAATGGCATTGATAGCCTTTTGCCCTGGCCATATACAAAGCTGTGGCTGAATCCAGCCCTCCGGATAAAAGAACAACGGCAGGCAGGACCTTTTTACTTGGCATAATAAGTGGCGCTGGCCTTATCCGACTCCCAGACGGTCACTGAATGCAGGGAGCGGATTTGAGCTTTAAGCTGGTCATAGATATACCTGGCGATATTTTCGGAAGTAGGATTTACCTTTTTGAAATAAGCTATACTGTTCAAATATTTATGGTCTAATTTTTCCAGGAGCCTATACAATTTTTCTTTTAAGCACTTAAAATC
This sequence comes from Candidatus Omnitrophota bacterium, assembly GCA_041648915.1. GTDB lineage: Bacteria > Omnitrophota > Gorgyraeia > Gygaellales > Profunditerraquicolaceae > UBA6233. The sequence continues at coordinate 4,633 of JBAZOC010000032.1, forward strand.
CATGACCATGCCGAGCTTATCCGGCTTGGGGCTGACCACCGCCACCTCTACCTTCCAGTTATGGCCGTGCAGATCTTCGCACTTGCCCTTGTAGCCTCTTAAGTTATGCGCCGAGCTAAAATCTCCCTCTATTTTTATTTTATACATTATTCACCCTCTTGACGTTTTTTACTGGCCGGCCTAAAAATCTTTCCGCCAGGCTGCTGAACCATTCGGGATTATCGCTGACAAAGAATTTGTGCCGCGCTGCCGGACAGACAGGCTCGCCCTGCTTTGCCTTGCGCAAGAGCCCCTCACCGGCTAAAATCTTACTTACCTCAATAGCTACCTGCCTGGCCGAATCGATCAGGATAACCTTTTTCCCCAGCTCATCCTTAATTAAATTTTTAAGCAAGGGATAATGCGTGCAGCCTAAGATCAGGGTATCTATGCCTGCTTTTTTCAGGGGCTTTAAATAATATTTGACCACGCTCCGCACCACATTACCGCTCAGCCATCCTTCTTCCACAAAAGGCACAAATAATGGACAAGGCGCGGCGATTACTTTAACCGCAGGGTCAAGCTGCTTAATTTCATTTTCGTAAGCGCGGCTCTTAACCGTGCCCTTGGTGCCGATAATGCCTATACGCTTATTCCGGGTGGCAGAGACGGCTTCTTGCGCTCCCGGCCGGATCACTCCTACAATGGGAACCTTAAAGTTATTTTTAATCTCCGCCAGCGCAAAGCTGGAAACGGTATTACAGGCGACGCAGATAAGCTTAACCTCGTGCTTAAGTAAAAAGAGGATATTTTCAATGGAAAAACGGATTACTGTTTCTTTGGATTTGATGCCGTAAGGAACGCGCGCCGTATCGCCGAAATAAACGATCTCTTCGCCGGGAAGCTGGCGCAACAATTCCTTGACTACGGTCAACCCGCCGACGCCTGAATCAAATACTCCGATGGGTTTCATTTTCGCATAACCTCCGCTGAGGCCAGGCCTTGCGCATAATCGCGTATGCCGTCCATTATACTCTCCGCCATCTGCTGACGGTAATAACTGTTTTTTAACCTACGCTCTTCATTATAATTGGAGAGAAAGCCGGTTTCTACCAGTATAGCCGGGATACGCGCGCCGCGTAAAACTTCATAGCGCGCATCTTTTACCCCGATCATCCGGATATCAAGATTATGATCTACCGACCTGCAGATAGAATGGGCTAATTGTATTGCTTCTGCGCGCTCATAGGCATAAAGCATATCCCAGAGTATGGCCTTTAATTCCAGGGAGTTGCTCGCGAATACGGCGTTATCCAGGTTCAAATGCGCATTCCTGGCGGAAAAGACGGCCCGCTTGGCGTCATTGCGGCTGATCGCCACACAATAAACTTCAAAACCGTTCAGGCTCTTTACCCGGTTAGCGTTGGCATGGATGCTCACAAAAAAATCTGCCCCGGAATTATTGCTGATCCTGACCCGGTCAGCCAAAGGAATATACCTGTCGCTATTGCGGGTCATGACCACCTCCACGCCTTGCGCGCGTAAAAGCAGGGCCAAGCGCTTCGCTATATCCAGATTGACCTCCTTCTCCCGCAAACCTGTCCGGCCTATGGCCCCGGGGTCTTTGCCGCCATGGCCGGGATCGAGCACCACTTTTTTAATTACCGTGGAAATGGGAAAAACAGCCAGGCGCCGGGAAGGAACCCCTGCTTCTTTAAATAAAACATCGATAATCTCTTCCTTAAATTTCACCGGCACCACTACCGTACCGTCATGAATATCTACCGGATAACCAAGCAGCACGGCCCGCTGGTCAACTAAAACTAAATTATCACCGGCTTTAAAGCTGACCCTATGCTCTCCCTTATCTAGAATAACTACCCTGGTGAAAGTATCATATTGCCAACTTATCTTTTTTGCTTCACACAAAGTAACCAGCGGATAATAAAGCGTACCATTGAGGCTATAGGTAGGAAAGGCCTCGCGCACCGGGCTGCTAGCGCAGCCGGATAAAAAAAGAATGCCTGCTCCGGCAATAAACGCTAAGCTTAGCTGATTTTTAATTTTCATGATTTTGGTGGAGGTGGCCGGAATCGAACCGGCGTCCTTAAACAATCTGATAAAAGCCGCTACATGTTTAGCCCTGTATTTTAAACTTGCTCTTGCAACTCCCACGGGGCAGGATTTACAAGCCGCAGCCTTTAGAGATTTCATCCCGTCTACAAAGGCAAAATAGCGGGACTATCCTACTTAGGTCTCTATTTCATCCCGTAGGCTGGACGGATAGAGGCTTCGCTAATTTAGTTAGCGAAGACTGGCATGCCAACAAATGATGGAGTTACCATCATCGGTTTAGCATTGAACAAACGGTTGTTTGCGTTTGTATTGTGCACGGGTTATTAACGCGGCTAACCATGCGTCCGCGACATGCTGCTTTTACCCGACGGCCTAAGTCGAGCCCAATTCACCCCCTTGCCTTATCTTCTATTCCGTATTGCCCGGCGCAGGGCGATGTCTGTTTCCCGGCGCTTGATGTCGTCCCTTTTATCGTAAAGTTTTTTGCCTTTACCGAGAGCGATTTCAATCTTTACGAACCCCCGGGGATTAAAATAAATCTTTAAAGGAATAAGGGTAAGGCCTTTTTGCGTCAGCTTGCCTTCCAACTTCTCTATCTGATTCTTATGCAGAAGCAGCCTTCTCTTTCTCGTCGGCTCAACATTCATATAACTGGCTTCTGTATAAGGATTTATGTGCGTGTTATATAAAATCAACTCGCCCTCTTCCACGCGGGCGAAGCTATCATTCAGGTTAACCTTACCCTGCCTGATGGATTTCACCTCGCCCCCTTTTAATTCTATGCCGCATTCAAAAGTCTCGATAACCGCGTAATCCCGGTATCCTTTATGGTTGGAAGCGATGATTTTACTCATTTTAGCATAATCCGGCTAAAATATAAAATTAAAAACAGCGGGATAGTAATGATGCCGGCTAGGTGCGTCAGGAGTATGCCCTGGCTGACCAGGAGGTCCTCTTTTTTATAGCTCCTCAGGATTGTCGAAAGGGTCACTGCCGAAGGCATCGCCAATTGTATAATGATGAGCAGGCCGATCAATCTGGGGACCTGAAAAATAATCACCAGGGCTAGGCCGATAGCCGGCAGGATAAACATTTTAGCCAATATCAATATGGAGATTGCTTTCTTATCAATATGTTTAAGGTTGACCTGGGCCAGGCCCGCGCCCACCACCAGCATGGCCAGGGGCAGAGTGCTCTCTCCCAGCATAAACAGCGGCTTAATCACGGCATCCGGCACGAATTTATGCAGCCCGAAAAATATAACTAACAGGCTCACCAGTGTAACGACGACCGGCGTGCTCAGGAGGTTAAGCCAGGCGAATTTTTTCTCTTTATGGAAATTCAATATGTGCACGCCGACGGAAAACATGACCAAATTGAAACCGGCCAGAAACAAGAATATGTAAATAAACATTGTGCTTAAGGACTCCGGCGCAAGGAGCGCTGCGACCAGGGCCAGAGGCAGATACCCGGAATTCTGAAAAGCCACCAGGCTTATAAATTGCAGCTTATGCTGCTCTCCCTGGATAAAGAACGCGAGCAAAAATCCCACCCAAAGGCCGATAAGCGTAACCAGAATACTCAAAAGCGGGAAAATCCACCAGTCGGAAAATGCCCGGAAAGAAAAATCCCGGATGAGTTGACAGAAGATAAGCGCCGGCAAAGTTACGTCCATAACCAGGCTGCTTATAGCCTCCACCCCGGCGCTCGCCAGGAACCTGCGCCTGACCAACCAGTACCCTAGCGCAGCCAAAAGCAGGATCTGGGCTACCGCTATTCCGGTTATCTTAAAATGTTCCCAAGGCATAATTTACCCTCTTAATTTAAGATTAATATTATAACAATAAAACTATAGGCAGGCAATGCTTTTATATTTGACAGGAGAGAGCGGCTGGGCTATACTTAGAAGGCTCACAATGCGGAAGTGGCGGAATGGCATACGCGCACGTCTCAGAAGCGTGTGGGGTAACCCTTGAGGGTTCAACTCCCTCCTTCCGCACCATACCCCTT
>JBAZOC010000033.1:0-8519 GCA_041648915.1 Candidatus Omnitrophota bacterium
CGGGGCTTGAAGGTGGGTTGGAATACCGGGGGAAGAAATACGGTTTAGTGCTGGATATCGGCGGTTATTTTAAGAATGCCTTTACTTTAGCTCCTTCTTTTTACATTACCGATGAAGAAATGGGAATGGCCTATAAGTTTTTAGACGAGTTATTCAGCCGTTTTACCGCCCGCAAACGTTGAACGGCACAAAAAATAACCGGTTAGCCTATCTTTAGTTTCCTGACTTAAAATAAAATAGAAAGTGCTTGTGTGGCCCATGCGTATATTTTTTTTCTCCGGCGTGCTCCTCTTGACTGCTATTATCTGCGGGTATTGCGCTGCGCCGGATAGTGCGTTTGAACAATTAAAGTTAGAGCTTAAAAGCCAGGGCCTATCCGATCAATTCATCAAGACCACGGAAAGTTCAGTAAAAAGGATGCTCGCTTCAGATGCAAAGATATCCGAGGTAAGAACCGTTCTCTTGGATTTATGGAACCAGGGAGTAAAGGCCAGGGCCCTGAAGAACGCGGTAGCTGCGGTAGCAGAACTGGTGGCCAGCGGAGAGGATACTTTAGAGGCCTCCAGGATTGCCTCCGGCGCAGCGCATGAGGCTGAGGCCGAAGGGTTAAGCGGATTTGGCGTGGGCAGGAGAGTTAAAAAGGCGGTCCAGGATAGAAAAGCATACCTAAAGAGCCTCAAGAAATAATATCAAGCAGCCCTGTGAATAGAGAGAGAGGATAAAGAGTGCCTGGGGAGTCCAGCTTTACCAAATATTCGCGTACCGGTTCAGCAATCGTAAAAGGGACTATTGCCTGGGGGAGATTTTCTATTCCCTACCGGATCTACGAAAGCGCAGGCCCGCAGATTATATGCCTTAATGGAGTGCAGCAGTCTATGGCAATGTGGCATACCCTTGTGGAGCGTTATGCCCCGCATTACCGGGTAGTGCTCTTTGATTTTCCTAATCAGGGTAAAGGTAAGGTAATTTTTGGGCCGGCCTTGGTTAGTCTGGATGAACAAGTGGATATTTTACGGGAGGTCATAAAGGCTACCGGTACAAATAACAGAGTTTCATTATGTGCTGCTTCCTGGGGAGGGATAATCGCCATGGCCTTTGCCGCGCGCTATCCCGGACAAGTAAAGCAATTATGCCTGGCCAGCCTGGGGACAAAAGCCAATGCCGCGATGGTCGCGACGATTAAGGAAGGTTGCGCAATAGATCCGAAAAACAGGCAGAAAATGGCCGGTATATTAATAGACAGCTTTGGGCAGGATCTTCCGAAAAATATCAAAGATAAGATCGTCAGGCAGTTCCAGGCGATGAGCCAGGAGAACCTGAAATCCTTTTACGAGCATGGGCTGGCAGTGGTGTCGGCAAAAAAAATAGGCGACTTGATTAAACTCTCCCATATCCGGGAGAAGACATTTTTGATCTATGGGGAAAAAGATACGATTATCGATCTTGATGATGTCAGGTCCCTGGCTTCCCAGATTCCTGATTGCGAGGTGAGAATCATAAAAGGGGCGGGGCATTTTCTGCATATGGAGCAGGTAGATATCTTGGATATCTATGCCGATATCCTGCCGCTGCCTTAACCGCAGTTTTAATCCTTGCTACTTCCGGTATTTTTCTTTATAATAACCATAGTCATAGTTGTTTGCGCCGCAAGCCGTTCAAGAAACAGTATCTCGGGGAGGAGAAAAAAATATGACGAATATCGATATTCTGTTGCGCACCCTGGTAATCAAGAAATCCTCTGACCTGCATTTCCAGGCGGGTAGTCCTCCTATTTTCCGCGTTAACGGCGAGCTTTCCTTTTCTGACCTCAGCCCTTTATCCGCTAAAGATATAGAAAAATATATCTACGCCATTATGACCAAGGAGCAGAGAGAGGAGTTTGAGAGGAGCCATCATTCCGATTTCTCATATTCTGTGCCGGGAATAGCGCGCTTTAGGGTAAATGTTTATCAGCAGCGGGGGTGCATAGGCGCGGTGATGCGCTGTATCCCTTTTGCAATCCCTACTTTAGAAGAATTAGGATTACCGCCGATTATCAAAGAGCTGGCTACAAAACCCAACGGTCTGATTTTAGTTACCGGGCCGACCGGAAGCGGAAAATCGAGTACCTTAGCGGCAATCATCGGTTATATAAACAATAATATTAAAGGCCATATCATAACCATAGAGGATCCCCTGGAATTCATGCATCAAAACAAACTCTGCGAAATCAACCAGCGGGAGGTAGGCATAGATACCGATTCTTTCGCTACTGCCCTTAGGGATACATTAAGGGAGGACCCCAACGTTATCCTAGTCGGCGAGATGCGCGACCTGGAGACCATCTCCAACGCCATTACCGCCGCCGAAACCGGGCATCTGGTATTTGCTACCCTGCATACAAACGATGCGACGCAGACAGTGGATAGGGTGATTGATGTTTTTCCGTCCCACCAACAGCCCCAGATCCGCACGCAATTAGCCTCTGCCTTAAGAGCGGTCATTGCCCAGGCCTTGCTGCGCAAAAAGGACGGTTCCGGCCGCCTCGCTGCCTTTGAAGTCATGATCGTTAACTCCGCAATAAGGCATTTGATCAAAGAGGGGAACACTCATCAGATATATTCGGCTATCCAGACCGGGCGCCAGGACGGGATGCAGACCCTGGAGCAATCTTTGAAGGATTTTTGTCAGGCCGGATTAATTTCCTTAGAAGAAGCCAAGGGTAAGGCTAACGACCTCAAGTCTTTTGACCTGGCCTTTAAAGGTTAAGCGGGTGGATTTTTGATAGATAAGGCAAAGGAGGATGCGCTATGGCGAAGATCTTAATCGTAGATGATGACGAAAAAATGCGTTGGCTCTACCAGGATATCCTCTCGAGCGAAGGATTCGATGTCCTGACTGCCGGCAACGGCGAAGACGGCCTGAAACTTGCCATTGAAAATAAACCCGACCTGATACTGCTTGATGTGATGATGCCGCATAAAAAAGGCGGCGACGTATCCGAGGACTTATTGGACAATAACCGGACCAAGGATATACCGGTAATCTATCTTACCAGTATAATTACCGAGGAAGAGGTCAAGGCGCAGCAGGGAAAAGTTTCCGGAAGGTTTATTATCTCCAAATCGTCCAATCGGGCAGAGCTTGTGCGAAGAATAAACGAAGTCCTGCCCTCCGGCGGCAGATAGCGCGGCAAGGGGATGAGCTAACTCAGGGAAGGTGAGAGGGAAAAATGCGGGTGCAAACAAAAATAATATTTTTACTCCTGGCGATTGTCGCGGTATTTACTTTTTTCATCCTCTTAGAGAGGGGATTTGAGAAGCAAAGGTTGGTTACGTTATTCTCCAGCGAAGAGAAACAGATTCAGCAGATTTTTGAAAAAATCCTTGAACTAAAAGGCAAAACCCTGGCTACTCTAGCCTATGATTATACTTATTGGGATGAATTGACCGGTTTTGTAGCCAGCGGCGATAAAACCTGGGCCGTTGAAAATCTCGATACTGCGTTATCCGCTTACAACGCGAATGTAATATGGATATACGGAATCGATGGTTCGCTGATCTACTCTGTAGATAATCTTCCCGGAGCCGGCTTCCCGGAGCCGCCTTTTGCGGGGAATAGAATAAGCGGCCTTTTTGCCGGCCGGCCTTTTTGCCATTTTTATATCAATACCGCAAAAGGTATTTTTGAAATCCGCGGCGCCAGCATCCATCCCAGCAAAGACGCGCAGAGAAAGACCCTGGCGCAAGGATATTTTCTGGCCGGGCGTCTTTGGAATAAGGCTTATATTGATGAAATTGCCAAGTTATGCGGATACAATATAACCTTAACCGCGCTTGCGGAAAATAAAGAAATTCCCGTTGTTTCAAATCCGCAAAAAGGTATAACTACTTTTAGCCGGGTTTTTAGCGGGCCGGACGCTAAGCCGGCGTTTGAGGCAATCGTCTGGAAAGAATCCCAGCTGATCAAGGATTTTAACCTCAATTATAAGAATTTTTTCCTTATCATGACGGCGTTTCTGGGAATATTTTTAATTACTTTCATCATTTTACTGACCAGGTGGGTCAAGATTCCGTTGCAGTTGATATCCGGAGCTTTAAAAAATGAGAATACTGCAGGCGCCTCTTTGCTGGAAAAAGATAAAACCGAATTCGGCGATATCATCCGTATAATCAGCCGGTTCTTTGAACAGAAGCGCGAACTTGAAAAAGCCAAGCTTCAGGCCGATTCCGCCAATCGCGCAAAATCCGATTTTCTGGCGAATATGTCTCACGAATTAAGGACGCCGCTTAACGCTATTATTGGTTTTGCCGAGGTCCTGCAAGACCAATTTTTCGGCCCGTTAAATGAAAAGCAGAAAAAATACGTGGATAACATTAATACCAGCGGCCGGCATCTTTTAAGCCTGATTAATGATATACTGGACCTCTCCAAAGTAGAAGCCGGTAAAATGGAGCTTGAGCCGGAAAACCTGTTTCTGAAAAAAGATGTCCTGGAGCCTGCGCTTACTCTGCTTCAGGAGAAGGCCCTGAAGCACAGCATAAGTTTATCTTTAGATGTCGAGCCTCAGGCGGATATAAACATACTGGCGGATGCCAAGAAGCTCAAGCAGATAATGTTTAATCTTTTAACGAATGCCGTGAAGTTCACGCCCGACGGCGGTAGCGTTGAGATAGGCGCAAAACGCTCCCCGGGCGCGCAAGCCGGCGGCCCGGAGGCCGGGGATTTTATAGAAATCTCCGTAAAAGACAGCGGTATCGGGATAAAGCCCGAAGACCTTGCCAAGCTTTTCCAAACCTTTAGCCAGATCGAATCTACCTATTCTAAGACTGTGGAAGGCACAGGTCTAGGCCTGGCTTTAACCAAAAAACTAGTGGAGTTGCACGGAGGCGAAATTCGGGTAGAGAGTGAATTCGGCAAGGGTTCTAAGTTTATATTCAGAATACCCGTGAAGCAATAGCGCCATGGCCAAAAAAATACTCATCGTGGATGATAACGAGAATAACCGGTTACTGATGTCGGATATCCTGGAATACCGCGGCTATGAAATTCTGCAGGCAGAGGATGGAGCAAAGGGCCTAAGTATGGCGGCCGGGCTAAAGCCGGATTTAATCCTTTTGGATATGCAGATGCCGGGGATAGATGGATTTGCCGCGGCAAAGATACTGAAAAGTGATCCCCTGACCAGGGATATCAAGGTGATTGTGGTAACGAGCCTGGCTATGAAAGGCGACCGGGAGAAAATCATGGCCCTGGGCGTAGACGATTACATTGCCAAGCCGATAGATACCCGGCAATTCCCTGTTCTGGTGGAAAAATATATCGGCCAGGCTTAGAGCGGTTATTCTTAAGCAGAAACAGAGGTGAAAATGGAAAAGGCAAAAATTTTAGTGGTTGATGATAACGAAAAAAACGTCGAACTCCTGGAGGCAATCCTGCTGGCAGCCGGCTTTGAAGTGCTCAAGGCTTATGACGGAAAACAGGCTATAGAAATGACCGGCAAGGAGCGTCCGGATTTGCTCTTATTGGATATTATGATGCCGCAGTTAGACGGTTTTCAGGTCTGTGAGATATTAAGGAAAGATCCCCAAAATACCGGCCTGCCGGTTATTATGGTCACGGCCAAAGATAAGGAAAGCGACATTGTCCAGTCATTAGAAAGAGGGGCTGATGAGTATATTGTCAAGCCGATCGACCAGAAAGAACTATTAAGTAAAATAGGGGATCTGCTGGTGAAAGCAGGTAAGCATAACCTTCCTAGCCAGTTTTATTTTAAGAAGCTGGAAGCGCAGCAGCCAAAGGAGCCGGATGCGTCTTAGGGCGTAGCTATCCGATGAAGTCAAATATAATGAAGGAAGCAGTTTTAGGCCTAAACAGCCATATTGAGCGTAAACAACTTGCCGCCAGCAGCCTTTCGGCCTGGGGTTCGGGAATAATATTTTTTATTTCCCTGGGGGTAGGTATGGCTGTGGATTCCATAGCTCTGATTCTGGATGCCGCCGCTTCTTTGGTAATAATGGCCGGAGCTCTTCTTACCAGCTATTCACTCAAAAGGATTAACCGCCCTGCGGATGAGGAATATAACTTTGGCTACCATAAATACGAGCCTTTTACCGGTTTGCTGCAGGCCTGCCTGGTTATTACTACTTGTGTTGTCAGTGTAAAGTTTGCGGTCCAGGACATTATACACGCCGAGAGCGTGGAGAATTATACCGCCCCGGTTATCGCTACTTTTTTCTCCGGGGTTTTGGGGCTGTTTATTTTCTTTAAGATTAAAAGTATTGCTAAGCGCACTAATTCAGGCATGTTGAGAGTAACCAGCTTTCACTGGTTTGCCGATGCCTTATTATCTTTTTGCTTAAGCTGCGGGTTCTTCATTGGTTTGACCTTGGAGCGGATAGGTTATTCGCGCGCCGCTCCTTATATTGACCCGCTTATGGCGGTAGCCCTGGCTATATTCCTGATCAGGGTGCCTTTCAAGGTTTTGCTGCATGATGTGCGGGAGTTATTAGACAGCGTCCCCGGAGCGCAGGTCCAGGAAAAGATAAGGAAAGTAGTAGATATATACAAGCCTAAGTCCTTCGGAGTAAGCCGCATACGCGTTAGAAAAGCGGGCCCGAAGATATTCCTCGATATATGTTATATCGTAAACAGCAACCTTACGATAGGCCAGGTAAGAGAACTGGCGAATAATTTTGAAAAAGACCTTAAAACACACATCGACAATTGCGACGTAGTGGTTTATTTCCATCCGGAAATAATTTACGATTAAACTTGACAATAAACTTAATCGTAGTAAAATCATGCTTAGAGTTAAGGTTTACTAGTAAAAAAATAGGGTTCAGGAAAATTTCCTGAAGGTTTGGATGGTCGGGCCGCCATCTGCGAAAGTGCAGTTGGTGGTTTTTGTTTTTTAGAGAGTTGATTTTTTTTAAAAAAAAAAGGAGTTCCTTATGGACTGGCAGAATGTTCCTAGCCCGGAAGAAATAATTGATGCAGGCAAGAAAAAATTTTTCGGTTATAGTAAATATCTTCCCTGGATAATACTGGGCTTGCTTGTTCTTATCGGCCTGAGAGGAGTTATTTATTCGATAGGCCCGGATGAAGTAGGGGTAATGCAGAGGTTTGGCAGGTATACCGACTTAAGCTCGCCCGGGTTACACGCTAAAATTCCCTTCGGCGTGGATAAGGTGACTCCGATTAAAGTTGAGAAAATCTTCAAGGAAGAGTTTGGGGGGGTAAGCTCGGTTTTAGGGAGCGCGCGTTCTTACGGCTCGGATTTAGAACAGTCATTGATGCTCACCGGAGATTTAAACATACTCGATGTCCGCTGGATTGTCCAGTTCAAGATAAAAGACCCGATAAAATTATTATTCGTAGTGCGTAACCCGCGCAGTGTTATAAGGGATGTCTCGGAAATAGTTATGCGCCGGTTTGTGGGAGATTACACAGTGGATGAGGTCTTGACTATTAAAAGAGAAGAAATAGACCATCTGGCCCAAGTTGAGATGCAGAGAATATTAGACGATTATCAGACCGGTGTGCAGGTCATTACGGTGAAACTACTGGATGTAAATCCTCCGGATAAGGTAAAGCCGGCCTTTAATGAAGTCAATGAAGCCAAGCAGGAAAAAGAGAAGATGATTAACCAGGCCTGGGAGGCGTATAATAAAGCCATACCCAAGGCCAAAGGAGAAGCGGAGCGGACTATCCGTGAAGCAGAGGGATATTCCCTGGATAAGATCAACAGGGCTAAAGGCGAATCAGAAAGGTTTTTGGTAACTTTGGGGGAATACAAGAAAGCCCCGGAGATCACCCGTAAGAGGCTCTATCTGGAAACTCTTGCCGAGGTTTTGCCCAAGGCGAAAGAAAAATATATTATTGACCCGAGGCAATCTTCCATATTGCCGTTATTAGAGCTAGGCAGGAAGGGAGGGCTGCAGCAATGAAAGAGGGCAGATTAGGGACGATCTTGGGTTTGGTTTTTTTACCGGTGGTGATTATTTTTCTTGCCTTTGCCAGCGGGGCATTATTTATAGTAGATGAGACAAAGCAGGTGGTGATTACCCAGTTTGGCAAGCCGGTGGGGAAACCTATCGTTTCTGCCGGGCTGCATTTCAAGACTCCTTTTATCCAGCAGGCGCATTATTTTGAGAAGAGGCTTCTGGAGTGGGATGGAGACCCGAACCAGATACCCACCAAAGACAAAAAATATATCTGGGTAGATACTACCGCGCGCTGGAAAATAGTGGATGCTTTGAAATTCTTGCAGTCTGTGGGTAATGAAATAAGCGCCAGCAGCAGGCTCAATGATATTATTAACTCGGCCACCAGGGATGCGGTTACCGGGAATCTCCTGGTCGAAGCGGTAAGAAATTCGAACCGCATTCTTGAGAGCAAGGATCTAGGGGAAGATGCCATAGTCAGCGAGGAGGCACTTGAGCGTATAGCCATCGGAAGGCAGCAGTTGACCCGCTCCATACTGGAAAAGGCCAAAGTGCTTGCTCCCCAATACGGCATTGAAATTTTGGATGTGCGTA
>JBAZOC010000034.1:0-7863 GCA_041648915.1 Candidatus Omnitrophota bacterium
GGCTTTTTGTGCGGGTTAGCGGCTACCGCCACAATCACTGCAGAAAAAATCTCCTGTGCTCTTTTAATCAAATCAATATGACCGTAGGTTACCGGGTCAAAAGTCCCGGGGTATATGGCTGCCTGGCACATAAATTAAAGCTCCTTCTTTCTGTATAAGGAAAGCAGGGTTTGCGCATAGCGATACTGTCTGAATAAACTTAAAACTCCCAGGGAATCTGGGAGATTTTCTTTCTTAAAATGCTGCGCAATTATCAAACCATTGGGCGCTAATATAGCATAACCCTCAAGTGTTTGCAAGGTTTTTTTTAACAACGGCTCGCTATTTCCGGCTGCCGTTGATCCCGAGTGCCCTGCTACCTGAGTCTCGGAACGAGGGGCCTTAGGGATATAATATGGCGGATCCAGGAAGATAAGATCAAATTTTTTCTTCTCCCGGCCCAGGCGCGCCAGTGCGCTCTCTACGCTTTGCGCTAAAATGTAGTATGCAACCTGCCTGCCGCCAGGCAGGTATTCAGTGCCTAATATACCTGCGGCATTGGAAGATAACACCTTGAGAACATTGGAGTTATTCTCTACAAAAACCACCTCTTGCGCGCCGCGCGAAGCTGCCTCAATGCCTACCGCGCCGGACCCGGCAAATAATTCTAAAAAAGAAAGGCCGGCGATATCACCTAAGATATCAAAGATCGCCTTCCTGGCCTTACCCTGAGTTGGCCGTATGCCTTTAGGCATACAAATATTCCTGCCCTTAAATTTACCGGTGGTTACTTTCATCATCTTAAAAAACGCCAGGCTAATTTTGCGGCGTCCATTCCGGAAATAAAACAGGCATGCACCCCTGCTCCGGGCCGGGTCCAGGCGCCGGTTAAGAATAAACCCCTTACTTCAGTTTTTAAAGGGAACCTGCGGAAAACTGACTGCTCTGGAGTCTGGGCAAACCCGTAAATCGCGCCCCGGGGCGCAGTGCCGTAGCGCTCCATAGTCTTGGGGGTAGCTATTTCCATTACCTCAATAGCTTCGGCCAGCCCCGGCAAATACTTTTCAGCCCGCTGGATTAACCTCTTGGCCACCTCCTGTTTTTTAAGCTTATATTCCTGCGGAGAAAGGTTTTCCCAATGCGCGTAAGAGTCTATGGCCATAATCATAAGGCTCCCCTTTCCCTCAGGCACCAGCGCAGGTTCCACCTGCGCATGGTCCACCAGCGAAAAAGAACAATTATCATAGTCCGCTTTCAGGCAAGACTCAAGATCCTCTTCATGGCTATAGCTAGTGTTTACGGAAAACATAAAATGATCCATGCCTAAATCTTGCGCCGGTTTTTTTAATCCCAGATATACCTGAAAAGCTGAAATTGATTTCTCTAAACCGGCTAATTCCTTAGCGGACCTATCCCTGATTACGGGGTTAGCGATAAGCTCCTCCAAAGTAGCGATAGGGTTAGCATTGCTGATTACAACTTTGGCCTTAAATATTTCCCCTTTAGCGGTAACTACGGCCTTAACCGTTTTACCGCCGCCGGTGATGATTCTTGCCACCGGAGTATTGAATTTTATCTCCGAACCATTTTCCTTAATCTTCTCCGCCATCGCCTTGAAAAGTTCGCCGGAGCCTCCCTTGACGTAGGATGTCGGCAAATAATAATACCCCCGGAAGACAATAAGGTAATAAAACGCCGAAAGCCTGCGGGGGGCAAGGCCGATAAAACTCCAGATATCCGTAAGGATGCCTTTGAGCTTGGCATCAATGATAAATTTCCCGATAAACTGCTCGGCGGTAATAAAGGATGCCCGGATAATTTCAGGGTACAAAATCAAGGCCGACAGGGTCTTTAAGCATGCCGGTATTTTAGAATAAGAGTGGCGGTCAAGCTGCCGGTAGAACCTGTCCAAGGCGCCAAAGAGCCTCTCGATGCCCCTGCTTTCCTGCGGAAAACTTTTCTTCAAGTACTCTATGAAACTATCGCGGTTAAATCCGGCGGTAAAATCATGCTCCGGGTAGATAACCCGGCTAAAATCCCTAAGTTCAATAAAATTTATTTTTTGAAGAATGCCGTATTCTTCCAGTAAATTCCTTACTTCTCCCCCTTCCTGCAGGCCGTCAACACAATGCCAGGCGCTCTCAAAGACAAAGCCCTCCCGTTTAAAAGTAGTAGCCAAACCTCCCGGGAGAGGCTGTTTTTCTAAAAGGAGGATCTTTTTGCCTAAGCCGGATAATTTAACCGCGGCAGTTAATCCCGCAACGCCCGCGCCGATTATAATCGCATCATATTCCATATTTAATTATTACCGGGTTTATTCAGGAATTTAAGCATCTCTTCCGCAACTTTACCCTTCTGTTTATCAATGGTTATCATATGGTAGCTATCCTCAAGCATGATTAAAGTCTTATCCGGAGAGCCGATGCGCTCGTACACGTATTGCGCGTTCTTAAAACTAGTCATATCGTCATCTTTGGCATGCATAATAAGAATGGGCGCACGTACGCCGGGCAACTCCGGCTTAACTATTTTAGTAAGGAGGTGATGCTGATAAAGGCAGCTCATCGGAAAAAATGGGCTGCCAAAAATAGCTGCCCGGCCATCATCTACCGAAGCCTTGGCGTTGCGATAAAACCTCTCCAGGCCTGCCCTTAAGAGCTCATTTTTTAAACCGTAAGGCCAACTCTCCCGGATATCAAATCTGTTCCGGATAAAAGGCACATACCATAAAATATCCATTAATATTTTCCGTTTGGGCACTGCCCAGCCGTCGTAAAAGATAGTGGGAGCTAAAGCAATAATTCTAGAGACTAAATGCGGATATTTATAAGCAAGATGGATAGCCATAAGCGCGCCCATAGATAGCCCGCCTACAGAAACCTCGGAATACTCATTTTTAAGGCCTTCCAGGTCTTTAAGGCAAGCGCAGGCTATCTCCTGCCAGGTAACTCTCCTGAGTTCACCCAGGCTCCGGCAATGTTTGGGCAGGGTATTGCAAACCACGCTAAAACCGGCTTTATGCAAAGACTTGCCTAAATAATTCATTTCGGAAGGCGTACCGGTGATGCCGTGAATGAGCAAAACCGCCTTGCCGTTACCGCCTTTCAGGAAAAAATCAAATTTCCGTGTATCTGTATTATCCATAAGAGAAATATTGTAGCACAAAACGCTAAAAAATAAATTTTTAATTGTGCGGGAGAGTTCTTTTTGTTATACTACACCCCTATGAAAGAAACCCTGCCGGATTTAAGCTTTTCCATCGTTAAAAATATAAGCGCTATTCCTGCGGAAGATTGGGATAATCTTTTTGGCCAGGACCTAATTGAAAGCTATGGTTACTTAAAAACCCTGGAGGAAGGCGGAACCGAAGAATTTTCTTTCGGCTACCTGGTTGGAAAAGAAAAAAACCGTAGCGTATTCATCCTGCCTTTCTTTGTTATGGATTTTTCTTTTGCGATGCTCCTTCCTGAATGCCTGCATAAAGCAGCCGCAGTCCTCGGCCGCGGGTTAAAAATAAAACTCCTCTTTGCCGGTTCACCTACCACCGAAGGATTCTCCATGGGGCTATCTCCTGAAGTAGATCTTGAAGCAGCCTTAGGCCAGGCGCTGGAAAAATTGCAGGAATTTTCTAAAAAGGAAAAAATCTCCGGGCTGGCCTTCTATAACCTCTCCGCTGGATCCTTAAAGCTTGCCGAACACCTCAAAAGAAAAAAATTCATAAAAATGGAGGCACTGCCTACTACCGCAATTAATATCAAGGCGGGTTCGCTGGAAGATTATCTGCGAGGATTAAGCAGGAACACCCGCAAAGACTTCAAAAAGAAATTACGCCGCTCCGGGGAAATTGTTCAACTTAGGACTGAAGAACGCCTGGATATAACCGATATAATCGACGATATCTATAAACTATACCTGAACAATGTTGAAGAAGCGGACGTACATTTTGAAACCCTGACCAGGAAATTCTTTCTGGAGATCTGTAAAAATATGCCCGGGGTAGCCAGATATTTTATTACTTACGACCAAGAAAAAATCGTAGCCTTTAATCTGTGCTTAATCAAAGGCACTACGTTTATCGACAAATTCATCGGGTTTGATTACAACGTAGCCCATAAATACCATCTTTACTATACGACCTTCTGCCATAATATGGAATGGTGCATTGCGCATAAACTTAAAGTCTACCAGCCGGGCTTTAGCGACTATCATCCTAAAATACGGCTGGGAGCCAAACTCGTGGCTTTAGATATATACGCCCGGGCTTTTAACCCGATTCTTAATTTTATTATCCGGCTTATAAAACCGTTCATTGAACCCAAAAATATGGATCCTGTTCCTAAAGCTTCTTAAGCACCAGGCACGCGTTATTCCCGCCAAAAGCAGAAGCACTGTTTAAAGCAATATCCACTCTCACCCGACGGCTAACATTCGGGACACAATCAATATCGCACTCCGGGTCAGGAGTCTGGAAATTTATCGTAGGAGGAATAATATCGTTCTTAACGCTCAAGGCGCAGGCAACTGCCTCAATTGCCGAAGCAGCTCCCATAGTATGGCCAAGCATGGATTTAATGGAGCTCACCGGTAATTTTTTAGAATAATCGCCGAATACTTTTTTTATTGCCCGGCATTCTTCCCGGTCGTTGGCCGGTGTTCCTGTGCCATGAGCGCTGAAATAATCTATTCTTTCCGGCGGGACATTACTCTGCTTAAGCGCCTTCTCAATGGCCTCTTTTATCCCTTCGGAAAAAGGCGCGGTCATATGATGGGCATCACAACTTAAGCCATAGCCTAAAATCTCGGCGTAAATTTGCGCGCCTCTTTTTAAAGCCGCTTCCAGTGTTTCAATCAGGACCATTGCCGAACCCTCGGCGACCAGCATTCCTTTCCTGTTTTTATCAAACGGCTGGCATTTTTCCGGCGCAACCGCCAGCAGCCGGTTAAAACCGATAAAGGCGATCCGGGAAAACGCGTCTGTTCCTCCTGCCAGCATTACTCTGGCCTTACCCATGCGGATAAGATCACAGGCATAGCCTATGGCGTAATTCCCGGCAGCACAGGCATTAGGCAGGACCAGGTTCGGCCCATTTAGTTTCAATTCTTTAGCGACATTCAGCGAAAGCACATTGCAGGGATACTGGGGGATTAATGCGGGGTCTATTGCTGTTATACCTTTTTTTACCCAGGCGTCATTCAATTTCTCCAGAACCTGGGATTCTCCCATAGTCGTACCGATAACCACGCCGGCTTCGGCAAGCCCGGGATTATCTAATTTTATTCCGGCATCGCTTAAAGCGAGCTTAGCCGAAGCTAGCGCCAGCTGAGAAGCCCGGCCGATGTTCCCGGTTTTTTCTTTATCCAGAAAAGCTTGCGGTTCAAAATCCTTGACCTCTCCGCCGTAATGCGTGGGGTATTCCGAGGTATCAAAAGAACTAATCTTGCTGATCCCGGAAACCCCTGCGGTCAAAGCCTTCCAAAATTCGTCTTTTCCTATCCCAAGGGAAGAAACTACTCCTAAACCTGTAATTACGACGCGCTTATCCATATTGGACACTAAAACTTAATTCTCCGCTGGCAACTTCCCTGCCTCCTGCGCTCGCTTTCGCCTTGACTAACCCTGCTCCCGAGATCACTTTAATCGGTTCAACCTCTATTCTTAGCTGGTCGCCCGCAGTCACCGGGTGCTGAAACCTTATCTTAACCGAGCCTAGATAGTAAGAAGCTTGCTTGGCTGCGGGAATACTTCCCGGTGCATAAAACATAATAATTGCGGCCTGGGCCATGGCTTCAATGATCAAAACTCCCGGCATTACCGGCTGGCCCGGAAAATGCCCGGCAAAAAAACTTTCATTAATGGATATATTCTTAAGCGCTACGATTTTCTTTCCGGCCTCAAGCTCCAGGACCCGGTCAAGCATTAAAAAAGGAAATTTCTGGGGCAAGATTTTTTGGATCTCTTCAATATTAAACATTATTTTTTTCCAGGTATTCTTTGGCTACCGCAACAGTTTCTCTCAAGGTAGTCAGTTTAGTGAGCTTCTCTTCGGGGATAGTAATTTTATATTTTTTCTCCATCCCGGCCATGATCTCCAGCGCCATCATGGAATCCATGCCTAGTTCCTCAAAAAATTTGGCATCCAGGGTAACCTGAGCAGGGTCTTTTTCCACAATCTCCGCAATCATATTTCTTATTTCGTTCTCTAAATCCGGCATTTCGCTTTCCCCTCCCTCTTATTGTATAAATAATCCACCATCAACGATAATAGTCTGTCCGGTAATAAAATCCGCTGCTTCGCTTAACAAAAATTTAACTGCCGCTGCAACATCCTCCACCCTGCCCAGCCTGGAGAGGGGGATCTTTTTTTTAAGCCCTTCCCTGAATTCATCTTTTAAGCCCGAGAGCATATCCGTCTCAATAAACCCGGGCGCGACCGCATTAACCCGGATATTATAAGGCGCGACCTCTTTAGCCAAAGATTTGGTAAAACCGATGATCCCGGCTTTAGAGGCGGCATAATTAGTCTGCCGGCTCATTCCGGCTACGCCGCTGACTGAGGTAATATTAACGATTGAGCCGCTTTTCTGTTTTAAAAAAGTTACGATGGCATTGCGCGTGACATTGAATGTCCCGTTAAGATTGGTATCCATAACTGCGCGCCAATCATCTTCAGTCATCATCATCAGGGCCTTATCCCGGATTATGCCGGCATTATTCACTAATATATCCAGGCTTCCCAGGCTTTCTTTTACTTTTTCAACCAGCTCTTTAGCCTTGCCAAAATCCGCTACATCCATTTGCAAAGCTAATACCTTACGGCCCAATTTCTTTATCTCAGAACTTAAGGATTCCGCTTCCTGGACGCTTTTGGCGTAAGTAA
Organism: Candidatus Omnitrophota bacterium; assembly: GCA_041648915.1. GTDB lineage: Bacteria > Omnitrophota > Gorgyraeia > Gygaellales > Profunditerraquicolaceae > UBA6233. The sequence continues at coordinate 6,858 of JBAZOC010000034.1, forward strand.
AAGCAACATCCGCCCCTTCCTGCGCCAGCATTAAAACCAGGGCCCGGCCTATTCCTCTTGAACCACCGGTTACTATGGCTACCTTATCCTTAAATAGCATATACCTAGTATCCCTTAAATTTAGAAATTATCAAGCTGGAATTAGAGCCGCTTTTCCCGCCGGCATTAATTAAAACATTTTCAATTTTAGAGGCCGGCACCTGGTTAAACAGGCTAGGAGGCACAGCCTGTCTCTCTAGTGCGCTGAGCCCGGCAGCAACCTGTAAACTTCCCGAAGCACTGAAGAGTTCGCCAATCAACGGCTTAACAGAACTTACCGGGATAGTTTTCGCTTTCTCGCCAAACAAATCCTCGATTGCTTTTGCCTCGCTCGCGGCGAATTCCTCCGCAGAATGCGCCGCACTGCCGATATAATCTATCTTTTCAGGCGCCAGACCTGCCTCTCCCAGGCTTAATTGCATGGATTTTTTTAGATTTTGTATTGCCGAGCCAAAACCCAGGACTTCAGCGTAAATTTTTGCCTTGCGCTCCAAGGCGGCATTCAATTCTTCCAGGACCACGATGCCCGCTCCTTCCCCTAAGACTAGCCCGCGGGAAACGCTTAAGCAACCGGCTTTATAAAAACCTAAGAATTCCTGGATGCAGAATTCTTCTACTCCGCCGCAAAGCGCTATTTTTACCCGCTCATTCCTTAAAGCGCTTACAGCGTAATTTAAAGCATCCAGGCTAGCGGAAAAACCTGAAGAGACAGTAATATTAAATCCCTTAATATTGAATTTTATAGAGGCCTGGCTGGCCGGTGAATTAATTACGGTATTGGGAAAAAGCGCGGGGTTGACATAACGCACTCCTTCAGTAAGCGCTTCTTTATCAAAATCACAAATACTGGAGAGGCTGCCGAAAGTAGTACCTATGGCAATTCCCGTATCCCTGGAATTAGCTTCGGTTATTTCGAGGCCGCTGTCATCCAAAGCTAACTTGGCGCTAGAAGCCACTAATTTTATGC
>JBAZOC010000035.1:0-7228 GCA_041648915.1 Candidatus Omnitrophota bacterium
AGCCGCGAGAGAAAAATAGCCAAATCCGGGCCGGTAGAAGAGTTATTAAAGGATGTGGAATTGCTGCAGGCGAATAACCTTAGGCATATCCACAAACACAGGCATAAGGATATGGAGCATATTCATCTCCATCAGCATACAGAGCACCATATTTAATTATTGGATAGGGACCGTTTCCCTATGGATAGGGACCGTTTCCCTATATTAATTACCTATATTAATATGAAGAATAAAAGCATATTGTTTTTAGCCGCTGTTTTCTTTCTTTTTCTGGGTATATTCTTAATTCCGGCGTATGGCGATGATGCGCCGGCTTTACTGGTTTTCCACTCTCCAACCTGCCAGCGCTGCCTTAAGGTAAAAAAAGAAATTATCCCCCGGATAGAAGCCGAGTTTAAAGGCAGGGTCCGCATAGAGTATCGCGATATCGCGGAAATTAAGGATTACGTCTCCATGCTGGGGCTCAAGGAGAAATACGCTAAGGATATGGTACTGGAACTTCCGGTATTTTTTATGAACGGAAAATTATTGAACGGCGCAGGAGATATAAAAGCGAACCTGAAAGGCCTGATTAAGGCGTCTTTAGAAGAAGGGCCCGGGAAAAAAGGGGCTATCCTGGGAGTAGATTTGGTGAGCCGCTTCAAAAGTATCCGGCCTCTTGCCGTTGCCGGAGCCGGCCTGACTGACGGGATTAATCCTTGCGCCTTTACGGTTATTGTCTTTTTTATCTCTTACCTGGCTTTTCAGGGTTACCGGAAATTAGAGCTTATCAGCGTAGGTTTTTCTTTTATCTTTACCGTGTTCCTCACTTATTTCCTGATTGGCTTGGGAATTTTTAATTTTCTTTACCGGTTGGAAGGTTTTTGGTTATTTACTAAAATATTCAATGTTTTCATCGGTATCTTCAGCTTGATTTTAGGAATTTTAGCTATTTATGATCTGTTGAAATTCAGCAGGACCCGGGACACTGAAGGCCAGATTTTACAATTGCCTAAGATAGTAAAAAATCAGATACATTCCGTAATCGGCAGGCATTACCGTAAGGCTAAAGCAACAGACGCCCAAAAGAGAGGCGTCTTGGGCCTGGCCCGGTTAGTCTTGGGTACTGTAATTACCGGATTCCTGGTTTCCCTTCTGGAGGCAGTTTGCACAGGGCAGCTCTACTTACCGACGCTGGCTTTTATTTTAAAGACCACGCCGCTTAAAGGCAGAGCCTTGACTTATCTGGCGCTTTATAACATTATGTTTGTCATACCGTTATTTATCATATTCTTCTTGGCTTTACTGGGGGTGACTTCCGGAGCCTTCGCTCACTTCATCAGGAAACACCTGATTAGTGTTAAGCTGCTTATGGCGGTTGTATTCATCAGCCTGGGCATATTCTTAGTCTGGAGAGGATAAATTAAAAAAGTTATAGGGTTATTTATATTTATGTTTTTTTTAGCTACGGGTTATTGCCTTGGGCAGCTTGATTCTTATGTTTGGGATTGCGGAAAGATTAAGCAGGGAGAAGTTGCCGCGCACAATTTTACCTTAAAGAATGATTCCGCTAAGGCGTTAAAAATTACCGGTGTGACTACTTCCTGCGGCTGCACTGTTTCAGAGGTTAAGAAAAAAGTTCTATTGCCCGGGGAATCCACACCCGTTGAAATTAAGTTCAACTCTAAAGGCTATTCCGGAGCTGTGCAGCAGTTTACCTATGTTAATACGGATAATGTTGACAAGCCGGTGATCAGGTTTATAATTAAAGCGGACGTGGTTAAGTAAAAAAGGAGGGTGATCTTTAGATGTGGTCTTTACAGGTAAGAATGTGGTTATTATTGACGGCTCTTTTCGCTATAGTCTATGCCGTTATCGTAGTCATCGGCAGGGTGTTTCTGCACGCGGGAGGTTTTAGTTTTTATCTGATTATATCCCTGGTCCTGATGTTCATCCAGTATATGCTGGGGCCAAAGATCGTGGAATGGTCTATGCGGGTTAAATATATTAAGAGGCAGGATAATCCCCGGTTGTTCCAGATGGTTGAAAGTTTAGCCAGCCGGGCAAATATCCCCGCGCCTAAAATAGGCATTGCCCAGATTGAGATTCCTAATGCTTTTGCTTTCGGCAGGAGCCTGAGCGACGGCAGGGTCTGCGTGACCAAAGGGATCCTGAATTTACTTAATGACGAAGAATTAAAGGCGGTTTTAGGCCATGAGCTAAGCCATTTGAAGAACAGGGATGTCTTGATTGTTACCTTGCTCTCCGTAATCCCGATGATTATGTACAGGATTGCCTGGCAATTCCTTTTCTTCGGCCGCCGGCGGGATGAACGGGGAGGTAATACCGTGCTCATCGGCTTGGCAGCCTTCCTGTTTTATTTTATCACTAATCTCCTGGTGCTTTATGCCTCGCGCATTCGCGAATATTTCGCGGACCGGGGCTCGGTAGCTTTAGGTAACCAGCCTGCGGTGTTGGCTTCCAGCCTCTACAAACTTGTTTATGGTTCGGCGCGGATGAAGCCGGAGGCGCTGAAAGAGTCAGAGGGCCTAAAGGCTTTTTTTGTGAATGACCCGTCTCAAGCCAAAAACGAGATTAAAGAATTAGCCCAGCTGGATTTAGATAAAAGTGGCACCATCGATCCTGCGGAATTACTGCTTTTGCAAAACAAGGAAGTGCGTTTAGGGTTTGGAGACCGGGTTATGGAGCTTTTAAGCACTCATCCTAATATGCTTAAACGTATCAAGAAACTTTCGGAATATAGGGATTAGCTTAATAGGATTTAACTGTAAGAATAAGCCCGTCCAAGCCATTGGCGGGTTTTTTCTTTAATTGACATAACCCCAATTCCACTATATAATTGTAAAATTATGGAGTTAAACGAACTGATCCAGCAAAGGAAGGCCAAGGCCGAGGCGCTTAAGGCCAAAGGGGTAGTTTTATACCCCAGCCAGAGCTCTCCGTACGTGAGTATAGGGCTGGCCGTAGCTGATTTTAAGGAAGGCCAAAAGATAGCTTTCTGCGGCCGGATTACTGCCAAGCGCGCGCATGGGAAGGCTGCCTTTTTAGACCTCAAGGACTCAACCGGGAAGATCCAGCTTTACATTAAAAAGGACATCGTCGGGGAAGATAATTTTTTTATTTACGAAAATACTGATATTGCTGACTTTGTCGAGGCCGCGGGGGAGCTTTTTAAGACGCATACCGGCGAACCTACGCTTAAAGTAGAGGCACTAAAAATTATTTCCAAAGCCTTAAGGCCGCTCCCTGAAAAATGGCATGGCCTGCGCGATGTAGATATCCGTTACCGGCAGCGTTATTTGGACTTGATTTCAAATGAAGACGTAGCCAAAGTATTTAAGGCGCGCTCAAAAATCATCAAGGCCATCCGGAATTTTCTTGACGCTAAAGGCTTTCTGGAGGTGGAAACTCCGATGATGCATTATATTCCGGGGGGAGCGGCGGGCCGGCCTTTTAAGACGTATCATAATGAATATAATATGGATTTATTTTTGAGGATTGCCCCGGAGTTATATCTGAAGCAGCTGCTGGTCGGAGGCCTGGACCGTGTTTATGAGATCAACCGCTCTTTTCGTAATGAGGGCGTCTCCACCCGCCATAACCCTGAATTTACGATGCTGGAGGTTTACCAGGCGTATTCCGATTATACCGGGATGATGCATTTAGCCGAAAGCCTGATCGTTGATCTGGTGCAGGATATTTTCGGCAAGACGGTGATCAGTTATCAGGGCAAGGAATTAGATTTTACTCCCCCCTGGAAGCGGCTTTCTTTCCAGGAATTGGTCAAAAATGAATTTAGCATAATTCCTGAAGATGCAGAAGATGTGATGCTAAGGAAGCTGAAGGCCAAAGGTTTTGCCAAAGAAGTGAATAAGCTTTCGCGTACGCAGATTGCCAAGATTATCGAGGAGGTCCTGGAGGGGCAGATGAGCTTAAATCCTGCTTTTGTCACGGATTATTTCAGTAGTATGTGCCCGTTAGCCAAGAACAAGAAGGGCGAACCGCTGGTCTCGGAGAGGTTTGAATTGTATATAGGCGGAATGGAAGTCGGTAATGCTTACTCAGAGTTGAACGACCCTCTTGAGCAACGGCAGCGTTTTGCGGATGAAATTAAGGAGTTGGCAACTGCTGAGCAGAAGAATATTGACGATGATTATTGCCTGGCGCTGGAGCACGGGATGCCTCCCGCCGGAGGCTTAGGTATCGGCATAGACAGGTTAGTGATGCTGCTTACGGACCAGGCTTCCATTAGAGATGTAGTTTTGTTTCCACTTTTGCGCCCGGGGCAAGAATAAGATGAATCCGGAATTAATGCTAAGCTGGCGCTACCTATTGACCAGGAGAAAAGAAAAATTTATTTCCCTGATCAGTATTATTTCAATATTAGGAATAGCTATCGGGGTGATGGCTTTAATCGTAGTCATCGCGGTTATGTCCGGGTTTGATCAGGACCTGCATGACAAGGTAATCGGCAATTACGCGCATATCAACTTGATGGGTTTTAAGGCGATAGACAATAGCGAATATGAAAATATCTCCCGGATTGTGCGCGCCAATACGCAGGTAAAAGCAATCAGCCCTTATATCCAGGGCCAGGTGTTGCTGAAGGAGAATAACCGGTATTTTGCCGTCGGCTTAAGGGGTATTGTTCCATCAGAACAGAGCCAGGTCACTAAGCTTAAAGAATACCTGGTTGCCGGCAGCCTGGATAATCTGGCCGCAGGCGGCATTATTATCGGTAAAGAGCTGGCTGCGTATCTTGGGCTGGGTTTAAATTCAAAGCTTACCCTGCAGTCGCCTTTAGGCAAGCAGTATACTCTGAAAATAGCCGGGATCTTTAATTCCGGGATGTATGATTATGACCTTAACCTGGTATTTACGGATTTAAAGAGCAGCCAGGATATCTTCGGTATGCCGAACCAGATTAGCGCTCTCGCCATAAAATTGGATAATCCGGACCTGGCCCCTGCAGTCAGCAGGGATTTGGCCGTGGCCTTAAGATTTAACTATACCTTAAAGACCTGGATGGAGGCTAACCAGAATTTTTTTGCGGCGCTAGCGCTGGAAAAATTGACGATGTTTATAATTTTAACTTTGATTATACTAGTCGCTTCATTTAATATCATCAGCACATTGATTGTAATGGTGGTTGAGAAGACCAAGGATATCGGTATCTTGAGGGCCTTAGGGATGAGCGCCTTTAGCATAAGGAAGATATTTATTTACCAGGGCTTGATCATCGGGACATTAGGAACCCTGCTTGGCGGGCTAGGCGGGGCGCTGCTCTGTTTTTTACTTAAGAAATACCAGTTTATCAAATTGCCGCAGGACATCTATTATATTGACCGGCTGCCCGTAGCCATGCAAGTCTGGCCGGATATAATTTTTATCATTCTGTCCGCGTTGGTTATCATACTGATTGCAACTATTTATCCGGCTTCCCGGGCCTCCGGTTTAAAACCTGTGGAAGCGCTCAGGTACGAATAGGCCTAAATTTGTTAGAAGCTAGGAATATACATAAAATTTATAATGACGGTAAGCGCCAGCTGGATGTTTTAAAGGGCGTAAATCTCAAGATCGCAGCGGGTGCTTTTGTCGCTATTGTGGGGCCGTCGGGCGCGGGTAAGTCCACGCTTTTGCATATCCTGGGAGGTTTAGATAACCCGACGCAGGGAGAGGTTATTCTGCAGGCAGAGGATATTTATAAACTGGGCGACGCGGAGCTCTCGCGCATCAGGAATAAAAAAATCGGTTTTGTTTTCCAGTTCTATCATCTGCTTTCCGAATTTACGGTTTTAGAGAACGTGCTTATGCCCGCCCGGATAAATTATGCCTTGCGCTCCGGGCAGGACGGGTTAAGGAAAAAAGCCCTGGGCTTACTGGAAGAGGCTGGATTGGCTGAGAGGGTGAATCATTTTCCCAGCCAGCTCTCCGGAGGAGAAAAGCAGAGGGCGGCAGTTGTCCGCGGGCTGATTAACAGTCCGGCTTTGCTTTTTTGCGATGAGCCGACGGGAAACCTTGATTCTCAATCCGGAAGCGGAATTATCGCGCTGATCAGAAAGATAAACCTGGAAAATAAAATGAGCGTGGTTTTAGTCACGCATAACGCGGAATTAACGCATCAGGCGGATAAGGTCTATAATTTAAAAGACGGAATATTAGTCTAACGCCCGGCCCCATAGGAAAGGCCGGTGTGCGCTTACTGCGCTAGGAGGCAGAATGAAAGTCTATATCAACGGGAAATTTTACGAAAAGGATCAGGCCAAGGTTTCGGTGTTTGACCACGGGTTGCTTTACGGCGACGGTGTATTTGAAGGCATCCGTTCGTATAACCGCCTGGTCTTCAAGTTAGAGGAACACATTGACCGGCTTTTTGAATCTGCCAGGAGCATTATGCTCAAGCCCCCTCTGACCAGGGAAGGGTTAATTAAAGCGGTTATCCTTACGTTAAAGAAGAACCATCTTAAGGATGCCTATATCCGTCTGGTGGTTACCCGCGGAGAAGGGGATCTGGGCTTAGACCCGCGTAAATGCAACGGTAATGCTACGGTTATTATTATTACCGATAAAATCGCCCTCTATCCCGAGGCGTTGTATAAGAAAGGATTGAAGATTGTGACTGTACCGACGGTCAGGAACCTTCCCGAGGCGTTGAACCCGCAGATCAAGTCGTTGAATTATCTCAATAATATTTTAGCCAAGATTGAGGCGCTAAACGCCGGAAGCGATGAAGCAATTATGCTGGACTCCTTAGGCTATGTGGCTGAATGCACGGGAGATAATATTTTTATCGTCAAAGGCAGGCATCTTTATACCCCTCCGCAATGTATGGGGACGTTACGGGGCATTACGCGGGATGCGGTTCTAGAGATCGCGCGTAAAGAGAAGATTCCCGCGCACGAACACGTGATCACGCGTCACGAAGTTTATATTTCCGATGAATGTTTTCTTACCGGCACCGCGGCGGAGATTATCCCGGTAGTTATGGTGGATGGCCGGATTATCGGTGACGGAAAGCCCGGAAAGCTCACCTCGCTGCTTTTAAAGAAATTCCGGGAGATGACCAGGAAAAAAGGAGTCAGGTATTAATATGCTTTGCGATATTTGCAAAAAAAATGAGGCGACCGTACATCTGACCGAGATTATCGATGAGCAGATGAATGAGCTGCATTTATGCGAAGAATGCGCACGGCAAAAGAGCGTAGCTATGGAGCAGCAGTTTGGCTTA
>JBAZOC010000036.1:0-7082 GCA_041648915.1 Candidatus Omnitrophota bacterium
CCTGACTTTGGGGATATTGGCGCTTCCTTTGATTATTTCTTCAGCCCAGGAAGCGCTTCTCGCAGTCCCCCAGTCCATAAGAGAGGCGTCATTATCCCTGGGCGCGACTAAGTGGGAAACGATTAAAAGGATAGTTTTGCCCGCGGCCCTACCCGGTATTTTAACGGGGGTGATTTTAAGCATAGGCAGGGTTGCCGGTGAGACCGCGCCTATTCTTTTTACCGCCGCGGCTTTTTATATGCGCGGTTACCCTAAATCTATATTCTCGGAGGTAATGGCTTTGCCTTATCATATTTACGCTCTGATGACAGAAGGGATCCATCCGGAGCAGCAGCGGGCAATAGCTTATGGCTGCAGTTTAATTCTTTTATTTATAGTCTTGTCTATTTCTGGTATAGCGATATTGATCCGGCAAAGACAGAGGGCAGGGTATGGATAAAAATATAAAAATGAAGGCGCAGGACATAAACTTCTTTTATGGCAAACATCAGGCCCTCAAGGACGTGAATATAGATATTTATGTTAACAAAGTCACTGCTTTGATCGGCCCATCAGGCTGCGGCAAGTCCACTTTTATAAGGTTATTCAACCGTATGAATGAGCTCATCCCGCATACTACGCTTAAGGGGACCGTTTCCCTCGACAACACCGATATAAACGCTTCTTCCATAGACCCCGTGCAGATAAGGAGAAGGGTAGGGATGGTTTTCCAGAAACCCAATCCTTTTCCGAAAAGTATTTTTGAGAATATCAGCTATGGGCTTAAGGTTAACGGCATAAAGGATCTTGATTTTATTGAAGAAAAGGTAGTAAAATCATTAAAGAGGGCCGCTTTGTGGGAAGAAGTCAAAGCGAGGCTTAATGAGAGCGCACTTAAGCTATCCGGAGGTCAGCAGCAAAGGTTGTGCATAGCCAGGTGCCTGGCCGTAGAGTCTGAAGTAATCCTTTTCGATGAGCCTTGTGCCAGCCTTGATCCGGTTTCGACAGCTAAGATCGAAGAGCTTATTTTAGAGCTAAAAAGAGATTATACTATCGTTATCGTTACTCATAATATGCAACAGGCAGCGCGGGTGGCGGATTACACGGGATTTTTTCTTCTGGGCGAGCTTATTGAATTCGGCAAGACTCAGGATATTTTTACCGCGCCTAAAGATAAACGTACCGAAGCGTATATCACCGGGAGGTTCGGATAACATCCGGCCTTATCGGATAAGCCGGTGCGCACTTACTGTGCAAGGAGGATAGATGGAAAGACATTTTGACGCAGAGTTGAAAGATTTGAACAACGATATTTTAAAGATTGGTACTCTCGCGCAGGAAGCAATCTATAGATCTATTGAGTCGTTGAAGGACCGGGATAAGGATATGGCTAAAAGCGTGATTGAGAACGATAAAAAGATCGACGAACTGGAACTGGTTATAGACGAAAAGTGCCTGGACCTTATTGCCCGGCATCAGCCGATGGCTAAAGACCTGCGCTTTATAACAACAGGAATGAAACTGAATAACGAACTGGAGAGGATCGCCGATATAGCGGTAGACATAGCGCAGCGCGTTTTTGAACTCGCAGATAAACCGCTTTTGAAGCCTTTGGTGGATATCCCGCAGCTAACGACTATAGCCCAGGATATGGTCAAAACAGCAATAGACGCTTTTATAAAAGGCGATATAGAGCTAGCCAGAAAAGTCTTGCTCGCTGATTCCGAAGCGGACAGGCTGAGAAATTCAATACAGCAAGAGCTGATAGACGAATATATGGTTAAGGATGGCTCTACGAGCCCGCGGGCAGTCCAACTTTTGCTGATCGCCCGTTTTTTAGAGCGCATTTGCGACCATGCTACCAATATCGCTGAGGATATAATTTATATGGTTAAAGCGCAAGTGGTCAGGCACCATCCGGAAAGATTATAATCCTTGCCATAAGCAGGAGTTACCTCTATAATTGTTTCTAAGGTAAGAATGGTCATGACCTTCCAGCCCTTTTTTATATAGGGCATCCAGGCCTTCTTAAAAAAGGCCATGCGCGTCTTAATCCACTTCGAAAAAAAACCGCTTCTCTTTCAAAAACCAAAATTCATCATATCCTGTTTTAAAGCAGCAGAGTTCAGCAGCTGTTTTCAGAAGATGGAATCTGCGTTAAAGTGCGGCTATTATCTGGCCGGTTTTTTCTCCTATGAGGCAGGGTATCATTTTGAAGACAGCCTGCAGGATGATAAGGCCTACAAATTCCCGCTTGTTTACCTGGGCGTATACAATGCGCCTCTTTACCAGAGTATAAATCTTAAAAAACAACCTCTTGAAGGTAGCCTGAAAAACCTGCGTTTGAATATTACGCAAGAGAAATACTCTTCGAATATCCAGGCGATACGCGGCTATATTGAAAAAGGCGACGTCTATCAGATCACCTACTGTATTAAATTATTATTTCAGTTTGCTGGGGACCCGTTTTCTTTGTATCATACACTGTTAAGGGAACAGCCTGTGCCGTATCCGGCGTATATAGATACAGGCCTTTTCCAAATCCTTTCTCTTTCTCCGGAGATGTTCATCAAAAAAATAGCCGCGAGCGCGGTAACTAAGCCCATGAAAGGGACCTGGCCGCGCGGCAGCGGTCCGCTAGCTGATCTAATCAACCGCTTAAGGTTCCAGTATGACGGGAAAAACCGGGCGGAGAATGTAATGATTGCCGATCTCTTAAGGAATGACTTGGGCAGGGTAGGGGTAAAGATTCGGGCACCCAGGCTTTTTGAGGTAGCCAAATACCGGAAACTTTATCAGATGACCTCTACGGTAACCGGCAAGATAAAGAGGGATTTATCCATCTATGCGCTTTTCTCTTCGCTTTTTCCGTCAGGTTCGGTTAGCGGAGCGCCCAAGATTCGCGCGATGAGCATTATAAGAGAGCTTGAACTTGAGGAGCGCAAGATCTATACCGGCGCTATCGGCTACATCTCTCCCGCTAAAGACCTTTTTTTCAATATTCCCATCCGTACCATTTTAATCGATCAGGGAAGTGCAGAAATGGGGATAGGCGGAGGTATTGTCTGGGATTCTACGGCGCAGGGAGAATGGGAGGAAGGATTGCTTAAGGCAAAATTCCTTACTGACTTTGCAACTAATGTCCGGGTTCCATATGCACCATTACGTCGGTGATCTCCGGAATATTTTTTTTCAAAGCCTCTTCAATCGCAAAACTTATCCTGTGCGCTTCGTCCATATGCATGTCCCCTTTAACCTGGACATGCAGGTCCACATGAATATCGTCCGGCCTGCCGCGTGTCCTTATCTTGTGGCAGGTTTTTACGCTTTTGATGCCCAGGACAATATCCGCTATTTTCCTGGAGTCCTCTATTGCGACGGTATCACAGAGGATCCTGGAGCTGTGTTTTACGATCTCGTATCCTGAATACGCGATAAAAAGAGCAATAACTATGGTAGCGATCGGATCCAGGATAGGAAAACCCATCTTGATGACTGCCAGGGCAAGGATAACTGAAAGAGAGATAAAGATATCGGACCTTGTATGTAGGGCATCCGCCAGGAGGATGTCGCTTCTTAACAACTTGCCCTTTTTTTCTTCATAGCGCATCACCAGGAAATTTATGATCATGGTAACGGCCATGATCATAAAACTCTTTATGTCAATAAAAGGAGTTAGCGGATTACGCAACCTCTCTAGGCTTGCCTGGATCAGGCCTAAGGCAACCAGGAAGAGCAGGCCGGCAATGCCCAGAGAAAAAAATGTTTCATATTTGCGATGGCCGTAAGGATGGTCCTGGTCCACCGGCTGGCAGGCAAAATGTATGCCGGCCAAGCCGATCAGGTTAGAGGCGCCGTCGGATAATGAATGAAAGCCGTCTGCGGTGATACTGGCGCAGCGGGTCAGTAAACCATAAATGATCTTGGTTAAGGCCACACCCCAGTTTAAAACCAGGACTATGATCAGTATCATTCTGATATGCCGGTAGTGTTCCTCTACGCATAGATTAGGCATACCTTAATTATATCCAATTTGCCTATTAAAGCAAATTCTTTATAGCAGGAGCATTTTTATAATTTCGCTTTAAAAATTTAAAAATATTGGTATAATACTAAACATAACCCTACCTATTAATAAAATAAAGGAGTAATTTATGCTTGCTAAATTTTTTCCCAAAGGGACGGATTTTTTTGCACTGTTTGAAAAGCAGGTAAGCTATGCGGTGGACGCGGCAGTCTATTTTAAAAAATTAGTCTCCGATGGCGTCATAGAGCAGAAAGAGATTGAGAGGATAAGCAGTATTGAGCACCAGGGGGATGAAGCTACGCATGACATATTCAACCAGTTGAATAAAACTTTCATCACGCCTTTTGACCGTGAAGATATCCACGACCTGGCCAAGGAACTGGATGATATCATTGATATGATCAATACTATTGTCAGCCGCTTAGAGGTCTATAAGATAACCCGTATCGATAAAAACCTTATTGAATTCGCCTCGGTAATTGAAGATTCGGTGCGGGCGGTAGATTGCGCGGTAAAAGGGATGCGTAATATGAAAAACTACAAGTCTATTTCGGAGGCCTGCGTAGAGATCAACCGCCTGGAAAATGTCGGCGACGCGATGCGCGATAAGGTGTTGGCTGAGCTTTTTGAAACGGAAAAAGACCCGATTAAGGTCATTAAATGGAAAGAAATTTATCAGGATGCCGAGACTGTCCTGGATATCTGTGAAGATGTCGCCCACGTAGTAGATTCTATAATCGTAAAACAGGCTTAAAAAATTATGACTTTAGGCGTACTTCTTTTGATACTGCTGGCTTTACTTTTTGACTTTTTGAACGGTTTCCACGATTCAGCTAATTCTATCGCCACTGTGGTTTCTACCCGCGTACTCTCTCCGCGCCAGGCAGTTGCCTGGGCGGCTTTTTTTAATTTTGTCGCTTTTCTTTTTTTCGGGCTGCATGTCGCCAATACTATCGGTAAAGGAATTATTGATATAGCGATTATTGATAACGGGGTAATTTTTGCCACGCTTATCGGCGCTTGCGGCTGGAATATTATTACCTGGTATTTTGGCTTGCCGACCAGCTCATCGCACGCGCTGATTGGCGGCATGGTCGGTTCAGCCCTGATTAAGTCCGGGGCAGGGTCTCTGGTCTGGCAAGGCATAGCTAAGACCATTGCTTTTATTTTTATCTCTCCTGTGCTGGGTTTTATCTTAGGGTTTATATTTGGCCTGGTCGTCTACCGGAGTTTTAGCCGGAGTATTCCTTTAAAGGTGGACCATATTTTCAGGAAGGGCCAGCTTTTGTCTGCGGCCTTGTATAGTATGGGCCACGGCGGCAACGATGCCCAGAAGACCATGGGTATTATCGCCAGCTTACTTTTTAGCGCGGGGCTCCTGGGAAAAACATTCCATATCCCTTTATGGATTGTCATCAGCTGCCATGCGGCTATTGCTCTGGGCACCATATTCGGCGGTTGGCGCATTGTTAAGACTATGGGCCAGAAAGTAGCCAAGCTCAGGCCCGTTGACGGCTTTTGCGCGGAGTCAGGCGCGGCGGTTATGCTCTTTGTGTCTTCGGCGTTAGGCGTCCCGGTAAGCACTACGCATACGATCACCGGCTCGATTATGGGCGTAGGTTCGATTAAACGCCTGAGCGCGGTCCGCTGGGGGGTCGCCGGGAACATTATCTGGGCCTGGATACTCACTATCCCTTGTTCGGCGTTTATAGCAGCGCTGGCCTATATAATGATACGTAAACTATAGGAAAAATAATGCAAAAAAAGATCTACTACCATGATACGGATTGCGGCGGAGTGGTCTATTACTCCAATTACCTGAAATTCCTGGAAGAGGCGCGCACGGAGTTTTTTGCGGAAAAAGGAGCTGCCATAAAGGAACTGGCCGGTCAAGGCACATTATTTGTGGTTGCCCGGCAGGAGATTGACTATCGGGCTTCGGCTGTTTATGGCGATCTCCTGGATATCCAGACCAAAATCGGCGAAATCTCCGCGGTAAAGATAATTTTTGTGCACCAGATCTATAATCAGAGTAAAAAACTTATTACCGAGGCTAAGACCGTCCTGGTCTGCGTGGACAATAATCTAAAACCTAAGGCCATTCCGGAAGAACTGCGCAGGAAAATTTCTTAAAAATAAATAATTATAAGTAAACAGGGGGTAAAATGGATACATTGGATACGCTTAAAACCAGAAGGAGTATCCGCTCTTATCAGGATAAGGCTATACCTAAAGATGTTCTGAAAGAGATAATTAATGTCGCGCGTTTTTCGCCTACAGCCAGGAATGAGCAGCCCTGGGAGTTCATCGTAATTACTGATAGCCGCTTCTTGAATAAAGTAGCCGCATTAGCCGAGAACGCCAGGTTTATGGCCTACGCCAAAGCCTGCATTGCCGTATTTTGTGCTGATACTAAATATTATCTTGAAGACGGCTGCGCAGCTACAGTGAATATACTGAATGCTGCTGCGGCATTAGGCATTGGCTCCTGCTGGGTAGCCGGAGATAAAAAGCCGTATGGCGAGGAAATTGCGGCATTCTTAAGCGTCCCGCCGGAGTTTAAACTGGTTAGCATGGTCGCGCTGGGGTATCCAACGGATCAAGCTGACTTTAAACTTGGCTTGAAAAGAAGCCTTAGAGGAATGCTCCACTGGGAGAAATTCTAAGAAATATGCTTATAAGCTCTGGCGGTTGTCTATTGCCCTTATTAATAGTTTTAAATCTATTTTTCGGCCAGTTTTTTTTTACGATAAGCCAGTGGCTGGCCATTGAAGGCATACTGGTATTGTTATTACTCTTGCATTCCTATAGGCTAAAGTGGCGTATTAAATCCTCCCGGCACAATAACCCCAAAGACGTAATAGACGTAGAAGGCAAGGTCGTAGAAGATAAGTAAGATTCCCCTTTTTTATTGCCTTTGGTTCCTCAAGTGCTACAATAAGGCATATGAACGATTTGGAGTTCGTTCAGCGATGCGTCAAAGGGGACAACCCATCCTGGGATGAATTCTTAACGCGTTATTCCCGCCTCATCTACAAGTATATCCATAGCGTATTGGGTGTAAAAGGTTTTTCCT
>JBAZOC010000037.1:0-6962 GCA_041648915.1 Candidatus Omnitrophota bacterium
CGAAAGTGGCATATTCAGCCTGCTGGTTTTTTTAAGTTTTGTAT
This sequence comes from Candidatus Omnitrophota bacterium, assembly GCA_041648915.1. Classification (GTDB taxonomy): domain Bacteria; phylum Omnitrophota; class Gorgyraeia; order Gygaellales; family Profunditerraquicolaceae; genus UBA6233. The sequence continues at coordinate 45 of JBAZOC010000037.1, forward strand.
TTTCAGTTTTATACGCGGGTATAAAGAAGTTTACTGCTACCAGGGACCCTGTTCTATTGGGGGGGATATGCGGCATATGCGGGTTCTTGGCCCATAGTTTTTTTGAAGTAAGCCTTTATTCTTTGCCGCTGGCTGTGCTTTTTTGGTTGTGGATAGGCATAGTATCCAGGCTTAGTTTTCTAAGAGAGTAAGTAAAAGACAGGAGAAAAATATGAAAGTAGTGATCTTGGCAGGAGGTAGAGGCACAAGGATCAGCGAAGAGACAGGAAGTATTCCTAAGCCGATGGTAGAGATCGGGGGCAAGCCCATCATCTGGCATATTATGAAGATATACTCGCATTTCGGATTTAATGATTTTATTATTTGCCTTGGGTACAAAGGCTATATGATCAAAGAATATTTTTCGCATTATTTCCTGCATATGAGCGATGTGACCATTGATCTAAAAAAGGGCGATGTTAAAGTCCAGGCTACTTCATCTGAACCCTGGAAGGTTACTCTTGTGGATACCGGCCTGGATACAATGACCGGCGGCCGCCTGATGCGCGTGCGTAAATATATAGGCGATAAGACATTTATGATGACTTACGGTGACGGGGTGAGCGACGTAGATATCAGAGAACTGTTTAAATTTCATAAGCGTTGCGGTAAGCAGGCGACAGTTACCGCGGTGCAGCTTGCCGGCAGGTTTGGAGCTTTAAATATGAAAGAGGGGGGAACGGTTAATTCTTTTCTTGAGAAGCCAAAAGGCGATGGTTCATGGATTAACGGCGGGTTCTTTGTGCTGGAGCCGGAAGTTTTTGACTATATTAGCGGAGACGATTGCGTATGGGAGTTTGATTCTTTAAAAAATATGGCGGCGGATAAAAAACTGGCCGGGTTTAAGCATAATGGTTTTTGGAAATGTATGGATACACTTAGGGACAGGTCAGAACTAGAGGCGTTTTGGAATAGCGGCAAGGCGCCCTGGAAAAAATGGAAGGCCTAGAGGACAGTAATGGATAAGCATTTCTGGAAGGGAAAAAAAGTATTGATTACGGGTTTTGAGGGCTTCCTTGGCTCTAACCTGACTAAGGCGCTACTTTGTTCCGGAGCCAAAATTTATGGTTTGGATATCAAGGTCAGGAGAAAAGATACTATTTTAACTCCGGTTGACTATAAGAGATTAACCGTTATTAAAGGCAGCGTTGCTGATTATAAGTTAGTAGAGGGGATTATACGCCGGAATAAAATCAATGTTATTTTCCATCTGGCGGCAGAGGCTATTGTAGGAAAGTGCCTCAATGACCCGTTAGGCGCTTTTTCTACGAATATTCAGGGCAGCTGGAATATTTTAGAAGCCTGCAGGAGTTTAAAAAGTATCCAGGCAATTATTATAGCCTCCAGTGATAAGGCCTATGGCAGCCATCAGAAATTGCCTTATACGGAAGGAGCTCCTTTACAGGGTAGGCATCCTTATGATGTATCTAAGAGCTGCGCGGATTTGCTTGCGGATACCTATGCCCATACTTATAAGCTGCCGGTTGCGGTTACCCGCTGCGGCAATATCTATGGGCCCGGAGATTTTAACTTTTCCCGCCTTGTCCCGGACGCTGTCCGGTGCGCGCTTAAGGGCAAGAAGCTTTTAATCCGCAGTGACGGTAAGTTTACGCGCGATTATGTTTTTGTTGAGGACATAGTTAACGGTTACATTATGCTGGCGGAGAAATTGCAGAAGTTAAAGCTTAGCGGCGAAGCATTCAATTTTAGCGATGAAAATCCGCTTACGGTCGTGGAACTGGTAAAGGCCGTTGCTAAAGTAGCCAATAATAGGCCGAATTATAAAATTCTAAATAAGGTAAAGTATGAAATAAAACATCAATATCTGGCATCCGCAAAAGCTAGGAAAATACTCGGCTGGAAGCCGAGATTTACTTTTTTGGCAGGCCTGGCTAAGACGGTGGCGGGTTACCAGGCTTATTCTAAAAATCGGGGGTATTATGGGGCATAATTTTAACTTTAATAAATTATTCATATTTGAGTTAGCCAATAACCATATGGGTGACCTGAAGCACGGGCTCAGTATCATCAGGGAAATACACAAGGTGAGCAAGAAATTTGATTTTAAATTCGGCTTTAAACTTCAGTATAGGGATCTTGGTACTTTTATCCACCCTGATTTTAAGGGCAGGCAGGATATTAAATATGTCAAACGTTTTGAAGAGACCAGGCTCAGCGAAAAAGAGTTGACAGAGTTAAAAGACGAAATCAGCAGTTTAGGCTTTGTATCTCTTTGCACTCCTTTTGACGAAAATTCGGTGGATCTGGTGGTTAAGCATAAATTTGATGTGATCAAGATCGGCAGTTGTTCGTTCGGCGATTGGCCGCTGCTTGAGCATGCGGTAAAAACGGACAAGCCGCTGATCCTTTCTGCGGGAGGGGCTCCTACGCAGGATATAGATAAGGTTGTTGCTTTTCTTGAGCACCGGAATAAGATGTTTTGCCTGATGCATTGTGTAGGCGAGTATCCCGTAGCTGACGAGAAGCTGCAGCTTAATCAGATCGATTTTTTACGCGCCAGGTATCCGGGTACTCCGATAGGTTATTCAACCCACGAAAACCCTGAAAATTTTGAGGCGGTTAAAATCGCTGTTGCCAAGGGCGCTCTGGTTTTTGAGCGGCATGTCGCTTTGACCGCTGCCGGCTATGCCTTGAATAAATATTCTTCTACCCCCCAACAGATCGAGAAATGGCTGTCCAGCGCGCAAGAGGCGTTTATCATGTGCGGTTTAGCGGATAAGGCGCGGCATATCTCGGATAAAGAAATAAAGGACCTGCGGGGCTTAAAAAGGGGAGTTTTTGCCAGGGAGCCGATCGCTAAGAAAGAAAAAATAAATCTTTCCAATACTTTCCTGGCCATCCCGAATGCGGAAAACCAGTTATTGGCTAACGACCTCTCAAAATACGCGGAGATTTCCGCCAAAAAGGAAATCAAGAAAAATGAGCCGGTTATGCTAGCCGATGTGAATATCGTGAACTTAAGGGATAAGGTGCTCAAGATAATCAATAAATTAAAAAATATAGTCATTGAAAGCCAGATCAGCCTTCCGGAAAAGGTGGAATTTGAGCTCTCGCACCATTACGGGATTGATAATTTTGAAAAGGTAGGCGCGGCGATCATCAACTGCATCAACAGGGAATACTGCAAGAAATTGATCATTATGCTTCCCGGGCAAGAGCACCCGGCGCATTACCATAATAAAAAAGAAGAGACTTTCCATATCTTATACGGGGAGATGGCCCTAAGCCTTAACGGCGTGGAAAAAGAATATAAACCCGGGGAGATGGTCATTATTGAACGGGGAGCAAAACATAGCTTTAGTTCAAAGAAAGGCGTGGTCTTTGAGGAGATATCCACTACGCATTTCCGGGAAGATTCATTTTATGACGACCAGGAGATACTGAAGAATAAAAACAGAAAGACTGAGATGACCTTTTGGTCTGATTGGCTGATTAAACCGATAGCATAATTATTGATGATTAAGTTATCCGATTACGTATTTAATTTTATTGCAAAACTGGGCGTTAAGCACATCTTCCTTTTGCCGGGCGGAGGCTGTATGCACCTGGTAGATTCTTTGGGCAAATGCCTTAGGCTTAAATATACCTGTTGCCTTCATGAACAGGCTGCCGGAATAGCGGCAGAGGCTTATAGCCAATATTCCAATAATTTAGGCGTGCTTCTGGTTACTACCGGCCCCGGAGGAACGAATGCCGTTACCGCCGTGGCCGGGGCCTGGATTGATTCTATCCCCTTGCTTATTATCTCGGGCCAGGCCAAACGTTCGGATATGATTCAAGGGAGCGGGGTCAGGCAGATGGGGAATCAGGAAGTCGATATTATCTCTATAATCAAGCCTATTACGAAATATGCCGCTACTGTTTTTGAGGCGTCGGATATTAAATATCATTTAGAGAAAGCAATTTATCTGGCCAAAACAGGCCGCCCCGGGCCGGCCTGGCTGGACATACCCCTGGATGTGCAAGGCGCAATAATAGACGAAAGTAAACTTAAAGTTTTTAAGCGGCCCAAAGAAAAAACCGCTAAGCGCCTGCCTCAACTTGTGGATAAGGCTATTACTCTCCTGAACAGGTCTGAAAGGCCGGTGATCCTGGCCGGCAACGGGATCAGGCTTTCCGGTGCCTTAAAGGATTTTATCCGCCTCACCAGAATACTTAAGATACCGGTCCTCACTACCTGGAAAGCGCTGGATTTTCTCGCGGAGAACGATAATTTATTTTTTGGCCGCCCCGGTTCAGTGGCACAGCGCGGAGCGAATTTCATCCAGCAAAATGCAGATTTTATTCTGGCGCTGGGCAGCCGGCTGGACCTGGCGCAAACAGGCTACAACCATAAGCATTTCGCCCCTTTTGCCAAAAAAGCCGTAGTCGATATTGATCTAAGCGAAATCAAAAAAATGAAGATGAAAATAGATGTCCCTATTTGCGCGGATGCAAAATCGTGCATCAGGGAGTTCCTTGGAAAACGTAATAAACTTATGCCTAAAGCTAGAGGGCCATGGTTGGCCAGCTGCGCAGGCTGGAAGAAAAAATATCCGGTGGCCTTACCCGCATATTTTAAGGCTAAAAAATATGTGAATACCTATTGCCTGGTGGATGTTTTAGCGGAATTAATGTCCAGCCGGGATATTTTAGTCCCGGGTAGTTCCGGTTCCTGCAGCGAAATAACCCTGCAGGCCTTTAAAGTAAAGAAGGGGCAGAGGGTTTTCAATACGCCCGGATTAGGTTCTATGGGGTTTGGTTTGCCGGCGAGTATCGGCGCCTGCCTGGCCAGCGGCAAGAGGCGTACGATCAGCATTATCGGTGACGGAGGATTACAGCATAATATCCAGGAGCTGGAAACTGTCCGCCGCCTGAAGCTGCCGCTCAAGCTGTTTGTCCTGAATAATAACGGCTATGCCTCCATCAGAAACACCCAGAAAACCCATTTTAAGGGCCATTATGTGTGCTGCGACCCTGCCAGCGGCCTGACTTTTCCCGCTACCCTTAAGATAGCGAAAGCCTATGGCATAAAAAATATGCGGCTATTAAGCCATAAAGGCCTAAAAGGCCGCATAAAAAAGGCCTTGCAGGCAAAGGGCCCGGTTATCTGCGAGGTTATGACTGACCCGTTTTTACTGACCAGCCCCAGGCTCTCGTCGCAGGTGCGGCCGGACGGCTCAATAATTTCTAAGCCTTTGGAAGACTTATGGCCGTTTTTAGGCAGGGAAGAATTTAAGGAAAATATGCTGGCCAAAGCGGTAAAAGGCTAGAAAGGGTATATTTGCATGGAAGTTCAAAAAATAAGATCAGAGGAAGCTAATAAGAGGAGTAAGCTTAAAAAAGAAAAGCCCTATGTTTATGCAAAAATCCTGAAATTTGAGGAAAAGATGAAGCGGGGCGAGAGTATTGCTATTATCCAGTTTCAGTGTAATTATGCCTGCAATTTCCATTGTGCGCATTGTTCCGTAAAAAGGTTCCAGGGTAAAAAAGATGCCCGGCAGTTTACCGTAGCTGACGTGCGCCAGCTGGCGCGGCAGGCGGATGAACTGGGCCTGGCGCGTTTTGTCATGACCGGCGGAGAACCCCTAATATTAAAGGAGTTTGATGCGTTTGTAGAAGCTATTGATCCGGCGAAGTTTTATATTAACTGCGACACGAACGGGTGGTTTTTGGATAAGGCGCGGGCCAGGCATTTAAAAAGTATAGGCGTTGACCGGATTCAGTTGAGCATCGACAGCCTCAACGCTCAGGAGCACGATAGCTTTAGAAAGGCCGAGGGCTCGCATAAAAAGGCAATGGAAGCGGTGGATGCGTCTTTGGAGGCGGGTTTAGGTATTTTTATCCAAACCGTAGTCAGCAAGCAACGGCTTTATTCGGATGAGTTTAGGCAGTTTGTGGAATATTTTAATCAGCGGGGCATAGTGGTGTTTGTGACTTATGCCAAGCCGGTTGGTTCATGGGAGGGTAATTTTGATATTCTGGTTGATAAAAATGATATAAATTATATGCGGGGGCTTGAAAAAAAACATATGCTCTGCACGCATCTGACTCCCGCTTATGGCCTGGATATGGGTTGTATCGGAGTCAAAGGGATGCTATCGGTAACCCAATACGGGGATGTGCTGCCTTGCCCGTATATCCACGTATCCCTCGGCAATGTTTTTAAGGAGCCGCTCAGGGATATAATTCAAAGAGGCCTGGGTATTAAATTCTTCGGCGAACACGTGGATACCTGCTTGATCGCGGAAGATAAAGAGTTTATTAAAAAGTATATTGCCGGCAGGGTCTACGGTAAGCCTTTACCGGTCGCCTGTTCCGAGGTCTTCACGGATGAAGACAAAACGCTGCGGCCATTTAATGAAGGGAGATAGCGCTATTGAAAGCAAAAGATATCAGCGGGCAGACGCCGGGCGGAAAGAGGGTAAGGCTTGCGGACGTAGTGCCTCTGGATACCCCGTTTTTACTGTATATCTTTCCGATATATGCCTGTAATTTTAAGTGCCGCTATTGCATTTTTTCGGTAGCTAAAGAGAAGCGCGGTTTTATTTCCGCTAAAACCAGCCTGGATTTTGATTTATACAAAAGATGCATAGATGCTGCGGCCAAGTTTCCCAAGAAACTGAAAGTGTTGCGTTTTGTCGGGATGGGGGAGCCGCTCCTGCATAAGGATATTGTCGGAATGGTTAAATATGCGGTTTCTCAAGGTGTCGCCGATACGGTGGAGATTTTGACTAACGCTTCGCTTTTGACTCCGGAAATATCTGATGCGCTTATCTGCGCAGGGCTTTCGCGGTTAATTATATCTTTACAGGGCACCACGAAAGAAAAATATTATGAGGTAAGCGCCGTAGATATTGATTTTGAAAAATTCATTGA
>JBAZOC010000038.1:0-6510 GCA_041648915.1 Candidatus Omnitrophota bacterium
TGGTGAAAATAGACGAATATATCCCTATTGTCGGGCAGTCGGTCGTGGATGACCTGAGGCTGTTGGCGGACAGGCTGCAGGGTAAAGTCGTGCAGCATATCAATTCCACGGCTGTCGGCGGCGGGGTCGCGGAAATACTCAGCCGTATGGTGCCGCTTTTACAGGAGCTTGGAGTTCAGACGCGCTGGGATGTTATAAAAGGCGGGGAAAAGTTCTTTGAGGTGACTAAGAAATTCCATAACGCTTTGCATGGCAGGCCGGAAGATATAACTCAGGACGATTTCGATGTGTTCCTGGAGACAAGCCAGCGGAATATCGAGGAGCTTAATATTTACGGGGATATTGTCTTTGTGCACGATCCCCAGCCTATCGCCCTGGTCCGCAAGAAAACGGGGAATAAGTGGTTGTGGCGCTGCCATATCGACGTGTCTGATCCGAACCGTAAGGTCTGGGATTTCCTGATGAGTTATATAGAAAAATATGATTCTGCCGTGTTTTCCGCTCCGGGTTTTTCTCAGAGATTACCGATACGGCAATTCCTGATCTCCCCGTCGATCGACCCCCTGAGCGATAAAAATAGAGAACTTCCCCAGGAGATAATAGACGGGGTGCTCGAGAAATATAAAATACCGAAGGATAAACCGATAGTCACCCAGATATCGCGATTCGACCGCCTAAAGGACCCCCTGGGTGTTGTCGAGGCGTTTTTACGCGTAAAAAAATATATAGATTGCCGGCTTATTCTGGCCGGAGGGGGCGCCACTGATGATCCCGAAGGATTAGAAGTCCTGGAGGAGGTCAGGGAGAAGGCGGCTAAATCTAAGGATATACACGTTTTATTGCTGCCGCAGAATGATATCGAAGTCAACGCGCTGCAGCGGGCGTCGACCGTGATCGTCCAGAAATCTTTAAAAGAGGGGTTTGGATTGACGGTTTCCGAGGCCCTCTGGAAAGGTAAACCTGTTGTAGCTTCTCATGTGGGGGGGATACCGCTACAGATAAAACATAAATATTCCGGCCTGCTTTGTTATTCCATCGAAGGCGCGGCATTCGCGATAAAGCAGCTTCTTAACAGCCCGGAATATGCCAGGAAATTGGGCGCCAACGGCAGGGAACATATAAAGAATAATTTTTTGCTTACCCGGCATTTAAAAGAATATATGTTGTTGTTCCTTTCTCTCTATCATAACGAGGATGTGGTTCACTTATAACGCGGGAACAGACTGCTTTTTATGGGCAGCGCATTTAATTTAAACTAAGCAGGGAGTTAACATGAATCCAGAGATCCTAGAGCGGGTATTTTTTGGTAATCGTATATTAGATTACAGCATTGCTTTATTAATACTGGCCTTTAGCCTGTTGTTCGTTAAAATAGTTATCCGGTTCTTTATAAGGCGTCTTAAGAAATTAGCGGAAAGAACCGTCGCGACATTCGACGATTTTTTAATAAACATCCTGGAAAAGATCGGCCTGCCGGCATTATACATTAGCTGCTTTTATGTCAGCGTCAAAACATTAAAATTGCCTTCCGGCGCCGGAGCTTTAATTAATGCCTTAGAGATGATTATCATTACTTTTTTTGCCGCGCGTATAGTGGTCATGCTAGCCGGTTGGGGTATTAATATATATCTCGCCAAAAAACAGCAAGATCCTACGGTGACGCGCAGCCTCGATGGCCTGCTTTGGGCTATTAAATTTTTGATTTGGGCGCTGGCGGCTATAATCCTGCTGGATAATCTTGGCTATAAAGTTTCTACGTTAATCGCCGGATTAGGGATCGGCGGCATAGCGGTAGCTATAGCCGCGCAGGCGCTGCTTAAAGATTTCTTCAGTTATTTTTCTATAGTGTTTGACCGCCCGTTCAAAATAGGGGATTTTATAATCATCGGCGATTTTATGGGCAGCGTTGAGTATATAGGTATAAAGACCACGCGCATACGCAGCCTGGGGGGTGAGCAGGTGGTATTTTCCAATACCGACCTTACAGATTCGCGTGTGCGTAATTACAGGCTTATGGAGAAAAGGCGAGTCTTATTCCGCATAGGGGCAACGTATCAGACTTCGCTTAGCCATTTAAAGGAAATCCCGAAAATTATTGAGAAGATCATTAAAAATACCGAAGGCACGGCTTTTGACCGCGCGCACTTTTTTAGTTACGGAGATTTTAGCCTTATATTTGAAGTCGTGTATTTTGTTTTAAGCTCTGATTACAACAAATATATGGATATTCAGCAGGAAATTAATTTCGCTATCAAAGAAGAGTTTGAAAAGAGGGGCATAGACTTTGCCTATCCTACGCAAAAGCTTTATATAAGCAAGGAATAAGATCATTGAGGACTCAGCCTTTGTTATATTCTGGTTGTGTTCGATTACTCTTGACAAGGAGCGCAATAATAGTAAACTAATGTATATAACTAAGAGTTCTTAATATTACAAATATGGGTTCAGGAAGAAATTCTTGAAGGTTTTGGATGGTCGGGCCGCCATCTGCAATTTTTGCAGATGGTTTTTTTATACTTTCGTGGCCACAAAACCGCGCCATTTATGGCGCGGATGGAGCCTGGCCACTCAAGTATTCCACATAGAAACCATGGGCTTTAGCCCGTGGAGTATTCATTTTTAGTTGCTTTAATTTTTTAAAAGGAGGTCCTTATGGACTGGCAAAATATCCCTACGCCGGACGATATAATCGATGTAGGCAAAAAGAAATTCCTTGATTACGGCAAATATATCTCCTGGGTAGCCGTTGGTTTACTTGTTATTCTAGGATTAAAGGGGGTTATATATTCGATAGGCCCGGATGAAGTAGGTGTAATGCAGAGGTTTGGTAAATATATAGGTTTAAGTTCGCCCGGCCTGCACGCTAAATTTCCTTTTGGCATCGATAATATGACCCCGATTAAAGTGGAAAAGATCTTCAAGGAAGAGTTTGGGGTCAGGAGTTCAGGCGCGGACACGGGGGACAGGCGTTTTTATAGTAGCTCGAATTTGGAACAGTCGTTGATGCTTACCGGAGATCTGAACATACTTGATGTCCGCTGGATCGTCCAATTTAAAATAAAAGACCCTATCAAGTTCCTTTTTGTCGTCCGCAATCCGGTCAATATTATAAGGGATGTTTCCGAAATTGTCATGCGCCGGCTGGTGGGGGATTACAGCGTAGATGAGGTGTTAACTATTAAGAGGGAAGAAGTAGACCACTTGGCTCAAGTTGAAATGCAGAAGATACTGGATGATTATCAGACCGGGGTTCAGGTGATTACGGTAAAATTGATGGATGTTAACCCGCCGGATAAGGTAAAACCCGCTTTTAACGAGGTAAATGAAGCAAAGCAGGAAAAAGAGAAAATGATCAATCAGGCTTGGGAGGCATACAACAAGGCAATACCAAGGGCTAAGGGTGAAGCTGAAAAGACTATTCGCGAGGCAGAAGGTTATTCTCTTGATAAGATAAACAGGGCTAAGGGTGAAGCTGAAAGATTTCTGGTAACTTTGGGTGAATATAAGAAGGCTCCCGAGGTCACCCGCAAGAGGCTTTATCTTGAGACTCTTGCCGATGTTTTGCCCAGGGTGAAAGAAAAATACATTATTGATCCAAGGCAATCTTCCGTATTGCCGCTATTAGATATAGGCGGGAAAGGAGAGGTTAGATAATGAAAGAAGGCAGATCAGGGGCGATTTTAGGATTGGTTTTTTTTCTGGCTATAATTGTAGTGTTTGCGTTTGCAAGCGGGGCGTTATTCATTGTAGATGAAACACAGCAGGTAGTGATCACTCAGTTTGGTAAGCCGGTTGGAAAGCCTATAACATCCGCCGGTTTGCATTTTAAAACTCCTTTTATCCAACAAGCGCATTATTTTGAGAGGCGGCTTCTGGAGTGGGATGGAGATCCGAACCAGATACCTACCAAGGATAAAAAATATATCTGGGTAGATACCACAGCGCGCTGGAAAATAGTTGATGCTTTGAAATTCTTGCAGTCTATGGGAAATGAATTGAGCGCAAACAGCAAGCTTAATGATATTATTAATTCGGCTACAAGAGATGCCGTTACCGGCAAGCTTTTGGTTGAGGCGGTGAGAGATTCAAACCGTATACTTGACAGTAAGGATGTGGTTGAGGATGCCATAGTCAGCGAAGAGGCGCTTGAGCGTATAGATATAGGAAGGCAGCAATTAACCCGCTCTATACTGGAAAAGGCTAAGGTGTTAGCTCCTCAATATGGCATTGAAATCATGGACGTGCGCATAAAGCGCATAAACTATGTGGAAGAGGTGCGTAATAAAGTCTATGACAGAATGATTGCCGAGAGAAAACGCGCCGCCGAGAAATACCGCTCGGAGGGGTTTGGAAAGGCGGCTGAGATAGAGGGTCAGATAGGCAAAGAACTGAAATTAATAACTTCAGAGGCCTACAGACAGGCGCAGTCTATTGTGGGAAAAGCCGATGCCGAAGCGATAAACATCTACGCCGGCTCTTATAGCCAAAATCCCGAATTCTACGCGTTCCTTAAGACATTGGAAACATACAAGGGGACTATTGATGAAAAATCAACGGTAATTTTGACTACCGACAGCGATTACTATAAATATCTTAAGGCTCTGGATAAATAAAAACTTAAAATCCTGCCGTTATGGATATAAGCAATATCCGTAATATAATTTTAGAGGGGAAAAGGAAAGATCATGCGCTAAGCGATAGCCTTGAACGCCTCTTTTTAATACCCAGAGAATGGTCCGGGAGCATGTATTAAATGTTTATTTATAAATTAGCCGGGTACTGCGGAGGGATCCTATGGTTAAGACTAAAATAGTCTGCACTCTTGGCCCCGCTTCATCGAGCGAGACAGTGCTTAGAAAAATGATGCTTAGCGGTATGGATGTCGGGCGCCTGAATTTTTCCCACGCTAAGCCGCAAGAGTTGCTTCTGAGGATAGGTCTTATCCGGTCTTTAAACGCGAAATATCGCAGGCGCATAAAGCTCCTCGGCGACCTTCAGGGGCATCGTATAAGGGTGGGGGAGCTCGCCGCTCCGATAGAGCTCAAAAAACGTAAGGTCTTGTGGTTTACTCAACAAAAGATAAAAGGATCGCAGGAAATAATACCCTTTGATTATCAAGGCCCGCTGCGAAGCATTAAGAATGGTTATCAAATATTCATAGATGATGGAAATATCGCTTTAGAAGTGATCGGCAGGTCTAAAAACAGGCTCAAGGTTAAGGTAATAGTCGGCGGCCTGCTTAAAGGATATAAAGGCGTAAATATTCCGGAGGCAAGGCTGGAATTCGGCGGTAAGCCAGAGGCCGGTGGTTTGGCTCCCCATAACCAAAGCCATATAAGCCAAAAGGATATACAGGATATATCTTTTTGCGAAGAGCACGGCGTGGAATATATCGCGCAGTCATTTGTGCGCACCAAGAATGATATTTTAGATGTAAGAAAATTATTAAAGCCAGGTTCTAGGTGCCGGATCATCGCTAAAATAGAGAACCGGGAGGGCATAAAGAATATTGATGAAATAATCAGGGCTTCAGATGGCATCATGATAGCGCGCGGGGATATGGGGGTATCGCTGCCAATCTATGAAATCCCCGTTATTCAGAAGATGATAATAAAAAAATGTAACCGCGCGGGGAAATTTGTTATTACCGCGACACAAATGCTGGAGAGTATGACCGAAAATCCCCGGCCTACGCGCGCGGAAGTGACTGATGTGGCAAACGCTATAATAGACGGCGCTGATTTCGTTATGCTTTCCGCGGAATCAGCCGTGGGAAGATACCCGGTTGAAACAGTCGCCATGATGAATAATATTATAAAGTTCACGGAAAGAAATCTGGATAAGTTATGATCAAGTTCCTTAATGAGCAGGGGTGGCTGCCAGGTTGGGTAAAAAGGATCGCTTCATATCTGTCAGAATGAATGGCCGCTTAAAATAAGCAGGTAGTTTAAAAATCAAGAGAGGAAACAGCGTATGGTTGATGAGGCTCCGGATAAATTTAAGGAAATCTGGCATTCGTTGCCTGTTGATGAAGCTCTTAAGCGGCTTGAAGTAGATGTTTCTGTTGGGTTGTCCTTGGGCGAGGTTCAGAAGCGCCGAGCCCGCTATGGCTTAAATCAGGTCACTCCTAAAAAGGGTATACCCTTCTGGCGGCGCTTTTTACTTCAATTCCATCAGCCCCTTATATACATCCTTCTGGCGGCGACAGTGACCACGCTTTTTTTAAAAGAATGGGTCGACGCTTCGGTAATTTTTGGAGTTGTTTTTATTAATGCTATTGTTAGTTATCTCCAGGAATCCAGGGCCTTAAAAGCCCTGGAGGCTCTTTCTCGTTCAATGATCTCTTCCGTATCTGTATTAAGAGACAAGAAAGAACAGCAAATCTCATCTGTCGAATTAGTTCCCGGGGATGTGGTTATGGCCGCCTCGGGAGACAAAGTCTCCGCTGACATGCGCCTTATTTATAGCCGGGATCTGCAAGCTAACGAATCTTCTCTTACGGGAGAGTCT
>JBAZOC010000039.1:0-5212 GCA_041648915.1 Candidatus Omnitrophota bacterium
AGCAGAGGCCGTTGAGAAAAAGTTGCTTGTGGAGGCTGATGATTATCAGTTCGTCCGGGTTAATGTTAGAGACTGGATGACTGCTTTATATGCTGCCGAAGATAAGTCTAAGGATGCTAAAGGCAAAATAGGGGTTACTCTTTGGTCCTTACGGCAATTGGATGACGAAGCCGGTATGCAGGATGATTTAAAGATTAAGCCGGCTGATGCTATTGAGAAAGCCAAAATAATTTTAGCATTTAATTTGAGCCGGTATATGACTTTGGTTATGGCATCGCGCGGCCTTATGGATACAGGGATAAACATTATGGATATGGCAGAAGCTTTAAACAAGGCTAGCATTGGACAACAATGCGTATTTATGCTGACTGATAATAAATTTACTGATCATCATAGTGATAAAGATGAGCCTGCTAAAACGACGGATGGAAGCATCGCTACATTTTGGGGTTTTAACCAAGATGAGAAAATGTTGCGTCTATTTGCTTATTTATCCGGTGGACAGGGTTACTTTACCTATATTCATACTAACTTTACAATGAAATCAGAGACTATGAACGGCGTATTCGCTACACCCGGTGTTCTAAGCCGTATAAGGAATATGTTGATTCTTGACCGTAATGCAAACGTGCTAAATCTGGACAAATTTATAGAAGACGTTAAAAGGATGATTAGCAATTCTGCATTAGTAGTTAATGTTTCACACCGCGGCACAACTAATACTCAAATGCCTGTGGGTGATGCTTCTCGTTTAGTAGAAGAAGGTCACGGTAATTCTATGCTTGGACTAAATGATAAAATCGGAACCGGCTGGGGTAATATGATGGCAGTTTACTATAGTGAAGTTATGGATGCTTTGGCTAGTAGTGAATATCCGGCAATTCCTTTGACTCGCGAGGCGCAGAAAGTAAGAACCGATGCCAATTGGCGCTACTATGGTTTAGTTGGTTTTACTCCCAACGCTATTGGTATAAGCGAAGACTTCTGGGCAGTATTACAGCAGACTCATAATGCTATAGGTTTAGGCCATACTCCGCAATTCGCGATGTCTTATGCATTTTGGCATAAGTTGAGGGAAAGTTACAGCACTACCGAATGGACGAGCGCAGCTCCCCGTTGGTCAGGCGGATTAAACCAAACCACTGGTAGTTATATTCAGCAGAATATTAATGAATTGGGCCCTGAGTCAATTTTTGAACGTGAAGCTCGCCGTAATGTCGGAAGGTTTTATATTACTTCACCACTTGCTTTATTCACGTTATTTTCATTAATTATAGCCATTCTATTTGATTGGTCACCGTTTACAGGTGTCAATGTCTTATACTTAATTGTAGGAGTTTTATTTAATCAGGTATTGACTTTGCACGGCTTAGGCGCAACCGTGAGAGCTTCAGGCTTAATTGTTGGCCTTGCCCGTTGGTTTGAAAACCGCTTGCGTGACGTCCAGCTATTCGCTACTCGTTCTGTATTTGAGGCCATCGCGTTTGTTACCAGCTATTTTGGTTTAAGTTTCAAATTCGAAGTATCTGGTGGCGGTGGAGCGTATAATTCAAAGACTAAATTAGCAGACAATATTTGGAAAGATATCAAGAATCCGCGTCAATGGAAAATTTTATCTTTGACTACCGTATTTATAATCGGTATAGCCTTGACATTCCTTAATATAGTGTGTTTGGCAGTAGGCTTGGATGTTTCCAATGTGGTTATGTTATTTCTAACTTTGTATTTTGGAGCCTCGATAGTTACTGGTTCGTTTACCCTGGATAACAAAGCTTATGGCCGGACTTCAGGTTTTAGCGCCTTTCTTGCTAAATTGTCAGGGTTTATTGCGGCAATGATTACAATTATCGGCGTGCAACCCGCATTTTTACATAATTCTGTTTGGATATTACTATCTGTGATAATTGTCAGTGGGGCATTAGCTCTGCATGTCTATATGAACAGGAAATACTTTGCCAAGAAAGATTCTAAGGAAGATAGTGATAAGCGTTGGCAGCGGGTTTCAACAGAAATGCATGGCAATAGGTTTGTGCGAAGAGTGTCTGAATTTAAGACTTCTTACTGGATGACTGTTACCGCTTTAATCTGGTTTGCTCTTGTTCCATTCCCGGATGCATTCCGTTATACCAATTTTGCCGGTAAGCCAGTAAGTATGTCATTCGCAAAATTTACAACTAATATTGGCGTGGCAATAGCAATGATAGTTCTTATTATATTCGTTGGTAAGGCTTTGGGACACCTTTTAAGAAATCAGCTTACCGCAAGATATATTAAATTATCCGATAAATATTATTCACAAATGGAAACCTTGGTTAATGATGATCGGATGAAGATAGGTGCATTGTTAAGTCAGTTCTTGATATTCATTGACCAAGAGGCATATAGATATGCTAAAGGATCTCTTGATGCGGTTGAGTTAATCTTGAGTAAAACGTTTAGAAATCCCAGTAACGCTTCTACTTCATATCTTGGCCACTACACTAACGAAGATCACTTGGTAATAGACGCTGAAATAGTGGAAGCTAAGAAGAATTCGCATAGTTTTAAGCTACAAGCTAATTTTTCTGATTGGCGTAATAATTCACCCGAGAATTACATCCAGAAAACACAGGATGCAATTGAATTGTGTTATGGATTGGAAGCTGTGATTCCCCAAGGCATCGGAAGGGTTGATATTTATGGTTTGCTGAAGGCAGTCAATATCGAATTAGTGGTGGTACATAATCATTCGCCGACAGCAATAGATGCGCATATCAGCGCGACCAAGAATTTGATTTATATAATTGTTCCTTCTGAAGAAGCATTCAAATCTTTAGGTATTCCTTCCTTAGGCTGTATACTTCTCCATGAAGCTATTGAGCTTGCCGCAAAGCAGGCTATTGTTAAAGAAGGCAAATCCTGGGATAAAACTTTAGCCCAAGAAATCCACGATTTTGCCAAAAAAGAAGAAGTGGAATGGGAGTCAGTAATCTACCATAGATATGACCGCCGGCAAATGCGCGAAGTTTATGATAGCCTGTATAAAACCGGCTGGCGTGTATCTAATATATATCAGACTGCGTTTAGCCGGATCCAGGCCCAAATGTTCAATTCACAGATAGATCCATCGATATATCCTAAAGGTACACAGCAGATAAAAGCAATTCCGGATTTCAGTTCTCCTAACAAAGGAGTAAAAGCAAAAGGAAACGGTTTGGCTAATTTGGGAATAATAAAAACAGCCATAGAAGAAATAGTAAGAAAACTTAATTTGGAACCCGGAACTTACAACTTAAAAGATATTCTGGGAAATAAATTAATTGTCGGAGTGCACGGCGGCGGCCAGTCTGCCAGGAATCCTAAATACACCCAGTTAGGCAAATTTAACGGCATCCTTCCTATCAGCGCTTTGAATGAAGACAGGCCCACAACTTTACAAGAAGAGCTTCTTGCCTCGGCTGCGGTAATCAGCAAGATTTATCCTGATAATAAACCCGCTTATATCAACCTTTACGGCGATGCATTAATTACTTTTAATCCCGGGAAAATCAAGGAACTTCTTGAGCAGCACTCCGAATTGACCGATGAAACTATAATTCTGTTGCGCCGAGTTCCTGCGTCAGAAGCTACGCAATGGGGTTGTGCCGCTGTTGATGAAAATAATAAGATCCTTAATTTCATAGAAAAACCCACTAAGGGGAAATTTTGCTCCGAAGATGAGAGAAAAGAAATGCTTAATAAAGACGGTCTTCTTGTCGATAATGAGTATGTTTTGATGAATACGGCATTTGCTGTATTAGGTATCGGCGCGATTATTCGTTGGGCAATGCTCGCAGGAATAGATATAGATTTTGACGGGAATTTCAAGGTATTAACAAAAGGTGGGGTTGGCTATAGCAATCTTAGCGCTTTGGATCTAGTATCTGCTTACGGTGGAGAAATTGATACCTTTGGAACCCTCGTACCCCCGCTTGCTGTTAAAGCTGACTTAGGAAAAATAATTTTCAGTGATACTGAAGATAAATTGAAGGCGATGCAACAGCAAATTACCAATTCGAAAACCGATATTTATAGTATTTACAGGCATATATCTGAAGAAATAGAAAACTTAAGGACAGGGATTCATAAGAACGTAATTACATTAGAAGAAGCAGGCAGGGAGTTAGATAAGATTGTAGTATCTCTAAGCAGACAAATAGAATCCAGCGAAGACGATGGCGCCGTCAAATTTTTAAGCGATATCTTATCTGCGGTAGGGCGCGCAAGAATGTATCATTTAATTACTTCGGTTATGCGTCATCCCGGATTAGGTTCACAAGCGTTTGCTGTACAAGTTGAAGGTGAATGGTTAGATACAGGTCAAACTGGCGAAGAATCGGACATTATTTTAGGGAAAGGCAATAAGAACCAAAAACTGAATTTAGTATTTGATACAAAGCGCAGTGTAGGCTCTTTAACCAATGAATATAGTGAAGCTATACCTTCATGCCGCTATGCCAGTATTGTAACGCCTCAGGAGGGAAGTCTAATTGCGCCTAATTCTATTCAGGTAAAATCCTGTTTAACCGGTAAGGTAGAGTTAGGAGCGGAGAGTCAGGTTCATCTTGTCAACTGGCCAGGTGAATTGCATCTGCGTAACAAGGCAGTAATGAGCGAAGCCACAGTGAAAAAGGAAAATAAAGAATGGATTGTTCATTTGTTGTGGGGCCTGCAGGATGTTCCTAAAGAGAGCGAAAATCATCTCGGCAGTCCTTTAAGAGAATGGGTAAAAGATATGGCAGTTTATTTAGGCGTGCAGCCAAATGATTTGTTGAGTATTATTTGGGAACCCGCGGCTAAACATATACTTATTTCCGCTAAACTTTTCCCCGGTTTAAGCAGGGAGGCATTAGAGAATAATAAACCGGTGGATGAATTAGACAGAGAGCTTTTTGAAGCAATGCCTCAAATATGGAAATTTTTACAAGATCATATGTTACCTCCGCCGCAAGCTTGGGTTAAGGCCCTACGAGCAGGCAGGCTTTTCTCTATGGACGACGTCTATAACAATCCTGCTGTAGAATTATTAAAGGCAAGGAGAAAACTTGTTGAAGATAAATTAGCTGAAACTTTACCTAAACAAAACTCTGACCCCGCCCGCTCCAAGAGCGGCTTAGCCTTAAACGCATCCGATGTGCAAAAGGACTTAACTTTGGCGCCCACAAAAGAGGAAAATCTCTCCTCCAAGCTTAGC
>JBAZOC010000040.1:0-4987 GCA_041648915.1 Candidatus Omnitrophota bacterium
GGTATGCTTGTGACAGGACTTACAGAATTTCTTAATTTCTAGACGGTCCTGGTGCAGTTTTTTATTTTTTGTCGTCGTGTAATTTCTATTCTTGCAAACCGTACATTCCAATGTAATTATTTCACGCATAATTTTTTAAGCTGGAGACGAGAATTGAACTCGTGACCCCGTCCTTACCAAGGACGTGCTCTGCCGACTGAGCTACTCCAGCATTTTTTGCTAGATTCTCCGCCGGAGAAGTAACGCTAAAATTAAAAAAAACCCACCCAAGAATTTTTTAGAAATTCTTCTCTCTTGCTGCCTTTTAAGTTAAATTGAAGTTGTGCTAATGCCTTGATTTACGTAAGCAATAGAATATATACTAAATCGGCGGGTTTGTCAAGTAATTTTTGATAAATATTGCAGGTTGGTCAAAAAAGCGAAATTTTCCAGAGTCAAGCTCTCCGGCCTTACCCCTCTGGCTATACCGGATTTTTCAAAAAAACTATGCAGCTCCCTTTCTGAAACGATATTGCTAAGGCTATTCCTTAAGGTCTTCCTCCTTTGGTTAAAAGCCCCCCTTATTATCCTAAAGAATAAGCCTTCGTCTTTCACGCAAACCGCAGGCTCCTTGCGGATTTTCAATTCCAGGAAAGAAGAATCCACCTTTGGCGCAGGCTTAAAGCAATTCCGGCTGATATTAAAAATTATCCTGGGAGAGGTATAATACTGCGTAAAACAACTAAACGATCCGTAAGCCTTGCTTCCCGGGACAGCCGCCACTCTGGCGGCAAATTCTTTCTGCACGGTGATGAATATCGTCTCCAGCCTTTCGCGGAATTTTAAAAGATGCGCAATTATCGGGCTGGATATGTAATAGGGAATATTACCAAAGACCTTAATCCTCCCTCTGATTTTATTTTCCTTGAGGAATTTGGCAATATCGAGTTTTAAGATATCCTTATTAGCTATCTCGACGTTTTTGGCAGCATCGGCAAAAGTTGAGCTTAAGAGACTAGACAAGCGCTTATCTATTTCCAGGCCGAAAACTTTATTTGCCCGTTGAGCAATAGCCTGCGTTAATTCGCCCCTGCCTGGGCCTATCTCTAAGACCACATCGTCTTTTTTTAATTCCAGCGCGGCAATAATTTTATTCCGGATATTTTGGTCAATCAGGAAATTCTGGCCTAGGCTTTTTTTTGCTGAGATGCGCATTGTATAGCCAATTTAATCGCGGCAATCATCGAAGTGGGGTCAGCTAATTCCGGAGTACTGGCAATATCAAAAGCTGTCCCGTGCAAGGGAGAAGTCCGGATAAAAGGAAGCCCTAAAGTCATATTCACTCCGGAACTCCCGCCGGTGAGCTTTAAGGGAATGAGTGCCTGGTCATGATACATGGCAATCACGCAATCATAATTACCTGCCGCGGCGCGGCTGACCGCTACATCGCTAGACAGCGGGCCGTCGATATCCGGTTTTATTTTAGCTTTTAGTTTTTTTAAAACAGGTTTAATGACCCTCTTTTCTTCCGTGCCGATTATACCGTTATCTGAAGCATGTGGATTAAGCCCGCAAACTACCAGGCGTGGTTTTTTTATCCCAAAAAGATACTTAAGCGATTTATAAACAATAAGAATGCTACTATATAATTTTTTTTTAGTCAGCGCCCGGGGGACCTTGCCGATAGGTATATGCCGCGTAACCAGACAGAATTTCAGCTTATCATTTAAAAGCAGCATAACTACTTCTTTGGCCCGGGTTTTCTTCCCGAAATACTCCGTGTGCCCGCTGTACTTAAAACCGGCCTTATTAATTGCTTCTTTTGATATGGGCGCGGTCACCAGGCAGTCAATCTCTTTGTCTTTTAGCAGTTCCAGGGCTTTATCCAGGTACTCCACCGAGGCTTTTCCGTACTCGGCTTTTATTTTCCCAAAGGAAAAATCCCGGAGATTCAAATTTTTCAAATCCATAATGTTTGCGCCCGGTATTTTTTTTAGGATACCCGCATCGCCAATAACCACAAAATCCGCCGGCGCCTTTTTTAGTGCTTTAAGCGCCTTTAAGGTTACTGCCGGGCCAATCCCCGAAGGATCTCCGATAGTCAGGCCAACCCTGACCCTACTTAATCTTGATATAGGATTGCTTTTTAAGCTCATTTAACCAGATGGCAAACTCTTCCTGCATCTTCTTATCAAATAAAAATCTGTGGATTCTCCCCTGGACCTGAACAAGAGTAAATTCTTTGGCGGGAATTATACTAAGCAGTTTAAATACATAGTATTTATCCTCAATTTTAACCGGCCCGGAGACCTCATTAACCCCGAGATTAAATACCACTTCTCCCATTTCTCCTTTTAACTCCTCCCCTTTATAAACATTAAATTCGCTTACCGTAAAGGGATAGCGCGTTGCTAAATCTTGCGGCTTCTTACCCACCCTAAGGTTATAAGAAAAAGACTGGGCCTGGTCTTCATTCTCCAGAGCATAGACTTCCAGCTCCCTTCCTTCTCCTGAAGTAAAATCTTTTTTATGTGTTTCATAGAATTCGGTCACTTCTTCGGGCTTTACGGTAATCTTGCTGCGTACCTTACGCTCTACAACACTGAACATAAGAAACTGCTCCCGGATCTTCTTTTCGATATCCGCCTGCGTAAGGCCCTGCGTCATCAATTCTTTCTGGAAATCGGCATCTGAGCGGTATTGCTTTTTTATTTCACCGATCTTGGCTTTTATCCTGTTTTCATCCATACTGATCTTTTCTTTTTTTGCTTCCTGCAATATCAGGCGGTCTTCGATCAACCGGTTCAACAGGTCAAATTTAATGGCATTCTTTTTTTCTTCCAGTTCCTTGCCCTGGTGCTCCCCGGACAACTGCATACTCATAAAGTGGAGGAAATCATTCAGGTCCTTTTGGGTGATCACTTCGTTATTGACGATAGCTACAATCTGATCCTGTGCGTAAAGAAAATGCGGGGTACACAGCAGGATATATATAGGTAAACAAAGAAATGCCGGAAAAAAAATTAAATTAATTATGCGTTTCATTAAATACTCCTGTCTTTTTAAAAGTAGCGATTGCTTCTCTTAACAGCCGGCAATACAGGTCAAAACCGACCGTGGCGATGAAACCATGCTGCTGCATCCCCAGCAAGTTGCCCGCACCCCGGATCTCCAAATCTTCCATCGCAATATTAAACCCGGCGCCCAGCGAGGAATAATCCTGAATAGCGTTTAGCCTCTTACGGCTGTCTTTTTCCAAAGCTAAATTTTTGGGGACCATAAAATAAGCGTAAGCCGCCCGGTTAAACCTGCCTACCCTGCCGCGCAACTGGTGTAAATCCGCTAAGCCGAAGGTATGCGCATTATCCACGATTATGGTATTGGCATTGGGAATATCAATCCCGGACTCAATGATCATCGTAGAGACCAAGCAATCAACCTCACCTTCCAGGAACCCGGACATCACCGCTTCTAATTCCTGGGGGTGCATCTGCCCATGTCCTACGGCCAGGCGTACGCCTGGAGGTAAAATTTTCCCCAACCTCTCCCTTACTTTTTCAATATCCTCTATACGATTATGCAGAAAGAATACCTGGCCGCCCCTTTCCACCTCCCTTAAAATAGCCTGGCGGATCAGGTCTTGGTCATATTCTACCACAATCGTCTTGATAGGCAACCTATTTTGCGGCGGGGTATTAATCACCGATAAGTCGCGGGCGCCCATTAAACTCATATACAAAGTCCTGGGAATAGGTGTCGCCGTCAAGGTAAGCACGTTGGTTAAGAGGCGGATTTTCTTTAGTTTCTCTTTATGTTTTACTCCGAAACGCTGTTCTTCATCAATAATGACCAGGCCTAAATCCTTAAAAGATACGTCATCCGAAAGCATTCTATGCGTCCCGATAACCAGGTCAACCGAACCCCGGCTTAATCCCTCAACCACTTTCTTCTGTTCAGCCTGCGTCTTAAAACGGCAAAGGAGTTGGAGATTAACCGGAAAGCCTTTAAGCCGGGAACTGAAATTATGGTAGTGCTGCTCGGCTAAAATTGTTGTCGGTACCAGGTAAGCAACCTGTTTATTCTCCATCAGGCATTTAAAGGCCGCGCGCATGGCCACTTCAGTCTTACCATAGCCTACGTCCCCGCAGAGTAGCCGGTCCATCAGTTTTCCGGATTCCATATCCTGCTTTACCTCTAAGGTAACTTTTACCTGGTCAGGGGTCTCTTGATAAAGGAAACCCTCTTCAAACTGGGCTTGCCAATCCGTATCCTTAGCATAAGTAAAACCCTTAGCGCTAGAGCGCATGGCCTGTAAACTCAACAGCTCCCAGGCCATCTTCTGGATCCCCCGGCGCGCCCGTTCCTTGGCTCTGGGCCACTCCTTACCTCCCAGCCTGTAGAGTTTTGGCCGGCGGATGTGAAAAGCGATATACTTCTGCACCAGGTGCATAGAATTAACCGGCACGTAAAGTTTTTCCTGCCGGTCATATTCAATAACCAGATGGTCTGTATATTTATCCTGGATCCTGATTTTATCCAGGCCGAGGAACTTTCCTATGCCATGCTGGTTATGCACGACATAATCGCCGATATTTAAATCCAGGAAATTAGCCAGCGGGAAATCTTCGGTAATCGGCGTGGTCTTTAGGCTGCCGGTTTTTCTGATCGGCAAGATAATAACTATCCGGTGAGCCCAAAGCGGTTCGCCCGTGGAAGGGTTAAAAGTCTTGATGGAAGATACTAGGGTATCGTTTAGCTCTACGCGGATGGGTAGTTCAAAGGAATTCGGAAAGATATCGATTAAACTGCCACGGCGCGAAAAATCGCCTTCGGCTAAAACAGCGTCCTGCCTCTTATAGCCAAAATCAACCAACTCCCGCGACAGTTGTTCCAGCTCAACCTCTAACCCTGAGTATAGTTTCAGGGATTTAAACATATTTGTCTATCTTGGCTTTTTGCGGCCCCAGGCAAGGACTAAAGGCGAAGCAATATAAACCGTAGAATATAC
>JBAZOC010000041.1:0-4579 GCA_041648915.1 Candidatus Omnitrophota bacterium
GGGTAATTATGAGCCAGGAATTAAAGGGTAAAGTTGCTATTGTAACAGGCGCCAGCCGCGGTATCGGTAAGGCCCTGGCTTCAACTTGCGCCAGCTTAGGCGCGAATGTTACTATAGCCGCGCGGCAAGAAGGCCCGTTAAAGGAAACCGCGGATGAGATCTCCAAGAAATATAAAGTTGAAGTTCTTCCGGTTACCTGCGATGTCACAAGGTTAGAGGATTTGCAAAATTTAGTCAATAAAACCAAAGAAAAATTCGGTAAAATTGATATTTTAATTAATAATGCCGGAGTTTCCAGCCAGTATCCTTTTCATGAGCAGCCAATTGAAGATTTTGAAAGGTTGGCGCATACGAATTACTTAGGTTATGTGCGGCTGATCCGGCTGGTGATTAATGACATGATGCAACAGAAGTCCGGGGCGATTATCAATATGGTTTCAGGCTCTACGCTTTGCGACCCGCTGCCGCGAAATTTCCTGGCCTATAGCTCTTTAAAGGTGGGCTTAAGGGCATTTTTAAAAGGCCTATTTTGGGAGATCCGCGATTACGGGATTAAGGTTACTTCTCTTCTTCCGGGAGTTACTGATACTGATCTCACTGGAAAATTAAAAGAGATTTCGCAGGATAGCTCCAGGTTAATGACTACCGAAGCTATTGAAAACGCGGTGAAATTCGCTTTAACGGTTCCCGCGAATGTCTGTCCTTTGGAAATCGCGATAATCAATCAGCAAACGCCCTGGACTGCTCCGGTTATCCCGTTTAAACAGCAGCATCCCGGAAAATGAAAAAAAAAGGAGAAAATTAATGAAAAAAATATTTTTAGCAATAGCCTTGGTTTTAGGCGTAACAGGCTTCTGTCTTGCGGCTGAAGATTTATTGATTGATGACTTTGAGATTACCGCAGTATCTACAGGCCCGGAAGGCACGGTTGATTTTGGCGCCGGGAACGGTTCAGCCGTAAATGTAAGCGCAGCGACAGATATCAAGAATACCGGTGAGCAATCCCTGAAAGTGGATTTTGATGCAGGTAACGGCGGTTATATTTATGTAGCCAGGGGCAAGGGCCTGGATGCTAGGAATGCCAACTGGCCGATTGAGCCTGAAGATATTCAGTGGCAGGAGTATAAAGGATTTTCTTTTTATTTGTACGGTACGGACTCAAAAGCAAAAATAGCCTTTGACATTAAAGATAACGGCGATGAATTATGGCGTTTTGTGGTCGTGGATGATTTTAAGGGCTGGAAAAAGGTCGTCTGTAATTTTGATAAATTTGTCGTGCGCGATGATTGGCAGCCGGGCACCGCCGATAAAAACGCAAAAATAGATTTTCCGATCAAGATATTCCAGCTTGAGCCTTTGCCTAGCGCAAAAGGCACGCTTTATTTTGATACCGTGGCACTGGTGAAGCAATAATGCATAAGCAGGATTTAAAAAAACTAAAAAAACGTTATCTCATCTGGTTCTATAAGACTACTAAAGAAGCGCTGGATAAGATTGAGCGTAAGTTTACTCAAACGGACATCGACCGGTTTATCCTGAAAGATTTAAAGAAAGCGGATAAAGGAAGAATAGCTGAGCCTTTTATCGCGCAGTTTGAGGATTATATCCGTAAGAAAGAGCAGGACGGCTTTAATCTGAAGTTTGAGAATAAGAAGCCCAAGGCCCACTATGTATTTCTCGTTTTAAAGCTGCAGGCGGTTGAGAAGGCGATCGCTAAAGAATTAGGGAAAAAAGCACTGGAAGAAATCAAGCTTCTTTACGAGATAGAGATGATTGAGCGCATTTTAAGGAGCACCGAACATTAAATGATTAGCGACAGCCATAGCCACTGGCTCCCGGAAGAAATTATAGCCAATGCCCATTTTTTCTCTAAAAACTGGGGAGAGATTGAGAACCAGCTTAAGGCCATGGATGAGGCGGGTATTGCTAAAGCGGTTCTGTCCTATCCTACGTCTGATGCGCACCTGAAATTAGGGAGTATTTCTCTGGTCGCCGAGATGTTTAACGACAAGGTAGCGCAAATTCTTAAGAGATATCCGGACAGGTTTATCGGCGCGGCGATCCTGCCCGTAGATAATGCCCAGGATATGCAGGATGAGGCTAAGCGGGCGACAGAAAAATTTGGTTTTAAGGCGCTTTCCCTAGCCAGCAGCTTTAACGGTGTGTATCTGGATAGTAAGATATTCTTAGCTATATTTAAGCTGGCCCAGGATAGGGATATACCGATTTTTGTGCATCCCCAGATTATTAAGCCTATCGGCGTTGAGCGTGTAGATGATCCCTTGCTTACTCCGGTAATTGAATATGTTTTTGATATGACGGTTTGCATCGGTAAGCTCTTAATGTCAGGTATCCTGGCCGATTATAAGACCAAGTTTATCTTTTCTTCTTTTGGCGGAGTCATTCCGCACCTGGGGCAGCGCTTTGACGCGACTTACCAGATGCTGCGGGGGATAAATTTTGTCAAGGATTTAAAAGCTAACCCCACCGAATACCTGAAGAATATTTATGTGGATACAGGCGGTGATACGACAAAGGGGAATTTTCAGGCAGCGCTGGAATTATTAGGCCCCAAGCATATTTTATGGGGGAGCGACTGGCCGGCTAAGCGCGACATCGCCTCTGGCATCCAGGCAGTCAGGGATTTAGCTATATCCGAGGAAGATAAAAATAATATTTTAGGCGGCAACTTAGCCCAAATTTTAGATCTTTAACAGTTTTGTGTCTGGCTTGTCTTGTTTCTCCCCGGGCCGCACAATTTTCTCATTGAGCAAAATAGGGTGTCCTGGTAGAAAATTTCAGCGCTGAAAGTGAACCGTAAAATCAAAAGTGAACAAAACAACAGATATATTAAGTAGGGGTTAAAAATGGCGGATAATCAAGCAGTCAAGAAGGAAGGCGCCGGGTTCGGGATTTCCAAGACTACCAGTGACCTGGTTATCTTATTTGTTATTGTTGTTCTGGTATTTATAGTATCGATCCTGCTTAATGTATTCACCTTCCTGGTTGAGTTTTTCCAGAATAATCCCGGGGCCCTGAACTCCGTAGATGAAATTATTGCGGTCCTTTTGATTTCTAGCATCGGCTTTGCCGTCATATCCTGGCGCAGATTAAAGGAGCTAAAAAAAGAAACTGCCGAACGCATAAGGTTGCAGGCAAAAATTATTGAGGATTACGAAATAAAATTGGAAACGGAGAAAATAATCTGTAAAGGCCTGCATTGCGACATTGAGGAATATAGGAAGATGGAGGAAGATGCTTTATCCCATAGGCAGAAAGTGCGGCAGCAAAATCCAGAGCACGCGTCAGATATCCAATAAACAAGGAGAATTTACATGCAGATGATTAAAGATGTGCATCTTACGGGGAAAGACCTGACGGAGATGGTGCAGCTTAGGCCGCAGGACGTGGGCAAGTACGCCATTGTCCCCGGTCCAAAGGACAGGCTGGAATTTTTGCTCAAGAAGATTGAAAATCCCGTGCGCAATTTTTCCTTTATGGAATATACGATGTTCACTGGTACTTATCAGGGGATAAAGGTCAGCGCGATTAACGGCGGCAGGTTTTCCACCGATACCTCCATCACTACCGAAGTAATGTGTAACGCAAAGATTGAAAATATTATCCGCGTGGGGACAGCCGGCTCTTTGGATGAAAATATAAAAGTAGGGGATCTCTTCGTGGTAGATGGGGTGCTCCGCGGAGACGGAGTTACGCCCTATTACGTGGATAAGGATTTCAAGACGGTCGCGGATAAAAAAATTTCCGCTACGCTCTATGAAATCGGTAAAAGCATGGGCCTGAATATCCATCGCGGCCTTGCCTGGACTACGGATGCGCTCCTGCGCGAGACGCGGGAAATTATTGAGGCTAAACGCAAAGAAGGCGCTCGGGCCGTAGATATGGTCTCTTCTGCTCTCTTGACCATTACCCAGACTTATAATATTAAAGCCGGCTCAATTTTAGCGATCAGCGATAATGTCATCACCGGGGAAATGGGCTTTATGAACCCACTCTATTATATGGCGGAATCAAACCTGCTGGCGATTGCCCTAGAAGCCGTTAAAAAACTGGAAGAAAAATGAAATTTTCTCCGTTATTCTGGCCAATTCAGCTTAAGCCTAAGGCGATTTACATTTTAGACGAGACGCTTCTGCCGCATAAACTTTCTTATATACAGGCTAGGAATTACGAGGAGGCTTGCCGTGCGATAAAAGAGATGAAGACGCGCGCCGTTGGCCAGGTACTCCTGGTGATGTATATTTTCCTGCAGCTACTTAAACAGGGCAGGCGCAAAGACTGGCTTAAGGCCGCTCAAGCCATAAACGCGACCCGGCCAACACTATCTTTTAAATCTCTGACGGATATAGTTTTGGGCTGGGCTAAAAAAGGCGCGCCCTTGGAGAAATGTATCTTGGGATTTTTAGAAAGCTTAAAATACAGCCGGATTAAGCAGGCAGAAGAGGCAAGTAAATTAATCCGGGACAGAGATGTCATATTAACCCATTGCAATATCAGCGGTTTAATGCCGTTAATCGGGGAATTTTGCCGTCAACAAAATAAAAAAGTAAGTTTCTTT
>JBAZOC010000042.1:0-3824 GCA_041648915.1 Candidatus Omnitrophota bacterium
CTGCTCATCCAGAATAAGGATTCCAGTATTGAAAGAATGCCCAAGGTTTTATGTCCGCGGCCGGGACATGCGGATTTAGCAGGTTTTTTAAAATACGGCTTTAGCGATATAAGAGAAGTTTTAGAGCGCGCTTCAGCCAGAAGCACGGCGGCAACAGTGGCTGTAGGCGCATTATGCAAGATTTTCCTGAATGAATTCAAGGTGAAAATCAATAGCAGGGTTTTATTGGTAGGTGGAGAAAACAGCCCTTTGGCTAGGCAGGCAAAAATAAGAGAAGCAATCAAGAATAAAGATACTGTAGGCGGAGTATTGGAAGTGGTAATCAAGGGTGTGCCGGTAGGTTTGGGTAGTTATGTCCAGCCGGACAAGCGCCTGGACGGAAGGTTGGCTCAGGCAGTAATGTCTATCCCCGGGATTAAGGCGGTAGAAATCGGTTTAGGGTATGGCTACGCGATAAGTTTTGGCTCCGAGGTGCATGATGCAATTTATCATTCTAGAGAGAGAGGATATTTTCGTAAAACGAATAATGCCGGCGGCATTGAAGGCGGGATTTCAAACGGCGAGGATATAATTTTACGCGCCTGCATGAAACCGATCTGTACTTTGATGCGTCCTTTGGCTTCGGTTAATGTCCATACCGCCAAGGCCGCTCTCGCTGCAGTTGAACGTTCAGATACGTCGGTAGTCAGCGCCGCCGCCGTAGTGGCAGAATCTGCCGCAGCTTTTGTATTAGGCGATGCGTTTTTGGAGAAATTCGGCCAGGATTCCCTGAGAGATATTAAAGAGAATCATAGAAATTATTTAAAAAGAATCCGTTAGAAAATTTCATCCCCCGCGTCTATTGCATTAGAAGGGGGGTGATTTTTATGGAGGAGAACGCGATTCAGGTCAGCCGGATCTACCGCGTAAACGGCGAATCAAAACTAAAGGCATTTGCCGACGTAACTTTGGCGGGGATAGTTGTTAAAGGTTTTAGTATTGTTGACGGCAGTAAGGGTTTGTTTGTGAGTATGCCGCGGCACCAGGGAAAAGACGGGAAATGGTATGACACAGTCTATCCTGCTACCAAAGAACTTAAAGCACAGCTTTGTGAAGCAGTTTTGACAGCCTACAAGGAATGAGGATAGGGACGGTTCTCAACTCAAAGCAAAAGCTTCCCTATTAAGGGGACACTTTGAGATTGGCTTGAGAACCGTCCCTAAATTGAAAATGAAGAATATTTATTTAGTGGGATTTATGGGGACAGGCAAGAGCGCGGTAGGAAGCGCATTAGCTAAAAAGAAAAAATGGCAATTTCTTGACCTGGATGGGCTTATTGAGTTAAGAGAAAAAAGGCCTATAACTGATATTTTTGCCGAAGAAGGCGAAGCGTATTTCCGGCGCCTGGAAAAGAAGACCTTAAAAGAAGTAGCTAAAGAAAGAAAATTTGTGGTTGCCTGCGGCGGCGGCATTGTTATTGATGAAGGGAATATAAGGATTATGAAAGATACCGGCACAATCATCTGCCTTAAGGCCAGCCCGGGGAAGATATTAGAAAGGATTTCCGGAACTCTGCACCGGCCATTGCTTAATGTGCCGAACCCTAAAGAAAGGATAGAGCTCCTGCTTAAGCTGCGCTCGCCCTATTATGCCAAGGCCCATAAGTCCATAGATACCTCCAGGCTTTCGGTAAAAGAAGTAGTTGCTAAGATATTAAAAGTAGCATCGGGCAGGAATAAAAAGCAATATCTTAAAATATGACAAGCCTTGAAGCCCTGGTGGCTTTAAATATGGCGGGTAGCCTGGGAAGCAGCCGGTTAAGCAAGCTGCTGGAGTATTTTGGCCGGCCCCAGGATATATTCGACGCCTCTGCCGCTGAATTGATTAAAGTATCCGGGATCGGAGAGAATTTAGCCGGGCGTATCCATTCTTTTAAAAAAGAAGATTTAACAGAAGAATTGCAAGAAGCCGCCAGGCTTGGTTTAAAGATTATTCCGATTACAGGTGAGGGGTATCCGGAGAATTTAAAGAATATTCCGGGTTCACCGATCGTACTTTATGTAAAAGGAGAGATAAAACAGGAAGATAATCTGGCCATAGGCGTTGTTGGTTCGCGCCGGGCCTCTTTTTACGGATTAAGGGCGGCAGAAAAATTCGCCTCGGAATTAGCCGCCGCAGGTTTTACGATTGTTTCGGGTATGGCCCGCGGCATAGATACGGCCAGCCATCGCAGCGCATTAAAAGCCGGCGGCCGCACCTTGGCAGTAATGGGGAGCGGTTTTAAGCATATTTATCCCCAAGAGAATAAGGAATTAGCCGAAGAGATCTGCCGTTCGGGAGCGGTCATCTCCGAGTTTCCTTTAAATGCACCGCCTTTAAAAGAAAATTTTCACCGTCGCAACCGCATTATCAGCGGATTAGGCTTAGGGTTATTGGTTGCCGAGGCCGCCCGGAACAGCGGCGCATTGATTACGGCGGACTTTGCGCTTGAGCAAGGCCGGGAAGTATTCGCGCTTCCCGGAAAGATTGATTCTAACAACTCCTGCGGTACCAACGCGCTGATTAAACAGGGGGCGAAGCTGGTGACCGAAGTTGAGGATATCTTAGAGGAGTTTAATCTTACGCGCGCCTTTCCTGAAAAAGAGGGCGCAGTACCAGAGTATAATTTAGAGAATGAAAATGAAAACAGGCTTTATGGATTAATCACTAGCAGAGGTATTTTGCTGGATGAATTAATTGAAAAGGCAAATATGGATATTCCTGAAATTTCTGCTATACTTCTGGCTTTACAGCTCAAGAAACTCGTCAGGCAACTTCCGGGTAAACAATTCGTAAGGAGCGCTTAATGAAGAAGAAAAGTTTAGTGATCGTCGAGTCGCCGACCAAGGCCAAGACCATCGGTAAAATTTTGGGAGAAGGTTTTAGCGTAATTTCTTCCATGGGCCATATTATTGACCTTCCGCAGAAAAAGCTCGGGGTGGAGATAGAAAAAGATTTTGAACCGGAATATGTGACGCTCACCGGCAGGCAGAAGGTTTTGACGGCAATGAAAAAAGAGGCTAAGGGTAAAGCGGCCGTTTATGTTGCGACTGACCCTGACCGTGAAGGCGAGGCTATCGGCTGGCAGA
Source organism: Candidatus Omnitrophota bacterium (assembly GCA_041648915.1). Classification (GTDB taxonomy): domain Bacteria; phylum Omnitrophota; class Gorgyraeia; order Gygaellales; family Profunditerraquicolaceae; genus UBA6233. Next base: position 3,108 of record JBAZOC010000042.1, read on the forward strand.
TAAAAGAACGCATCCTAAAAGGGGCAAATATATTAAGAGTCACTTTTCATGAAATTACGCCGACTGCGGTCAAAGAGGCGTTCAAACACCCGCGGGAGTTTGACGCTAAAATGGTCGAGGCGCAGGTTGGCCGCAGGGTCTTGGACAGGATCATGGGTTATTTTTTGAGCCCGCTGCTCTGGAAAAAAATTGCCCGGGGCCTTAGCGCTGGGCGCGTCCAGTCAGTGGCCTTACGTTTAATTGTCGAGCGCGAGCGGGAGATCCAAAAATTCGTCCCCCGCGAATATTGGGAGATTGAAGCTCAGCTGGCAAAAGGAGAGAGTGAATTCTCCGCCAAGCTGGACAAGGTAGATGCTCAAAAAGCGCAAATCGCTAAAAAAGAAGAAGCGGATAATCTCTGCGGCGAAATCAGGCAGAATGAATTCGTGGTCTCGGAGATTAAAAAGAGCGAAAAGAAACGTTACGCCGAGCCGCCGTTTATCACCAGTACCCTGCAGCAGGACGCCTTCAATAAATTAAGATTCAACGCGAACAAAACTATGTCCGTTGCGCAAAGCCTTTATGAAGGCATTGATATCGGAGAGGATAACCCGGTGGGCTTAATTACCTATATGCGTACGGATTCTCCGCGCGTAGCTCCCGAGGCCATTAATGAAGTGCGCAGTTTTATCTCCAGGAGCTTTGGCCAGGAATTTGTCCCGGAAACTCCAAACTATT
>JBAZOC010000043.1:0-3661 GCA_041648915.1 Candidatus Omnitrophota bacterium
AGACAGCTCCCAGTTGGTTTTCCAGCCGGAATATTTTATCGGGTCATTGTCGGTGTGCCCTTCGATTGCCACATCAGAACCCGGGACATCCTTATTTAAAACTTCGCCTACCTTTTCAAGCGCGGACTTGCCTTCTTGCTTGACCTGATCTTTTCCCGAATCAAAGAAAACCTCGGAAACAAAAGTTATTACCAGGCCGCGCTCAGTCATCTTTAACTTTGCTTTATATTCTCCGATCTCGTTTTTCAGCGATTCTTCAAGCTGCAGCTTCGCCTTTTCCAGCTCGGAAAGCTCCCTCTCTTTTTCCTCAACCACGCGTTCGACTGCCTTGGTTTTCTCTTTTTCTAATTGAGAAATTTTATATTTCAGGTTGGCATTCTCCGCTTCCAGTTCATCGGCCCTGCGCGCTTTTTGAATATAACCGCATCCCGATAAAATAAAAATACAGGACAAAGCAAGAAATAACCGCATCTTTTTCATTATAGCCTCCTTGTCATAATGAATATTTTACCAACTGATACGCTTTTTGTCCCTGAAGAATCCGCCTGTCGGTTTAGAATGCGGCTGCATGGCAAGCCAGCAAATAGTCTCGGCGGCCTGCTCTGTAGATTGCGGGGCTTCGGAGCCTCCTATATCGGTTCGAGTCCATCCGGGACAGACGGAATTTACCGCTACATTAGCTGGCCCGGCAATATCCGCAACCATGCGGGTAACCGCGTTTAAAGCGGTTTTGGATAACTGATAGGCAGGTACCTTATCTTCATCGGTCATGTCATTTAACTGCCCCAGGCTTGAAGAAACATTCACCACTCTGCCGTAACGGGCATCCATCATCAACGGGACAAAACACTGGCACATCTTTAAAGCCCCCAGGGTATTAATTTCAAGCGTGGCACGGATAATATCAATATCAATCTCGAGGATACCCCGACCCTCCCCAAACCCCGTTCTTTTCGAAACCTTCTTGATCCTGTTTTTTAAGAGCCCTTCAATCTTACTCCTGCCTGAATCAAGCATGACTCCGGCATTATTCACAAGGATATCAACCCGGCCAAATTTGTTCAGGACAAAATCCCTTAACCTGCGGATATCTTTTTCATTTAACAGATCAAGCTTATGATATATAACGTTTAATCCTTCCTTCTGAAGTTTGGCCGTAGAAACCCGGCCTTTTGCGCTATCCGGGCTTGTGAGTATAATCTGGCATCCAAGCTTACCCAGTTGACGGCTAACCTCAAACCCTATTCCGCGGTCTGCTCCGGTGATTATGGCAACTCTATTTACCTTCATTACCTAACTCCTCTTTCAGGCGATACATCACTCCTGATGCTATCTCTGGCTTAGGGAACCCCAGCTTGCGGGCGGAGATATTGACCTGGGTTGTTTTCTCTGAAAGCTTTTTTAATCGCAAAGTTACCCGCGCCCCGTTAACCTCGGCGCTTATAATCCCGCCAACCCTATTTTCCGAGATAACCCTGCCTGCTGCCTGAATAGCTTTTAATCCTGCGTTATAGGCTCTTTCCATATCAACATTAAAATTCTCCTGGGCATAATCTTTAGCGGTAAAAGTAAAGGCGGCCATCACCGGCAAAGCCGCCACACCGGCAAGCATGGAAACCCCATACACTTTGAGCCCTTCAATACCGGCTGTTTTTAACGGCTCGGTTATGATCAAGACAGCTAACTGCTGGGCGCTAGCGATATTTTTATAGGACTTCTTCAGGTTGATATCATATACCTTAATAACAGGCTGGCCTTCAACACTGTAATCCCTGCTTATCACCCTGCCCATCCCTAACTCTACAATGTCTATCTGGATAGGCAGTTGCTTAGCCGGCTTTTTTTTCTTTTTTTCATCGGGCTTTTCCGCGGATATCTTTAAGGAATCAACGTTCAGCTTGCCCTCTTTATTCTTGACCATTCCGATCTCTTTAATCTCTAATTCCAGTTGCCTAAGGTGGAGCCTGCCTTTTATCAGCGCGGCTAAATCCCAGGAAACGCTCATCCTGGGGATATCCGCCAGGATATCTTTCGGAAAACCCTTGGGGTTATACATTTTAAAGTTGGATATCTTTATCGATTGCCTTATTACGCTAAGCGAAAGCCCGCCTACGCTGACAGGAGTGCCCGTAATCCTGGTTGCCAGGCTGCCGATCAAAGACTTGATAAGGAAATCCCTGGCCAGGCAGAAAACAAAAAGGAAAACAAACGCCAGAATAATAACTCTGGTTTTCTTTTTCATATTGGAGCCTCCTTTCAAGCTACCGGATAAGCTTCTTTAGACCAGGCGGGATCTTATCTTGATTGATTATTATAACCCAATTATTGGCACAGACAAGATGGATAAAACTACCAAGATGTATCAGGAATCTCTGTCATTTTAGCATGGCATATGCTCCATGCTGCCGCAAAATTGCGCTTTTACTGCCTTCTCGGCTTCCAGCCAGTTATTCAGGTCGCGCCCTGGCTTACGGCCGCTCTTTTCATACAGCTCTTTGGCCTTTTTACTGATAACTTCATTAAGTTGACTCGTAGTTACCGATGTGTAGCATTTCCCTTTTCCCATTATTATTACCTCCTTACTTGGGGCGGTTATTTTTGTTGCGCCATGAAACGCTCAGCCGCCACCTGCCAATTTATATTCTTAAAATATGCCTCGATATATTTTGCCCTGTCTAGCTGGTAGTCGGTGATATAGGCGTGCTCAAAAACATCCATCACCAATAAAGGCCTTGCGCCGCTAAGATGCCCTGTATCATGCTCATTAACCCAAACATTCACAAGCTTACCGGTCTTTGGCTCCCAATAAACCACAACCCAGCCTATGCCGCGCATCATGCCCGTAGAAATAAAATCCTGTTTCCAATTCTCGAAACTTCCGAAACTCTCTGTTATTTTCTTATAGAGAGAGGTATTAACATCAAGGGGTTGGCTGCCTCCAAGGTTCTCGAAATAATATTCATGCAGCAGCCTGCCGTTAAATTCCCAGCCCAGCCTGCGTTTTAATTCAGCGTATTCCGGAGTGTTGTCTTTTTTAACGGCAAGCAGAGTATTAAGTTTCTCAAGGATGGCATCGCTGTTTTTTACATACCCGAGATAGAGTTTAAAATGGTTATTTAACAAAGTATCGCTGAAACCGCTCATGCCGATCAAATAAGAAAAATCTTTTTCCTGCGCAAATGCTGCCCTGCCAAAAACAACCGGCACCAATATAGCAATTATCAAACATAGTATTTTTTTCATCCCGGACCTCCGTTATCCATACCTTTAAAATCTTTGTCTTTTAAAATCAAAAGAGATAAACATAGGTATTAATTATTTATTAATAACACTAATATGAATATTAGCCATTACTAATTTCTACTAATTATTGACTTTTTCCTGCTTTTCGGCGGGGATTGTTATTTTAATTGTAAAAATCTAAAATTGGAAGATTAGAGAAAAATATCCGGAGAGCATTCAAACAGGTTTCTGCAATGATCACGATTTTATTTATAGCTCGATACTGTCTCCTTCTTTAGCTTGCAGGAATCCATAACCAAAAGCTTCGCGCATCGCTCCCGTCGCCCGCTTACCGGTACAATGCATCGGGGCAACTTTGCAAACACCAAGATCTCGTAATTCTTGTATAATACCTGTGTTTATTTCATTTGCATTATCT
>JBAZOC010000044.1:0-3615 GCA_041648915.1 Candidatus Omnitrophota bacterium
CCTTTTTCGGCCAATACCGCATAAATCGCGTCCGCCAGAAATTTAGAGAATATGGCCTTGCTTTTTCTCTCCGCGTAGGAAAGCCGCCGGGCATCAATAACCTGCACCTGCGGATACGCTGTTTTAGGAGGGATAATTTCAAACTTAAGCTTATCTTCTTGCGCGAGATAAAAACTTTCCAGAGAAGCAGCTACGCTTCCCAAAACAATCTTTGAGCCGCAAATCTCCGCGCGCATCAATGCTACCTGCCTGGCGTGATAATGCGGCACCTGCTCCTGCTTATAAACCTGGTTCTGTTCCTGGTCAATTATAATCAAGCCTAAATTATTTACCGGAGAAAAGATACTTGAGCGCGTCCCCACTACAACGCAATATTGCGCCTGCCTGATCTTTTCCCATACTTCCAATTCCTTTGGCTGCTTGCGGAATGCCAAAAATACCCCTATGCCCAGCTCTTTTTCAATTAGCTCCCTGGCCCTTTGCGCCTCCTGAATATCGCTGAACAAAACAATCGCCGAACGTTTTAACGAACAGGCATCCTTAATCTCTCTTAAATAAACCGGCAACCTCTCCCGGCCAACAATTGCGGTAATAGGGCCCGGCTCTGTTTTTCCGGCAATTGGCCCCGGCTCTGTTTTTCCGGCAATTGGCCCCGGCTCTGTTTTTCCCTTCCTTAACTCATCCGGAAGCGCCGCCTCAATTGCCTCCCCCCAGGAACAACAGTAATACTCCGCTAGTTTTTTAGTCAACAACAGCATCTGCTCATCTAAAACAGCCGCCGTATCAATAAGCGCTGTAATTTCTTTTATTTTTTTAATTTTGGTTTTATTGTTTAATCCGGCTACGTAGGCAACTTCTTTTTTGTTGCGAAAATCTACCCAAACCCTGCCCCCAACAGAAACTTTATTCTCCAAAGTTGACGGGACAAGATAATCAAACGGGCCGTCAATGGGCAGGCCTAATACGGCCTTAACGTATAACACTGGCTATCTCCTGGCAGGCAAACGGCCTGGCGAGCTGGCCGATATTTTTCTTTAACCCTAAAAGCTTCTGCGGATTATCCTTAAGCTCAATTATCAACTCTTTAATCTGTTTAATATTTTTTGGCGCGTAGCCTACTCCATAGCGAGCCAAAATCCTGATATTCTCCTGCTCCTGCCCCGGTATTGCCGATATGAATACGGGAAATAACCCCATATTCAGGAACTCCGCGATGCTTGAGCCTCCGGGCTTGGTAATTATAATATCAGAAACTGCCATAAGCTCCTCGGCGTTATTCACAAATCCGAAAACTTTTACATTCTGTAACTTTCGTTTCTGCAGCCGGCTAAAAAGTTTCTTATTTTTCGCGCAAACCACCAATACCTGCGCATGGGCGCATAAACCTTCAGCAATCTTCTCAAGCGGCCCGGAACCAAATGAGCCGGTCATAACCAGGACCGTAAATTTACTTGGGTCTATTCCGAATTTTGCGGCTAACTGATCCCTATTTTGAGTTTGAACAAAACTGGAGCTGAATGGAATACCATAAACCTGAATTTTATCATCCGATACCCGCATATTTAATAACTTATCCCTGGTTAATCCGGAGGCAGCAATATAGAAATCCGTGCCTCCTGAAACCCAAAACGGGTGCACCCCAAAATCAGTAATTACCGTGATCAACTTTGCCTGGATTTTATTTTTTAGTTTTAAATTAGCGGCCAGCTCTGAATTGAGAAAATGCGTAGAGATAATAAAATCAAACCTTTCTTTAATTAAATAACCAATGAATTTGTGGCAGCCAAGATAATTTGCGATTAAAGCGCTTTTACGGCTAAGCCAACGGGTCAGCGGGTTTTCGGTCATCCAGAAGAAAAAACCCCAGAGCCAGATAGCGTGATGCACTAAAAAAGGATATCCGGAATTATAACAAAAACGGAAGAAACAGCCGGCAAAAGGAAGGATATCAACTAACTCAAGCTCCAGGTCCTTACGATTGGCTTTTAGATAATCATATATTGCCTCAGCCGCCCTGCGATGCCCTGCCCCCGCCGAAGCATAAGTAATCAATACCTTCATCAATAATCAATAAGACGTTTTATGTAACTATCTGAAAATATTTAAGAAGCAAAACAATTCTTTAGACAACAATTATTGGCTAATTAGAAATTTAGCCGCCGCGAAGAGGTCCTTAAACACAAAGTCCGGCTTTACTTGCCAGTTTTTTTGATTAGACATTTTCTCTTTGCCGGAAAAAATGAGAATGGATTTAGCGCCTACGGCATGAGCTGTAAGCACATCGCGTATAGTATCACCCACAAAATACGTTTTTTTTAGATCAACCTTAAATTCCCGGGCTGCTTTTGTAAGTAAGCCCGGCTTTGGCTTCCGGCAGCTGCAGCCTGCCTCCTTGCGGTGGGTACAATAATAAACCTTGGTGATTTTTCCGCCTGCCTGCTCAACATCACCAAGCATTTTAGCGGTTATACTATCCAATGTTTTCTGGGCATAAACCCCTTTTCCCACTCCGGCCTGATTGGATGCCACAAATATCTCAAAACCCGCCTTATTCAACAAAGCAATAGCTTTCTTTGCACGAGGCAAAAACCTAAACTTCTTGAGCGAAGTCACATACAGCCTATCGCCGGGATATTTATTTATGACGCCATCTCGATCTAAGAATAATACTTTCATATTTTCCGAATACGTGAGAATTTCCACGCATATGGTATTACGTCTATATACCCCAATCCTGACTTTAGCATGCTAAATTTCGATTTCCCCATATCACTTTCTCGGCCAACCCAGGAAATAGGCACTTCGCCAACTTTAAATCCCGCGATAATAGGCAACAATCCAGTCTCCGCATTTATAGAAAAACCATTGCTTCTCCAGGGAAGATTTCTGGCTATGGATGCTTTATAAAGTTTAAAATTGTTAGTGAGGTCTTTTTGTTTTATGTGGAACATAAACCTCACAATATAGTGGAATATCCTGTTCATAACCTTCTTGGCAAATGGATAATTAAAAAGGTAACTACCTTTTATAAAACGCGAGCCAATTACGCCATCATAGTTATTTGCCTCAAACGTCTCAAGCAACTTACGTACTTCTTTTATATTTTCGACAAAATCGCTGTCCATAGTCAAAACATATTGAGCATCCGGACTAAGGTTAGCAAAACCAGTTTTAATGGCCCTACCAACTCCACAAGGAGGCTGTCTCTTAACCAGCTTGATTTTGTGGTTTTTGATTTGCCACGATTCAACTATAGAACAAGTGCTATCTTGGCTGGCATCATCAACAACTATGAGCTCAAGGATAGTATTGTTATAATGCTCTAATAGCCCTTCGATCATCTTGCTTATATTTTCTTCTTCATTATGTGCGATAAGAATAACTGAAAGATTCTCCATCATTACCCTTTTTTAGAAATATAGTTAGAAGCTGCCATTCCAACTTAACAGCGTAACCTGCTAACTTTTTTTATTCTTCATCTCCCAGTATTTCGCGTACGTCATTAACTGATAGGCGCTGGAAGCAAGCGCCATCATAAACCCGATATATCCGTCCTTTTTACCTTTCTTTATATAATAAAACTTGATATACCTGGTAATGGCCTTAAACATACAA
>JBAZOC010000045.1:0-3487 GCA_041648915.1 Candidatus Omnitrophota bacterium
TATCCGCAGCCGCCTTAGGCATTGAGAATCTTCTGCTGCTTACCGGAGATCATCCTGCGCTTGGGGATCATCCCGAGGCAAAACCCGTATTTGACCTGGATTCCGTCCAATTGCTGCAGGTAGTTAAAAAACTTCAAGAAGGTTCAGATATGCAGGGAAATAAGCTCATCGGCGAGCCGCCGAAATTCTGCATGGGCGCGGTGGTTAATCCCGGGGCAGACCCTTTAGAACCGCAGATCCTGAAGATGGAGAAGAAGATCGCTGCCGGCGCAGAATTCTTTCAGACCCAGGCAGTCTATGATCTAAAGGTATTTGAAAATTTCTTGAATAAAACAAAGTATTTAAAAACCAAGATTATGGCTGGGATCGTCTTGTTAAAATCAGCCGGTATGGCCCGGTATATGAATAAAAATGTTGCCGGAGTATTTGTCCCGGACGATTTGATAAAAGAAATGGAAGAGGCTAAGGATAAAACCAGCCAGTCCGTAGAGATTGCTTCGCGGCTGATCAGGGATTTAAGGCCGGCCTGCGACGGAGTCCATATCATGCCTATTGGATGGGATAAGGTCGTGCCCAAGGTCCTGGATGCCTCTGGATTATAATGCCAACTCTACCCCATATACCCGGAGCCAAGAAAAAAAGCGTCTTATTTTTAAGTTCCGCAGATGATCTTAAAAAAATAGATGAACAGTTTATTAACGACACTGTCTGTATTGACGGCCCGGGCGAAGCCGCGCTTAACTTAGCCAGGTCCATCCATGAAAAATATAAAGTCGGGGTAAGGCTCGTCAGGAAAGAGAAGTTTGAAGGCACTCTGCCCGAAGGTATCCAGATAATTAACAGCCCTATCCAGGAGATCGTCGGAGAAGGCAAGGCCGAGGCAGTCAAATTCAAAAGCGGCTTAGCTATCGGCGTATGCTTGGTTTTATTGGTTGATCAAAACATGCAAGATAATAATATTGATAATAAAGGAGAGGACATGGCGGATCTACTCGTACAACTCGGGACTAAAGGCAGCGCAGCAGTATTAAACCTGACCCAAGAATCTTTAGCTAAGGCGATCGCCGGATCCGGAAAAGAGGCAGCCATAGCTTTCCCGGAAACCAATTATTTTTTCCCTTTAATCAACGCCTTGCTTAAAATAGAAGTCAAAACCTTAAACGATCTGTCTTTGGCTTTATCCAAAGCCGAGAATTTAAATATACTGCCGTACCTGGGCGGTATCTTGAATAAAGGCGTAACTACGCTTCTTTGCGAAGAGATCCTGGCCGGTTTAGCCGTGATGAACAATGAACATCCTAAATCCGGCATCGGTTTTATCCCCGATAAAATACTGCGTTCCCTGGGCCTGCAGTTGGTTGACGGAAGAATAGCCGGTATCGCCGTGATCCTGGGCCCGGCCAAAGATGAAGACGCAGCCGTAGAATTGATCCGTAATTTCCAATCCAAGAGTATTGTCTGTTTATTGGCCGGTAATATTAAAGGTAATACCCTGCAGAAGCAATTAGAGGCTAAAGGCATAGAAGTAGGTTTGGATAATTATATCGTTCCTTTAGGCGAGGATTATCTTTCGGTTATTTATGCAGTGAACTTTGCAGTGCGCGCGCCGTTAATCTACGGCGGGTTTAAGCCGGGAGAATGGCAGGGGATTGCGGATTATATCCGTAACCGCGTGCCTGCCTTTGTTCTGCTTTTAGGCTATGTTGATGAAGTAATTGTCGCGACAGGCCTGGGCGCTTTGGCTTTTGGCTTACCGATCATCACTGACCTGGAAGTCCCGCAGTTAGGCAAGATTGACTCGACTTTATTTGAGGCGCTGGTCACTGAAAAAGATTATAAAAAGCTTCCTTCCAAATGCCTGCTTACCCGCGGGATAAAAGTGAAAATGGCGGAGGTCGCTGTGCCGGTGCCTTATGCGGCTGCCTTTGAAGGAGAGCGGGTCAGGAAAGAGCAATTGCACGTTGAATTCGGCGCCAAGGCCAGCCTGGCTTTTGAATTCTTGAGCGCTAAAAATGAAAATGAAGTTGAAGACGGTAAGGTAGAGATAATCGGCCCAGATGTGGATAATTTACCTGCGGGTTCCAAGTCCCTGCCTTTAGCCATTATCGTGGATGTTTACGGACGCAAAATGCAGAAGGATTTTGAGCCGATCCTGGAGAGGCAGATCCACCGTTTTGTTAATTACGCGATGGGCTTGATGCACGTAGGCCAGCGCGAGATGAATTGGATCAGGATCAGTAAAGACGCCTTTAGTAAAGGTTTCCGGTTAAAGCATATCGGCGTTATCCTGCATGCGATGCTGCACCAGGAATACAGCGCCATTGTGGATAAGATCCAGGTCACCCTTTATACTAAACAGGAAGACGTAGAGAGGTTGCTTAGCCCCGCAAAAAAAGTTTTTGATGAGCGCGACGAGCGCATAAGCGGGATGACGGATGAAAGCGTGGATACCTATTATTCCTGTTTATTATGCCAGTCATTCGCCCCTAATCATGTGTGTATTGTTACGCCTGAGCGCCTGGGGCTCTGCGGAGCTTATTCCTGGCTGGATGCCAAGGCCTCTTTTGAGATTACTCCTACCGGGCCCAACCAGCCGATAGCCAAGGGTAAGACGCTGGATACCAGGCTTGGGCAATGGGAAAATGTGAATGAATTCGTGAAACAGAAATCCAATAAAAGCATTGATAAGGTAAGTATGTATTCGCTGATGGATTCTCCGCAGTCTTCCTGCGGATGCTTTGAGTGTATCCTGGCGATCATCCCGGAAGTAAACGGGGTAATGATTGTGCACCGGGATTTTTCCGGTCTGACTCCTTCGGGAATGAGCTTCACTACTTTAGCCGGTTCAGTCGGAGGAGGGGTGCAAACTCCCGGGTTCCTGGGCGTAGGTAAGCTCTATGTAATAAGCAAAAAATTTATTTCCGCCGAAGGCGGTTTAAAGCGCCTGGTTTGGATGCCTAAAGAGCTTAAAGAGCTTTTAGGCGAGAAATTGAAGAAACGCTGCGCAGAAATCGGCGAGCCGGACCTGCTGGAGAAGATTGCGGATGAAACAGTGGCTACAACTTCCGATGAGCTGGCAGCTTACCTGGAAAAAGTCAAACATCCGGTCAGCACGCTTACGCCGTTGATGTAATTTTTTGCTTGACTCTAGCACTGTTTAACATATATAATAACACCTAATACATACCATTGAAAACCCTCAAAAAAATTTGAAAAGAATAACCTTAATAGCCAGTTGTTTCCTGTTCATATCCGCGCCGTATCTCTTTGCCGCAAATAAGGTTGTTGATAAAAAAACGGATGAGTTGTCTGTGCTCCAGTCAGAGGCCGAAAATTACCGTAATGACGGCCTGCGGTTCCAGAATCTGGGCGATCTGGACAGCGCTCTGAAGTCATATCAGAAAGCCGTCGGTGTTGATCCGGAATACGCGGTTGTCCATAATGATTTAGGCGTTATCTATGAGGCTCAAGGTGACATTGAGCGGGC
>JBAZOC010000046.1:0-3345 GCA_041648915.1 Candidatus Omnitrophota bacterium
TTATACCCTACAATGACCCCATCCTTTTCATATTTCCTGATCGCCTGCTTAACGCTGGCAAGGCTGCGGCGGGTAAGCTTGGCTATCTCTTCCGGCGTGATCCTGGCGTCTTTTTGCAATATTTCAAGAATTTCATCCATAGTACCTCCATATTTACCTATAAATCATTATAGCGGATATTATACCAATAAACATGGGTTTAGCAAAGAATAAACTTAGGGGGTGATTTTGAACTAAGCGCGGGCTTTTATTCCTACGTCGCCTCCATTACCACCAGGGTAATGTCATCGTATTGTTCGCGGGTGCCGATAAAAGCGTAGACCTCGTCTTTTATGGCAGCGATCAATTCATCGGCTGGTTTCAAACCGTGTTTTTCTACGGCTTGAATTAACTTTTCAAGGCCATAAAGATTCTCCTGCGGGTCACGAGCTTCGGTGACCCCGTCAGTATAAAGAACGACCTTATCTTTAGATTTGAGGCTGATCTGGCGGTCCTCTAAGAAGCCGGCTATATCGGGGATCATTCCCAGCATAAAACCGCCGCTCATGATGGCTTCCACCTTGCCGCTATCCGCGTGGAAAACAAGGATATGCTCATGGCCGGCCGAAGAATAGGTGAGTTTCCTTTCCGGGGCGTTCCATTGTAAATAAAGCATAGTCATGAACTTCTGGCCCTTAGTGCTCTTTTGCAGGATAGCGTTGGTCCTTAAAAGCACTTCCTTGGGAGAAAGGGAACTCCCGGAAAAACTGTGGATAGCGGTTTTGGCCATAGCCATAAGCAGGCCCGCGGCTACGCCTTTTCCGGAGACGTCACCGATGACTATACCGACATTATCTGACGGCAGGTCCACAAAATCATAATAATCACCCCCGATCTCCTTGGCCGGGAACATCATGCCGCGCAATTTGATACCCTCTGTCAAGGGGATCTCGGCAGGCAAGAGATTGACCTGTATCTGCCGGCCCATCTTCATTTCTTCATCAAGCCTTTCCTTCTCCGCGAGATCTTTATAATGCAGGGCGTTGAATACCGTAACACCCGCTTCCTGCCCGAGCTTTTTGAGCAGTTCAAGATCCTTTACGGTATAGCTTTGGAGGTTTTCTTTCTTGCCTAACCCCAGAATGGCATTTACCTGATCATTGACTACAACGGGCACGATAAGCTCGATATTGTGGTCGTTAAAGCAGGTCAGCACCTGCTGCTTTATGCTCTCATATTGAGGGTCGGCTTCTACCTGCTCTCTTTCAATGACATCCCTGTGTTCGGCTATCCAAGAACATAGGGGGTTATTCTGGCAAGAAATCTCTCTTTGAGCCAAGGGAAGAGCCTCCCTTTCCTGCGCGGTGAATATCTCCAAAGTATTAATCTGTATGGCGCCATCTACTTGATCATTGCCACGCCTGCCAAGGAGATGATACCTGGAACCATCATCATCCAGGACGTAGAATACGGCATTACGCAGGTACATCGCCTCGCATATCTCATTCAAGAGCTGTTTTGTCAGGTCTTCAATGCTGATAGTAGTTGAGATCTTTTCGGCGATCTTACCCAACAAAGTCTGATAGTCGTATTTGCGGCGGCGGAAAAGGTGGTCTACTTTAGGCTGAAAGTGGCGGAAAAACACCAGATAAACATGGAATAAGACCATGGAAAAAATAGTCACCCATAAAGCGTTGAGCGTCTTCAGCCATGGAAGGAGGAGTTTTATCAGGAAATAGCCGGGAGAAGCTAATAATATAGATGACCCTATCCATAGTATGGTACGGTGGATGACGGTGTCGATTTCCAGGGCTTTATATTTGATTATCGCGTAACCGGTTAAAGACATATACGCCAAAACACAAAAATAGTTTCCGATAGGCATGATCTCAATGCCGTACCAGGGGAGATAATTTGTGGACCCTCCCGCGTAAGCAAAAAACATACCTATCAGAATAAATCTCGCTTGATTCTTGGCATTGCCGCTTGAGGTCCTATACATCCTTAATAATAAATACAGCGCGTATAGGGCGTAAAAAAACCAAAACACTAAAAATGGCGCAAATAAAACGCCTGCCTTAGGCCAAAATCGAAAGCCCAAGATCGGCCTTACTTCCGGCACAAACAGGGAAGTAAAGTTAAAAACGAAAAAAACAGAAAATATTAAATATCCAACAATAATACTGTTTTTTTTCTTTTGAATAAGATTAAGATAACTAACAATGAAGTGATAATAAGCGATCGTAATAAACATGGCGCCAGCCATCAATCCCCTGCTCCAAAATAACGCCGTTTTCTCCGTAATAGATATTTGCCATAAAAAGTAAGAAAAACACCAAACTCCTACAAAAAATCCAAAGATCCCATAAGATATATTGGTAAGATTCCTCCGATTCTTTGCGTAAATAAACGTGCTAAACAAAAAGGCAAAGAAAGCATTATATAAGCCGCTAATGGCATAATAATTATTAAAATTAAGCCTATAATTTTCTAAATTTATAACCTCCTGCCACATACTCATAAAGCACTCCTTTAAGACTAAAAATTCCTGGCTTACTATAGCAGTTCAAATAATATCATATCCCCATAATGTGAAATACCTGTGCTCATCTATTATAGAACACGCTATATATACTTAATATTAGGTATATGTAACAATTGTTTAAGTTTACTACTCCCCCCCCCCGGCTGTCAAGAGTAAACTGTCGTGCTATTTACATATGCAAAAATAACACCATAAAATAAACACCAACCCATAGTTACGCATGTTCAAACAAATCCTTAGCGCCTCAAAAGATTTTACTTGACAAAAAGGGGATTTAGGGTTATATAGTATATTTAAACCGTATCAAATAGTATCAAAGGGTATAAGATGCTAGAAGGTAGCAGCAAACCATGACCAGAAAAATCTTAAATACAGTCGAGACAGCGCAAATGCTGGGAGTGTCCAAACAGACCCTCCTGCGCTACGAGAAAAAGGGGATATTCCCCAAGGCCAGGCGTAATGCCGTCAATAAATGGCGGGAGTATTCTGAAAGCGACCTGCAGAAGTTAAGGCAAATACTGGGCAGGATCTAAGCGTATGACCAGAAAAATCTTAAACACAGTCGAGACAGCGCAAATGCTGGGAGTGTCGAAACAGACCCTCCTGCGCTACGAGAAAAAGGGGATATTCCCCAAGGCCAGGCGTAATGCCGTCAATAAATGGCGGGAGTATTCTGAAAGCGACCTGCAGAAGTTAAGGCAAATATTGGGCAGGATCTAATTCGGGAGAAAAAATGCGCAAATGGCCGTACGGGGCGATGACTATAATCATGCTTACTATGTTTATCGCGGGATGCCAGGAAAAAATACCGGATATTTATA
>JBAZOC010000047.1:0-3233 GCA_041648915.1 Candidatus Omnitrophota bacterium
AAAAACATAATCGCGCGTAAACTTACCGTCACTGCGGATTAAAAGCTTCTTGCCCTTAAGCGCGCACCGGACAGCGTCCGGGACAAGGCGGGAGAAGTTAAAATCCCCGGACCCATAGATATTACCGCAGCGGGTAACCGCAACCGGCAGCTTGTAAGTATGGGCGTAGGTATCCGCAAGCAGGTCTGCGCAGCTCTTGGATACATCATATGGATGCCTACCCTGTAAAGGAGCTTCTTCCGTATAAGGCAATTTTTGATGGCTGCCATAGGCCTTATCACTGGAAGCTATAATAATTGCCCGGATACTTTTTAAACCCCTACAGGCTTCCAGGATATTCCAGGTGCCTTTAATATTCGTAGAAAAGGCGCATAACGGATCATTGAGGCACTTTCCTACAATAGCCTCTGCCGCCAGATGGAAAATAACATTGATCTTATTCCGGCGTATAATCCCCTCTACTAACTTATAATCAGCAACGCTGCCCTTAATAACGGTTAATCTCTTATAATCAGCCGGAGTTAAGATAGTATCCTTCCTTTTGACCTTGATATCCAAACCATAAATTTTGGCTCCGGAACAAAGCAGCGCTTTGGTGAGGTTAGAACCAAGGAAGCCCTCAAAACCCGTAATTAATACTTTTTCCCCTTTCCAGAAATGCTTATCCATTACCGTCCCCTAAACCTTCCATTTTTTCCAGGGCGCCTTGCCGCTATTCCAAAACGCCTCTAACTCTGACCTGTCTCTAAGCGTATCCATACATTTCCAGAAACCATTATGCTTAAACGCGGCCAATTTTTTATCCGCCGCCATATTTTTTAAAGAATCAAACTCCCATACGCAATCGTCTCCGCTGATATAGTCAAAAACTTCCGGCTCAAGCACAAAGAACCCGCCATTAATCCAGGAGCCGTCGCCTTTTGGCTTCTCAAGGAAGGAATTGACAATTCCTCCTTCTTTCATATTTAAAGCTCCAAACCTTCCGGCAAGCTGCACTGCGGTAACTGTCGCCTGCTTACTACTACGCTTATGAAATTTAAGCAGTTCTTTAATATTTACGTCGCTTACTCCGTCACCATAAGTCATCATAAATGTCTTATTGCCTATATATTTACGCACACGCATCAGGCGGCCGCCGGTCATCGTATCCAGGCCGGTATCCACAAGAGTAACCTTCCAGGGCTCAGATGAAGTAGCCTGAACTTTAACACCGCCCTTTTTTAAATCAATAGTCACATCGCTCATATGCAGGAAATAATGCGAAAAATACTCCTTGATCATATAGCCTTTGTACCCGAGGCAAATAATAAAATCATTAAATCCGAAATGCGAATAGATCTTCATAATATGCCAGATGATGGGTTTGCCCCCGATCTCTACCATCGGTTTAGGAATACTCCCTGTCTCTTCGCTGATCCTTGTGCCTCTTCCTCCTGCCAAGATCACTACTTTCATATTTTTCTCCTGTCTTTTACTTACTCTTCCAGAGAACTAAGCCCGGATACTATGCCTATCCACAGCCAAAAAAGCACAGCCAGCGCTAAAGAATAAAGGCTCACCTCAAAAAAACTATGAGCCAAGAATCCGCATATGCCGCATATCCCCCCCAATAGAACAGGGTCCCTGGTAGCAGTAAACTTCTTTATACCCGCGTATAAAACTGAAAATACAAAACTTAAAAAAACCAGCAGGCTGAATATGCCACTTTCGGCTAGAATCTGTAAAAAACAATTGTGCGCGTAAGAAATATTCAGGCTTGGCACATAAGTTGAGAAATGCGCCATAAAAGTCCCCAGACCCTTGCCAATGAACGGATTTTCCTTAAACATACTGATAGCTACCTGCCAGTATTGAAAACGGTCCGCGTCTCCACCGGTTTTAAAAATAGAGAAAAACACCTGCCGGAATTCAGGGATAACGAAAAAAATACCTGTGATAATAATTATAAAAAAAACCGGCAGCTTTTTGGAAATAATAAGCATTGTCAACAATACCGCCAATACGCCTATCCAGGTGCCTCGCGAATAGGTATAAAAAATGCAAAAAACTGAAATTACCCCTAAGAATAACACAAGAGAATACCATCCTGGCTTAAGCTTATGCGGCGCCTTGAGAAAAGCAAGGTAAACGGAGAAAGGGATAATTAAATACGCTCCCAGGCCATTACAATGGTTAAAACTCGAGGTAATCGCCCGGAACCCGCCCTTCATAATTGAAATCTCTCTTCCCCGCAAAAACTCTACGCCCCAGAACAATTGCGTCATTCCCGAAAGAGCCACTAAGCCGGCTGAAAAAATAAAGATAGACACAAAGATCAAAACATCTTTTCTTGATCTAATTAAATCCTGAATTATTAAGGACAAAATAACATATTTCCCCCATTTGAAGAACAAGGCGATCAAGCTCTTATCAATGTATCTACCGCTATTAATTAAAGATAATGCTATAAAAAAGAAGAATATGGCAAGACATATGTTTTGCCCTGTCTTTAGCCATTGAAAATCAGGCTTAATGATTTTTTTACCGGTAAAACCTAATAAAGATAATCCTGCAAATAAATTAATCAGTGCGTGTGAAATCGGTATGAAAAACAAAACTCCTCCTATGCCGATTTTAGCTACTGAATCAAAAAAAACATAAGCCTTATCTTTATTCAATTTAATACGCCCCTCTTCCCTTAAGCACTGCCGGAATAGTCCATAAAAGGATCTTTACGTCCAAACCCAAGGACCAATTTTCCACATACCAAATATCCCAACGCATCCATTGGTTAAACTTCAAATTGGATCTTCCTTTTACCTGAGCCAGGCCCGTTACCCCCGGCCGGATATTTAACCTCGGTATATGCTGGTATTCAATCTTATTGCTTTCGGCCTCAGGAAAAGGCCTTGGCCCGACTAAACTCATGTCACCTTTAAGGATGTTAAATAACTGAGGCAGCTCATCCAGGCTGTATTTCCTCAATACCCTGCCTACCCTGGTAAGGCGGGGATCTTTCTTAATCTTGAATATCGGTCCCTTCACATCAGATTTATCGCTTAGCGCATCCCGTTGTTTTTCTGCGCCCTTGACCATCGAACGGAATTTATACATATTAAAAACGCTGCCTTTTTTGCCGCAGCGCTTTGAAACATAAAAAATAGGACCCTGGCTGTCCAATTTGATTAAAACAGCTATAGCTATAAATACAGGGAACAGTAAAATCAAAGTAACTATACTTACCGCTATATCCA
>JBAZOC010000048.1:0-3160 GCA_041648915.1 Candidatus Omnitrophota bacterium
CAGCTCAACCTCTAACCCTGAGTATAGTTTCAGGGATTTAAACATATTTGTCTATCTTGGCTTTTTGCGGCCCCAGGCAAGGACTAAAGGCGAAGCAATATAAACCGTAGAATATACGCCTGAAATAAAACCTACGAGTAAGGCAAAAGCGAAATTATGCAATACTTCTCCACCGAAGAAGAAAATAGCCAGAACGACTAACAAAGTTACCGCTGAAGTAAGTATGGTCCTGGAGAGCGTCTGGTTTACACTCAGGTTAATCAATTCGTAAAGGCTGTGTTTCGGATAAAGGCGCATATTTTCCCTGACCCGGTCGTAAATAACAATCGTATCGTTGATCGAAAAACCCGCGATCGTCAAAAAAGCGGTAATCGTCAAGAGGTCGATCGGCCGGCCGGTAATAACCAGAAAACCCAACGTTACCAATACATCATGCAGAAGAGCGACTACGCCGGCAACGGCAAAATTCACATGCTTAAACCTGAAAGCCACGTAAATCAGTATAATGATCAATGACCAGACCAGGGCCCAGAAGGCTTTGGCTTTTAAATGTTCCCCGGCTACAGGGCCGACGCGCTCAATCCTTAAAATTTGAATATCCTGCTCAGGAAAAACCTCTTTTAATTTACCGGTCAAAATCTCGCTCCTATCTTCAATAGTACGGATTAAAACCGCTTTAGGATTGTCCTTAAACTGCTGGATAGAAGCATCGCCTAAGCCTATAGCTTTTAATACCTCGCGTATTTTATCCACATCCGGAGTTGCTTTAAAACCATACTCCTGCATTGAGCCTCCGGCAAAATCTATGCCGTAGGCACTACTCCCTTTTTTAAAATACACGGAAAGCCCGATGATGATGACAACCAGCGAAATAGCGTAGAAAATCCGGCGCTTACCGATGAAATCAAACTTAGTCTGGCCGATTAATTTAAGCATAGGCAGCCCATGTTTAAGCCACCCTAAACTCATGAGGATCTCAAATATGGTACGCGTCACCACTATCGCGGTAAACATGCTCGCCATTAAACCTATGGTCAGGGTCACGCCAAAGCCCTTTATGGAGCCTGTCCCCAGCCAGATTAAAATAAGCGCCGCAAAAAGAGTGGTTAGATTAGAGTCAAAAATCGCGCTAAAGGCCTTGGAATAACCGTTAGCTATGGCAGCGCGTAAATTCCTTCCCAGGGATAGTTCTTCCCGGATACGCTCGTCAATTAAAATATTCGCATCTACCGCCATACCTAAAGATAAGACCATACCGGCTATGCCCGGTAAAGTTAAAGTAGCGGCAAATTCCGGCAATAAATAAGGCAAAGCGCCTAATACTCCCAAGATTACAAATAAGTTAAATAATAAGGCGACATTAGCGACCAGGCCCGCCAAAAGGTAATAAGCCGCCATGAAGATAAAGACGAAGATTCCACCGATGAGGGTAGCCCGGATCCCCTTATTGATAGAATCCTGGCCCAGGAGCGGCCCGATTGTCCGTTCTTCTTCAATATAAAGCGGGGCAGGCAGGGCGCCTGACCTTAACACGTTGGCCAGATCCTGGGCATTCTCAACGTTAAACCTGCCGCTGATTACCGCCTCGCCCGAAGGAATGGCTTCCCGGATATTCGGAGCAGACTGGACTTTACCGTCTAAAACAATGGCCAGTCTTTTTCCAATATTAGCGGCGGTGACCGCAGCGAATTTTTTGGCGCCTTCGGCGTTGAAACGTAAAGAGACTACCGGCTCATTAAACTGGCTCTGGCTAAACTGCACGCTGGCATCAGTTAACGCCTCTCCTATCAGGGACGCGTTCTTCTCTACCAATAACGGGGTATTATCATCCTGCGTATATTTTAATTCATAGCCTTCGGGGATCCTGCCGGCTAAAGCCTCTTTTAAGCCCTCCGGGTCGGAAGAGACTAATTTGAATTCCAGCAAGGCGACCTTACCGATCAGCTCCCGGGCGCGCTCCCTGTCCGTAAAACCCGGAAGTTCCACTACTAGCTCATCAATCCCATGTTTTTGAATCAGGGGCTCGCGCACACCGTAGTTATCTATTCTCTTGCGGATAACCTCCATAGCCCGCTCAGCCGCGTCTTCCCTGGCGTACTCCGGGATTTTTCCGGTATCCACCTTAAGTAAAAGGTGCATTCCTCCTTTTAAATCTAAACCCAGGTTTATCCTTTTATCTAAAGGAAAGGTAAAATATATACACAACCCCAGGATTGCCAGTATGAAAATAGACTTATAAAAAAGTTTTTTCTCCACTCTTGCTCTCTCTTTAGGTTAGGCTACCGGATGAACCGCTTTTTTAACGAACGCTACGCAGTTCCTTTCCAATTCAATCTTCACATTGTCGTCTATTCTCAAGGTTATTGTCTTCTCTTTGACATTGACGATGGTACCATGTATACCGCTGGAAGTAACCACCTCGTCATTTTTAGCAAGGTTACTCAAAGTCTTCTGGTGCTCTTTTTCTTTCTGCCTTTGCGGCCGGATAAGCATAAAATAAAAAATTACAAATATAAGAATCAGCGGAACAAAGTTCATTATAGGGCTAGCTGACTGTGGTTGCATTTTTCTTCTCCTTTTTAAGTAAGCTCTTAACGGTCTGGGAAGACTGAGCGCCGTTTTTAATCCAATACTGGATACGCTCTGCCTTTAACTTTACCTGTCCGGTGGTGGGTACGTAAAACCCGAGCTCTTCTAAGACCCTGCCGTCCCGTCCGCTGCGTTCATCATAAGCGGCCAGGCGAAAATGCGGCTTGCCTTTGGGGTTTTTACCGATTCTCCTTAAACGAATATGCACTGCCATTAGTGTTTCCTCCTTTTTATTTTACAATCGCTTCCATCAAGACCTTAGCCTTGCTCACTGTCTCAAAATATTCTTTTTCCGGTACGGAATCCGCTACGATCCCTGCGCCTGCCTGAATATAGGCGTTCTTACCTTTAATAAGAATAGTCCTTATATTAATACAGGTATCCATATTATGCGAAAAGCTAAAGTACCCCACGCATCCGGCATAAGGGCCGCGCCGGGTATTTTCCAGCTCGTCGATAATCTCCATTGCGCGGATCTTGGGGCTGCCGGAAACCGTGCCCGCGGGGAAGGTAGCTTTCAACACATCATAAATATCATAACGTTTATTGTCAAGCTTTCCTTTTACTTCGC
>JBAZOC010000049.1:0-3077 GCA_041648915.1 Candidatus Omnitrophota bacterium
CACTGCGCAAAAAACCTTCCTTGTCTGCATCAAGAATTCCAATAAACTCAACTTCCGGCAAATCCAGGCCTTCCCTCAAAAGGTTTATCCCCACCAAACAATCAAATTTCTTCTGCCTTAATTCCCGCAGGATTTTTGAACGCTCAATAGTCTGAATTTCTGAATGTAGATATCTTACCTTTAATCCCTTATCTTGTAAATAAGTAGTTATGTCTTCAGCCATTCTTTTGGTAAGAGTGGTCACTAATACCCGCTCGTTCTTTTTCGCGCGTTTTTTTACCTCTTCAATCAAATCCTCAATCTGGCCTTGTGTAGGCCTGATAATAACCTCTGGGTCAACTAAACCGGTAGGCCGGATAATCTGTTCAATGACTTCCCCCTGGCTCTTTTTTATCTGGTCTTCGTCGGGAGTGGCGGAAACAAATATCTCCTGTTTTACAAGGCCCTCAAATTCTTCAGATTTAAGCGGCCTGTTATCTAAACACGATGGCAGCCTGAAACCATATTCTACCAGGACTTTTTTTCTGGCGCGGTCGCCTTCATACATACCCCTTATCTGCGGTATAGTCGCGTGGCACTCGTCTATTATAGTCAGGAAGCCTTTCGGGAAATAATCAATTAAACAATACGGCCTTGAGCCGGCTGGCCTGCCGGATAGATGCCGCGAATAATTCTCAATGCCGTGGCAATACCCTATTTCTTTGAGCATCTCCATATCATACCTTGTGCGGGATTCCAGGCGCTGGGCTTCCAGTAATTTATTTTGGCTCTTCAGAACCTCTAACCTCTCTTTTAATTCCGCGTCAATGGACTTAAGCGCACCTTCAAGTTTATCACCGGAAAATATAAAATGTTTTGCAGGGTATATTGCTATTCTCTCTAATGAATTCAATACCTCCCCGGAAACCGGATTTATTTCGGAAATTTTCTCTATCTTATCCCCTAAAAACTCTATCCTTAGCGCTGTCTCTTCATAAGAAGGAAAAACCTCCACGACATCCCCTCTTACCCTTAAGCGGCTGCGTATAAATTCATAATCATTTCTTTCATACTGTATCTGGATAAGTTTCAAAACTAAATCGTCACGCGATAAAACACGCCCTTTTTCAACAAAAACAAGAAAATCCCGGTAATCCTCGGGCGAGCCCAAGTTATATATACAGGATACCGAAGCTACAATTAAACAATCGCGGCGCGACATGAGTGATGTAGTCGCTGAAAGGCGTAGGCGGTCTAACCTGTCATTGATAGACGAATCTTTCTCTATATACGTGTCTGTAGAAGGTATGTACGCTTCCGGCTGGTAATAATCGTAATAACTGACGAAATACTCTACGGCGTTATGCGGGAAGAATTCTTTAAATTCCGAATACAACTGCGCCGCTAAGGTTTTATTGTGGGAGATTACCAGCGTCGGCTGGTTTATTTTGGCGATGACATTGGCCAGAGTAAAGGTTTTTCCGCTGCCGGTAACGCCGAGTAATGTCTGGTATCGTTTCCCTGAAGAAATTGATACCGCTAATTCTTCAATTGCCCGGGGCTGGTCGCCGCAGGGCTTGTAATCCGATACTAATTTGAAACCATCCATTAAATTATAATATTTCTAAGCATATATCGGTAGAAGCAAAAGAATGGGTGAGTTCTCCGATAGAAATCATATCTACGCCGCTAGCAGCAATCTGTTTTACATTAGTAATATCTATACCCCCCGAAGCCTCTAATTTGGTGGGCAGATGATGGCTGGTAAATTCGGTGCTGTTCCTGATCTGGACTGCCTGTTTTATCTGTTTTAAGTCCATATTGTCCAGCATTATGACATTGGGCTTAAACTTGAGGGCGTGTTTAAATTCTTCAATGTTTTGGGTTTCTATTTCAATTTTAAAACCTTTTGGGATACTCGGTAATTTAGTGTAGCCTTCCGTTACTTTGATATGATTGTCTTTAATCAATACCATCTCATCCAGCCCCATCCTGTGGTTGTGCCCGCCGCCGATCCTTACAGCATACTTTTGCAGCTCCCTAAGGCCGGGGATAGTTTTACGGGTATCGGTAATCTTTACTTTGTAGGGCTCTATCTCTTTTACATATTCTCTTGTCTTGGTGGCTATCCCTGAAAGCATACTCATTAAATTAAGCGCTACCCTCTCTGCGGTTAAAATGCTGCCGGCCAACCCCGAGAGTTTTATAACGCTCTTTCCCTTTTTGACGGCCTGGCCTTCTTTAACAAGCAGCTTAAAATCTATGCCTTTGTCGCTGATATCAAAAACCCGCTCTGCGACTTTTAATCCGCAGATTATACAGTCTTCTTTTACAACTACTTCCGCCTCAATCCTCTTATCTTTAGGAATAGTCAGCTGCGTTGTTATATCTCCCTTGCCGATATCTTCAACTAAAGCATGGCGGATAATAGTATCCAACTTTACAGGGTCCAGCCCTAAATCCTGCTTTGACGCAGATTTCTTATTTGAGTCCATCTTTAATTCCTTTCAGCTCCTGTAACGTTTTTTTAAGTTCTTCCAGCCTTATTTTTTCTTTATCCACAATCTCTTTCGGCGCCCTTTTTACGAAATTTTCGTTAGACAGGATACCTTTCTTGGCTTTAATTTCTGATTCTACTTTTTTTATTTCATCTTCCTTCTCTTTCCTTAATTTATCAACGTCAATTACGCCTGATAACGGGATAACTATGGTCATGCCTTTTAAAACTTTTACATACTGGGCGTTACCGGGAGAATAATCTTCTGCGATGTTTAACGACTCTAACCTGGACATACCGCGTATAAGCGAATCCATTGACAGGAACAAATCTTTTTTTGCCTTATTATTTACGCATATTCCGGCATTGATTTTGTTCTGCAGAGGAATTTTTAATTCTGAGCGCATCATCCGGATTGTAGTAATGGCTTCAAAAACAATTGCCATTTTTGACTCCGTCTTTTTATCAATTAAATCCTCCTGTAAATGCGGCCAGGGCATAAGCATAATAGAATCTCTGTCTCCGGGAAGCTTATGCCATATTTCTTCGGTTATAAAAGGCATAAACGGGTGCATTACCCTCAAGAATTTCTCCAACACCT
>JBAZOC010000050.1:0-2898 GCA_041648915.1 Candidatus Omnitrophota bacterium
ACAAACAAACCTATCATAACAGCCATTACCGCTGTCCTGGCACCGCTGAACCACTCTTTCAATTTTCTTCTCATAATTAACCTCCGAATAAACATGTTCTTGCGCTCCCAAAGATTAGAATACATAGCTTAGATAAACTCCGCCGTATAACCTGTTTTTCTGGTTACCGTTATTCTTGTCGCTAAGATTTCCCCAGGGCACAGAATAATTAATATTGGGCTTACAAGTTAAATTCTTTAATAACGGAACAGTAATGCCTGCGCCCAAGGCCGCATCACCGCCCTTGCCGCGATAATATTGTTTGTTATTCATACCTACGTGGCCTGAGAAATCCAGGCTCATTTTGTATTTCTTCACAATAAACGGTATGCTGTGGGATAGATTAAGTACCGTATAGCTGCCTTCGCCTCCACCATCCTCTTTCTTGCCGAAATCATAATAATAATAGATAGCCGGAGAAAGTAACAGTTTGGTAAAAGTTACTCCACCATAGACTTCGCGGCTAAAACCTCTCGGCGCGCCATCGCTGGGCGCGGCATCAGGGAAATCATAATAAGTAAACCCGGTAGAAAGGGCCACGCTGGGAAAACTATAGGTATAATCAAAAATATAATCTGTTTCGCTGGATTTTAAATTATCCTTGTTTTGCAGGTCGTGATTAAGCCATATCCCTACTTTTATCCTGCCAAACTTTGATTCCGGGCTGCGCACATAAAAACCCGGCTGGACTACGGCATCGCCATCCAGCATTATGCCTCTCCACATATATATGGAATTGAAAGCCAGGTCCCCTGATACTTCTATGCCCGTATTTGACAAAATCCCGTCCAAAAGCCCCTCTTCAGCGGCATGCGCCGGGCACAACATCAATACACTTGAGATTAAACATAAGAGTAAACTGATTTTAAGCTTTTCCATTATTCCCTCCTATAAAAAGAGAAGGCGCCTAGCCCGCTCTTAAAGAATGGTTTAGACGCCTGCGTCTTTTGAAAACAAAAAAGCGCTCTATTATCATAGAACGCCCGTGTTTAATTCTCACACTTCAATGTGCCTTACACTAATACAAGTAAAAA
Organism: Candidatus Omnitrophota bacterium; assembly: GCA_041648915.1. Lineage (GTDB taxonomy): Bacteria > Omnitrophota > Gorgyraeia > Gygaellales > Profunditerraquicolaceae > UBA6233. The sequence continues at coordinate 1,074 of JBAZOC010000050.1, forward strand.
ATACTTAAAACTGGTAACTAAATTCTATCCAGGTGTTTTTGAGACTTGGCCCTGATCTTGCGCATCATCTTTACTACGCTGACATGCGATACGCTCATGCGCTTACCTATATCCCTGGTAGTCAGCCCCTGGCTAAAGTAATAAAGCAGCCTTTTCTCTCTTGGGTTAAAGCCGTTATCCATGATGCTTTGGGCTAAAAGTTTATTATGCAGCTCCTGCCGGCAATCCTGGCAAGCCCAATAACCGCCAAGGACATCCTCCATAGTCGCCTCATCCTCCGTGTTCAAAGCCGTATCAATACTTACAATATTTGAACGCTCGTTAACTTTACGTATATAATTCTTCAGGTGGAAATAACATCCCTGTAAAATATAGCTGTCTGTCTTATCTCCAAGCTCACCCTTCAGGAAGCTGCTCCAGAGATGGATTGTCGCCTCCTGATATAGGTCATCATGGTTGAACGAACGGTAATGCCCGTTTAGCCGGTAAGCAATTCTTTTTATGGTCGGCGATAATTTATAGTGCAACTCTTCAAAACTCATATTTTAACCCTCATCTTACCCAGCCGCTAATCGGAAAAACAAAAACGTCCCTACCCTGCCTTCAAGGGTAAAGGACGCCATAGTCTAAAAACAAAAAAGCCTTCCGCCGAAAGTTCGCCAGAAGACTTCAATGTCTTTGTTACAACGCTGTATACATTAAAAATATACCATATTCTCCAAAGTTGTCAATATTATTTTTACTTTTTTGCGCTGGCAAATAATGATTATTGCAATTGGCGATATTTAGCTTATAATTAATGTTTAACAGGAGGAACAAATGTTAAAAATCTTACGCGATAAAAAAACAGCAAAGAAAGTCTGGATAGGCCTTGCCATAATCATCATCCCTGCTTTTACCCTTTGGGGTTTTGGCAGCTCAAGCCGCAGCAAGGAAGAAAATACGCCTGCCGGCAAGATCTTCGGCAAAAACGTATCCAACCTGGAATTTAGAAAAGCGATAGCTGCCACAAGGACAGCCGCAATCATGCAGTTCGGGGATAACTTCCCGAAGATTGAAAAATACCTGAATTTAGAAGGGCAGGCCTGGGAAAGATTAGTGCTCTTACAAGAGGCAAAGAAACGCAAGATAAATATAAGCGACAAAGAAGTTATCGAAACCATTCAGAAAATGCCTTATTTTCAAAAGAAATCCGCATTTGATAATAAGACCTACGTAGAAATCCTGCGGTATGTCTTTCGCCTGCAGCCGCGCGCATTTGAGGAACAGCTGCGCCAAAACTTGATCTTGGCTAAACTTTATAGCCAGGTTACCGATGGGGTTAAGATAGAAGACAGCCAAATACGCCAGGAATGGCTGAAAAACAATGAGGAATTAAGTATCTATTATATCGCCGCCTTATTCGCGGAATTTGCCAAGAAAATTAATCCTGACGATAAAGAAATCTCCGTCTATTATGACAAAAACAAAGATATATTTAAAGAGCCCCCCAGCCTCAATCTGGAATATATTCTTACCGAATCAGATGAAGAATCAAAGAAGATTACGGATTTAATAAACAAAAAATACGATTTAGATAAAATATCCAAAGAACTTAATCTGCCCAAAAAAGAAACCGGCTTATTCAAACAATACGCGCCTCCCGCTGCTTTAAAAATACCGCAGGAAACTTTAAACTTAATCTTAACCCTGAAAGAAGGCCTGCCTGCTCCCGTGGCAAAAGTAGATAATACATACTATGCCTATGCCCTTAAAGAAAATAAACCGGCAGAAGCCCCTGCCTTAGCGGAAGTAAAGGAAAAAATCAAAGAACTCATAACAAACG
>JBAZOC010000051.1:0-2895 GCA_041648915.1 Candidatus Omnitrophota bacterium
GCCTGTGCCGTTATAATGCTCATGATGCTGCCTGACCAATTCAATTACCTCGTTTAAAAAAGTCAGCGGCTCAAGTATCTGGACGGCGATTTGCGGATGCCGGCGGATCTGTTTCCATTCCTCATCCGTCAAAGCCGATGTCTTGCCTAATATACAATCCTCCACGCCTATCTTGCCTAGATCATGCAGTTCGCAGGCCTGGCGAATAGTCTCAATGTCTTTAGCCGAAAGCCCCATCTCCGAAGCGATGATCACGGCGATCCTGGCGACATTTTCAGAGTGGCTGTGGGTATAATGGTCGCGCGCATCTATTGCCTGCGCCAAGACCTTGATCGTGCGCATGTAGGTAGAGCGTAGATCTTCATAAAGACGGGTGAGGTTTTTAGTAGAATCTTCTATTCTTTTAGCTAAAAGGCTATTCTGTTTTTCTAGCGCCAAGTTACTCTCTTTTAACCCCTGAGAAAGCCTGCGGTTAACCGCCATGAGGGTGTGCATATCTATGCCTTTGCGCACCAGAAAAAATAATTTATCCAGGTTGATCGGTTTGGCTATAACATCATAAACCCCCAGGCTGAACAGGTATTCCACCACCTCCTGCTTATGCTCATCCAGCAGCGCGATGATCACGCAATCCGGGTCAGCCTTTTTAAGTTCTCTGACCAGGTCCAACGGGTTGGAATCAGGCAGCTTTGCCCGGGTAATAACAATATCAAATCCATTCTCTCTGAAAGAAGCCAGCCCCTTTTGGCTAGTCGGCTCGATAGTCACAAAATAGCCGCCATCAATCATTAATTTTTCGATCAAGTATCTGGATAAGTCGTTATCATCGCAGATAAATAAAATTTTGTTGTTGCCCGTCATTATCTCTCCTCGTTATCAGGCTAAATTATACTACTGAACTTACTGCCTAGCAATAACTTTATCAAATTCAGAGAGCAATGCTTCCTTAGCCACTCCTGTATCAATAAAATCCCAGGGGAGGGTCTCTCCAGTATCTTTTTGGCTCATATAAAACTGCGGCTCGATCTTTAAATCATTGAAGGCAGCGAGCCATTTATCAAAATAAAAGTAATTGCTCCAGGCGTCGAATTTCGCCCCGCTTTTAAAAGCCGCGTAAATGACTTCGGACAATCTCCTGTCTCCCCGCGAAAGCACGCCTTCTAAAACACTCATTGCGCAGTTATGGAAACTCAAATTAAGCCGCCGGTATTTTTTGGCCTTTTCCCTTAAATATTCCTGCTTACGCTTTATTTCCTCTAAATCCTGCATCGGAAACCATTGCAGCGCGGTATGCGGCTTGGGGATCAGCGTATTAATACTCACATTTACCCCGGCTGCGGGCTTGCCGCTATTTCTCCTCAAATCAGAAACCTTGCGGGAAAATTCAATGATCGCGTCCAGGTCCTCTTCTTTTTCGCCGGGCAGGCCGATCATAAAATAAAGTTTTACATGCTGATAACCGGCAGTATACGCCTGTTCCAGCGACTTAAAAAATTCTGCGCTGTTAAAATCTTTAGCTAAGATATCGCGCAAGCGTTCGCTTCCTGCCTCCGGAGCAAAAGTAAGCCCGGTTTTTTTGACCTTGGCGATCAAAGAAGAGACATCACCCACTAACGACCTGGCTTTTACCGACGGTAAAGACAGGCTCACTGCTTTGGTATCAAATAAACCCATAAGCTCTTTAAGAATTTTTTCCAGCTGGGGATGTTCGCTGACTGAAAGCCCGCCTAATGAGATCTCATCGTAACCGGTGCGGCAATAAAGCTCTTCGGCTAAATTTAATACGTTTTCCGCATCCCTTAGCCGGAGCGGAAAATATTGCTGCCGCGCCTGGCAAAAACGGCAGCGGTTAGGGCAGCCGCGCATGATCTCTAAAGAAATACGGTCATGGATTATCTGAACATACGGCAGGAGCCAATCCTTAGGGTAATAAGCCGAATTCAGGTCTTTTACGAAACGCTTTTTAATCTTAGCCGGGACAGAACTGAATTTTGGCTGAAATTTCCCGATCTTGCCCTGGCTGTCATAGGAAACCTCATAAAGCGAAGGAACATAAACCCCTTCAATCTGCGCAAACTTTAGTAATAACTCTTCTTTACTGAGTCTGCCTGCTTTATATTCATCTTTATATTTACGATAAAGGTCAATTATTTCTAAGGCCGCTTCCTCCGCCTCTCCGATAAAGAAAAAATCAAAAAAGGCGTGCATCGGTTCCGGGTTAAGCGTGCAGGGCCCTCCGCCGATAATCAAAGGGTAACGGTGATCGCGCTCAGTTGACCTTAAAGGAATACCCCCGAGCTCCAGGATATTCAAAACATTGGTGTAATCTAACTCTGAACCCAGAGAAAAACCCGCCAGGTCAAACTCAGCCATCTTGCGCTGCGACTCAAGAGAAAGCAAGGGCAGATTTTCCAGGCGCAGCAGGTCTTCCATATCCTGATTAGGGGAAAAAAATCTTTCGCAGGCAACGTCCGGAACGCTGTTTAAAAGCCCGTAAATGATCCGCAGGCCCAGGTTGCTCATCCCCACTTCATACAGGTCGGCAAAGCTGATAGCGAATTTGATATTCGCGGCTGTAAAATCTTTTTTTACGCTGTTAAACTCCTGGCCAATATATTGGGCAGGCTTATTTACTTTCAGTAAGAGGTCTTCATACATTTTTTAAAATAAAGGGGACGGTTCTATTTTTCTGGAAATTGAGGACGGAAAAATAGAACCGTCCCCTTTATTTCTAGAATACCGCTCTTGTCTTATCTATATTCGCCAAAATCCCCAGCGCGATAAAAGTAACCAGGATAGATGAGCCGCCGTAGCTCATTAAGGGCAGAGGTATCCCTACTACCGGAGCCAACCCCAGGTTCATCGCCACATTCACCGCTACCTGAATGGAAAGCA
>JBAZOC010000052.1:0-2840 GCA_041648915.1 Candidatus Omnitrophota bacterium
AATCATGACCTTATATAAAGGAAACGTTAAGGCCATTGCAGTGGATAATCCTACGAGGGTAGCAATCGGCAATCCTGCCGTATGCGATATCGCTTCCATAAATAAAACCGAAATGGTTATCAGCGCAAAAGAGCAGGGTACAACCAGCCTCATTTGGCAAGACGCGCAGGGCCTGCACACGTTACAGCTGGAAGTTTTTCTTGAAAACATGAGCTTCATCCGGCAGCACATTGACAGCATGCTAAAAGAATTAAATTTGCCCAATGTCACGACGCGCAATATGGATAGTGAAGGTAAGATTATGATTCTGGGTGATGTAAAAACATCCCAGGACGTAGAGCGGATTAATGTGGGATTAGGTTCGCTTAAAGCAAAAACCATTAATCTCGTCCAGGTTAAAGAAGAAGAAACGGTTGTAGGAATTGATGTGCAGGTTTTGGAATTAAACAAAGATGCCACAGATACTTTAGGGTTCAGCTGGCCAGGCACTACCACTATCACGGAAGTAGGGTCTCCGGCGCTGCTGGCAGCCGGCACTACATGGGGGAAATTATTCACAGTGACAAATGTAAGCCGGTCCGCATTCACCTTAACATTAGACGCCTTGGTACAAGAAGGGAAAGCGCGCGTGCTTTCGCAGCCTCGCCTATCCTGCCAGAGCGGTAAAGAGGCGGAATTAATGGTGGGTGGGGAGAAGCCAATATTAACTACTACAGTAGCGGCCACTACAGGAGCTACCGGCACAAGCGTGGATTATAAGGAATTTGGCATAAAATTAAAAATAAAGCCAGTTGTAACTGAAGACAAAAAGATTAAGCTTGCTTTAAATGTAGAAGTAAGTGAAGTTGGGACAGCAGATATACTGGGAACCACTGCCGACCCTACGGCTAAAGCATATCCATTAACCAAACGTAACGCCTCTACCGAACTTTTTCTTAAAGACGGCCAGACCATGGCCATAGGCGGTTTAAAGAAGCAGAAAACCGAAGAGGATATCCGCAAGACTCCTTTTCTGGGGAATATTCCGTTCTTAGGCGCGGCTTTCAGGAAACGCACAACTAAAATAGGCGGCGGAACAGGCGAGAAAGGCGACGTAGAACTGTTTATTACTCTTACTCCCACTATCGTAAAAGAGCATGTGGTTAAAGATGATATTGTTACGGCTGCTCCTGAAGAGAAAGAAACTCCCGCCAAAAAAGAAGAAAATCCGGATACAGGAAAAGACAAAGTTAAATCAGAAATAGACGCTATCACAAAGGAAGCAAAAGCTAAGAAAGAAAATGTTATTCAGCAGCCTGCACCCGTGCCGGAACCCGCGCAAATAAAAACATCGCCAATCTCCGAATATGTTAACCAAGTCTCCCAGCAGATCGGGCAAAACCTTGCTTACCCCTGGGCAGCTAAACAAGCTGAGATAGAGGGCTCCGTTAGGTTGGCGCTTCGTGTTTATCGGACAGGCAAACTTATGGATATAGAAATCAAAAAATCTTCAGGGTCCGCGTTACTTGACCAGAACGCGGTTGATACCATTAAGAAAGTTGCTCCTTTTTCACCTTTTCCTCCGGAGATGAAACAAAAGGAACTCTGGATAGACCTACCTGTTGTTTATAAGACACAATAAAATACGATATGGCGCAAATTATATCCATATTCAGCACTAAAGGCGGCGTAGGCAAGACCTTTATTGCTACCAATTTGGCCGTGGCCTTGGCTTACAAATTTAAGGGCAAAAAAGTCCTCCTGTTGGACATGGATTTGGACCTTCCTGGAGATATGGCCAGGCTATTGAATTTAAAACCAACCAAAGCCCTAAGCAGCCTTTTTCTCTCCGGCGGTAAAGATAAATATTCTTCGGCAGACCTCAAAGAGTATATTATCCGCCATCCTGCAAGCGGTATCCATTTTTCTCCTTTTATATTACACGCCGGGCAAACGCGCGATATTAATTTAGATGATAAATTTGTTTCTTTGGTCCTGAACGATTTAAGGAAAGAATATGATTTTATCGTCGCTGATAACGGCAGGACATTTACCAGGCTCCTGGTTTCTTTCTTAGAGCATACAAATTTGATTTTGCTGGTGGTTAACCCGGATATGCTCTCTGTTTCTCAGGTGAAAGAAGCAATGGATGTGCTTCAGTCATTATACTTCCCGTTAAACATGATGAAAATAATATTAAACCGGGCGGAAAGCTTGGGAGGCGTGGCCTGGCGGGAGGTAAAGGAAGTTTTACCTTGTGATATAATCGCGCGCATTCCTTCAGAAGGCAGGGTTATTGGCTCTGCCCTGAACAAACAAATTCCCGTAGTCCTAGATAGCCCCCGTTGCCGCGCCAGCGAAGCCTTTAATGTTTTAGCGGAAGACCTGGTCAGCCACTATGAATTTTTTATACCTCAACAGGAACTGGAAGCGATTTTAGCAGCTCATCCTCTTGTTAAGGAGAGAACATTATTGCAGGAGGCATCGTCCGCCACATTAGAATCCCTTTCTTTAGAAAGTAAACACCACATCCCGGTTGAAAAAAGGACGACCCCTGAGCAAAGGATAGATGAATTAAAACAGCGCATTCACAGGCGCATTATCCAGGAATTAGATTTACGCAGATTAGACCGGGTAGCCGGCGATTTGGCGAAAGTTGAGGGTTTACGCGACCGCACCGTTAAAGTAGTAAGCAATGCCTTGACTGAAGAATCAGGGAGCCTGATTTCTTCGCGGGAAGAGAGGGAGAGTATCATAAAAGAAATAGTTGATGAAGCTTTGGGCCTTGGGCCGTTAGAAGACTTGATTAACGACCAGGATATTACCGATATTATGGTAAATAATAAGAGCCAGATATATAT